>BJFY01000035.1 GCA_014190155.1 Actinomycetes bacterium | reverse complement strand
AGCGCATTAAAAATCGGAACTCCATTGACCGCAATTGCAATAGCTCCGCGCAAGAAGTGATCACGCGCCGACATGGGATTAGCAGCGATTACAGGTTTGATGGGAATGGACCAAGCATTAGTTCCCGCATAGTTCTGGACTGTTGGCACTTGTTGTTGCCAACTTTTAATTCCGACCATCATTTGATGCGAAGGAATTCCGTTGCTTTCTACGAGATAGTACTTATCGCCCTTAAAAACTTTCACGGATTTGGCAAATGCGGTAAATCCAGGAAGTTTTGCAGTAGCCAGGGCGGTAGCCGAATCTAGAGAAAGAATTGAATTCGCAAACGCGAGCCCAGTTGCAAGTCCTGAAAGTTGAAGAAATTTGCGTCTATCTATATCTGTTAAATGTCTAACTTCATGTTCATGATTCATTTCTGTGCCTTTGGCTTAACAATGTAGCTATGTGCCACACTTAAATTTTTTCGACTTGTGTCTTTGCTTCTTGCTGCCAAGAAGTACTCGACTTTTGCTTGCGAAGGTGCAACCGTAACGCGAACATGGCCTGAATTAGGCGCTTTCGTTCCGCTCTTATACGCATCATCATTAAATATTGAGAATGTGTCATCTGCCGGATTGGGCATCGACTGGTAAATCAAACCGTCGCGCTCTTGAGTACAGAAAATGTGATCGTGACCCTGGAAGAATATTGAAACCTCATTTTTCACCATCAAATCATGGATCGGGAGTTCCCAATTCGGACGCTCCTTGGCAAAGGTTGATTTGCCTTTAGGATCAATTCCTCCCCATTCATAATTGGTAGAGACTTCAATTGCCCCACGACCCGTACCCATGACATGGTGTGCAAAAACAAATTTATATTTTGCTTTGCTTGTTTCCAAAGTCTTTTTCAGCCACGCATATTGTTCATCGCCAATTCCTATATTCCAGAGATTGGTTACTTTTCCATTTCCTGTCGACGTTGCTGTCGCGGTTTCGACTGGTGTAACGCCACCTTTCTTCTTACCGCCGCCACCGCCACCACCTTTAGCGGCCGTTGGATCCTCTACGCCTGCAACATTGTCAACAGGATTACTGGAATGCCAGTAAGGATCTAGCGTTACAAATAGCGCATCACCCCACGTCCAAGAGTAGTAATCGCGAGGAAGTCCCACGCCAGGTATCGGGGTTGTATTGCCTGAATAAAAGGAATCTGGCGCCGGCAGTGGGTAGTACTTCAATCTTGCATTACCAGCCAAAACTGCTGGATTGGTTTCGGTGCCATCAAGTAGATATGCAGCAGCTTGTTCATGGTTTCCATTTACTAAGAAAAGCGGAACTGAACTAGTCGCAGTTGTTAGCCAATTTCGATGTGTGCTGTAAATTTTTTCAACGTTAGTTTTATCTGCTTGACCTTTGCCAATAAGTGGATCAATACTGAAATCATCGCCCATCATTATGTGGAAATCAGGCTGCTGAGCCGCAATGTTTGCAAGTGTTACTCCATACAGCTCGGCATTAAACATTTTGCCGGCGCGTTCTGGGTGAGTATCTCCATGGACTGAAAAACTAAAAGTTGATCCTGCCTTGCGCGCCGTCGTGAATGAATATTGCTTTCCATTTACAAAGTTTGCATCCGAAGCGCCCTTGTAATTAACTCGATAGTAAATCTTTGTTCCCGTTTGCAGCCCTTTTATATCAAAAACTGCCGGAGTACTTGGATTTGTTTGCAATTGAGAAGTCTTACCTGCGTATCGAGTCTTTGAAGTTCCATACTCAACAAACGTTGTGA
>BJFY01000034.1 GCA_014190155.1 Actinomycetes bacterium | reverse complement strand
CGCCACCGTAACATTTTGCGAGCACATCTTTTCGAATCGCTCGAATAGTTTCACGTGCAATTACTTTTGCACCAATAGCTGCTTGAATCGGAACTTCAAATTGCTGTCTTGGTATTAATTCGCGGAGTTTTGAGGTCATCATTACCCCGTATGTATAAGCTTTTTCGCGATGCACGATTGTGCTAAATGCATCTACCGGGTCACCTTGTAACAAGATATCTACTTTAACTAAATCACCCTCAGCTTCACCGATTGGTTCGTAATCTAAGGATGCATACCCCTTGGTGCGGGATTTCAAATTATCAAAGAAATCAAAGACAATTTCAGCAAGTGGGATTGTGTAACGAATTTCAACACGATCTTCAGATAGGTAATCCATACCTAATAACGTGCCACGGCGTTGTTGGCATAACTCCATTATTGTTCCAATGAACTCTGCGGGCGCTAAAACAGTAGCGCGCACGATAGGTTCTGCAACCGTAACAATTTTTCCATCTGGGTATTCGCTTGGATTGGTAACTATTAATTCTTTTCCAGT
Source organism: Actinomycetes bacterium (assembly GCA_014190155.1). Classification (GTDB taxonomy): domain Bacteria; phylum Actinomycetota; class Actinomycetes; order Nanopelagicales; family Nanopelagicaceae; genus UBA7398. Next base: position 1,271 of record BJFY01000034.1, on the reverse strand, counting down.
ATCTAAAGTAACTCGGTAAACCACGTTCGGTGCTGTGGATATTAAAGTTAAATTGAACTCGCGTTCTAACCGTTCCCGCACGATCTCCATATGTAATAGCCCCAAGAAACCACAGCGGAAACCAAAACCAAGCGCTGCGGAAGTTTCTGGTTCGTAAACTAGCGCGGCATCATTAAGTTGTAATTTATCGAGCGCTTCGCGAAGCATTGGATATTCATCGCCATCGAGTGGATAAAGCCCAGAGAAAACCATTGGTTTTGGATCGCTATAGCCGGCGAGTGCTTCTGTTGCTGGATTGTTATGGGTTGTGACGGTATCTCCAACACGAGATTGTCGAACATCCTTCACGCCAGTAATTAAGTAACCTACTTCGCCAACTCCAAGACCTTTACTTACCACTGGTTCTGGCGAGATTACGCCTACTTCCAACATTTCATGTTTTACCCCAGTTGAGAACATTTGAATTTGATCGCGGGGTGAAAGTTTCCCGTCAAAAACTCGCACGTAAGTAACCACGCCGCGATATGTGTCATAAACCGAATCGAAAATTAGCGCGCGAGCTGGCGCATCTGGATTCCCAATTGGATGTGGAATCTGTTTCACAATTTGATCAAGTAATTCACTTACACCGGCGCCGGTTTTTCCAGAGACTCGCAAACAATCTTCTGGTTGGCAACCGATTAGTTTTGCAAGTTCTTCCGCAAATTTTTCTGGGCGGGCTGCAGGTAAATCGATTTTATTTAGCACCGGAATAATGGTTAAATTGTTCTCCATTGCAAGATATAAATTTGCAAGTGTTTGCGCCTCAATACCTTGGGCACAATCAACTAAAAGAACAGCGCCTTCGCTTGCCGCAAGCGAGCGCGAAACTTCGTAAGTGAAATCAACATGACCGGGTGTATCAATCATGTTCAAGATATATTCTTGGCCATCTATTCCAGAACGCCATGGTAAGCGAACTGCCTGACTTTTAATTGTGATACCGCGTTCGCGTTCGATATCCATGCGATCTAAATATTGCGCACGCATATTCCGAGCTTCAACGACTTCGGTTATGCCAAGCATCCGATCGGCAAGAGTTGATTTGCCGTGATCAATGTGAGCGATGATGCAAAAGTTACGAATCTGGGCTGGATCGGTTGCGGCCGGTTGTGGCGCTTTACTTAACGAGATTGCAGGCATTGCTTAATCCACCTAATCCCGACTTTTAACACTTAAAACGCGGTTCGGTCCAACAAGACCGAAGATGTTACTTAACGCCAGCTTTGTGA
>BJFY01000033.1 GCA_014190155.1 Actinomycetes bacterium | reverse complement strand
CGCCACCGTAACATTTTGCGAGCACATCTTTTCGAATCGCTCGAATAGTTTCACGTGCAATTACTTTTGCACCAATAGCTGCTTGAATCGGAACTTCAAATTGCTGTCTTGGTATTAATTCGCGGAGCTTTGTAGTCATCATTACCCCGTATGTATAAGCTTTTTCGCGATGCACGATTGTGCTGAATGCATCTACCGGGTCACCTTGTAACAAGATATCTACTTTAACTAAATCACCCTCAGCTTCACCGATTGGTTCGTAATCTAAGGATGCATACCCCTTGGTACGCGATTTTAAATTATCAAAGAAATCAAAGACAATTTCAGCAAGTGGGATTGTGTAACGAATTTCAACACGATCTTCAGATAAGTAATCCATGCCTAATAACGTGCCGCGGCGTTGTTGGCATAACTCCATTATTGTTCCAATGAACTCTGCTGGCGCTAAAACAGTAGCTCGCACGATAGGTTCTGCAACCGTAACAATTTTTCCATCTGGGTATTCGCTTGGATTGGTAACTATCAACTCTTTTCCAGAATCTAAAGTAACTCGGTAAACCACATTCGGTGCTGTAGATATTAAAGTTAAATTGAACTCGCGCTCTAATCGTTCTCGCACGATCTCCATATGTAATAGCCCCAAGAAACCACAGCGGAAACCAAAACCGAGCGCTGCGGAAGTTTCTGGTTCGTAAACTAAAGCTGCGTCATTAAGTTGTAACTTATCGAGCGCTTCGCGAAGCATTGGATATTCATCGCCATCAAGTGGATAAAGCCCAGAGAAAACCATCGGTTTCGGATCGCTATAGCCGGCGAGTGCTTCTGTTGCTGGATTGTTATGGGTTGTGACGGTATCTCCAACACGAGATTGTCGCACATCCTTCACGCCAGTTATTAAGTAACCTACTTCGCCAACTCCAAGACCTTTACTTACCACTGGTTCTGGCGAGATTACGCCTACTTCCAACATTTCATGCTTTACCCCAGTTGAGAACATTTGAATTTGATCGCGGGGTGAAAGTTTCCCGTCAAAAACTCGCACGTAAGTAACTACACCGCGATATGTGTCATAAACCGAATCGAAAATTAGCGCGCGAGCTGGCGCATCTGGATTTCCAATTGGATGTGGAATCTGTTTCACAATTTGATCAAGTAATTCAGTAACCCCGGCACCAGTTTTCCCAGAGACTCGCAAACAATCTTCTGGTTGGCAACCGATTAGTTTTGCAAGTTCTTCTGCAAATTTCTCTGGCTGGGCTGCAGGTAAATCGATTTTATTTAGCACCGGAATAATAGTTAAGTTGTTCTCCATTGCAAGATATAAATTCGCAAGTGTTTGCGCCTCAATACCTTGGGCACAATCAACTAAAAGAACAGCGCCTTCGCATGCTGCAAGCGAGCGCGAAACTTCGTAAGTGAAATCAACATGACCGGGTGTATCAATCATGTTCAAGATATATTCTTGGCCATCTATTCCAGAACGCCATGGCAAGCGAACTGCCTGACTTTTAATTGTGATACCGCGTTCGCGTTCGATATCCATGCGATCCAAATATTGTGCACGCATATTACGAGCTTCAACGACTTCGGTTATGCCAAGCATCCGATCGGCAAGAGTTGATTTTCCGTGATCAATGTGAGCGATGATGCAAAAGTTACGGATTTGCATTGGATCGGTTGCCGCCGGTTGTGGCGCTTTACTTAACGAGATTGCAGGCATTGCTTAATCCACCTAATCCCGACTTTTAACACTTAAAACGCGGTTCGGTCCAACAAGACCGAAGATGTTACTTAACGCCAGCTTTGTGA
>BJFY01000032.1 GCA_014190155.1 Actinomycetes bacterium | reverse complement strand
CCTGGTGAATGGACGCCACGACAAGTTATTCATCATCTTGCAGATAGCGAAACCCAGTCGTATGTGCGCATCCGCAAATTAATGGCAGAACCAGCGGGATCAACTATTCAAGGCTGGGACGAAGGGATGTGGGCAGAGAACGCGGTTCTGGGTTATACGACACTTCCGGTTGAGAATTCGATAGCAGTATTTAAATCTGTGCGCGCAGCATCCTTGGACATTCTTAAGCGATTAACTCTTGATGACCTTGAGAGATCTGGTGTGCATACCGATAAAGGTAATTACACGGTTGCTAAATGGATCAAGAACCATACCAACCATCCGCGTAGCCATGTAGAGCAAATCGAGAAAGCTATTGCTAGCGCGTAATAGTATGAAGAAATTGATTTTGACTGAACTAGAGCAAGCGATGCTTGCGGGTGAACATGGTCCTGCCATTGCAATGTGCATGCGGTTAATTGTTGGGGTTGCAAAAGCAAATCAAGCAACGCGATTAATTGAAATTGAATCGGCACATGCAGATGGCTGTCTCTATCATGGAATTGCTGGTCTTGAATATACTGAAAAACTCGTGGAGCTTGGTGGCAAGGTAAAAGTTAGAACTACTACAAATGTTAGTTCATTAGATTTATTACATCCGGACTTGGTTCATGCAGATGCAACGCTAGCTACCAATGGCCGACGATTAATGGATGCGCATCTCGCTCTTGGTTGTGAAGCAACATGGACATGTGCGCCGTATCAGACCGGACATCGGCCAGCATTTGGAACGCAAATTGCTTGGGCCGAATCAAATGCTATTGTTTTTGCAAATTCAGTATTAGGTGCGCGGACCGATCGGTATGGTGATTTTTTAGATATCTCTGCTGCAATTGTTGGTCGAGTTCCATTTGCAGGGCTACATACCGATGAAGGTAGAAAAGCTGCATTAGTTCTTGATTTTTCCGGGATATCGCGTGAGTTGTTAGAAGAAGAAAGTGCATGGCCAGCAATTGGCGCGCTCTTAGGCGATATCGCTGAAAGTAAAGTGGCTGCAATGATCGGATTGCCTGGTGATCTTTCAGATGGTGGGTTAACTGAGGATCGACTCAAGGGACTTGGCGCAACTGCGGCATCATCTGGTGGCGTAGGTTTATTTCATATTGTTGGAGTGACTCCAGAAGCTCCAACTTTAGCGGCAGTAGTAAATGCCAAAGTTGAGACGATTAAAATAACTACCGCGCAATTACGAGCATCACGAGATCGACTTACTACCGCAGTTGGAGATGATCTTGATGCAGTTAGTTTAGGTACACCGCATTTTTCACTCGCTGAGTTTGAAAATCTCGCAAAAGAATTAGAAGGCGGCGATAAGTTTTCTCCGTCAATAGATTTTTATGTTTCCACGAGCCGGGGTGTATTAGAGCGAGCTGAAGCTTTAGGTTATGCCCAAATACTTAAAAATGCTGGTGGTCGGATTGTTACCGATACTTGTACATATGTAACACCGATACTTAATCCAAAAATTAAAACTGTGATGACTAATTCTGGGAAATGGGCTTGGTATGCCCCCGGTAATTTGGGAATTGAAGCGATATTAGGGTCAGTCAAAGAATGTATTGCTTCGGCAAGAGCTGGAAAGTTGGTGCGCAACGATGCTCTCTGGTTCTAAAACCCTAACCGGGCGAGCGCTACATCCCGGAAGTAGCAGTGGCGAATTGTTAATTCTCGACCAACCAATTTCATTTTGGGGTGGGGTTGATCATCATGGTGTAATTATTGATGTGCACCATCCGCAATGCGGAGTAAGCGTTGCTGGAAAAGTTCTTGTTATGACTTCCGGTCGGGGTTCAAGTTCAGCCACTGCAGTTCTTGCGGAATTAATTAGAGCAAAGAAAGCGCCAGCTGCGATGATCTTTACCGAGTGCGACACAATTTTAGTTATTGGAGCGCTTGTTTCTGCGGAGCTGTACCAAATCCAAATGCCGATGGTTGAGTTGAGCGCAGATT
>BJFY01000031.1 GCA_014190155.1 Actinomycetes bacterium | reverse complement strand
AATGCTTAGAAATTAAGTTCTTTAACTCCGCAATGGATTTAACAGTACCGATTTTCTTATAAGTAATTTTGCCAGTTTCATCGATAAACCAGGTAACCGGGATTCCCATTCCGAATAGCTCAGTAGTTCTGCCATCTGGATCAAATAGGTGCGGCCAACTCATATTGTTCTTCTTCGCAAAATTAGCGCCTACACTCGCGGATTTTTCTTCAACATCTATACCGATGAATTGCACTTTTTCGTTGTTAATTTTAGAAAACTCTTTTAAGAATGGAAGTTCTTCTTCGCAAGAGGTGCACCAACTAGCCCAGACATTAACCACCGCAGGTCCTTTAATCATTGACAATTTCACAGCCCCGTTGCCATCTAAACATTCGAGTTCTAATTCAAGTTGGGAGTTATAAGTATTATCTGTAACTTGTTGAATTGAACTACAAGTTACTAACTCCTTATCTGGGGCACTTGTTTTTACACTGCCATTAGATGTACATGCTGTCACAAAAAATAGAAGCGAAAAGAGTAGAGCTATCCGTTTCATCGAAAATCCGCATCCGACTTAACCATCGCTAACGCCTTTTCGCGATCCATTTCACCCATTCCATATGCCGGACAGAACTTCGCTAATGGACATGCACCGCACGCAGGTTTACGTGAGTGACAAACTCTTCTACCGTGCCAAATCATTCTCTGCGAAAGATTAGTCCATTCTTTCTCAGGAATTAACGCCGCCACTTCAAATTCAACTTTTACTGGATCGGTTTCCTCGCTCCAACCAAACCTGCGCGATAATCGACCGAAGTGGGTATCAACAGTTATTCCTGGAATTCCAAATGCATGTCCTAAAACAACATTTGCAGTCTTTCTGCCAACGCCCGGAAGGGTAACTAACTCTTCAAGTGTCTTAGGTACTTTCCCACCAAATTCAATAGTTAACTTTTCGCCAAGTCCTTTAATACTGCGCGCTTTCGCACGAAAAAAACCAGTTGATCTAATTATCGTTTCTAGCTCTTTCGGTTTTGCTGATGCAAAATCTTCAGCGTTTTTATATTTCTTAAAAAGGGCGGGCGTAACCATATTTACTCGTTTATCAGTGCATTGCGCAGATAAAACTGTAGCCACCAAAAGTTGTAACGGGTTCTTATAATCTAATTCGCATTTCACATTTGGATAGCTTTTGCTGAGTATTCGATAAACCTTTGCGGCTTCCCTCCGCTTTACTACTAGCGAGTTTGCGCGGAGAGGTTTACTCACATAGCGGAGGTTAGACCCAAATTGATTACTTTTCGATTGAAGCGGTATCGTGACCACCATGGCCCCAAAGATTAACGAGCAAGCTGACGAAGCAACGGTACGTCGCGCTCCACTTTTCACCGCTCTGGATGATTCCGCAGCCCGCGATCTTCGCTCTGCGATGACGGCCATTAAAATCAAAAAGGGCGAAGACTTATTCTTAGAAGGCGATGACGGCGATCATCTCTATGTAATCATCGATGGAAAAATTAAGTTAGGCACAAAGAGTGTTGATGGTCGTGAAAACTTACTTTCAATACTCGGACCTGGTGAAATGTTCGGCGAATTATCGCTCTTTGATCCGGGTCCACGAACTTCTACCGCAACTGCAGTAACGGATGCACGGTTATTAAGCCTTGGACATGATCAAGTAATTCCTTGGGTAAAAGAGCACCCAGAAGTTTCGTTGCAACTTCTAGCCCGCCTTGCCCAAAGACTCCGCCGCACAAACGAAGCTGTCGGTGATTTAGTTTTCTCAGATGTTCCAGGTCGTGTTGCTAAAGCTTTAATAGACCTTGGCCAACGATTTGGTACTCAAAAAGATGATGGCCTCCATGTAAACCATGATTTAACTCAAGAAGAGCTAGCCCAACTAGTTGGCGCATCTCGAGAAACAGTCAATAAAGCACTTGCCGATTTTGCCGGACGCGGTTGGTTACGCCTTGAAGCTCGCGCAGTAGTAATCCTTGATTTCGAACGGTTATCTAAGCGCGGCCGTTAAGCCTTTATCTCTACCGTTAACTCAATTTCTACTGGTGCATCTAGTGGTAAATCTGCAACACCGATAGCACTTCTCGCATGCTTTCCAGCTTCGCCCCATATGTGTACAAATAATTCACTTGCACCATTTACAACTACTGGTGGATTTATAAATCCAGCAACACCATTTACATAACCAACAACTCTTACAACTCGCACTATGTCATCAATATTTGCCACAGTTTCGACAGCAGCGAGCGCATTAAGTGCACAAATTTGAGCTAGCTCTTTACCTTGTTCGGATGTAACAG
>BJFY01000030.1 GCA_014190155.1 Actinomycetes bacterium | reverse complement strand
TAATTCTCCAAGGAAACTATCTTCGGATTGGCGAAGTTCTACTCCCCGAATCCACACAACTACGAATGCAGCGTCTCTATCCGGGCACGCTTATTAAAAGCGCGATAAAAGTAATCCTGATTGCCCGGCCAAAGGCCCCGTTAAACCTGCAATCTGGACGCTCATCCATAGCCGATTCTTCAGAAAGTGAAGAGATACGGAATACTGAACTCCTTACCTGGGCGATGCAGGCAATAACTTCGACTAAATGAAAGTGAGTTCTTCGTGAAGAAATTTATGGCGATTGCGCTAATTGTGGCTAGCGGTCTATTCCTAGCTGGCTGCTCAAATATGGGTTCGGCCGCAACTGTCGGTGGCGCTGAAATTTCGATGAAGATGGTTGAAGATAGCATCGCAGAGATCTTGGCAGAGCGTGCGAAGACTGATATTTCCCAGATGCAATTAGAGAGTGGCGATGCGTTAAACCGCAGCCAATTACAATTTTTTATCACTAACAAAATTATCGAAGAAGTAGCGATTGAAGACAATATCAAAATCACGCAAGCAGAAATCGATGCTTACCGAACTAAAATTCTTGGCCAAATTGGTGGCGAACCTGCCCTACCTAACGTATTAGTTAATGCAACGCTGGCACCTTCAAACTTAGTTGATATTTTCCGCCGTGATTTAATCGTGGCAAAACTATCCCAAGCCGCAACTAACTCTGGGCTTTCTGAAGCAGATGCTGGAACTGCAATTCAAAAATTAGTTATTGAAAAAGCTAAAGCATTGAAAATTGTGATTAATCCAAAGTTTGGTAAATGGAACGATCTAACTGCGCAAATAGAAGCAGCAGATGCTACAAACGGCGCTGTAACCCCTTAATAGATTTAGTTATCCCGAATGAATACTGATGAGCTAAAACGCTTAGCAGAAGTAATGGATCGCCTCCGTTCACCCGGAGGCTGTCCGTGGGATGCCGAACAAACTCACGAAAGCCTACTTAAATATTTATTAGAAGAGTCTTACGAATATATTGAGGCGGTCGAGAGTGGGGATCGCGAGGCAATTAAAGAAGAGCTTGGCGACTTGCTATTGCAAGTTTATTTTCACTCGCGAATTGCTGAGGAAGATCCGACCCAGCCTTTCTCTATAAATGATGTTGCTGCGAGTGTTACAAAGAAATTGATTATCCGACATCCACATGTATTCGGTAATGTTGTTGCTAATACCAGCGCAGAAGTTAAACAAAATTGGGACCAAATTAAAAATGCAGAAAAAGGTCGTACTTCACCGATTGATGGCGTTCCGCTTGGTCAACCAGCGCTGCAATTAGCCGCAAAACTATTACACCGAGCCGAAAAGAATAAATTAGCTAGGCCAAATACAAATCTTGCTAATGCAACAATGGCAGATTCAAAAGATTTAGAAAGTGATTTAGGGGAAGCGCTTTTTATATTTACGGCGTGGGCAGTTGAAAATGGAATTGACCCAGAGGCAGCGCTCCGAAAAGTCGCGTTGAAGTACGCGGAAAAGATAGCGAGCGAAAAGACCCTGTAGACTTAGCAAATAATTTACAAGCTCACAGAGTTCAAATTGGGAGATTACCGTGGCAGCGATAGCGATAATTGGTGCAAGAGAAATTCTAGATTCCCGCGGAAACCCAACGGTTGAAGTAGAAGTAATTTTAGAAGACGGTACCAACGCCCGAGCCGCAGTCCCTAGCGGTGCATCTACCGGCGCATTCGAAGCCGCCGAACTTCGCGATGGCGGCGCTCGATATTTAGGCAAAGGCGTAGAGAAAGCCGTTAACTTTGTTATCGATGAAATTGGACCCAACCTTGAAGGTTTAGAAGCGCAAGATCAACGCGCAATCGATCAGATCATGATTGATTTAGACGGCACTCCTAATAAATCTCGGCTTGGCGCAAATGCAATTCTTGGCGTATCGCTGGCAGTTGCAAAAGCCGCTGCCGAAAGTTCTGACCTCTCGTTCTTCCGCTACATCGGCGGACCAAATGCATCAATGTTGCCAGTACCAATGATGAATATTCTAAACGGTGGTTCACATGCTGACACCAACGTGGATATTCAAGAATTTATGATTGCACCGATTGGCGCGCCAACATTTAAAGAATCACTTCGTTGGGGGGCTGAGATTTATCACAACCTAAAAGCTGTTTTAAAAAAGCGTGGCCTCGCAACCAGTATTGGCGATGAAGGTGGCTTCGCGCCAAACCTAGATAGCAATCGTGCGGCGCTAGATTTAATTTTAGAAGCTATTGAAAAAGCGGGCTTTAAGCCAGGTAAAGATATTGCGCTAGCTATGGATGTCGCCG
>BJFY01000029.1 GCA_014190155.1 Actinomycetes bacterium | reverse complement strand
CGGCGACATCCATAGCTAGCGCAATATCTTTACCTGGCTTAAAGCCCGCTTTTTCAATAGCTTCTAAAATTAAATCTAGCGCCGCACGATTGCTATCTAGGTTTGGCGCGAAGCCACCTTCATCGCCGATGCTGGTCGCAAGTCCGCGCTTTTTTAGCACAGCTTTTAAGTTATGGTAAATCTCAGCACCCCATCGAAGTGACTCTTTAAAAGTTGGGGCTCCAATTGGTGCAATCATAAATTCTTGAATATCAACATTTGTATCCGCGTGTGCGCCACCGTTAAGAATGTTCATCATTGGCACGGGCAACATGCTTGCATTAGGTCCGCCGATGTATCGGAAGAAAGATAAATCAGAACTTTCTGCCGCTGCTTTAGCGACTGCGAGTGATACTCCCAGAATTGCGTTAGCACCGAGTCGAGATTTGTTCGGGGTGCCATCTAAATCAATCATGATTTGATCGATTGCGCGTTGGTCTTGCGCTTCAAGCCCTTCAAGGTTTGGTGCAATTTCATCAATTACAAAGTTAACGGCTTTTTCAACACCTTTACCTAAGTAACGAGAACCGCCATCACGTAATTCGGCAGCTTCAAATGCACCGGTTGATGCGCCGCTAGGAACAGCCGCTCTCGCATTCGTGCCATCTTCCAAAATTACTTCAACTTCTACTGTTGGATTTCCGCGGGAATCTAAAATTTCTCTTGCGCCAATTATTTCAATCGCTGCCACGGTAATCTCCCAGTTTGAAGTTCGCGAGCTTTCAAATTATTTGCTAAGTCTACAGGGTCTTTTCGTTTGCTAATTTTTCCGCGTATTTGAGCGAAACTTTTCGAAGTGCTGCCTCTGGGTCAATTCCATTTTCAACGGCCCATGCAGTGAAGGAAAAAATAGCTTCCCCTAAATCGCTCTCCAAATCTTTTGAATTATCAAGAATAGATTTTGGTAAATCTGTATTTGGGCGAGCTAATTTATTTTTCTCCGCCCGGTGTAGCAATTTGGCTGCCAATTGCAAAGCAGGTTGGCCAAGTGGCACGCCATCTATTGGTGAGGTTCTTCCTTTTTCTGCATTCTTAATCTGATCCCAATTTTGCTTAACTTCTTCACTGGTGTTAGCCACTACATCGCCAAATACATGAGGGTGACGATTAATTAGCTTTTCGGTAACGCTCGCAGCCACATCGTTAATCGAGAACGGAGCGGATTTATCTTCTTCGGCTATCCGCGAATGGAAATAAACCTGAAGTAATAAATCGCCAAGCTCTTCTTTGATTGCAGCGCGATCACCGCTCTCCACCGCTTCGATATATTCGTAGGACTCTTCTAATAAATATTTGAGCAAACTTTCATGTGTTTGCTCGGCATCCCAAGGACATCCTCCGGGTGAACGAAGCCGGTCCATAACTTCTGCTAAGCGCTTTAGCTCATCAGTGTTCATTAACTAATAGTAATTTTGATTATGGAGTTACAGCGCCATTTGTAGCATCTGCTGCTTCAATTTGAGCGGTTAAATCGTTCCATTTTCCAAATTTTGGGTTAATTACAATTTTTAATGACTTGGCTTTTTCAATTACTAATTGTTGAACTGCAGCATTTGCATCGGCTTCGGAAAGTCCGGATGAAACTGCAGCTTGAGAAAGCTTGGTGATAATTAGATCGCGCCGCAAAATATCTACAATGTTAGAAGGTGCCAACGTTGCATTTACTAAAACGTTTGGCAGGGAAGCTTCGCCGCCCACGTTTTTTATAACTGTTACGCGATATGAATCAACCTCTGCTTGAGTAATTGTGATTTTATCTTCAATTGCCAATTCTTCGATAATTTTATTTGTAATTAAGAATTGCAATTGACTGCGATTTAGCGCATCGCCAGTCTCTAATTGCATCTGTGAAGTATCGGTCTTTGCACGCTCGGCAAGAATTTCTGCGATGCTATCTTCAACTATCTTCATTGATATTTCAGTTCCGCCAATTGTTGCGGCCGAACCCATATTTGAACAACCAGATAGAAATAGACCACTAATTAAAATTAGTGCAGCCGCCATAAAACGTTTCACAAAGAACTCACTTTCATTTAGTTGAAGTAATTGCCTGCATCGCCCAGGTAAGGAGTTCAGTATTCCGTATCTCCTCACTTTCTGGAGAATCGGCTATGGATGAGCGGCCGGATTGCAGATTTAGCGGGGATTTTGGACGGGCAATCAGGATTACTTTTATCGCGCTTTTAATAAGCGTGCCCGGATAGAGACGCTGCATTCGTAGTTGTGTGGATTCGGGGAGTAGAACTTCGCCAATCCGAAGATAGTTTCCTTGGAGAATTA
>BJFY01000028.1 GCA_014190155.1 Actinomycetes bacterium | reverse complement strand
ATTAAATCTCCAAAATGTAAATATAGTTTTGGATTACTCTCATGAATATCTTGATAAATATGATCAATGCGCCCGGTATTAAATGAACTTGATCGGCGAATTAAGCCATGAACTTCATAACCTTTAGCTAAAAGAAATTCTGCGAGGTATGAACCATCTTGCCCTGTGATTCCGGTTATCAGCGCAACTTTTGCAGCCATATACCTACCTCTTCGCCATCGAATTATCTTTGAACCACTCTACCGTGCTCGCGATACCCGCTTCCAGCGAAATTGCTGGTGCCCAACCTAAATTCTTCATTTTTGTAACATCTAATACTTTTCTTGGCGTGCCATCTGGTTTTGAACTATCCCACTCTATTTTTCCACTAAATCCAGATAATCGCGAAATCATTGATGCTAAGTCGGCAATTGGAAGGTCTTCTCCAGTACCAACATTTAAATGCGCGCCATCATCATATTTTTCTACTGCTAACAGCGTTGCTGTAGCTAAATCATCAACATGTAAAAATTCTCGTTTTGGTGAACCGGTACCCCAAAGTGTTACGGCGCGATCACCGTTCTTTGTAGCGGTGACGAAACGGTTTATTAACGCTGGCAAGACATGGCTAGATTCTAAATCAAAATTATCATTAGGCCCGTACATATTTGTAGGCATCAACGAGATCCATTTCCGATTGAATTGTTTTCGGTAAGAGCGAATCAATTCAATACCTGCAATCTTTGCAACTGCGTATGCAGAATTTGTCTGTTCTAGCGGACCAGTCATTAAATATTCTTCTTTTATCGGTTGCGCACAATCTCGAGGATAAATGCAACTTGAACCTAGAAATACAAATCTTTCAACATTTGCTGCATGGGCCGCATCCATTAAATTACTTTGAATTTGAATATTTTTACTTAAGAAATCGACTGGGAAATTATTGTTTGCCCCAATACCACCAACAATTGCAGCAGCATCTATCACTAAATCTGGTTTAGCTGCGCTAATGAATTCAAAAGTAGCTTTTCGGTCAAGCAGATCAACAACTTTACGGTTAATTCCTATTACGCTTTGACCCCGCCCAACAAGTGCGCGAGTAATCGCCGAACCGACTAAACCAGTTGAACCAGCAATTACTATTGTCATGAAATAAGGGTAACAGTGCGCAATTAATTAAATTCGGCAGCCACTAGCTCTGCAATTTGCGCTGTATTTAAGGCTGCGCCTTTACGAAGATTGTCGCCACAAACAAACAAATCAAGCGCTTTTGGATTATCAATACTTCTGCGAATTCGGCCAACCCATGTTGGGTCTGTTCCAACTACATCAGCAGGGGTAGGGAATTGATGGGTTTCTGGATCATCTACCAATTTCACGCCTGCCGTGTTTTCCAATAAGTCTTGCGCTTCTTTTCTAGAGACTTCGTTCGCAAATACCGCATGCACGGCTAGCGAGTGGGTTGTTAGAACTGGAACGCGCACACAAGTTGCTGACACTTTAAGCGAATTCAATCCTAGAATTTTTCTAGATTCGTTACGAACTTTTAACTCCTCCGATGAGTGTCCATCTTCTTTTAGTGAACCAGCCCACGGAATTACGTTTAAAGCCAGCGGGGCCGGAAATGTATTGTTCTTTTTTACTAAACTTCGAATATCTCCAGCTACATCCCCCACAGCTTTATTAGCAACTGATGAAATTTCTTCACGTAGAACATCTAACCCTGATTGACCAGCACCAGAAGCCGCTTGGTATGAGGCAACTACAAGTTCCTCTAATTTATATTTCTTATTAAGTTCACCCATTACAACAATCATTGAAAGGGTGGTGCAATTTGGATTTGAAATTATTCCCTTAGGACGATTTTTTACTTGCTCTGGATTTACTTCAGGGACCACTAATGGAACTTCTGGATCCATACGAAATGCACCAGAGTTATCTACAGCCACCACGCCACGCGACGCAGCAATCGGTGCCCATTCTTTTGAAACTTCATCTGGGACATCAAACATCGCAACATCGATGCCATCAAATGCTTCTGGTGAAAGTGCAACAACTGTTAACTCTTCGCCTCTACAAGTAAGTTTCTTGCCAGCACTTCTCGCCGATGCAATTAATCTAATTTCGCCCCAAACGTTTGGCCGTTTAGAAAGTATGTCGAGCATGACTGTGCCAACGGCACCGGTCGCGCCAACAACAGCTAGCGAAGGTTTCCGACTCATCGACCAGAACCACCATAAACAACGGCTTCGACGCTATCTGCATCTAAATCAAAAGCGGTGTGAGCTGCACGAACACCTGCTTCTAGATCAGCAACCCGACAGATAATAGAAATTCGAATTTCTGATGTTGAAATCATCTCAATATTCACACCCGCTTGCGCCATGGCGGCGAAGAAGGTTGCGGTAGTTCCTGGGTGAGATCGCATTCCAGCACCAATCAATGAAAGTTTTCCGATTTGGTCATCGTATTGAATAGATTGAAAACCAACTTCACCTTGGATTTTTTGCAATAGTGAAGTTGCATTTGAGCCTTCACTCTTTGGCAAAGTAAAAGAAATATCGGTTAACCCGGTAGCGGCGGCGGAAACGTTCTGCACAATCATGTCGATGTTTATATCGGCATCAGCGATTGTCTGGAAGATGCGCGCGGCAACACCGGTGCGATCCGGCACACCAACAATTGTTATTTTCGCTTCACTCTTATCGTGTGCGATTCCGGCGATGATTGCTTGTTCCATTGCTCCTCCTTCGGGTTGATCTTTAACAACCCAAGTTCCTTCCAAATTGGAAAACGATGATCGAACATGAATTGGTAAGTCGTATCGACGTGCATACTCAACGCATCGCAAATGCAAAACTTTTGCACCTGACGCGGCAAGTTCTAACATTTCATCATATGTAACTGATTTCAATTTCTTTGCGGCTGGCACAATTCTTGGATCTGCAGTAAAGACGCCATCAACATCGGTATAAATTTCACAGACATCCGCTTCTAGCGCCGCAGCAAGCGCGACTGCAGTTGTATCTGATCCACCTCGACCTAAAGTTGTAACATCTTTTGTATCTTGGCTAATTCCTTGAAAGCCCGCAACAATTGCAATCGCGCCATCTTTTAACGCTTCTTGGATTCTTCCTGGCGTTACATCGATAACGCGAGCTCGGCCATGTGCAGAGGTTGTAATAATTCCCGCTTGGCTTCCAGTAAAAGATCGC
>BJFY01000027.1 GCA_014190155.1 Actinomycetes bacterium | reverse complement strand
GCAACGGTAATTAATGAGTGCAACTTGCCTTGGCATGTAAATCGCCTTGGTGCGCGTGGTGAATATATGTTTTTGAATCGCGCGCCTAGAACTGGCGCAGAGGCTGCGAACGCTGGCGATTTCGAATTGGAACAATACCTACATTTACGGTTACTAAACGATGGCTTTTTGTTAACGCCATTTCACAATATGGCGCTGATCTCGCCAGATACAACTGAATCCGATGTGGACGCGCACACTGAAGCGTTCCGAAAAATGTGTGTTGAGCTAACTTCCTGAAATCTTATAGAGAACGTCACGCCCCCATTCGGTAAAACCGAGCTCTCGATAAAGTTTTAACGCACTTTCATTTTGGGAATCAACGTAGAGCATTGCCGAAAAAATGCCTTGATAACGCATATGTTGCAACCCAGCAATTGTGATTGCGCCACCGAATCCACGACCGGAGAAATCTGGATCGACTCCCATAATATAAATTTCACCGATTGGATCGTGAGCATGAGTTTCTTCATGATCTGCGTGCTTGTGCGAATGGCCACCATGGGTCTTGGTCCAACAGAATGCCACCATCTTGCCGTTTTCGGTCGCAACTAAAAATCCTTTCTCATCGAACCAATTTTCACGAATTCGAATATCTAGATCTCGATTACTCCAACTCGATTGCTCCGGATGGTCCTTGAAAATTCGATTGTTTAGCGCTATCCATTCATCATTATCAATACCATTTAGGAAATTACGAATTTCAATACTGTTATTCATATCAGCAATTGGGTCATTTAGTGAACGGCGCATCTGAATAACGGTGCGGACTCGTTTTAAATCTTTGTTTTCCGCCATCTTTTGGGCGCTTACTGAATCTCCATGTGACCACAAGCGCAGCCGATCGCCAGCAATTTTGGTGACTTCGGCTAAAAGTTGACTGCCTAGTTTTTGATTGCGATGCTCGGGATGGATAACTAATTCTGCACTCGGGCCTTCGATTTCGTCGGTGAGATCAATATGTGCGTAGCCAATAACTTCTTCGCCTGATTCCATAATTAAATGGCGAGCGGCTTTATCGCCACCATAACGTAAGTGCAGCAACACATGTTCAGCTACCGGGGGAATTCCATCTTGCTTTGTCGCATCAGCAATTAAAGCTAAAACTTTTTCTTGGGTAGTGGTGCCGAGATGTTCGAGTAACTTCACGAGTTCTGCTCAGAGAGCGAAGTTTCCTTGCCATTAATGGTGAATCGGTAGCCGACATTTCGAACTGTTCCAATAATCGCTTCGAATTCTGGACCAAGCTTTGAACGCAAGCGACGGATATGAACGTCAACTGTGCGAGTGCCACCGAAATAGTCGTAGCCCCAGATTTCTTGGAGAAGTTGGGAACGCGTGAAGACGCGACCAGGATGTTGCGCTAAATATTTAAGTAGCTCGAACTCTTTAAAAGTTAGATCTAAAGAGTTTCCGCGAATTTTTGCAGTGTAACTTCGCTCATCAATTACAACTTCGCCACTTCGAATCTCACCTGAAGTTGGATCAGCCGCAATTCGTTGGGCTTCGATTTTTCCGATTGCAATTCGAATTCGCGCTTCAACTTCTGCTGGACCCGCCGTATCTAGAATTACATCGTCAACGCCCCACTCGGCGCTCATCGCAGATAAGCCACCTTCAGTTGCGATCACAATTACCGGACAACCAATTCCAGTTGAAGTTAATAGGTAAGTTAAAGCTTTTGCGGCGGGAAGTTCGCGGCGCGCATCAAGGAATACGCAATCAACTTCGGGGACATCAACTAATACTGAACCTTCGGCGGGCAATATCCGCACTTGGTGTTGCAATAGCGCGAGCGCAGGCAATACCTCAGCGCTGGCTCCCAGCGTATTTGTGAGGAGAAGGATGCGTGCCATAAGAGCGCTAAGAGTACTCGGCGTAAAAGCAGCGCACCACCTCGTTAATTTCCCGCGCATCAGATGGCGCCTTAGACTTCACTCATGGCGCAACAACACGAACTCCGCGAAAAGGGCTTACGGCTCACACCGCAACGCGAGTTGGTGTTGAACGCAGTCCGAGAGTTAGGTCATGCAACGCCTGAAGATGTTGCCGCAAAGATTCATAAAACGCACCCAGGTATTAATCTCTCAACGGTTTATCGGAATTTAGAAACGTTAGAAAATGTTGGTTTAGTCCAACATACCCATTTAGGTCATGGCGGCGCTACCTACCACGCGGCGGAAGAGTTAACCCACTTACATTTAGTTTGCGGGAAATGTAGCTCAGTTGGCGATGCCCCAATTGATGCAGCTGCAAGTTTTGTAAATAAACTTTCAGACGATTATGGTTTCAAGACTGATGTAACTCACTTTGCAATTTATGGAACTTGCGCAGATTGCGCAACAAAAATATGAGCGCAGTATTAGTTGAAGATGGTCCAGATAAGGGTGCGGTTTGGCATTTTGGTGAAGTTGCCCAAGAACAACGCGCGCTAGCCGCTGGAAAAGCTTGGGCAGATTTATCACATCGCGCAGTCGTAACGATTTCAGGTGAAGATCGCTTAACTTGGTTGCATGCAATTACTACGCAACATCTTGAGAAGTTACAACCTGGCGAGTGGAAAGAAGCGTTAATTCTTGATACAAATGGCCATGTCGAGCAACAATTTTTCTTAGTAGATGATGGAACCACGGTTTTCTTACATCTAGATGCAACTTACTTGGACTCACTCATAAAGTATTTAGAATCAATGAAATTTATGCTTCGGGTTGAAATTAAAGATGCAACGAATGAGTTTGCAGTTTTGCGCGCTCCGGGGAAAACCGATGCAATCGGTGGACCGTATGCGCTGTTATCTCGAAGTGAGTTAGCTGAAACTATCGCTGCATTTAATTCGGCAAATACCCAAGTTGGAACTTGGGCGCTAGCGGCAGAACGGGTAGCAAGCGGAAGAGCTCGATATGGCTTTGAAACTGACCATAAATCCATCCCTAATGAACTTGGGTTTTTAAATGGTGCAGTACATATGAATAAAGGTTGTTATCGCGGCCAAGAAACTGTTGCGAAAGTATTTAATCTAGGACATCCGCCGCGACGTTTAGTCTTATTACATCTTGATGGCAGCGCTGTTTCAATCCCCGCGCAAGGAACGCCAGTTTTAAATGATGGCAAAGAAGTTGGTTTCGTTGGAACCGTTGCGCGCCATTATGAATTAGGAACTATTGCGCTTGCAGTTATTAAACGAATGACACCCGCAGATGCAGTTCTAACAGCTGATGGAATTCCAGCGACGCAGGAGATTTTAGTTCCGCTAGATTAGTAAACAATTACTTGGGTATTTGCGCCCATAATCTCTTCAACAAACGCTGCTGATCCAGCAATTCTAATTCCGTTAATTTGATCGCCATCTTTAATATTTCTGCGGGTTGCACATTGTGTACAGAGTGTGACCGAAGCATTTAAAACTAGAGTTTCAAGAAGTTCGTGCAATGGCGCAGCATGTTCAAGCACAAATTCCTCTGCTTTGCCAGCAAGTGCAAACCAAGATGCCTCGCCGGCTAACCAGAGCGACACTTCAATTCCAGATGCCAGCGCAGTTGCAGCAACGTTGAAGGCTTGAGCGCATCGCTCTGGATCATCTTTGCCAACGATTACCTTTACAACGAGCTTGCGATACGGCGCTGCTGAATTCATGTATGAAACTCTATAGGCTTACGGCGTGGAGTTCATTACTTCGGTTGCGCTTGCACTTGCAGCGCTCATTATTGGGTTATTTATGATTGGGCAAGGGTTAAAGATTTTTCGAAAGTTGCGTAAAGAA
>BJFY01000026.1 GCA_014190155.1 Actinomycetes bacterium | reverse complement strand
CTTCTATTTTTTGTGACAGCATGTACATCTAATGGCAGTGTAAAAACAAGTGCCCCAGATAAGGAGTTAGTAGCTTGTAGTTCAATTAAACAAGTTAAAGATAATACTTATAACTCCCAACTTGAATTAGAACTCGAATGTTTAGATGGCAACGGTCCTGTGAAATTGTCAATGATTAAAGGACCTGCGGTGGTTAATGTCTGGGCTAGTTGGTGCACCTCTTGCGAAGAAGAACTTCCATTCTTAAAAGAGTTTTCTAAAATTAACAATGGAAAAGTGCAATTCATCGGTATAGATGTTGAAGAAAAATCCGTGAGTGTAGGCGCTAATTTTGCGAAGAAAAACAATATGAGTTGGCCGCACCTATTTGATCCAGATGGCAGAACTACTGAGCTATTCGGAATGGGAATCCCGGTTACCTGGTTTATCGATGAAACTGGAAGAATTACTTATAAGAAAATCGGTACTGTTAAATCCATTGCTGAGTTAAAGAACTTAATTTCTAAGCATTTAGGAGTAAAGATTTAGTGGTACTCGATATAGCTATTGGAGCATTAGCGTTTATTATTTTCGTATTGGGATACCGAGCTGGGTTTATTTCTTCACTATTAGCGCTAGTCGGATATGTGGGTGGTGGGCTACTTGGGTTGGAACTTGCAATTAAGTTCACGCATGGTTGGGATAGCGTTCCAAAAGTAATTGGGGTTTGTGCGCTATCGATTTTAATTGTCGGCATGCTCGGTCAAAATTTACTTAGAGTTATCGGAAAAGGAATTCATAAGAAATTATTTTTCGGTCCGCTTCGTTGGGTGGATTCAATTCTGGGAGGTGGGCTTGCTGTGATTCGGCTTGGGATTGGTTTATACATACTTGCTGCAGTTGTAATGGCGTTGCCAAATAATTCGCTACAGAAGCCAATTACTGACAGTTGGAGTTATGCTCACATAGAACCGTTTGCGCCGAAAATCCTTTCAGATGTAATTTCAAAAGTTAAAGAGATAATTCCAAACGCTAGTCTTCGGACTTCCCAGAATTAAGCCCTTCAGAGATTAGCTTCATAACATTTGGATCGGCAAGTGTTGTGGAATCACCAACCGCACGATTCTCGGCGACATCACGAAGTAACCGTCGCATAATTTTGCCACTTCGAGTTTTTGGAAGTTCGGCAACAACCATAATTTGACGAGGTTTCGCGATTGCACCAATCTCCTTAGCGACGTGGTTACGAAGCTCTTGGATTAACTCTTCGCCGCCAACATTTGGAATTCCACCGCGCAAAATAACAAAAGCCACGATTCCTTGGCCGGTGATCTCGTCGTTAGCGCCTACAACTGCGGCTTCCGCTACCGCTTCGTGTGAAACTAACGCCGATTCAACTTCAGTTGTAGAAATTCGATGGCCAGAAATATTCATAACATCATCAACGCGACCCATCAACCAAATTGCACCATCGTTATCCAACTTTGCGCCATCGCCGGCAAAATATAAATCTTTAAAACGCGACCAGTAAGTTTCTTTATATCGTTCATCTTCGCCCCAAACACCGCGGAGCATCGAAGGCCAAGGTTTATCGAGAATTAAATAACCGCCGCGTCCTTTTGAAACTTCAATTCCTTCATCATCTACAACTTTTGCACTTATTCCAGGGATAGTTGCCATTGCTGAACCTGGTTTAGTTGCAGTTACGCCAGGGAGCGGCGAGATCATGATTGCGCCAGTTTCGGTTTGCCACCACGTATCAACAATTGGGCAATTATTATTTCCGATAACTTCCCGGTACCACATCCAAGCTTCTGGATTAATTGGTTCTCCAACTGAGCCGAGCAAGCGAAGCGACTTTAAATTATATTTATTTGGAAATTCATCGCCCCATTTCATCCAAGTACGGATTAACGTTGGCGCGGTATAGAGAATCGAAACTTTATATTTTTCGACTAATTCAAATATCCGACCTTTATGTGGCGTATCTGGAGTTCCTTCATAGATAACTTGAGTAGCGCCATTAATAAGTGGGCCATAAACCACATAAGAGTGGCCAGTTATCCAACCGACATCTGCGGTGCACCAGAAAACATCGCTCTCTGGTTTTAAGTCAAAGACATTTTGGTGGGTATAAGCGGCCTGAGTTAAGTAGCCACCGGTAGTGTGAAAAATACCCTTTGGTTTAGCGGTTGTGCCGGACGTGTAAAGAATAAAGAGTGGATGCTCACTATCGAAAGGTTGCGCTACATGTTCTGGGTTTTGGCGCGCTAACGCCTCATGCCACCAAATGTCGCGCTCGCTCCAAGCGGTTTCTTGGCCGGTTCGTTTTACAACTAATACATTTCTTACATTTGTTTTACTTTTTAGCGCTTCATCAACAACTGGCTTTAACGCAAAAGCTGCGCCTTTTCGGAATCCGCCATCTGCAGTAATTACTAAAGTTGCATCGGCATCTAAAATTCTGGCGAGAAGTGAATCTGCCGAGAAACCTCCAAAAATTACAGAGTGTGCTGCGCCAACCCGAGCGCAAGCCAACATTGCAACTGCAGCTTCGGGAATCATTGGCATATAAATTGCAACGCGATCGCCCGCTTTGATTCCTAACTCGGTTAACGCATTTGCGCATTTTTTAACATCAGCAAGTAAATCTGCATAAGTGATGGTTCTGGTATCGCCTGGTTCGCCTTCGAAATGAAATGCAACTCGATTGCCACGACCTTCAATTACATGGCGATCTAAACAGTTGTAAGAAGCATTTAATTTTCCACCGATAAACCACTTTACGTAAGGTGGTTTCCAATCGAGAACTGAACTCCACTCGGTATCCCAATGTAAACGTCGCGCTTGCTTCTCCCAGAAAGCTAACCGATCTCGTTCGGCTTCCTCATAAATTTCTGGTTTTGCATTTGCTTGCGCTGCGAATTCAGCAGAGGGTGGGAATGTGCGATTTTCAGTTAGTAGATTTTCAACAGAATCGCCAAGGTTTTCGTTGCTCATGTTTGGCGAGATTACCAGCGCATTCTTTTCCACACTAGCCAATCGCGTAAGTTTTTTTGTCAGGAATGAAGTGGATGATTAGCCCTCTAAAAAACCTACGAGAAAAGGATTCTTATGCATTCTCAAGCCATCACAATGAGCGCTACCATTATTCAGAACATCATAAAGTTGTTGCTCTCATCTTCAGCGCGAACTCTTAGCTCTTACTTCGTTCGATTGCTCTTAAAAGCCGTTGGTTTATAGCGGTATTTGAATCGCGGCTTAATCTGTGGTGGGATATGCCGTAAGCCTCGGGTCGGCTCAATGCAGTGCTCCCAGAGATTTACCAAACTCTGATACGGGAGACGAGAATGCGGATAAAGAAGTTAATCTCCTGGATTAACGAACCGCTAGACAAATACTTGGGCTTACGGGTCCAACCGTCATCAGAGAAGCGGCTAACCTCGGTTCGAAATGAGGTCTTAACCAAATTTGGAATTAAGTCCGTTATTGACGTCGGCGCTAATAGTGGTCAATACGCAACAAAAATTCGAAAATCTGGTTTTCAAGGAGAGATAGATTCATTTGAACCCACAAGTATTTTTAATACTCTAAAGAAAAACGCCGCTAAGGATGGGTTTTGGAATGTGCACAATTTGGGTCTGAGTGATTCTGCAGGAGAAGCAACAATGAACATTTCTTCAAATTCTGGTTTATCGTCTAGCTTATTAAACCCTAAAGAAATCCTTGATCAAGGATTTGGAATTGCTTTCAATAAGACCGAAAAGGTCAGTCTTGCAACTTTAGATTCTTTTCTAGCAGAACAAAATATTAATAATGGATATTTGAAAATTGATGCCCAAGGTGCAGAAATGAAAGTCTTACTTGGTGCAGATAAAGAACTATCGAGAATTACAGCCATTGAATTTGAAAGCGCGCTGGTTGATTTATATCAGGGTGAAACCCACCATTATGAAATTGCTAATTGGCTAATTTCGCGAGGATTTAGCGCTGTACAAGTGGCGCCAACGCACTGGACCGCTTCTGGTAAAACTATTTCACTCGATGCCATTTTCATTAGAAAAGGAAATAGTTAATATGCCAGCAATTGTTCTCTTAGGCGCTCAATGGGGCGACGAAGGCAAAGGCAAAGCCACAGATTTATTGGGCGATCGCGTTGATTATGTCGTCCGTTATCAAGGTGG
>BJFY01000025.1 GCA_014190155.1 Actinomycetes bacterium | reverse complement strand
AACATGAATTGGTAATTCGTAACGACGTGCATACTCAACGCATCGCAAATGCAAAACTTTTGCACCCGAAGCGGCAAGTTCTAACATTTCATCATATGTAACAGATTTTAATTTCTTTGCGGCTGGCACAATTCTTGGATCTGCAGTAAAGACGCCATCAACATCGGTATAAATTTCACAGACATCTGCCTCTAGCGCCGCAGCAAGCGCGACTGCAGTTGTATCTGATCCACCTCGACCTAAAGTTGTAACATCTTTTGTATCTTGGCTAATTCCTTGAAAGCCCGCAACAATTGCAATCGCACCATCTTTTAACGCTTCTTGAATTCTTCCTGGCGTTACATCGATAACGCGGGCTCGGCCATGCGCGGAAGTAGTAATGATTCCCGCTTGGCTTCCAGTAAAAGATCGCGCTTCAAAACCTAAATTTCCAATTGCCATTGCAAGGACCGCCATTGAAATTCGCTCACCAGCGGTAAGCAACATGTCGAGCTCTCGCGGGTTTGGCATCGGTGAAACTTGGTTCGCTAATTCGATTAACTCATCGGTGGTATCGCCCATCGCTGAGACCACAACAACGACTTGTTGGCCAGCCCGCTTAGTGGCCGTTATGCGGGCAGCAACCCGCTTAATGCCCTCAGCATCGGCTACTGAGGAGCCGCCGTATTTCTGGACGATTAGACCCATGGCGAAAGGGTGGCAGAAAGTCATTCAAAATCGCACTTTGTCTTAATATGTAAGACGCCAATCATCTCATTAAATGAGATATCTACACATCTAGGGTTCTACGCCCCTCGAAAGCTCGGCCGAGCGTTACTTCATCTGCATATTCCAAGTCGCCGCCTACTGGTAGCCCAGATGCCAACCTTGAGATTGTGATCCCTAACGGCTTTATTAACCGCGCCAAATAGGTCGCGGTCGCTTCGCCTTCAAGGTTTGGATCGGTCGCAATAATCACTTCAACAATTTCATTATCTGCTAACCGAACTAATAACTCTTTAATTCTTAACTGTTCTGGCCCAATGCCATCAATCGGACTAATTGCTCCACCAAGTACATGGTACTTGCCTTTAAATTCCCGAGTCTTTTCGATTGCAACTACATCTTTGCTCTCTTCAACAACACAGATAATCGTGTTGTTACGTCTTGGGTCGCGACAGATTCGACATTCTTCTTCTTCGGCAACGTTTCCACATTGGGTACAAAATTTCACTCGCTCTTTTACTAGTCGTAATACCTCAACTAACCGATTTACATCTACTCGTTCAGATTGCACAATATGAAATGCAATCCGTTGTGCGCTCTTCGGCCCAATACCAGGCAAGCGTCCTAATTCATCAATTAACTCTTGAATAATTCCTTCGTACACTCTTATTCACTCTCCGCAATAACGCGAGCGCCGAGTTCTTTCATTAACAAATCTGTTCCCGATAGCTGGTTCTCATCCGATGGATCTTCATTTACGCGGGTCGTTTTTGAAGTAGGAGAGTTTGGACTAATCGATGGATCAACCACTAATTCAATTTTTCGCTCAATACCAACAACATCAACAAATGCGCCAGATAAAATAGGTTCGCTCTCGGAACGAATAAAGGAATCGCGCGCTCCTGCATTAACAATTGCGATAGTGATTGTCTTATCGTCAACGCTAAGAATTTGTGCGCTGGCGCTTAGCAAAGACCACGTTAAACGGCGGCGTTTTTTAACGTTTTCTATTACATCTGGCCAGAGTCTTCGTAGCGCTGCAATATCAGCACTCCCCACAGGGGCCGCTTTCTTTATTTCTTCAACTTTTACGCTTTGAACTTCCTTCTTTATCTCTTCTTTAACTTCACGCTTCACTTCTTTTGCTTTTACTTCCTCGTTTTTTACTGAAGCTACAGCTGAAGTAACAGGAGCTAAGTTCCCTTGGCGTTCCAATCGTTCAATCCGTGCTAACAATCCTTCACCTTCAGTATCGATACCTGGCAGCGAAATCCGGCCACAAATTAATTCCAGTATCAACCGAGGAGCTGTCGCGCCACGCATCTGCAATAAACCTTCGGCAAGAATTCCAGCTGCACGCGTTAACGTTGCGTCGCCAATTCGATCTGCTTGACCACGCATTCGCTCTAATTGGTCTTCCGGGTAATCCCGCAAAATATTCGATGCATCGCCATCTAACGCGCCAACAATTAATAAATCCCGCAACCGCTCCAAGAAATCTTGGGCAAACCTTCGGGGATCGTGTCCTGATTCGATTAATCGATCCACTGTCTTAAATAAAGTTGCTGCATCGCGTGCTGCTACCGCATCAACGGCGTCATCTAGTAGCGCACCGTCGGTAAATCCAAGTAATTGGATCGCAATCTCGTAAGTAACTCCATCTTTTCCTGCTCCGGCAAGAAGTTGTCCGAGTACTGATAACGCATCTCGAACTGAGCCACCGCTTGCTCTTACAACTAGCGGTAATACGCCTTTTGCAACTTTCACACCTTCTGAAGAGCAAACATTCTCCAAATGCGAAACTAAAATTCCAGGCGGGACTAATCGAAATGGATAATGGTGGGTCCTTGAGCGAATTGTTGCGATTAACTTTTCTGGTTCAGTAGTTGCAAAAATAAATAACACATGTGGTGGTGGCTCTTCCACAACTTTTAATAACGCATTAGCTGCGCCGGGTCCAAGTTGGTGCGCCTCATCAATAATATAAATCTTGTACTTTGAATTTACCGGCGCGAAGAAAGCTTTATCTCTTAGATCACGAGCGTCATCAACTAAGCCATGAGTTGCGGCGTCTAACTCAATTACATCTAGAGATCCCGGACCGTTAGCTACTAAATCTTTGCAAGATTGACAATCGCCGCATGGATTTGGCGTTGGACCTTTTTCGCAATTAAGCGAGCGCGCCATAATTCTTGCCGAAGAAGTTTTACCGCAACCACGTGGTCCAGAAAATAAATATGCGTGATGAATTCGTCCAGATTCGAGCGCATTAGAAAGCGGCTCAGTTACATGTTCTTGACCAATTACTTCACTAAAAGTTGATGGACGATATTTGCGATACAACGCGAGTGACATCTTTATCGTCCTTCCTTCTACTAAGAAAACTTAAGGATCCCCCGCACACCCATTAGAGCGGGCCTACCCTTGCTGCCTTCCAGCCCTGGGGGAGTTCGGCACGTTAATGCCGCACGGGGGATCTGCGGTTAATCATAGTTATGACCACCGATACAGTTCTCACTGCTGGAATTCCAGCGCTGGAGGATTCGCATAGCGGCCGAGTGCGCACGCTTGGAAAGCGTGTGTAGGGCAACCTACCGAGGGTTCAAATCCCTCATCCTCCGCGGGTTTTACTTAAATATCGACGCCAATGTATTTGGTTTCCAGGAATTCATGAATTCCATCGAATCCACCTTCGCGACCTAAACCGCTTTGCTTTACGCCACCAAATGGTGCTGCAGGATCTGAAATTACACCGCGATTAATTGCGACCATTCCGGATTCCAAAGCTTCAGCAATTCTGATTGCTCGGCCAACTTCTCCAGAATAAACATAGGAAATTAACCCAAAGTCGCTGTCGTTAGCTAATTCAATGGCTTCTGCATCTGTATCAAAGATAACTACTGGGGCGACTGGGCCAAAAACTTCATGCTTTAATATTTCATTTGATTTTTCAACTGTTAATACTGTTGCGGGATAGAACGCTCCGGGACCACTAGGTAATTTCCCGCCAGTTTCAATCTTTGCTCCGCCCTTTATTGCCAAATCAACTAATTCAGCAATCTTATTTCGCTCTTTAATGGAAACACTTGCACCAAGTTGAGCACCTTCAGTCATTCCTGGAGCCATTATTAAATTCGACATAGCTTTACTGAATTTTTCGGTAAATTCTTTGGCAACTTTGCGTGCGACGAATATTCGATTTGCAGCAGTACATGCTGCGCCACCGTTTCTCATCTTGGCGATCATTGCACCCTTAACCGCTTCATCAATATTTGCATCTTCAAGCACTAAAAATGGTGCATTCCCACCGAGCTCCATAGAGCAACGAATTACTCGGTCCGAAGCTTCTCTTAATAAAACGCGACCAACTTCGGTAGACCCGGTAAAAGATAAATTCATGACTCTTGGATCATGCAACATCTTGCTAATTGCAGGACCAGCAGGTGTTGGGATCACAACATTAACCACGCCTTTTGGAACTCCTGCGCGTTCTAACATATCCACAATCGCAAGCGCAGTTA
>BJFY01000024.1 GCA_014190155.1 Actinomycetes bacterium | reverse complement strand
TTTTCGCTCCACCTTTTATTGCTGAATCGACTAAGTCAGCAATCTTATTTCGTTCTTTAATCGAAACACTCGCCCCAAGTTGAGCCCCTTCAGTCATTCCTGGTGCCATAACTAAATTCGACATAGCTTTACTAAATTTATCGGTAAATTCTTTGGCAACTTTACGCGCTACAAAAATTCGATTTGCAGCTGTACATGCTGCGCCACCATTTCGCATTTTGGCGATCATTGCACCTTTAACCGCTTCATCAATGTTCGCATCGTCAAGAACTAAGAAGGGTGCATTTCCACCAAGCTCCATTGAACAACGAATTACGCGGTCCGATGCTTCACGCAATAAAACTCGACCAACTTCAGTAGATCCGGTGAAGGACAAATTCATTACTCGAGGATCATGCAACATCTTGCTTATTGCAGGTCCAGCAGGAGTTGGCATCACAACATTGACAACACCTTTTGGCACACCTGCTCGTTCTAAAATATCCACAATCGCAAGCGCAGTTAAAGGTGTTTCGGTAGCTGGCTTTAAAATTACAGTACATCCCGCAGCGAGCGCTGGACCAATCTTTCTAGTTGCCATTCCAGCAGGGAAGTTCCAAGGTGTAATTAAAAGTGAAACACCGATTGGTTGATGAGTAACCAATATTCTTTTATCGCCACTTGGAGATTTTCGAAAATCTCCTTGAACTCGGACTGTCTCTTCAGAAAACCAACGAAAGAATTCTGCGGCATAAGCAACTTCGCCTTTTGCATCTGAGAAAACTTTTCCATTCTCCATTGAAATTAATTTCGCAATATGATCGCTTTCGGCAATCATCAATTCAAATGCTTTACGCAAAATCTCGGCGCGAAAACGTGGCGCGGTTTTTGCCCATTCCGGAAATGCCCGATGTGCAGCATCAATTGCAGCTTCGCATTCTTTATCTCCCGCAGTTGCGATTTCGGCAATCACGCTTTCATCACTTGGGTCATAGACCGGGACTGTGCCGCTTCCGTCTACCCATTTACCATCAATATAAAGCTGCGTTTTGAGTTGCATGCGCCAAAGCATAGAGGGTTGGAAAAGCGCGTAAGATGGGGCACCTGTTACGAATAGCGATGATTAGAAAGCGATTCTGTGCCGAAATCATGGACTGACGGGGCCCCGGCTCCTATGGCGCTACAAGACCACGCCCATCTAAAAGATCCACTTTCCTACAAGATCAAACGTCGCCTTTTGGGCAATCCGCTTAACCGCCATTCCCTCGGACATCAACGCCTTAGCAAACGGTTTGCTCTAGGAATTCTCTCTTCGGATTGCATCTCTTCATCTGCATATGGTTCGGAACAGATTTTGTTAGCCCTGGTTCCCGCATTTGGTTTAGCGGCTTTTGCAATTTTGATGCCAATGACTTTGGTAGTTCTCGCTGTGTTAATTATCGTCACGCTTTCCTACCGTGAAGTTGTTTCTATTTATACAAAATCAGGCGGAGCTTATGTAGTTTCACGAGATAACTTCGGCCCAGTAATTGCACAAATAGCTGCAGTTGCTTTGATGCTTGATTACGTAGTTACTGTTGCAATTCAATCTTCGGCTGGAGTAGATGCCATCGTTTCTACTTTCCCCGTTTTACACAATTACAAATTGATAATGGTTGTTGTAGTCATCTTAATTCTTACCTTTATGAATTTGCGGGGAGTAAAGGAGGCTGGCGCGGCATTTGCACTTCCAACTTATTTCTTTGTTGGCTCAATGTTTGTAGTTTTCGGAATGGGAATTTATCGAACTATAAACGGCACACTTCCGCAATATGATCCAAATGTAGAAGGCGCTGTTCCGCTTGGACATTCACAAGGCTTGGTAACTTTTGCAGCAATCTTTATCTTGCTTCGCGCATTCGCTAATGGTGGTGCTTCGCTAACCGGTCTAGAGGCGATTTCAGATGGCGTAACACTTTTTAAATCGCCAGAAGGTGTAAATGCCCGCAAAACTTTAGTTGTAATGAGCACTCTGCTTGGATCGCTAGTCTTTGGAATCTCTTGGTTTGCCCATCGCACGCTTGCAATGCCTTACGAAAATGGCACGCCAACCGTTATTTCCCAGGTGGCAAAGGCAACTCTTGGTCAAGGGACTTTTGGATCGTTCTTCTTCTTTATTGTGCAAGCAACCACAATGTTAATTCTTTTTACTGGTGCGAATACTGCCTACAGCGGCTTTCCATATTTAGTTAACTTTGTCGCTAATGACGGTTACTTGCCGCGGCAATTAACAAAGCGCGGACATCGGCTTGCCTTCTCAAATGGCATTATTTTGCTTGCTGGAGCTGCAACTCTCCTGGTTTTAGCCACACGAGCATCGGTTGAACATTTAGTTGCTTTCTACGCTCTTGGTGTATTTACCGGCTTCTCGCTAACTGGTTTTGGCATGGCGCGTAGGGCAAAACGAATGAAAGATGACGGTTGGCGGGCTCGTTATTTAATCAACTTAATCTCTGGAATTGTTTCATTTGTAATCGTCATAGTTTTCGCAGTTGTTAAATTTACTGAAGGTGCATGGCTGATTCTTGCGATTACACCAGTGCTTGTTATCTCCCTATTACGGTTAAACCGGCAGTATCGTTTAGAACAAGTTGCGTTAGGCGTTAAGAAAGTCCAAGAGCGAGCCACTTCAATTACTCGACATGATGTAACAGTTTTGGTAGATAGCGTTGATGTCGCAACTGTTGGTGCAATTAGGTACGCAAGAAGTCTCAATCCACGCGAGCTAAATGCGGTTCACTTTGTAATAGATGATCGTAGAGCTGAAGAGATCAAAGCAGCATGGTCTGCATCCGATGCTTTAGATGATGTGCCATTAGAACTAATTGATTGTCCGGATCGTCGCTTGCCTAATGCCGCAGTTGATTACGCTATTCGGGCTACAACTTCGCATGATGTTGAGTTGACACTCCTACTACCTCGCCGCGCTTATTCTCGAGTTTTAGGAAAACTACTTCATGATCAGACTGCTGAAGAAATTGCTCGTCCCATTTCGGAGCTAAGTAGGGTAGTTGCAACAATCGTTCCCTTCGACGTTGAAAAGATTATTTCTGGAAAATCTTCGATGACTAATTTTGATGTGGGACCCGTACTAGAAAATTCAAAACCAGGGATGCCAATTCGGGCAAAGAGTGCATGGCTTCAAGAAAAATCTCAAATTAGTCATTATGAAGAGAGTTTGACTCCAATTGGAAAAATTACTTGGCGAAGGCGTGCACATGTCGAAGGACGAGTATCTGCAATTCGCTCCGCACCTTCTAGCGCAACGCCAACCGTAGAAGTTGAAATTTGGGATGAAACTGGTGGAGTTACTCTGCAATTTTTAGGAAGACGTGAAATTGCTGGGCTTGAAGTTGGCGCAACTCTCCGCGCCGAGGGCATGGTTGGCGAATCTGAAGGTTCGCTAACAATTCTTAATCCTTCTTATGAAATTGTGGTTTAGCTAAATTTTTCTGGCGGTGGCGGTGGGATTTGAACCCACGGTTAGGTTTCCCCAACACGCGCTTTCGAGGCGCGCTCCTTCGGCCGCTCGGACACGCCACCGTAGGTGACAATACCTTAATTTCAACGCTGCTCGGAAAAAAATTCTTTTAGCATTGAACTGCATTCTTCTTGCAAAACTCCATTTGTAACTTCAACTTTATGAAGCGCGCGCGGATCCCTTAATAAATCCCATATTGAACCTGATGCGCCGGCTTTCTCATCCCATGCGCCAAAGACAACTTTTGAAATACGTGATTGTCCAATCGCTCCCGCGCACATCGCACAAGGTTCTAGCGTCACAACGATTATGCAACCATCTAAACGCCAATTTCCCAGCGCTTTAGAGGCGTGACGTATCGCAACAATCTCTGCATGCGCAGTTGGATCGTTTAGTAACTCACGTTGATTATTTCCCGTTGAAATCAAATCACCATTAGCGTTAAGAATTACCGCTCCTACTGGAACATCTTTACTTGCAACCGAGGCAATTTTTGCGTGTTCAATTGCCACACGCATCGCATCTTCAATTTCCATCTATCATTTCAGCAAGTTCCTCGGAAAATCCTAATCGGCTCGCAATTATCTCTAACTGTTCTTCAGGATACATATCAGTATCTTCGCAAATCATTCTTAGCTCCATCTCATCTAAACCTAAATCGCTAAATAGATTCATATCACCGGCTGGTTCCATCGGATCTTCATCAACCGGAAATTCAATATCTCCAAGTTCTAAGACCTCGGCAGCTATTTCATAATCCAATGCTGCAGTTACATCACTTAACGCCATTTGCATATTAACGCCTAACAACCGAGCTAAAATTATAAATTCATCATCGATTGAAAGCATGGCGAGC
>BJFY01000023.1 GCA_014190155.1 Actinomycetes bacterium | reverse complement strand
ATTCGAAATCGCCAGCGTTCGCAGCCTCTGCGCCAGTTCTAGGCGCGCGATTCAAAAACATATATTCACCACGCGCACCAAGGCGATTTACATGCCAAGGCAAGTTGCACTCATTAATTACCGTTGCGACGCCATCAGACCAACGATTTCCAAGTTCAATCATTTTCACAAATGCGGTTTCAGTTAAAACTTCATTTAGGGTTGCCCGCATTGCCGCAAGTGAAAGCGCATTTCCAGCCAACGTGCCACCAATTCCGCCAGTATCAATAATTTCTCGATCGACTTTTGCAGCAATTGCCGCAGCAAATTCAAAGGTCATTCCGAATGTTCCAGTTGGAATCCCGCCACCGATTGCTTTACCAATTGTCAAGATATCTGGCTTCAATTTATATAACGCGGTCATTCCACCAGCACCGACCGAGATCGTATGGGTCTCATCAATAATCCAAATCGTGCCATACTTATTTGCAAGTTCACCGACGCTTTCTAAATAACCATCCTCCGGTAACACGATCCCAACGTTTGTCATCGCTGGTTCCATCAAGATAGCCGCAACATCACCGTGCTTTAACGCCGCTTCCATTGCAGTTAAATTATTAAATTCGACAACTCGTGTTGTTTCACCTAACGAAACTGGAGCGCCGATATTTCCTTCGCGCGCAACCGTATTTCCATTTTCATCCAATGTTGCAAAAGTTTCATCAACACTTCCATGATAACAACGATCGATTACAATTACTTTTGATTTACCAGTAACCATTCGACAATATCGAATTGCGTGGCGATTTGCATCGGTTGCCGAGACCGTGAATTGCCAAAGCGGTAAGCCAAACCTTCGCGCTAACTCTTTAGAAACAATTGCCGCATCTTCAGTGGGCAACATCGCAGTTATTCCACGTGCCATTTGGGCTGTTATCGCCTTAACTGTCGGCGCAGGTGAGTGGCCAGTCATTGATCCGGTATCGCCCAAACAAAAATCGATGTAACTATTTCCATCTAGATCAACGAACTTTGCACCTTGCGCGCTCTCTACAAATATCGGATATGCGCCGGGCCACTTCGCCATCCACGACATTGGAACCCCACCAGGCATTACTTTTTGAGCGTTCTTAAATGCTTCGCCACTCTTTGGGTGTAACGCGAGAAAACGCGCTTCTTCATGCGCCATCAAATTCTTAAGCCGCTCGCGATTAACCATATTTTATGTAATTACACTTCGTCGAATACAAAGAGCGCTTCTAAATAATTTTCTCCAGTAATTCCTAAATTCGCCGCATCAGGTGGCGCGGTTTGCGGTTCAACACAGACTCCATCAGAATCTTCGTTATAAACGACCCAATAGGGCGCATCGCTCTCGATTGAAATTTGCACTACATCTTCCCAAACAATTGATGGCGTCCCGCGAATTTCGGTAAAACAATCATCCCAAGGTCCACGCCCTGGTTCTGTAAATTCGCCGTTAGGCAACCCTTCCTTATCTTTTACAAACATTTTCTCCGCATTAAATTCGATCTCGGCGCTGCCACCACGTTCTAATTCACGCGGAAACCAAGGATGAAAACCTAGCCATGCTGGTAAATCGCAGTCGCCTGGTTCGTATTCCAAACTCCAGCGCATTGCGTTATCTAATATTTCTATTTTCTGCTCAACAGTTGCACCTAAATATGGCGCAGGTAGTTCTAACAACGCACGCCCTTCACCAATCTCGCGCCAACTCTCCGTTAAGCCAAATCCATGAATCGCGTTAGGTGGATCAAAGGCGGTAGGTAATTGATGGGTTTTTCTATTACCGTCCGTAATTAATCCATCGCGAATACGCCCTGCCCACGGCGCCATTGCATACCAACCCCAGGTAAGAATCCCGCCCCGAAATGGCACCACAAAATCCAGCTCGCGCCAACGTAGCGATGCAATTCGCGCACCTTGATCCATATCAATCGCAATTGAAATTTCGCCGCCATCAAGTGTGTGCAACATAATCAACTCTCAATTTCACTTTTAGTTGGCGGTTCGGCACCTTTACGAGTGCAGGTTATCGCAGCTGCCTTCGCCGCTCTATGTAATACTTCTTTTAGAACGCCACCAGATAGCCCAGCAACGCCGTATTTAGCTATCGCTTCGACTATTACCGCTCCTACCGTGTCACCAGCCCCCACAGTGTCGATTACATGGACTGGCACGCCAGGTACCGCAATCAGATCGCTCTTTGAAATTGCCGCTAAACCATCCGCACCTCGCGTGACCACAACTAATTTCGCGCCAAGTTCTAACCATTCGCGTGCTACGCCTTCCTCACTCGTTGCCGGATATAACCAGGCAATATCGGCTTCGCTTACTTTAACAACCTCGGAAATCTCAACCCACTTCTCAACTGCAGCGCGATATTTCTTCGCATCCGGTAACGCCGGCGGTCTAACGTTCGGATCGAAAACAATTATTGTTTTCTCACTTAGTTCTTTAGCCCACTTAAATAACGCACTCGCACCAGGTTCGATAATCGTTGCCAAAGTTCCAATATGTAATATTTCTGGCGCGCCTTTCGGCAACCACGAATCGTTAAAATCAAAAGTTGCGCTATTTTCAACATCGAATTTATAACTACCTACACCGTGAGCATCAATTGCGATGATTGATTTGCCAGTTGGCTTATCACTCGCTAACGAAAGTGAAAGTCCCACACCATCTTTAATTAATTCCCGTCGCGCCCTAACGCCATATTCATCACTAGAAATTCCATCGATAAATTCCACCGCGCAACCAAGCCGCGCCAGCGCCTTTGCAGTATTTGCCCCGCCGCCACCAATCACGGTTCCGTTAGGCAAAACATCAACTAGCACTTCACCACATACCCAAATCGAAGCGCTCATGGCTAAGTGTTATTGGTTAACTAAAACTTTGTTACGCCTTTAAATGGGCGGCTACGTCAGCGATAATCGCTTTTAGCGAGTACTTCGGCGCCCATCCCGTAAATTCCCGCACCTTTGTCGTGTTTGGAATCCGTCGCATGGTCTCTGCAAATCCAGCCGGGTATGCGTCCTTATAAGAAACCATTTCAATCTTGGAGTTCGATCCAGTCTCGGCAATAACTAACTCGGCCAACTCTTTGATCGATACTTCAGTTTCGCCGCCGATATTAAAGGCATGACCCAGCGCCTTATCATTGAAAAATAACCGCATTACCGCATCAACTGCATCTGATACATGACAGAAAACTCGTTGTTGGTTGCCATCGCCATAAACTGTGAGCGGTTTGCCAGCTAACGCTTGCGTAACAAAACCAGGTAAAACCATCCCATATGCGCCAGTCTGTCTTGGGCCAACGGTGTTAAAAAATCGCCCAGTAACAAATGGCAGACCGTGTGTTTGATGGAAAATTTGAATTAACGATTCGTCAATCGCTTTCGCTTCTGAATATGTCCAACGGACCAATAGTGGTGAACCCAAAACGCGATCCGATTCCTCAGTTAAAGGTTGGATTGGATTCTTCCCATAAATTTCCGAAGTTGAAGCTAAGAAAGTCCGCAACTTCTTTGCCGCAGCAGCTTTCAAAACAATTTCAGTTCCATGCATATTTGTAACTAAAGATTCATATGGTCGTTCCAAAATTCGCTTAACACCAAGTGCGGCACCTAAATGAAATACGCCATCAACATCAGCCATCAAATCTCGCACTAAATTCTCATCCATCATCGTGCCATTTACAAATGTATAACCAGGCTTGCCCGTTAAATTAATTAAATTTTTATCTGAACCCGTAGATAAATCGTCAAGTGAAACCACGCTATGGCCCGCGCTAATTAACGCTTCCGATAAAAACGATCCAATAAATCCCGCGCCGCCAGTAACCAGTAATTTCATAGTCGGACTTTACACTCCCAATTTTCGATATAACTCACGATGTGCTGTTGCCATCGTCTTTTTCTCAAACTTTTGATGCGCCAACGTTTTAATCTTTCGTTTTAACGCACTTCGCTTAACTAAAGTTTTCCGAGCCGCAATTACCCACTTAAATCCAGCCAAAAGTTCGTTATCGCTATTGCCTAATTTCCCGGTCACGCTATCAACCACAATCTCATTAACCGATCCCACATTAGTTGAAACCACTGGAATCCCAGCCAATTGCGCTTCAATCAAAGAAAGCGGCATTCCTTCACTATCGCTGGTGCAGAGCGCGATATCGGCAATAGACCACATATCTTCCTTCTTTTGCCAACCGATAACTTTCAAATTCGATGGCGCGCTTCGCCGAATCGAATCCACCATCTCACCGCCACCTGCCATCACAAAAAATAAATCAGGGGATTTCTTCGCTAACGCCACAACGCGATCTGGCCTTTTAACTTGCGTAAACCGACCCAGCCACATCACAATCGGACGCTTCTCTTTTTCTAGCGAGAAAGATTTTAAAACTTTAACTTTCGAAGATAATTTCACGCCATCTATGCCAGGTGCGATCGAAACATATTGCGCAGCTTTCCCAATCCCGACCGCCAATAACTCTTTCTTTACATTCTCACCAATAGTTACAATCGCATCAGCTTTGACAGCCAACCGCTTCTCAATCAGATTCAAAACACTTCGTTTAACCGTTCCAAATTCGGGGTCATATAAATGGTGGCCATGAAAGGTATGAACAACCGGTACTGATTTATTGCTTATCCGAACTAATAGCCCGGCTTTAAAAGTATGTGAGTGAATTAAATCCGGTTTGAAAGTCTTAATGATCGCATCTAGCTCGCGCTTGGCAGCGCGATCATTTGCAAAATTTAATGAGCGTGACATTGAACCAATTCGAGCTATTGGAAGATTTACAACCACGCCATCTTCAACTTCACCTTTTGGCACATTTCCAATCACCAGCAAATTCTCCAGACCAAGATCAGTTAACCCAGTTACAAGATTAGATAAATAAACCGCGGTGCCGCCAACATTCATCCGCGCGATTACATGCAATACCCGAGGCTTACTCGTTTTCTTAACTACTTTCGACTTAACCACAAGGCTTCAGTACTTAGATTTAACCGTAATTAACGGTGTCCAGGCATATTTAGGATGGCGATTAACGCAATAAATCGGCACCGATTTCCAAGCCGATACATCAAGGCCATCATGTGCAACTAAAACTAAACCAGCATCCACGCTGTTATCCAGAGCCGAAGAACTTTCACCGCTCCAAGTTGAAACTAATGGATCATGCCAAGTCACAACCGCTCCTGCCGCACGCAATAACCCAACAACTTCTACCGCAGGACTTTCCCGGGTATCTGAAATATTTGCTTTGTAAGAAACCCCAACTACTTGAATCTTCTTGCCTTTTAAGCCACCAATTTCATTACTCAATCGATCCACAATAAATCCAGGCATCGCATGATTAATCTCTTGCGAAACCGCGATGTACTTACTTGGCACACCAAACTCGATCGCTTTCTCTTGCAGATACATCGGATCAACCGGAATGCAATGTCCGCCAATTCCCACATTTGGATGGAACGGCATAAAGCCATATGGCTTCGTTCCCGCCGCTGCTAATACTTCATCAACGGGAATTCCCATCGCACCCATTACTTGCGCGAATTCATTTACCAATCCGATATTTATAAACCTAAATGTATTTTCAAATAACTTTGCAGCTTCGGCCACCTCTGGTGAAGAAACCGGCACAACTGCATCACAGAACGAACTATAAAAAGCCACCGCAGCGCCACGCGCTTGATCAGTTAAACCGCCAACAACTCGCGGCGTATTTTTTGTGCCAAAGTTCTTATTGCCTGGATCTACTCGCTCCGGCGAAATCGCATACATATGTCCAAGCGGCGAACCCTTCTCTATCAAGGGGCAAATCACATCGCGCAAGGTTCCTGGATAAGAAGTTGACTCATTTAT
>BJFY01000022.1 GCA_014190155.1 Actinomycetes bacterium | reverse complement strand
TCAACAGTTGTAAGAGCAAAATCAAATGCGGTTGCACATATCTGGATTGAATCACCACTTGATGGATCTAGCGTTTCTAAATTATTTGCAACACATCCGCCGATTCAAGAACGGATTGCTGCGCTTCGCGCTATGGAATAGTTAGTTTTACATTTCCACTGTAGGGAAAAAAAGTGTAAACGTCGCACCTTTACCTAATTCGGATTTAACTGAAACAGTGCCGCCGTGCGCACCCATAACTGCGTCCACGATAGATAGTCCAAGTCCGCTGCCATCAAGCCCGCTTCGCACTCGTGATGGATCAGCACGGTAAAACCGCTCGAATACTTTTGCTTGATCAGCTTCCGAAAGCCCAGGTCCGTTATCAGTTACTGAAATCGTAATTCCATCTTCATTTTGCGAAACCGAAATATTTACCGCGGTCCCTTCCGGAGTATGGCTCTGTGCGTTAGCAACTAAATTAGCGATTACTTGGTGAATTCGTTGCGAGTCACCCAATATATAAACATCGCCATCTGCATGGTTAACCGAAATTGGATGAGTGCTTTTCGCAGCTTGTGCTGACGCCACAACTTCATTAATAAGTGTTTTAACATCAACTGGATCTCGTTGTAATTCACGAGCTTGATCTAGCCGCGCCAAAAGTAATAAATCTTCAACCAGCGTGCTCATTCGAATAGATTCCTTTTCAATTCGCTGCACTAATTCAGCAGTTTTAGCTTCCCCTTGAACCGCACCTTGACGATGTAATTCCGCAAAGCCACGAATTGCGGTAAGCGGCGTTCGAAGTTCATGGCTGGCATCGGCGACAAATCGACGTAATTTATCTTCGCTAGCAATACGGAGTGCAAATGATTCTTCAATACGAGAAAGCATCTGGTTAAGAGAAGTTACTAACCGACCGACTTCAGTATTTGGTTTTGCGTCCGGTAAACGCGCTGACAAATCTCCAGAAGCGATTGCTTCGGCAGTTGTTTCAATTTGGGTAAGTGGTCGCAACGAGATATCTATAATCTTTCGAGAAGCAATTGCAATTGCACCGAGAGCAAGTAAGCCGATTAATAAAAAAAGAAAGCGAAGCCGCGCGATTGTGCGATCGACATCCTCTAATGAAACTGCCGCAACTACGCTGCCAAAACCAGATGGAAGTGTGCGAGCTAAAACGCGGAAATGTGTTCCCTCACGCCCTAACTCCATCGTGTAAGGCTTTGCTTCGTGAGCGATAACATCTGCAATAGTCATATTAGAAACAACTCCAGAAAATTGCGCAGTACTTAGGTCGCCACCTAAAGTTCCAACAACAACTCCATTTGGATCTAATAATGTAATAGAAATTGCGGTAGGCACGCCACTTAAAGGTTGAACTGCTTTTATTGGTTGTGTGCCTTCTTCATCACTTTCAGTTTGGGTTGGCGCAATTCCAGCGCGATCTAATCTAAGCAATGAGCCACCTGCAATATCTTCAAGTTGTTTATCAACTTGGGCAACTAGAAAACTGCGAAATGCACTCTGGGCAGCAAAATCAGAGGCTATGAATCCCATCGCTCCAAGTACAACAACTCCAAGCACGAGTCGATTACGAAGACTCCAGGTGTTTGTGGCGTTATTAACTTGGCGCAGTGGGGATTTCATTAAAAAGTTTTCGTTATTTAATTCTTAGCAGGCAATCGCAACCGATAACCAACGCCGCGAACGGTATGAATTAAGGCTGGATCATAGATATCTATCTTCTTACGGAGGTAAGAAATATAAGTCTCTACAATTCCGGCATCTCCCCGAAAATCGTATTGCCAGACATGGTCAAGAATCTGAGACTTACTCACAACTCGATCCGCGTTAATCATTAAATAGCGAAGCAAAATAAATTCAGTAGGCGAGAGCTCGACTAAGTTTCCAGCACGACGCACTTCATGGGTGGCTTCATTTAATTCGAGATCTGCAAAATGAATTTTCTCTTCATCTACCGCGACTTCGATTACACCAGTTCGACGTAGTAGTGCGCGAAGTCTTGCGACCAACTCTTCTAAACTAAATGGCTTTGTTACATAATCATCGCCACCAATGCTTAGACCTTTAATTTTATCGTCAGTTGCATCCTTAGCGGTTAAGAAAAGCACGCCCACGTTATAACCACTTGCGCGGAGTTGTCGGCAAACTTCAAAACCATCTAGATCTGGCAACATCACATCAAGTACTAGCGCGTGTGGTTTGAATTCTTCAGCAACGCGTAGCGCCTCGGCGCCGTTAGCTGCAGTGCGAACATCAAAGCCAACGAAACGTAAACTCGTTGAAATTAATTCGCTAATACTGCTTTCATCATCGACAACAAGAATGCGATGCATCTTTACATCGTTCTCGTTAGCCATATTGCTTGCTCTTTCTAGAAGCCCTGTGTTTTTCATGGATGATCACCTCGAAGGTGAGCATTCTCCTCTAGTCTGAGTGTTTCCTGAGAATTGCCCTTAGCGCAACTAGGAATAATTAAGGCTTAACTGAGCGCAGTAGCGCTTGAGCTACGTCGAGAACCTCGACCGAGGATTCACGAGCCGCTACCCCATCGCTCACCATCACGCGACAGAACGGACACGCAACTGCGACTTCTTCCGCGCCGGTAGCAATCGCTTCATCAACGCGATTTAAATTAATTCGGGTTCCAATCTTCTCTTCCATCCACATACGTCCACCACCAGCGCCGCAACAAAAGGATCGCTCTTGGTTACGTGGCATTTCAGTAATTTCGATACCGGTTGATTCCAATAACTCGCGTGGTGGTTCGTATATTTGGTTATGTCGGCCCAAGTAACAAGGATCGTGATAGGTAAGTTTCTTAGTAGATTTATTTATTGGCTTCAACTTTCCTTCTTTTACTAACGTGTTAAGAAGTTGAGTGTGATGCACCATCTCTAATTCAAATCCGCTTTGACGGTAATCGCGACCGATTGTGGTGAAGCAATGCGGGCAAGTAACTACAACCTTCTTCATTCCTTTAGGTCGCCCTTGGAAAACTTCTTCAAAAGTTTGAATATTTTCTTTGGCAAGAATTTGATATAGAAATTCATTACCAGCACGTCGTGCAGGATCACCAGTACAAGTTTCTTTCTTTCCGAGCACTGCAAATGTAACACCCGACATATAAAGCAATTCCGCAACGGCTTTCGTAGTTTTCTTAGCGCGATCTTCATATGCGCCAGCACAACCAACCCAGAATAAATATTCAACATCATCTGGCAAAGTGCCTTCAACAACTCGAATTGGGAAATTGCATTCTGCAATCCAACCTTCGCGGTCTGAACGATTTGAACCCCAAGGGTTTCCGGCATTTTCTAGATTTCTAAATGTGCCACCAAGTTCGGAAGGAAATTCAGATTCAACCAAAACTTGGAAGCGGCGCATATTTACGATGTGATCGATATGTTCGATATCGACCGGACATTCGTTTACGCAAGCACCGCAAGTCGTACATGACCATAAAACTTCTTGCGAAATCGAATTCCCCACGATTAGTTCATCTATGCCTACTTTTACCACCGCTTCGCCATTTTGTTTTTCATTAAAAGCCCATTCGCTCTTCCCGAACGCATGATCGCGCATCGCCATGATTAACAGCTTTGGCGAGAGCGGTTTATCAGTATGCCAAGCTGGACATTGAGATTGGCATCGGCCGCACTCAGTGCAGCTCGCCATATCAAGTAGACCCTTCCATGAAATATCAGAAGTTTTACCAAGTCCAAATAAATCATCTTCAGATGGATCCTCAAAATCTATTTCTTTACCTTTGGATAACATAACCGGAAGTGCGCCAAGTGTCGGCGTCGAGCCAGCGCTTCGTTTGAAATAAATATTAAATGGCGCAAGAAAACGGTGCCAAGCGATGCCCATTGTTAAATTTGAAGCGATCACAATAAACCAAGTCATCGAAATTACGATTTTGATTGCCGCGACAACTTGAACTGCAACTGCAAGTGAAGATAGTGAAGCGCCACTAAATACCGAAACGATTGGGTAGGAGAGTGCGTAATGCAAATTCCAACTTGTAACACCAGCGAGCGCACCTTCAAGTCCGCGGAGCGATAACACACAGAGTGCGATTACAACAATCACACCTTCTACAAAATAAGCTTTCCATGAAGCGGAACCGAAAAACCGCGAAGTTCTTCCTTTCCTAAAAATTCTGGTTGCTTGTCGAATTCCAATTAGCGTAACGATGCCAATCCCCGTTAACCAAGCAATCGCTTCTACAAATAATTCGTAACCGACGAAGTGTCCAATTAGCGGCAACGTAAACTCAGGATTTACAACTTGACCGAATGCAGTTACTAAAGTTCCAATCAGCGCGCCGAAACCAATCATCACAAACCAATGCGCAATTCCGGTTCCAGTGAACTTCAACATCTTCGCGTGCGACAAAATCTCGTGCACAGTTGTGGCTAACCGGTAACCGCGCCGATCGCTGCGAGTTGGGTCTGGTTGTCCGGCCTTAATCCGCAGGTAGAGCTCACGCCCCTTGACCGTGACCGCAACAATCGCAATTGTGGCGATCGTGTATGAAACCAGCGCTAGTAGAAGAGTAAGCATCTCCGAAGAATAGGCGAGTAAGCGACTCAGAGCTGAAGTCGAATCCGATGAGCGCAGCAGGCTAAAGAGAGGCCTGCAAGCCAGCGGGTTCGGCTGAGGGCTGAGTAGGGAATAGATCTCAAGGGCCGTTGGTTAGACCGGATAGCAACCTTGAGCCTCTCCGACTCAATCTTTTGACCGTAGGGGACTCAATGTTAGAGAATGGCCCCATTAACCCCTAGTAGACGAACCAAGAAACCAAGGAGCAACAGACAAATGGCTAGAGCAGTCGGAATCGACTTAGGAACTACTAACAGCTGCGTATCCGTATTAGAAGGTGGCGAAGCCACTGTTATCGCTAACGCGGAGGGCGCTCGCACCACCCCATCGATCGTTGCATTCGCAAAGAACGGTGAAGTACTTGTCGGAGAAGTCGCCAAGCGCCAATCCGTCACAAACGTTGAGCGAACCATTCGCTCCGTAAAGCGCCACATGGGTACTAACTGGACTACCGATATTGATGGCAAGAAATACACACCACAAGAAATTTCTGCGCGTATCTTGCAAAAGTTAAAGCGTGATGCGGAAAGTTATCTCGGCGAAACTGTTACCGATGCT
Organism: Actinomycetes bacterium; assembly: GCA_014190155.1. Lineage (GTDB taxonomy): Bacteria > Actinomycetota > Actinomycetes > Nanopelagicales > Nanopelagicaceae > UBA7398. The sequence continues at coordinate 2,258 of BJFY01000022.1, read as the reverse complement.
GTAATTACAGTTCCGGCATACTTTAACGATGCGCAACGTCAAGCAACTAAAGAAGCTGGCGAGATTGCCGGACTTAACGTACTTCGTATTATCAACGAGCCAACTGCTGCAGCGCTCGCTTACGGTTTAGATAAGAGCGAAAAGGAAGAGACAATTCTAGTCTTCGATCTTGGTGGCGGAACTTTTGACGTATCACTTCTTGATATTGGTGATGGCGTAGTTGAAGTTAAAGCAACCAATGGCGATAACCATCTTGGTGGCGATGACTGGGATGAAGCGTTAGTTAATTTCCTGGTTAAAACTTTTGCCGCAAAAAATGGAATCGATTTAGCAAAAGATAAGATGGCGATGCAACGCGTTCGCGAAGCTGCTGAAAAAGCAAAGATCGAACTCTCCGCATCACAATCAACTTCTATAAACTTGCCATACATAACAGTTGATACCGAGAAGAATCCAATGTTCTTAGATGAAACTATTACTCGCGCACAATTCCAATCAATGACTGCCGATCTTTTAGACCGTTGCCGTCGTCCATTCCAAGCAGTTCTCAAAGATGCTGGGATTCCGATCGCTAACATTCATCATGTAGTTCTTGTTGGTGGTTCAACACGCATGCCTGCTGTTGTTGACCTAGTTAAAGAACTTACCGGTGGGAAAGAGCCAAATAAAGGCGTAAACCCGGATGAAGTTGTAGCTCTCGGCGCAAGCCTGCAAGCTGGTGTAATTAAGGGTGAAGTTAAAGATGTACTTCTACTCGATGTAACGCCACTCTCACTTGGTATTGAAACCAAGGGCGGCATTATGACTAAGTTAATCGAACGCAATACCACTATCCCTACAAAGCGTTCTGAAATCTTTACTACTGCAGATGACAATCAACCAGCAGTACAGATTCAAGTTTTCCAAGGTGAACGCGAAATGGCTTCTTACAATAAGAAGTTAGGTATGTTTGAACTAACTGGTCTACCGCCAGCACCTCGCGGTATTCCACAAATCGAAGTAACTTTCGATATTGATGCTGACGGTATCGTCCATGTATCTGCAAAAGATCTCGGAACTGGAAAAGAACAACGGATGACTGTCTCCGGTGGATCTGCACTATCCAAAGATGAAATTGAACGGATGATGAAGGATGCTGAAGCACATGCTGAGGAAGATAAACAACGTTCTGAAGAAGCACAAACACGGAACACCGGTGACTCACTTGTTTATCAAACTGAAAAATTCTTAAAAGAGAACGCTGAAAAACTTAACGAAGGTGAATCTGCTGCTAAGAAAGTCGAAGCAGAGACTGCTCTTGAAGAGTTAAAGAAACTTCTTGAAGGTGCGAACTATCCAGAAATTAAGTCCGCAACTGAAAAACTTTCGGAACTTTCACAAGCTCTTGGTGCCGCACTCTATGCCGCTAATGCCGCAGCTGGTGCTGGATCTGAAGGCGCTGCGCAAGCGGCACCTGAAGATGGCGTCGAAGATGCTGAGATCGTTGATGACGCAAAGTAATTTGCCGGATTCTGAAATCGAATCTCAGGAAGCCAAAGTAGCACTAGTTGAAGAGCTGGAAAACACTGTAAATATTGAGGAATCTGCTGGCGATGTCGTAGAAGATGTCACCACAGTTCTCATTGCAGACCTGCAACGATTACAAGCGGACTATGCGAATTATCGGAAGCGCGTTGAACGCGACCGGACCCTTTCTCATGAGATCGCAATCGCGAGCGTTTTAATTGAAATGCTTCCCGTGCTCGATGATTTAGATCGCGCTCAAGAACATGGCGAATTAAGTGGTGGCTTTAAATCAATCGCGGATCAAATCACTGCAATCACTAGTCGAGTCGGCATTATTAAATACGGTGAAGCCCCTTCACCATTTGATCCCAACATTCATGAAGCCTTGATGCATGAAACTTCTAACCAAGTGACCGAAACCACTGTCACTAAAGTTTTACAGCCTGGTTATAAATATAAAGATCGTATTCTTCGCGCTGCTCGAGTCTTAGTAACAGATCCCGAGTAATTTCCGGTGGCAGCCAAAGACATATACGAAAAGGATTACTACAAAATCCTTGGCGTAGATAAGAAAGCCGATGCCGCTGCCATAAAAAAGAAATATCGCACGCTTGCTCGAACACTACATCCCGATAAAACTAAAGGGGATAAGAAGCTAGAAGAGCGGTTTAAAGAAGTTTCGGAAGCTTATGAAATTCTAAGTGATGATAAGAAACGCGCAGAATATAACCAAGCTCGCGAAATGTTTGAAT
>BJFY01000021.1 GCA_014190155.1 Actinomycetes bacterium | reverse complement strand
GAGATTGGACCAAATGTATCCATCGCGACGATTACGCCAACGGTGGTTAGAAGTCCGCAACCTGCAAGTGAAACCGCAAATAGTGAGAGCACGATGGTGCCGCCACCAAGTAGGTATGCGCCAAATACTGCAGATGCGATCAAGATTGCAGAGTAAACCGCAGATTCAAAACCAACTGAGATACCAGCAAGAATTACAGTTGCAGCACCGGTTTGTGAAGAAGCTGCGACATCGTTTACTGGGCGCTTGCCAACTTCAGTAAAGAAGCCAGTAAGCATTTGAATTGCTGCAGCAAGCACGATGCCAATTAACACTGCCCCGAGTGCGAAAATACGAGGGTTTGTGGTGTTAGTTGCAAGCTCTGGGGAAATTCCTTCAAGCATCTTAAATGAATCAGGAAGATAAGTGAATGTTGCAAATCCAACTAGACCGGCAGAGATAACTGCAGAGAGATAGAAGGAACGATTGATTGCGCCCATCGCAGATTTATCGGTTGAGCGAAGTTTGGTGATGAAGATTCCGATAATCGCAGTGAGAATTCCGATTGCAGGAACGATCAACGGATAAATTAAGCCAGCGTTACCGAATCCAGCTTTACCAAGAATTAACGCAGCTACAAGTGTTACTGCATAAGATTCGAATAAGTCAGCGGCCATACCAGCGCAGTCACCGACGTTATCGCCAACGTTATCTGCAATTGTTGCAGCGTTACGTGGGTCATCTTCTGGAATTCCTTTTTCAACTTTACCAACAAGGTCAGCGCCAACATCTGCTGCCTTGGTAAAGATACCGCCACCAACGCGCATAAACATCGCGAGCATTGCAGCACCGAAACCAAAACCTTCAAGTACTGAAGGTGCGTTCTCGTGATAGATAACCACAACAAGAGATGCGCCGAGAAGACCAAGGCCGACAGTTAGCATGCCAACTACACCGCCAGTGCGGAATGCGATCTGGACTGCTTTCTCCGCTGACTTCGCGCGAGCTGCATCAGCAACGCGAACGTTTGCGCGGACTGCGAGCCACATACCTTGGTAACCAACGAATGCCGAGAATGCAGCGCCGACTAAAAAGAATATGGAACGGCCGACTTTAATATCGGTTGCGCCAGGGAGCGCGAATAAAAGTACGAAAACAATTCCGACGAACCAGGAAAGTGTTTTGAATTGGCGAGCAAGATATGCAGCGGCACCTTCTTGAACTGCACCGGCGATCTCGCGCATTTTCTCGGTACCGTCGCTGGCGCGGAGCACTTGTGCTCGTAACGCGTAAGCGATGGCGAGCGCCACAAGGGCAACTCCTAGGACTACATAGACGATATTTAAGTTATTACCCGCGACGTGCACGAGTGAGTTGGCCGCTTCGGCTCTCATATCTCCTCCGTTGGAGAGTCAGGTCGAACCCAGAATTGGTTCGAAGTGATGGTTGCTTGGGCGTGAGTGTAAGCGCAAACCCCCCGGTTCGACCTAATTTCGAGCGCTAGCAGGCGTAATAAATAAGGTAAGCGCCTTAATTTCGCAGGGCTTGAGTGGTTAGGCTCCCCCCATGAACATTCTCGACCCCCATTACATCGTCACAACTCTCGGGATGGTCGGGATTCTCACCATCCTCTTTGTTGAAACCGGGCTACTAATCGGGTTGGTTTTCCCAGGCGATAGCTTGCTCTTCGTCGCAGGGGTCGCAGCTTCCGCCACGGCAATGGAAACCTTTGGGATTCAACTTCCAATCTCGATACTTCTTTTAACGGCACCGATTTTTGCAATTTTAGGATCGCAACTTGGACACCTACTTGGCGCAACATATGGGCGGAAATTGTTTAGCCGTCCCGATAGTCGGGTCTTTAGCCAAGCCAAAGTGCAACGTACTGAGAAATGGCTTTCGAAATACGGATTAGGTAAAGCTTTGATTTTGGCACGCTTCATCCCGGTCGTACGCACTTTGATTAACCCGCTTTGCGGCATCGTTGGTATCCCGGCGGCGAAGTTTGCGATTTGGAATTTTATCGGCGGAATTATTTGGACTGACGGAATTATTCTTGCTGGTTTCACGCTAGGTGAAAAATTAAGTGGGTCAGTTGATAAATACTTATTGCCAATAGTGGGTGTGATCATTATTTTGAGTTTGATTCCAGTAGCGATTGAATTTATTAAAGAATGGCAGACCCGAAAGCACTTAACTTGAAAACAGCCTTAATACTTGGGGTATCCGGTCAAGATGGGTATTACTTAGCAAAGTTATTATTAAAAAACGATTATAAGGTTATGGGCACAACGCGCCACATCGATTCAACATCTCCAGCTTTAAAATCACTAGATCAAAAGAATTTTTCAGTCATCTATGCAGATATCCGAGATACTGAAGGAATTCTAAATTTAATCACGTTAAAGAAACCAGATGAGGTTTATAACTTAACTGGGGTTAGTTCAGTTGCGTATTCTTTTGAACATAACGAAGAAACTTTGGAAGCGAATGCCTACGCTGTGATTCGATTATTTGAATCGCTAGCTCAGATGGGTTTAGCTAAAATTAAGTTCTATCAAGCGTCAAGCTCAGAAATGTTTGGCAAAACGACAATTACGCCGCAGAATGAAACCACGCCGTTAAATCCGGTATCTCCGTATGGCGTATCAAAGGCGTTGGCGCATCGCGCCGCGGATCGATTCCGAAAGAATGAAGGTTTATTTATCGCTTCTGGAATTCTCTACAACCATGAAAGTCCAATGAGGCCAACTACTTTTGTTACACGAAAAATTACTAATGGGGCGGCAAAAATAAAGCTTGGTTTAAGTAGCGAATTAGTGTTGGGAAACTTAGATGCCCGACGAGATTGGGGTTTTGCTGGCGATTATGTCGAAGCTATGTGGCAAATGTTGCAAGCTGAGACTCCTGATGATTTTGTAGTTGCGACTGGTGAAACTCATTCGGTTTTAGATTTTGTTTCCACTGCTTTTAAATATGCTGGGTTACCGGGCGGTGAGAGTAAGTACTTGAAAACGGATTCACATTTATTAAGACCTACGGAAATTCACCAATTAGTAGGCGACCCAAGTAAAACTAGTAAAACTTTAAATTGGCATCGAAGTGTAAATTTTGAGGATCTAGTTAAGAAAATGGTTGCTAGCGATATTGAACTGCTATGTATCCAAAATGGTTTAACTAAACCGGAAGTTCCAGCTTTTAATTAAAGACCTAAGTCGCCTAACGAATACGCGGTTCGATATTCCAAGCCAGCTTCTTCAACTTTTCCTTTAGCGCCGCGTTCTACGATTACGGCTACGCCAACCACAATTGCGCCAGCTTCTTTTAAAGCTTCAACCGCAGTTAAAACCGATCCGCCTGTAGTAGAGGTATCTTCAACTGCAAGAACGCGACGACCTTTTACATCTGGTCCTTCGATTCGACGTTGTAGCCCATGCGCTTTTTCCGCTTTGCGAACTACGAAGGAATCAATTTTCTTACCGCGTTGTGCTGCAACATGCATCATCGCGGTTGCAACTGGATCAGCGCCAAGAGTTAAGCCGCCAACTGCATCAAAATCCCAATCCTTAACGAGATCAAGCATTACTTCGCCTACAAGTGGCGCAGCAACCGCATCAAGAGTCACGCGACGTAAATCAACGTAATAGTCGGCTTCTTTACCTGAAGAGAGAATCACTTTCCCGTGTACCACTGCTTTACTCAGGATTTGTTCTCTGAGAGTTTGGCGTGAATTCATGAAGGAACCTTATCTAAATTTCTAAATTGCTTTACTCTCGCTAAATGGCGACGATCTCCGAACGGGTTGAAATTGCGCGCCTATCTCATCGCTTCGGTTTTGGGCCCCGCCCTGGTGAATTTGCATCAGCTCTGAAAATGGGTGTTTCTGGCTACCGTTCTCAAACATTAACGGTGCCACAAATTGATATCGGCGCATCTGCAATCAAAGAACCAGAGATAACCGATCTCGGAAAACGACCCGCGCCAAATACGCCAGAAGTGATTCCTTTTGCGCAAGCAATGCGTTTTCAAAGTCAGCAATTACTTTTATGGTGGTTAGATCGTATGGCGTTAAGTGACCATGGATTGACCGAACGGATGACTTGGTTCTGGCATGGCCATTGGGCAACCTCAATCGGAAAAATAAATTATGCGATGCCGATGTACTTACAGAATAAAACGCTGCGTACTCATTCCTTGGGAAATTTTAAAGAAATGGCGCGTGCAATGATAAATGATGGTGCGTTGCAGTATTGGTTAGATGGAAATAACAGCACCATTAAAGCACCGAACGAAAATCTTTCTCGAGAATTGATGGAGCTATTTATTTTGGGAGTTAACCGTTATAGCGAAGATGATGTTAAAGCACTTGCACGCGCCTTGACTGGTTATCAAGTCACTAATAGTTCTGGAACACTCACTTTTAACATTAAGCGCCATGACGCTAACCCAATTACTCTGCTTGGAACCACCGCAGCTTTCGATGGGCAGAGCGCAAGTGATTTTCTCGTTGTACGAGAGGATTGCGCAACGTTCATCGCAGAACGGTTATGGTATCGATTTGTTTCTAGCACCGAACCGCTTCCAAATAATTCTAGTATTAAGAGTGCTTTTGCAGATCGCAATATTGCCAGCGCAGTTAAAGCAATGGCTAGCGACGGCGCAATGAGTGATGCTAAGAATGAAATGGTGCGTGCGCCTGTGGAATGGTTTATCTCTCTTTGTCGTGCGCTAAATATAACCCCATCAAAGTTGAGTACACCTGCGCAATTAATTAGTTATTTAGATAAGTTGTCACAAACGCCATTTAGCCCACCAAATGTTGGTGGATGGCCCGCTGATGAAGCTTGGTTAAGTTCGGCGAGTGCGCAATATCGAATTGCATTTGGTAAATGGATATTAAAACAAGGCGATTTAAGCCCAATAACAACGCTTCCGCAAAGTTCAAGAATTGCCAAAACCGCAGACTGGTTAGGGGTTGCTGAGTGGAGCCCCCGTACTCAAGGCGCGCTTCGAAACGCGGTCGGAGACCCGGAAGAGTTTGTACTCCTTGCAATTTGTAGCCCCGAATATTTAGTGAGCGCTTAGGAGAAGTACATGGACACTATTAGCCGGCGCAAGTTTCTTAAATTAACTGGAGGCGCAATCGCTGCGGGTGCAGCAGCACCGTTACTTTCAATAACTGAAATCGCTGAAGCTGCAATTAATCGCCCGTTAGCTTTAGGAACTCCGATAGTTGTTGTTGTAACGTTATACGGTGGTAATGATGGTTTAAATACCGTAATCCCTTACAAGGATCCAATTTATTACAGTTCCCGTCCCGATATTTCTTACGCCGCAAACACAATGCTCCCGATTGGTGAGGATCTTGCGCTAAACCCAGGTATGGCTGGGATGAAAACACTTTGGGATCAGAAAAAAGTTGCGATAGTACGTGGAGTTGGTTATCCAAATCCAGATCATTCACATTTTTCATCAATGGCAATTTGGCAGAGTGGTTCACCAGTTAGCCATGTAAGTACTGGATGGCTTGGCCGTTATATTGATTCCCAACCCGAAGATCCGATGCTCGCAATTAGTTTAGGTTCAGTACTGCCACCACTTTTGGCTGGAGCAAAGCGTTCTGGTTCGGCGCTACCGCTTGGTGGCTTAGTTGTGCCGACCGGAAATCTGGCAATTGATTGTCAGAAATTATCAAAAGTTTCAAATAGAGATTCAAAACTTATGGCAGCGGCCGCAACATCGATGCGAAATCTTTTCAGCGTCTCAACCCAAGTTGCGCCGGTACTTAAGTTGCCAGCACCGGCTGCGGTTGATCTGCCAACCGTAAATGGTGGAAATGCTGGTGGTGATTCGAATCTCTCGCAACAACTAGATGTGGTCGCGAAACTTATTGCTGCTGGCTCTCCAACAAAGGTCTGGTCGGTCTCACTTGGCGGGTTTGATACTCACGCCGACGAAGCAAATGCGCAAGCAGAACTGCTTGGAGTGGTTTCAAAATCCATCTACAAATTTATGAGCCAGATGAAATCCACCAACCGCGCAAGCGATGTCACGATTATGGTCTACAGCGAATTTGGCAGGCGCGTAAAAGGAAATGCTTCCCAAGGAACTGACCACGGCACATCTGGCCCAGTATTTTTAATTGGCGAGAAAGTAAAAGGTGGTTTCTACGGCGATCAACCATCGCTTACCAAATTAGTTGATGGCGATTTAGCAGTCACAACTGATTTCCGAGATATTTATGGAACTGTATTGGAAAGTATCTTAAAAACTCCCGCTGAAAAAATTCTTGGAAATTGGAGCGGACGTACTAATTTCCTTCTTGATAAATAGTTACAGATTGATTCTGTCGTTTCATAATGGCACGCGTTGGATTTACGCCAGGGCTTGCTTCTAATAGCGCATCAACTTCGAGCCGAAGCTTTGCAACTTCGATTGCCATATTTGACATTGCTGACTCAAGTTCCAAAATTTTCTTAATACCAGCAAGGTTTATCCCCTCGCTAACCATTCGTTGCACATTTCGGAGTAGCGCAATATCACGAAGTGAATATCGGCGACCACGGCCTTGCGCACGACCTGGTGAAACTAATCCAATTCGATCGTATTGGCGAAGTGTTTGTGGGTGAAGGCCAGAAAGTTCAGCCGCTACCGAGATTACATATACCGAAGTTACTTCGTCTTGATCTTTAGGATTGTTCATACTCGAGCCTTTTCAAAAAATTCTTCGCGCGGGTTTACCGAGTCGGTCGCCTTTGCGAAATCTTCTAAAGCTTTCTTTGCTGCGCCATCAACGCGTTGTGGGACTTGAACTTCAACGGTTACAAGTAAGTCACCAACATTTACACCTTTTTTAACGCCGCGACCTTTAACGCGCAGCGTCCGTCCAGACGGTGTACCTGGTGCAATTCGAAGAGTTACATCCTCACTTTGCATTGTCGGAATTGAGATATCTGCACCAAGAGCTGCTTCAGTAAATGTAACGGGGAGTGAGAGTAATAAGTTATCGCCTTTGCGCGAAAAAATCGGATGTGGGATTACATTAACAATTACATAAAGATCGCCAGGACCAGCCTCGCCAGGACCGCCGCGACCTTTAATTCGCACCTTTCCTAAATCGTGAATACCTGCGGGAATCCTCGTGGTGATTGTGGTTGGAGAATTTCCTTGGCCGGCCAAACGCAAATCAACTTCTTTACCAAAGATGCTATCGCGAAACGAAATTGAAATTTCGGTTTGTACATCCGCGCCTTTTCGTGGACCGCGACGACCGCCACCAAAAAGGTTTGCAAAAATATCGTTGTTGCCGCTACTGCCAAATAAATCACTAAAATCTCCCGAGAAGTTCTGGCCACCGCCGCCGGTTGGGCCGCTTCGATATGCGCCAGATTCAAACATTTCGCGAGCTTGGTTATATTCTGCGCGTTTCTTATCATCACTTAGAATTTCATAAGCTTCCGAAACTTCTTTAAACCGCTCTTCTAGCTTCTTATCCCCTTTAGTTTTATCGGGATG
>BJFY01000020.1 GCA_014190155.1 Actinomycetes bacterium | reverse complement strand
TGATCCGTCAATCCTGCAACAAAAAATTGAAGGCGCGCTTCGCGATAAGAATCAAGTGCTAATAAAAGTTTTCAACCGAAAAGGTTTAGAAGTTGAAGAAGTGCTTAAGGAATATTTAGAGTATGCCGAAATCTTGGCTCCATATATTGCTGATACTGGGCTGCTATTAAATAAAGCCCTTGACGCTGGCAAGAATATTTTGCTAGAAGGTTCACAAGGAACGTTGCTTGATGTGGATCATGGAACTTATCCCTTTGTAACTTCATCAAATCCAACTGCAGGCGGTGCATGTACCGGTTCTGGAATTGGACCAACTCGCATTTCGCGGGTAATTGGAATTGTTAAGGCTTACACAACTCGCGTTGGTTCGGGCCCTTTCCCAACAGAGTTATTCGATGAAGATGGCGAAAAACTTCGAACTATTGGTGGCGAAATTGGTGTTACTACTGGCCGAGCTCGACGTTGCGGTTGGTATGACGCACCGATTGCAAGGTATGCGGTTCGCGTAAATGGTCTGACTGATTTCTTCTTAACCAAGTTAGATGTATTAACTGGTTGGGAAAAAATTCCAGTCTGTGTTGCGTATGAAGTAGATGGAAAACGCGTTGAAGAATTACCAGCATCCCAATCAGATTTCCATCACGCGAAACCAATTTATGAATACTTGCCAGGGTGGAGTGAAAATATTACGAAAGCTCGCACATTCGATGATTTGCCCGCCAACGCTCGCGCTTATGTGAAGTACTTAGAGGAGATCTCTGGAGCTCCAATGAGCGCAATTGGTGTTGGACCTGGTCGCGATGAAACAATTGTCTTGAAGGAGTTCATCTAAATAATGTCCGCTAAAAAAGTTCTCGTAATCGGTGGCGCTGGATATATCGGCGCGCATGTATGCGAAGAACTTATTGCAGCTGGGTATGAAGTTCGAATTTATGATGATTTCTCAAATGGGCTGCGAACTCGGATTACTGCGTTTCCAGATGTTGTTGAAGCCAATATTTTAGATCGCGCTTCCTTAATCAAGGCGTTGCAAGGCGTTGATTCGGTAATTCACTTAGCCGCTAAGAAAGCTGTTGAAGAATCGGTAGCGGATCCGCTTAAATATTATGAGAATAATTTTGGTGGCACGTTAAATATTTTGATGGCGATGCATGAAGCAAATGTTAAGAAGATAGTTTTCTCCTCGACTGCTGCGGTCTACTCGCCTTCGGATAAGTCAGCAATAACTGAGGAAGATGCGACTGTGCCGCTTTCACCATATGGCGCAACGAAATTATTAGCAGAGCAGTTAATCGAAAGCGTCGGTAAGGCTGAAGGCGTATCAAGCATTTCACTTCGCTATTTCAACGTGGCTGGTTCTGGCTCAGATGCGATGGGTGATAACTCTCGCGATAATTTAGTGCCAAAAGTTTATGCTGCGATAACCGAGAATAAACGCCCAGAAATTTATGGAAATGATTATCCAACTCCAGATGGAACTTGTATTCGAGATTACATACACGTTACTGATTTAGCTAAAGCGCATATTTATGCGTTGCGCGCTGTTGAGAATAATATGATTTCAGATATTTACAATGTTGGATCTGGACGCGGATATTCGGTTAAAGAAGTTATGGATGAAGTCTCAAACGCAATTGGAAAAGATTTAGATCCCATTCTTGCAATTCGTCGCCCTGGTGATTCACCAAAGTTAATTGCTTCGATAGATAAAATTGGTAAAGAACTTGGTTGGAAACCAGAACGAACTCTTAAAGAGATGATTGCATCATCGTGGAGCGCATGGCGCTCGGCTGGCGGTAAGCGCTAGCGATGAAAGTGCTACTCGTGGGCAGCGGCGGTCGGGAACACGCTCTCGCGAAGGCACTTACCCAAGATCCATCGTTAAGCCAATTGCATTGCGCTCCGGGTAATCCTGGGATTGCACAATTAGCAACGTTGCATCCGCTCGATGTTGAAAATCCAGATTCAGTTGCGGCGCTAGCAATTGCGTTAGATGTTGATTTAGTTGTGATTGGCCCAGAAACTCCATTAGTTAATGGCGCTGCAGATGCAATTCGCAAAGCCGGGATAGCTTGTTTTGGCCCTTCAAAAGCTGCGGCGCAACTTGAAGGCTCAAAAGATTTTGCTAAATCCGTAATGCGAGATGCTGGAGTACCAACCGCAAAATTTGCGACCTGTGAAAATCAGAGCGAGATTGAACGCGCTTTAGATTTATTTGGTGCGCCATATGTGGTTAAACATGATGGGTTAGCCGCTGGTAAAGGCGTTGTGGTTACTAGCGATCGAGCCGCTGCGTTACACCATGCGCTTAAATCTGCTCGGGTTGTGATTGAAGAATACTTAGATGGTCCAGAAGTTTCGCTCTTTGGAATTAGCGATGGTGAAACTGTAATTCCACTACAACCCGCACAAGATTTCAAAAGAGTTTTTGATAATGATGAAGGTCCAAATACTGGCGGGATGGGCGCTTACTCACCACTGCCATGGGCACCAGATGACATCATGGAAGATACCTTGAAACAAGTTTTGAATCCAACGATTAAAGAGATGGCTGCACGCGGCACTCCATTTATCGGATTGTTATATGCCGGGCTTTCGCTAACCACTCATGGAATTAAAGTAATTGAATTTAATGCGCGCTTTGGCGATCCGGAAACTCAAGTTATTTTGCCGCGGTTAAAAACTCCATTAGCGCAATTATTATTTGCGGCCGCAACGGGAGCGTTAAAAGACTTTGGTGAATTGGAATGGCGCGATGAAAGTGCGGTCTCAATTGTGTTGGCAAGTAAGGGATACCCTGAAGCGCCAATTATTGGCGATGTAATTACTGGAATTGAAAATCGGGCAGATACTGAAGTTTTTCAAGCCGGCACAAAAAGCGTGGATGGAACGCTGCGATCAAGCGGTGGTCGAGTACTTTCGGTTACGGGGTTAGGTAGCGATCTCACCGAGGCGCGAAATCGGGCATATCAATCAATCAGCAAAATAACTTTAACTGGCAGCTTTTATCGCTCCGATATCGCGCTCAATGCGTCGATGGCCGAGAAGGGGAATTAAATGGGAGAGAATTCAGCAATGAGCGTTCTATCGCAGCGTTATGCATCGCAAGCGATGCGCGATATTTGGTCGCCTGAAGCGAAAATTGTTGCCGAGCGAAAATTATGGATCGCGGTTATGCGTGCCCAATCTGGATTAGGCCATGCGATTGCTTCAAATGTAATTTCTGATTATGAAAAAGTAATTAATAAAGTGGATTTAGCATCGATAGATGCCCGCGAAAAATCACTTCGACATGATGTGAAAGCGCGGATTGAAGAATTTAATTCACTTGCGGGCCATGAAGCGATACATGCTGGTATGACAAGTCGCGACTTAACTGAAAATATCGAAAGTTGGCAAGTTCGCGCTTCCTTACTTTTAGTTCGTGATCGCGTCGTTGCGTTATTAAGCGCGATAGGTGTTCGCGCTACTGAATTTGCAGCGCAACCAATTGCGGGTCGTTCTCATAATGTGCCAGCCCAAATTACAACTTTAGGAAAACGATTTGCCTCCAGCGCTGAAGAATTGTTATTTGCGTATGAACGGTTAGAGAGTTTAATTTCTCGCTATCCAATGCGTGGCATTAAAGGCCCAGTCGGAACTGCACAAGATTCTGTTGATTTGTTAGGTAGCGCAGATGCACATTACAAATTAGAGAGCGCGATTGCAAAGGAACTAGGCTTTGCCGCAATATTGGATTCCACCGGACAGATTTATCCACGTTCATTTGATTTTGATGTTGTAACAACTCTTGTGCAACTTGCTGCTTCGCCATCATCGCTTGCAACATCGATTCGATTAATGGCTGGCGCCGAGCTAGTAACCGAAGGATTTAAAGCGGGCCAAGTTGGATCTTCTGCGATGCCTCATAAGATGAATACCCGATCCTGCGAACGAGTTAACGGGCTAGCGATTGTGCTTCGCGGATACGCCTCAATGGTTGGCGAATTAAGCGGCGACCAATGGAATGAAGGCGATGTTTCCTGCAGCGTAGTTCGTCGCGTTGCACTGCCTGATGCTTTTTATGCCTTTGATGGCTTAATTGAAACGATGCTTACCGTGTTAAGTGAATTCGGCGCCTTTCCAGAAGTAATTAATAATGAAATTGAACGTTACTTACCGTTTCTTGCAACCACAAAAATATTAATGGCTGCAGTTAAAGCGGGAGTTGGTCGCGAAGTTGCGCATGAAGTTATTAAAGAACATGCAGTTAAAGCAGCTCTTGATATTCGCGCCGGTAAACCAAATACGATGATTGATGCAATTGCGCAAGATTCAAGAATTCCGTTAGATAAGAGTGCGTTGCTTGCGTTGCTTGCAAAGCCACTTGAATTTACCGGAGATGCTCTGGGGCAAGTAAAGCGAGTTGTTGGTCGCATCGATGCGATTACCGCCGCCCATCCGGAAGCATCGAAGTACCGCCCCGGCTCTATTAGGTAACGGCGATGCTATCGAAAGTTGAAATCGCTGGATGGGAACATATTCGGAGCGGAAAAGTTCGCGAACTTTATAAAGATAAAAGTGGCGACTTATTAATCGTTGCAACTGATCGAATATCCGCATTTGATTATGTGCTACCAACTTTAATTCCAGATAAAGGAAAGTTACTTACCCAACTGTCACTATTCTGGTTTGAGTATTTATCAGACCTAGCGCCAAACCACATCAAATCTCTTGATGTACCAAATCAAGTTAAAGACCGCGCTGTAATTGCTTATCCGTTAACTATGTTTCCAATTGAATGCGTGGTCCGTGGATACCTTGCCGGTTCTGGGTGGGCGGAATATCAAAATGATAAGAGTGTTTGTGGAAATTTATTACCGGATGGGCTTTTAGATGGAAGTCAGTTACCGAATTCGATATTTACACCCGCAACTAAAGCTGAAGTTGGCGATCATGATGAAAATATTTCTTTTATGCGTAGCGTTGAAATTGTTGGATCTGAAACCGCGGCAGAGCTTCGTTCGCTGAGTATTGCGATCTATGAGAAAGCTAAGGATTACGCCAAATCACGCGGAATTTTGTTGGCTGATACGAAATTTGAATTCGGTACCGATATTAAAGGTGAAATTCGAGTGGGCGATGAGGTTTTAACCCCCGACTCATCACGTTTTTGGAATCTCAGCACGTGGAACCCGGGCGGCGCGCAGGCATCATTTGATAAACAATATGTAAGAGATTGGCTAGTAAATTCGGGCTGGGACCGCAAGAGCCCGCCTCCAGAACTACCCGACGATGTCGTCGAAAAAACCCAAGCTAGATATATCGAAGCTTATGAATTAATTACCGGTAGAAAGTTTAGGTAGCTAAATGGCAAAGATTATTGTTGAAGTGATGCTGAAAGATGAAATTCTTGATCCGCAAGGTCAAGCGGTTTCTGCAGCAATGGTTCGACTCGGGTTTAATTTTGTAACTGGAGTTCGTCAAGGAAAACGTTTTGAAATTAGCACGGCATCAACGCCAACATCCGATCAAGTAAAAGAGATTGAAAAAGCTGCCGAAACTTTGTTAGCCAATACCGTAATTGAAAACTTCACAGTTCGGGTTGAGGGCTAATTACTTAAATGAAAATTGGCGTCGTTACATTTCCAGGTTCGTTAGATGATCGGGATGCAGCGCGCGCAATCGAACGAGCTGGCGGTCAAGCCGTTTCGCTCTGGCATAACAGCGATGACCTAAAGGAAGTTTCCGCAGTCGTATTGCCTGGTGGATTTTCTTACGGTGATTACTTACGGTGCGGCGCTATTGCTTCGTTTGCACCAATTATGCAGAGCATCGTGATTGCTGCCAACCATGGATTTCCAGTATTAGGTATATGTAATGGATTCCAAATTCTCTGCGAATCTCATTTATTGCCTGGTGCGCTAACTCGAAATCACGAGTTACATTTCCTCTGCCGCGATCAAAAATTAAGAATTGAAAATAACAACAGTGTGTGGACTTCAGGGTTTAAATCAAACCAAGAAATTTTGATTCCATTGAAAAATGGTGAAGGTTCTTATCAATGTGATGATGCGGTATTAGCTACGTTAGAGGGCGAAAACCGTGTTATTGCGAGGTATATCGGCGAAGATCCAAACGGATCACGAAATTTGATTGCTGGAATAAGTAATGAACGTGGCAACGTTGTTGGGCTAATGCCCCATCCGGAACATGCGATTGAATCACTTACTGGGCCAAGTGATGATGGTCTAACTTTCTTTACCTCGATTTTGCACTCGTTAGTTGGTCGATGATGAAGTTAGATACCGTTGAAATTGCCACTAATTCACCCGAACAGAAACAGCCCTATAACGAACTTGGTTTGAAAGATGACGAATATGCGCGCATTAAAGAAATTTTAGGTCGACGTCCAACTTCAAGTGAGTTAGCGATGTATTCAGTCATGTGGAGCGAACACTGTTCCTATAAATCTTCAAAGATACATTTAAAACAATTTGGTGAGAAAGCGGTAAAGAGCGATGCGCTCTTAGTTGGCATTGGTGAAAATGCTGGCGTTGTTGATATCGGCCAAGGCTATGCCGTAACTTTTAAAATCGAATCGCATAACCATCCATCTTTTATCGAACCATATCAAGGTGCCGCCACCGGTGTTGGTGGAATCGTGCGCGATATTTTAACAATGGGTGCGCGGCCAATTGCAGTTATGGATCCACTCCGCTTTGGGTTAGCAGACGCACCAGATACTCGCCGAGTTTTACCTGGCGTGGTTGCGGGAATTGGTGGCTATGGAAATTGTTTAGGACTTCCTAATATTGGTGGCGAAATAGTTTTTGATGAAACTTATGCTGGCAATCCGCTAGTGAATGCGTTATGTGTTGGTGTAATGAAACATTCGGATATTAAGTTAGCAAAAGCTGCTGGCGCGGGAAATCTTGTGGTCTTGTATGGCGCAAAAACTGGCGGCGATGGCATTGGCGGCGTATCGGTATTAGCAAGCGAAACATTTGGAAGTGCAGGTCCAGCAAAACGGCCGAGCGTTCAAGTAGGTGATCCGTTTGCGGAGAAAGTCTTGATCGAATGTTCGCTGGAAATCTTTGCTGAAGATCTAGTTGTAGGCATCCAAGACCTTGGCGGGGCAGGCTTATCTTGCGCTACTAGCGAATTAGCTTCTGCCGGTACGGGTGGAATGCAGGTCTATTTAGAGCGAGTCCCACTTCGCGATGACTCATTAACTCCAGAAGAAATCTTGATGAGTGAATCCCAAGAGCGAATGTGCGCCATTGTTGAACCAACAAAGATAAATCGTTTTCTTGCAATTTGTAAGAAATGGGATGTAAGTGCAACAGTTATCGGTGAAGTTACAGATGGCGATCGATTAAGAATTACCTGGAATAACGAGTTAATTGTTGAAGTCCCACCACGAACTGTTGCTCATGAAGGTCCGGTATATAACCGCCCAATCCAAAAACCAGATTATCAGGATCGAATTGTTAGTGAAAAAGTTAGCGTGCCGCTACCAACTGATTTGGATGAAATAAGAAGCGCAATATTGAAATTAATCTCTTCACCAAATATTGCTGATAAATCTTGGGTGACTTCGCAATACGATAAATATGTGCAAGGCAATACCGTGTTGGCACAACCTGAAGATTCTGGTTTACTTCGAATTGATGAAGTAACTCATTTAGGCGTTGCAGTCTCTACCGATGCAAATGCGCGTTGGTCATATTTAGATCCCTACGAAGGTGCAAAGTTAGCGCTAGCTGAAAGTTGTCGAAACATTGCAACAACTGGAGCAAAGCCGTTAGCGGTTACAAATTGTTTAAACTTTGGCTCTCCAGAAGATGCTGGCGTAATGTGGCAATTTTCGGAAACTGTTCGCGGTTTAGCTGATGCGTGTTTAGAACTTGGTTTGCCAATTACTGGTGGAAATGTTTCGTTCTATAACCAAACTGGCGCGGTTGCAATATTGCCAACCCCAATAATTGGCGTGCTTGGCGTAATTCAAGATGTGCGAGCCCGCACCCCAATGGGATTTACTAAAGCTGGCATGGATATTTACTTGCTCGGCCGTGAGGAATTCACTCTTACTGGAAGTGAGTGGGCGTACTTACATAACCAACGTGGTGGCGCTGCTCCGAGAGCAGATTTGAATCATGAGGCGCGCTTAGTTGAAGTATTACTTGCAGGGCAAGAACTATTTAATTCCGCGCATGATTTATCTATGGGCGGTTTAGCCGCTTCGATAGTTGAGGCAATCTTGAAAAATGGAGTAGGTGCTTCGATTGAGCTTTCATCAACTAGTGAAGCGCTGTTTTCAGAAACTCCGGGTCGAGTATTGGTTGCAATTGATCCAAAAAATGCAGATGCGCTTGCGAAACTATCCAATTCTAAAACCATTAACTGCAAAAAAATTGGCGTTACTGGCGGAAGCGAATTAAATATAAATAACGCAATTAAGATTTCAATAGCTGATTTATCAAAATCTCATACTGAAGTATTTCCAAAGCTATTTGGCAATTCTGAGAGAGCGAATAGGATCTCTGCATGACCCGCCGCCCAGATGGTTTATTAACCCATGAAATGTTTCCTGGCGAAAAGGGACCACAAGATGCTTGTGGCGTATTTGGAGTATGGGCGCCAGATGAAGAAGTTGCAAAGTTAACTTTCTACGGTTTATATGCCCTGCAACATCGCGGTCAAGAATCTGCTGGAATTGCAACAAGTGATGGCGATCGAATTTTAATTTTTAAAGATATGGGTTTAGTTTCACAAGTATTTACCGAATCAGATTTAGTTTCGCTAACTGGAAAGTTAGCGATCGGGCATTGTCGATACTCCACGACTGGATCTAGTACTTGGATTAATGCGCAACCTACAATTCGTTCGACTGAGCATGGCTCAATTGCGTTAGCCCATAACGGTAATTTGACCAATACTGGCGAATTAGCCGAACGGGTTGCGCGCGAGCATCCAGATCAACATGCCGAAGGGCGCGGCGCTACTACTGATACTGAAATTATGACTGCGTTATTAGCCGGACATAAATCAAAGAACTTTGATACCAGCGTTCTAGAAGTGTTACCAATGTTAGAAGGCGCATTCGC
>BJFY01000019.1 GCA_014190155.1 Actinomycetes bacterium | reverse complement strand
GGCTATCCGCATCTTGAATGCGCACCAGCAACACAATCGTTAGCAAACGCAGAAGTAGAACTCGTTCCAATGGTTGCGCGCGAACTTAGATTAAAAAAAGCGCTACAAACTTTCTTATTAGAACGCGCAAATAAAGGTGAACGAATTGATTATGTAATTATTGATTGCCCACCAAGTTTAGGTTTATTAACTATCAACGCACTTGTCGCAGCAGAAGAGTTAATGATTCCAATTCAATGCGAATATTATTCTTTAGAAGGTTTAGCGCTATTACTTCACACAGTTTCATTGGTGCAAGAACATTTAAATCAAAATATTAAATTAACCACAATTATTTTAACAATGTTTGATGGCAGAACTAGATTAGCAAATGATGTGGCCGATAGCGTGCGCGCACATTATCCAAAAGAGTTAATCGACATTCCGATTCCACGTGCAGTAAGAATTTCAGAAGCGCCATCATACGGCCAAACTGTTATGACTTACGATCCACTTTCTATTGGCGCGCAGTCATACATGGCCGTTGCGCGCGAAATTGCGGTCCGTGGTAGCGCAGTCAATCCAATCCAACATCAGGAAATAAGTTAATGAACGCGCGTAAAGGCGGGCTTGGTCGAAACTTGGATTCATTAATTCCAACCGCTATCAAACTTCCAGGAAACGAAACTGTAATTGCGGATCGAGATGAAGTTTTATTGTCTGCAATTAAACCAAACCCAAAACAACCACGAACAGTTTTTGATGAAGATGCTTTAAAAGAATTAGCTGCCTCAATAAAAGAAGTTGGAGTATTGCAACCGCCGGTAGTTAGAAAAAGTGGCGCTGATACTTACGAATTGATCATGGGTGAGCGCCGAGTTCGCGCAGCAAAACTGGCTGGCTTAACTTCGATCCCAGTAATTATTCGCCAAACTCCCGATAACGAATTACTCCGCGAAGCAATCTTAGAAAACATTCATCGTAGCCAACTAAATGCGTTAGAAGAAGCCGCGGCGTATAACCAACTATTAACGGATTTCGGTTACACCCATGAAGAGTTAGCGACCAAACTTGGAAAATCTCGGCCGCTCATTTCAAACACAATCCGGTTGTTAAATTTGCCGCCATCGGTACAACGGCGGGTTGCTGCGGGGACAATTTCAGCTGGCCATGCGCGTGCGCTACTTGGGTTGGCTGACCAATACGAAATTGAAAAACTTGCGAACCGAATTGTTGCGGAAGGTTTAAGTGTTCGGGCGGTTGAAGAGATTATTTCACTGGGTAGTAAGAGCAAAACCACTACGACTAAAAATAAGAGAACCACATCGCCCGAAATTAAAGAACTCGGGGTTAGGTTGTCAGATGCGCTAGATACGCGGGTAAATATCGAAATGACTCAAAAACGTGGAAAAATTGTCATTGAATTCGGATCTCTTGAAGATTTACATCGAATTATTGAGATAATTGATTAATTAAGCGCAATCCCACCACTACGTCGTTCCATCTCTTGTTCAACCACACTACCCAAGGATTTAATGCCTTCGCGAATTCGTTCCGGGGTTGGATGACAATAAGAAAGCCGCATCGACCATGAACCCAAACCGTCAGCATAAAAGGCAGTTCCTGGGACATAAGCAACTTTTGCAACAATTGCTTTTGGCATCATCGCTTTAGTATCAATCTCTGGTGGCAAATTAACCCAAACATAAAAACCACCTTGGGGTTTTGTCCAAGTTGCACCTTTAGGAAAATATTGATCCAAACTCTCTAACATCGCATCGCGTCGAACTTTATAAAGTTTGCAAAATGCAGTGATTTGATTGCGCCATGGTTGGTCAGCTAAATAGCTAGAAATCGCCATTTGGGTGAAGTTCGAAGGGCAGAGAATCGATGATTCACTCGCGATTACTAACTTTTCCCGTAACGCGGCTGGCGCCAACGCCCACCCAACCCGAAGCCCGGGCGCAATCGTCTTTGAAAACGACCCTAAGTAAATAACATTTTCAGAATCTTCCGCCCGCATCGCGTTTGGCGATGGCCGCTCAAAACCTAAAAGCCCGTATGGGTTATCTTCCACCACCATAATCTTTTCTTTGCGGCATATTTCTAAAATTTCAGTTCGTCGATCTGCTGGAAGCAATACACCAGCCGGGTTTTGGTAGTTAGGAATCAAATATAAAAATTTAATTTTTCGACCAGAAAACCGAATTGTCTTAATCGCCTCACGTAACGAATCTGAAACTATGCCATCTTGATCTAATTCTACATGCACTACTTGTGCTTCATATTGTTTAAAAGTTCCGAGCGCCCCAACATAAGAAGGCGCTTCAACTAAAACCACATCACCTGGATCGATAAATATTCGAGAAATTAAATCAAGCGCTTGTTGCGAACCAGTAGTTACAACAACATCATCTGGGTTCGCACGGATGCCTTCCAACGCCATCACATCACAAATTTGTTCACGCAATTTCGGATGCCCTTGTCCGCTGCCATATTGCAACGCTTCTTGGCCGTGTTCGGCGATTAATTTTCCAATCAAACCAGCCATCATCTCCATCGGTAACGCTGAAAGATTTGGCATACCACCAGCCAGTGAAACAATTTCTGGACGAGAGGCAACCGCAAATAGCGAACGGATTTCACTAGCCTGCATACCGCTTGCTCGGCGCGCAAACCGCTCATCTAAATTCTCGGGCGCATGGGTATGAAAGCGCGTTACATCTGTCATTTAATTATTCTGCCACATTTGATGTGGACACGGTTTGTAATTAATTTCACTACCGCCTAATTCCCGCACGCCGCAAATCTTCTATTCTAAGCGTGCCGGTTTTTGCATCATCTTCAGCGGCTAAATAAAGGCGCTGTATTGCGATAACTAACGCTTCTGCGATCAAATCTCTAAATTGTGGATCTCCGAGCCGCTCGGCATCATGCGGATTAGAAATATATCCCAAATCTATTCGAACAGTTGGCGCTTTAATTAGCCGCAACATATCCCAAGTTTTTGCATGAGTTCGACAATTGTGTAAATCAGTTCGTGCACAAATTTCTCGCTGCACTAGCGTTGCAAATCTTTCGCCAACCACAGAGTGCACGCCATGTTGGTCGCTACCATAGAAATAAGTTGCAACGCCTTGGGCAGTTTCATTCTCATAACTATCAACATGCATCGAGATAACCAAGTCCGCAGCAACGCTATTGGCAAAATCAATTCGCTCTGGTTCTAGCGGCGACCTAGTTTCGTTTCTAGTTAGGAAAACGTTTACTCCTAACGCAATTAATCGCCCTTCAATCCTTTGTGCAACATCAAAAACAATCTCGGCTTCAGTTAATCCGTTAACACTTCTACCAACGTCTTTTCCACCCCAGCTTGGATCGAGCACAATGATTTTGTCAGCTAACACTGGCCCACGTTTTTCACGGATCGCCTGATCTCGCAATAGCGTTGGCGCGCCACCAGAAACCGTTCGCAACAACCGCATTAAAGAGATGACGGTGGCTGGTCCACAAATTCCATCCGCAACTACCCCAACAGATTTTTGAAATTCTTTTACCGAAGTTTCAGTGCGAACTCCATAAATTCCATCAACGCGACCACAATCAAAACCCATATCTATTAAGCGGCTTTGTAGCGTTGCAACATCATCACCGCGAATCAATAAACCGCTATCACTTTTCTTAAAAACTAAAGTCCGATCACCTAACTTCCAACGCGCTTCATCTAGCGCGCGTAACGTCATTGGGTTAGCAATTCCAGTTGCAGTTAATCCACGCTCTTGTTGAAATGCTTGTACTGCATTTTCGACCGTACCATCATAAATATTGGTGGGTGCGTCTAAATATCCAAGGCGATGCAGAGTGTTCGTAATTACCGTAACAAGGCCGCCATGGTCTCCCGGGTTTAGTTGCTCAGTATCCATACTTCAGCGTAAAT
Source organism: Actinomycetes bacterium (assembly GCA_014190155.1). Taxonomy (GTDB): domain Bacteria; phylum Actinomycetota; class Actinomycetes; order Nanopelagicales; family Nanopelagicaceae; genus UBA7398. The sequence goes on along the minus strand of BJFY01000019.1, from coordinate 7,352 downwards.
GAATTAGCGTGAATTTAGGAAATAAATTGTTCAAGTTCTTTCAAAAGCGCTGGTTTTGGCTTAGCGCCAACGATGGTTTTCACAATTTGGCCACCAACAAACACGTTCATGGTTGGAATTGAGGTGATGCCATATTGCATCGCCAAAGCTTGTTCTTCATCGGTATTAAGTTTCACGATTTTAATTTTAGAACCGTGCTCTGCTGCAATTTCAGCCAAGATCGGCGCAACTGCGCGGCAAGGACCACACCACTCGGCCCAAAAATCAACCAAAACTGGTGTTGTGCTCTTCAAAACTAATTCATCAAAATTTGCTGCAGTTACTGCTATTGGTGCTGACATCACTATCTCCTCTTAATTGTTCTGATTTTTTGAACTCTAATGTCCCGCTAGGAATCTTTCCGCATCTAAGGCCGCTTGGCAGCCTGAACCCGCCGCAGTAATCGCTTGTCGGTAGGTGTGATCAACTAAATCACCGCATGCAAAAACGCCTTTCAAGTTGGTGCGAGTGGATTGGCCATCCACTTCTACATAACCTTCAGAATTTGTCGTAATTTGACCAAGCACCAATTCACTTCTAGGCAAATGTCCGATCGCTACAAATAACCCAGTGAAGTCTCGAACACTCTCAGCTCCTGAAACTGTATTGCGCAATTTCAGCCCACTAACTTTCTCAGCTCCCAACACATCAATAACTTCAGTATTAAATAGAAATTCAATTTTTGGATTAGCTTGTGCGCGTTTGGCCATAATTTTTGATGCGCGCAATGAATCTCGACGATGTATCAACACAACTTTGGTCGCAAACTTAGTTAAGAAATTAGCTTCTTCCATAGCTGAATCACCGCCACCAACTACTGCGATCTCTTGCCCGCGAAAGAAAAATCCGTCACAAGTTGCACACCATGAAACACCGCGACCTGATAAACGTTTCTCGTTTTCAATTCCAATTTCTTTATAGGCAGAACCGGTTGCTAAAATTACCGAGCGCGCTCTCAAAGTATTCCCTGATCCATCTTTTAGTGTTTTAACTTCACCATCTAATTTCATTTCAACAATATCGTCAGTAATTATTTGGGCGCCAAACCGCGCGGCTTGCTTACGCATTGCATCCATTAAATCTGGTCCCATAATGCCATTTTCAAAACCAGGGAAATTTTCTACCTCAGTGGTGTTCATTAGCGCACCGCCAGCAGTTACCGAGCCTTCATACATAACTGGGTTTAATTGGGCGCGGGCAGCATAAATAGCCGCGGTATATCCAGCAGGGCCAGAACCGACGATTACTACGTCATGCACTTTTGTTTCGCTCACTTGCCCACCTTATCTAGAAAATCGCAAACCAATTACTTACGACGCAAAATCAATTTCACCGTCTGTGCTACCTCTTCTATTCGGAAGAGTTTTACCAGTCCTAAGAAGGCAAAAACGGCAATAACGATAACAACTAGCAATGAAATAAAATTCCCACTAGGAATTAAGTCAGCGCCAACTACAAATCGAAGTGGTATAAAAATTATAAGCGAAACCAAAGCCAATAAAACGTAAAGCTTTCTATACTCAGAAGTTGAAATGGATCCGGAATGACGAGCCAACAATTTAAAGGTAAGCGCGTTACCCACCCAATAACTAAGCGTGAATGAACCTGCCAACCCAACGGTGATCCATTCAGTTGGCAACGTTAGATAGGCCACCACTGAGAAACCAATCGAAACTACATTTATTAATAAATTTGAAATAACTTGCGATTTAGTATTTTCAAATGCGTTTAAACCGCGAATTGCAATTAAGTTTAAACTTAACGGTATCGCAGCAAGTGCAAACCCGCCTAAGACTTTTCCAATAAAAATTGCATCGTTATCTGATATTCCAAAAAATAAAACTTGAGCAATTAATGGACCAAAGAATAGAAAGAAGAATGCGCTTGGCACTGTAACTATTCCCACTAACCTGATAGCTTTTACAATTTGTGCGCGTAATTCCGCTAATTTATTATCAATTGCGAGCTCGGAAAGTTTAGGAAGTAAAGCTGTTACAACTGAAATTGTGATAATCGAATGCGGTAACAATAATATTAAATAAGCGTTGCTGTAAGGCGTGTAACCAACTCCGTAAGAAATCCCTTCACTAATTGCAGATACTGAAGTTCTAGTGGCTAGGTTTACTGTAATTAGATAACCAACTTGAGAAATTAAAACAAAAAGAAAAGTCCAACTGGCTAACCGGAGGGATTTACCTAGTCCAGCGCCGCGCCAATCAAAACGAACTCGTAATGAAACCCCACTCCGTTTTAATACCGGAATTAAAACTAGAGCCTGGACAACTATGCCTAACGTTGTACCCAGCCCCAGCGTTTGGATTTGGGCGTTAGTAATCCCACCGAACTCCAGAGTTGAAACCGAAGCCAAGAAATAGCCGAAGATCGCGATCGCGATCAAGTTATTGAGTATTGGCGCCCACATCATCGGCCCGAAAACCCCACGAGCGTTTGCGATCTGACCAAGCAGTGCAAAAATTCCCAAAAAGAATATTTGCGGCAAGCAATACCGCATGAATGCAACCGTGATATCAAAAGCGCGACCGCTAAATGAAGGCGCATATAAGTGCACCAACAGTGGAGCTATCAGTATTGCAATTACAACGATTATCAAGAGCGCTGCGCTAGTGGCCGTAAAAAGCCTCGATATATATGCGCTTCCTTTATCAGGTTCGCGCGCGGCTCTAATAATTTGAGGTACAAAAACTGCAGTTAGTGCGCCACCAACTAATAAGTTATAAAGAATATTAGGCATGGTATTTGCAACGTTGTAGGTATCACCCAACAAAGCAGTACCGAGAACCGCAACCAACAACAAGTTTCTAACTAAACCAGTAATTCTTGAGATGACCGTGCCAAGCGCCATGACCGCAGAGGAGCGAATTAGTAGCGTGTCATCGCTCATAATTGAACCCGCTTCCGTTTAATTCGGCGAACGCTCTGCACCACACCAGCTAACAAAAGAATTATGGCAGAGCCAGTTGTGAACCATGTAGTTATTGGGCTAATTACCGAGAGCGTCAACGGCAACTGCACGGGTTCCTTTAAAAGAATCCCCTTTTCAGATTTTATTTGGGTTAATAAAATCGTGGAACCAGAAGTCATCACTCGAATCGGAATCGCAACTTGCAATTTTGAATTAGGAGCTAAAGTCAGATCAGGAAGTGGTGTAGCAATAACCTTGCCATTAAGCGGGGTAACCACAAGTTTTATTTTTAAAGCGACATCAAAATCATTAACTAGTGTGACTGGGATTTTTTCGCGTTCGGAAGTTACCCGATATTTCCCAACAATTAACCGTAACTTATTTTCGAATGCCGCAAATTGTGGGCTGTAAGTCGCAGCAAGATCAAGTGATTCAATTCTATTTAACTCTGGATTAGTTAAGCCAGCAATTCCCAATCGATAACTTAACAGCGTTTCTTGGGGCAGAACATTTGCTAGCGCAAATATTCGCTTCCGTGTCATCGTGTAACTAACTTGCACATCGCGCGGAATATTTGCTTTTGGTTGGCCTGGGTAGGTATCAACACTTGCAACACTACGACCAAAAAATTCAGTGCCGCGCGAAAGTGATTGAGATTGATAAAACTTTAATTCATTTGGGGCAGCATCTTTAAGCCAAGTAGCGGATGGCGAGCCATAAGGCAAGACCGAAATCAGATCCCGTCGCACACTTGTTTTTAGCGCCGCTAACCAAGCTTTTGCAACCGAATTTCCAGCACCAGGTAGCGTTTCGCGTTTTGGATTCTTTTTTGTTTTATCCAAAGGTTTGGCAACTTCATAACCATTACTCATGGCAATAACTTCATCAACCAAAGCAATATCAATAATCCAACTTCTACCGCTTTTAGGGCTGGTATAAACTAAATTACCTAACCGCTCTTCTGGTTTTAACGCCGTTGCAAGTTCATCATTTAAAAAAACACCGTCTAACCCACGATGGCTAGTTTCGGAGATTAAAACAAAATTATTATCAGCGCTGGCTGGTGGCGGCACTATTAGGGAAATTAACGCCATGGAAAGCAAAACCAGTAACCGTCTCATGCGTTTAACTCGCCAGATCGGGCAATTAATTTCTTTTCGTCAGGGTATGCGAGTTTTTCCACAATTTCACTAAGCGGGAACCAAGCCACATCATCAACTTCAGTCACTTGCGGCGCTAATTTTCCGCCCGTTTCTTTAAATAAAAAATGGTGCACAGTTTTATGAATTCGCTTTCCACCTGCCATAAACCAGAAATCAATCACACCTAACGATTTTGAAATTTCACTTTCTATCCCAGTCTCTTCCGCTACTTCGCGAAGTGCAGCTTGTTCCGGAGTTTCACCTTCTTCAATATGTCCCTTTGGCAGCGACCAAAGCAATCGCTCTTGAGTTTGATCTTTAATATCACGTCGCCCAATTAACAAACCTTTTTTCCCAGTGGAGTCAATAACTAAACCGCCAGCACTGACTTCATCTACGCGTTTTACATAGTTTTGCTTTGGTTTTCGTGGCGTATTTTTATTTTGCGCCGGTGCAGCACCTACCGCTGTATCGGTATTGCCTTTTTTTCGTGGGGGCCGCCTACGTCGACGCTTTTTACGCGTACCTTCGCCGCCCGCACTTGGTGCCGGGGTCATGGGGTAAGGGTAGTGCTTTAGCCTTATCCATCATGAACACGCCAACTAAAGCCGCAGCAGATATTGCGATATCTACGCTTTCGGCACGCGCACCACATACGCAATCGTTGGCAGAGGCATTTGCAAAAGCAGGTTTTCGATTAGCCCTAGTAGGTGGACCAGTTCGCGATGCGATTTTAGGAAAATTATCTACAGATTTAGATTTCACAACTAATGCACGTCCCGAAGATACAAAAAAGATTTTAAATATATGGGCAGATTCAATTTGGGACACCGGAATTCAATTTGGAACTGTTGCAGGAAAGAAAGATGACATCACGGTTGAAGTAACAACTTACCGTTCTGAAAAATATGATGTAAATAGCCGCAAACCAGAAGTTAATTTTGGTGACGATATTGCGGGTGATTTAGCGCGTCGCGACTTCACTGTAAACGCCATGGCGTTAGAACTCACCACGAAAGAACCTGTATTTATCGATCCATTTAATGGCGCGATGGATTTGGCAAAAAAAGTTTTACGAACTCCTAGAAAAGCTGAAGAGTTATTTACCGATGATCCACTACGCATGATGCGAGCTGCGCGATTTGCAAGTCAACTTAAATTCGATGTTGATCCAACAATCATTACCGCAATTGAAAATATGGCAGATCGAATTTCAATTGTTTCAGCCGAACGTGTCCGAGATGAATTTATAAAAATATTAATGTCAGACAATCCCCGCATTGGAATCACAATGATGGTTGATACTGGTCTGGCAGATTTGGTAATTCCAGAAATACCTAAACTCCGTTTAGAAGTAGATGAACACCACCACCATAAAGATGTTTATGAACACTCGCTAACAGTTCTAGAACAAGCGATGGCGGACGAAGAACGCCTCGGTGGTCCAAATCTAATTATTCGGTTAACAGCGTTATTACACGATATTGGGAAGCCAAAAACCCGCGAGTTAATACCAGGCGGTGGCGTTTCATTTCACCATCATGAAGTTGTTGGAGCTCGGCTAACTAAGGAACGGCTTCGAAAAATGCGTTTTGATAAGGAAATTATTGAAGCGGTCTCCGAATTAGTCTTTCTTCACCTTCGATTTCATGGGTATGGCAGCGGCGAATGGACCGATTCTGCAGTGCGTCGATATATTCGCGATGCCGGTGCGTATTTAATACACCTTCACGTTTTAACGCGCGCTGATTGCACAACTCGAAATAAACAAAAAGCCGAAATTCTTGCGCACACGTACGATCAACTTGAAATTCGAATCGCAGAATTAATGGCAGCAGAGGAACTCTCAAAAATTCGCCCAGATCTCGATGGTAATCAAATTATGGAAATTCTTGGCATTAAAGGTAGAACTGTCGGTATCGCATACCAACACTTATTAGATTTGCGAATGGAACACGGTCCACTTGGTGAAGAACGTGCTAAAGCCGAGCTACTTAATTGGTGGCGTGAACACCAGCGCGGAAATTCTTAGCTCTAAGAACTCCTAATGCCATTGTTAAATAAGTAACGCTGACCATAAACGGCAAAAGCGATCCGGCGCCATTAGCTGGCAACAAAATCGCTGCGATTACCGCACCAGAAACAATTCCGCCATTAATCATTACATCATAAACTGCGAAAACTCTGCCACGGTACTCGTCGATAATTTTTGATTGCACCAGTGCATCATTTGTAACTTTCAAACTTTGTCCGAATAACCCAACAAAAAATATTACAAAAATCAGGATCACTTCAGTTTGAGCAATCGCCAACAGAAATGGGAAAAAACCACAAGCTATTAACATTGATCTAATCCACTTATGTCTACCGAATTTGGCTACTCCAAATGGCGCGATGATTGCGCCAATAGTAATTCCGATTCCAGATAACGTGATTGCAAATGCGAACCCAACCAACCCCGCTTCTGGATTTGCTGGATCATTAAAAGTATTGCGCATTAACAAGAGCGCCATCAACGTAAGAGCTGTGGAACCACCTCTTTGAATTCCGGTTGCGGATATTCCAAGAAAACAATCGCGATGGCTCCGCAACATTTTGAAACCATCACGCATTTCGCGGTATCCATCGATAAAACTACTCTTTTTGATCTCCTGTTCAAGTGGCCCGATTGCACTCTTTGGCAACAAAAGCGCGATAAGCGATGCAATGGTGTAACAAGCTGAGGCTAAGATAATTAAATAACCATCAGCGTTATCGGCTTTTATCTGAGAACTTAATAGGAGTTTAAATCCAATCCCAACTCCACCACCAATTACGACAAAAACCGTTCCACCCGTAACCGCAACCGCGTTATAAGAAATCAATTGCTTCTTATCTACTAATAGCGGCAACCCTGCGCTAAGCCCGGCAAGGATTAATCGATTTACTCCAAAAGCAACCAACACAAATATTGTTAGTTCAACACCAGTAACGCCGTTACTAATTAACGTTGCGATAAAAATAAGGGTAATAGCTCTAAATAAGTTTGAACCAAAAACAATCCGCTGTCTGGAGAATCGATCAAGAAGCGTGCCAACAAATGGCCCTATTAGTGAATAAGGCAATAAAACAACACTAAAAGCCAATGCAGCCGTCTGGGCACTTGGTTGTCGCTCAGGCGAGAATAAAACAAAAGAAGCTAGCGCGGATTGGAAGAGACCATCGGTAAATTGCCCCATCCACCGAACCGCAAACAACTTTTTAACCAC
>BJFY01000018.1 GCA_014190155.1 Actinomycetes bacterium | reverse complement strand
CCAATGCAGCCGTCTGGGCACTTGGTTGTCGCTCAGGCGAGAATAAAACAAAAGAAGCTAGCGCGGATTGGAAGAGACCATCGGTAAATTGCCCCATCCACCGAACCGCAAACAACTTTTTAACCACATCGAGAAGCGTAGTGATTAAGTAATGATTATTCTTTACCCATGTGGTCGCAACGGGCTTATGTTGATTTCGGGCTGAAAAAGCGCGCGACCCTATCCGCGCTATTTCGCGGATTGAATACTGCATCCGATGCTTGCGATGCCGATCCATATTTAAAACGAGCTGCCAAATTTCACGGGATGCCGACCGATAGAAAATGTCCAGTCTGTAAAGGTTTAAAAATGAAAGAGCTCTGTTACACATTTGGCGATCAACTTGGCCAATACTCAGGTCGCCTTAAATCAATTGAAGAGTTAAATGAAATGCAATCCGAGTTTGGTGAATTCCGAGTTTATGTAGTGGAAGTCTGTTTGGAATGTGGATGGAATCACCTTTCGACCTCATATCTACTGGGCGATGGCAGCACTCGTAAGCCACCGCGGAAGACGCGAACTCTCGAAGATGATGATTGGGTAAAGCGGTAACCTTCGACTGTGGCCGATATTCGTAACAAATTCTTCCGTCTCGGCTTAATTCTTGGCGGGTTCATCTTTATTGTAGGTGCAACCGTATTTGGGATTGCTTATTTCACAGTGCATATTCCAGACCCTAATTCATATGTAAATAGCCAAGCCACAATTATTCAATATGCCGATGGCAGTGAAATTGGCCGCATCGGTGCGCAGAACCGAACGATAGTTCCGTTAGCAAATATTCCAATTCAATTACGTCACGCAGTGCTCGCAGCTGAAGATAAGAACTTTTACTCTAACCGGGCCTTTAGTATCACTGGAATTGTGCGCGCCGCCATAAACAACTTGCGTGGCGGCTCACTACAAGGTGGCTCCACAATTACCCAGCAATATGCAAAGACCGCATTCTTAACGCCAAACCGCGATATCAAACGGAAAATTAAAGAGTTAATCATCGCAATTAAGTTAGAAAATCAATTTTCTAAAGATCAAATTCTCGAAAATTACTTAAACACAATTTATTTTGGCCGCGGTGCATATGGCGTTGAAACTGGCGCCCAACTCTATTTTGGAAGAAGTGCTAACCAATTAACGCTAGAACAATCCGCAGTCCTGGCTAGCATTTTGCGCTCGCCTGGTTATTACGATCCAGATTACCGAGAGGGTAACCTCGAGCGGTTACAAGCACGATTTAAATATGTGATCGACAATATGCATAACGAAGGTTGGATTAGCGATAAACGATACGCAAATATTAAATATCCAGAAGTAAAAGGCCGAGTTCGATCTGGAACGCTATCCGGCCCTAAGGGATATTTAATGCAAGCCGTGCAATCCGAATTAAATTCACTTGGTTTTAATGACGACCAATTAATGATTGGTGGCCTAGTAGTTAAGACAACCCTCGAAAAATTGGCACAACAAGCGGCAGTAGATGCCGTCGATAAAGAATCTCCTAAAAAAGCCCCAGATAATTTACATATTGGGATGGTCTCGATCCGTCCAGGCACTGGTGAAATTGTGGCGATGTATGGCGGTAAAGATTATTTAGTTCGTCAATTAAACGATGCCACTCAAAGCATTGCGCAAGCAGGATCTACCTTTAAACCATTCGCGCTAATTGCAGCGTTGCAAGCTGGGATTTCACTTTCTAGTATTTGGAATGGTGACTCACCAAAAGTATTTGATGATGTTGGCAAACCCTACGAAGTTTCTAATTATGGTGACAAATCTTTTGGTGATGTGCCATTGTTGAAAGCAACCGCAAGTTCGGTTAACACCATTTATGTGCCACTTGGGATTAAAGCTGGTCTAGATAGCGTTGTTAACGCGGCTCGGGCTGCTGGCATCCCACAAAGCGTTGCCTTGATGCCCACTCCTTCAATCGTGCTTGGCGTTGCGAGCCCACATGTAATTGACGTTGCCTCTGCATTTGCAACTTTTGCAGCACAAGGTGTTTACGCAAAACCATTCTTAGTAAAAGAGGTGCAAGGTTCCAACAAAGGCGTTTTATATGAAGCCACAATTCAACCACAAGAAGTTTTTGATAAATCTGTAATGGCAGATCTGACATACGCCCTAAGCGAAGTAACTCGAGCTGGTACCGCAACCGCTGCAGTTTCAAAACTCGGTCGCGTGAGCGCTGGCAAGACCGGGACTAGCCAGAACAACGCATCAGCATGGTTCTCTGGTTATGTGCCACAACTTGCGACGTCAATTGCTTTCTTCCGAGACGATGCAACCCAATCGCTAAACGGTATCGGTGGTTTAACTTCACTGACCGGCGGTTCATTCCCGGCGCGAATTTGGACTGCGTATATGAAAGCCGTTCTAAAAGATATTCCCGAAGAATTCTTCCCAGAACCGGCTTACATTGGCGGAATTACGCCAGCACCAATTGCTGATCCAGTTCCTACATTGCCACCATTAGAGCCAACGCCATCACCAACACCATCACCTAAACCAACAGCAAAGCCAACCAAGAAGCCTTAACTTCCGTGAAAACTGTAAGTAAATCGCTGATTTTATTAGCGGTGCTTGCGTCATTGCTTTCTTTTGTAAAATTTAATCATTGTCGCGACGCTGGGTGGGGCGTACCTGATGTATATGTGCACGCTTGCTATTCCGACATCTCTGCGCTTTATAGCGATCGCGGCATAGATAAACACGTATTTCCTTACTCATCAGCCACAAATGCCGTTGAATACCCGGTAATTACTGGTTTAGTTATGTGGGGAACTTCTTACTTAGTTAGTGACGAGAAAAACCCATACCGAAATTACTTTGATATAAACATTGCTTTACTATTTCTACTCTTTATCGGTTTAGCGATTACGATATTTAAAATAAATCCAGAGTTTGCATATTTACTTCCAGCAGCACCGGCGGTAATTGCTTCGCTATTTATAAATTGGGATTTGTGGGCGGTTATAACAGCTGCGGTTACGCTCTATTTTTACAAGAAAGAGAAACCCGATTTATCAGCGCTCTTTCTTGGGATTTCAATTGCAACAAAATTCTTCCCGATAGTTTTTCTATTTCCAATCTTTTTAATTTCCATTAAAAGCAGTCGATTAAAATATTTTTTGCGTTACTTCGTAATCACATTGTTTACTTGGTTAGCAATTAATTTACCAATTGCACTTACAAATTATCAAGGTTGGTCGCGCTTCTACAAAATGAACTTCACCCGCTCCGCAGATTGGGGTTCAATTTGGTATGGCATTACTGCACTTGGTGGGAAAGTTGCGGCACTGAATTATCTTTCTATATTAATAACTTTAATTCTAATTGTAGCGCTAGCAATTTTTTATATTGATATATCAGAAACTCGTACGCACTACCAAAACTTAACGTTAATGATCTTCTTAACAATTGCAGCATTTACGTCGGTTAATAAAGTTTATTCACCGCAATACATTCTCTGGCTGACCCCGTTTGCAGTTTTAGCGATGACAAAGAAGAAAGAACGTTCTGCATTCTGGATTTGGCAAGGCGCAGAATTGATTTATCACTTCGCAATTTGGCAATATTTTGCAGGTTTTTTAGGGGCAAAATTCGGACTTCCCGAGAATTGGTATGCCTTGACCATCTTCATCCGGGTCGGCGCGCTCCTCTATTTCTGCCTGACTTTGGCCCGCACCGCACTCGCCGCACGCTCCACATCCCAACGGTTATCCCGAGGTTCGCTCCTTGAATTTCTCTCTAAAGCCACTGACGGTTACGCTTAGCCCTCTTCTTCACAGAAGAACGTGTAAGCCCTCCTGTTACGGAAATGCCGTAACCGATTAGTCCAAAGGAGGTTGGGTTAACGCATGCGTCGATATGAATTAATGGTCATCCTAGATCCAGAACTCGAAGAACGCACAGTCGCACCAAGTCTTGAGACTTATCTTAAGATCATCAAGGAATCCGGTGGAAAAGTAGACAAGCTCGATATTTGGGGCAAGCGCCGTATGACTTTTGAAATGAAAAAGAAATCAGAAGGCATCTACGCCGTTGTTGATATGCACTGTGAACCTGCCGCAATCAAAGAGTTGGATCGTCAACTTAATTTGAATGAAGCAGTACTTCGCACAAAAGTTGTCCGTCCAGAATAACTTTAACAACTAACTTAATTAAGCATCTAACTTAGAGATATAGAAAAGTAGAGAGAAGCAGAAAATGGCAGCAGGCGATACACAAATCACAATGATTGGTAATCTCGTTAACGACCCTGAACTTCGATTCACACCATCTGGTGCTGCAGTCGCTAAGTTCACTGTTGCGTCAACACCGCGATACATGGATAGAGCAACTAATGAATGGAAAGATGGCGACACTCTTTTCCTGCAATGCCAAATTTGGCGTCAAGCTGCTGAGAACGTTGCCGAATCTTTAACTCGCGGAATGCGCGTTATTGTTTCTGGTCGTTTGAAGCAACGCTCTTACGAAACCAAAGAAGGCGAAAAGCGCACTGTCTTTGAAGTAGAAGTTGACGAAGTTGGTCCATCGCTACGTAACGCTTCCGCAAAAGTTACTAAGACTGCCCGTCCAAACGGTGGCCAAAGTAACGCCGGCGGCTTCTCTGCTGCCCCAGCATCTGAGGATCCTTGGGCATCATCTACTACGTCATCAAGCGCAGGCGGTTGGTCTTCACCAGCAGCTGCAGATGAACAACCACCCTTTTAACCCCAACAATCCATTCTCGAAATAACTTTCGAGGCACCCGAAAAGGAGCACCACAATGGGAGCACGGTCTAATAAGACCTTTAAGGTAAAGCCAAAGCTGTCAAAAGCAGCTGCAGCTAAGAAGTTCAAAAAGAAAGCGAACCCCCTTAAAGGCGTCGAGTACATCGATTACAAAGACATCGCACTACTTCGTCGATTCATTTCTGATCGCGGCAAGATTCGTTCCAGCCGCATCACAGGTGTAACCGTCCAACAGCAACGTCAAATTTCTGCTGCGATTAAAAACGCACGCGAAATGGGACTTCTGCCTTATTCCTCTTCAGCAAGATAAGGGGAGTTAATAATGAAACTCATCCTTACTCGCGAAGTAAACGGACTCGGACAACCTGGCGACGTTGTAACAGTTGCAGATGGTTATGCCCGTAATTTTCTTCTACCAAACGGAAATGCAATTGCATGGTCCCAAGGTGGCGAAAAGCAGATTCAAGGGATTCGTCGTGCGCGTACCGCTCGCGAAATCCGCGATCTTGATCATGCAAAGCAGATTAAATCTTCACTCGAAGCAACTGAGATCACCGTTAAGGTGAAAGTTGGTAGCGAAGGACGTCTATTCGGTTCTGTAACCGATAAAGATGTTGCCGCATCAATTAAGGCTGCGGTCGGTGTCGATGTTGATCGTCATCGCATCAAGATTGATAAGCACATCAAGCTAATTGGTAAGTACGTTGCCAAAGTTTCATTACAAGGCAGCGTTGTTGCGAACGTAACTGTTGATGTGGTTCCAGCATAATTAACTGAATTAAAATAAGAGCCCACTGGAAACGGTGGGCTTTTTATTTTTGACTAAAATATTCTTCGGTTCATATTATGAGATTTAGAAAAAAAGTTTTTACCCACAGGGTTTTAAGCTCCTGACCTGCACTTTGCCTAAAAAAACCATACTTACCCACAATTCATCCACACCTACTCCACAGGGATGGCGCTGCTTATCCACCAGAAAAATCGATTACTCCACACTTTTAACCCATCCCCAGTTAGCCTCATTACCCACTTGTCAGTGCAGAGCGAGAAGATACGCACATGAGTATCGCCGAACTTCCAAGCTACGGAAATCAATCTCGTGGCGCTCGCGAAGGTGGCACTGAATTTGAACGCACACCACCGCAAGATTTAATTGCAGAACAAGGTGTGCTCGGCGGAATGTTATTAAGTAAAGATGCAATCGCAGATGTTGTTGAAATTATTCGCGAGCGAGATTTTTATCGCCCTGCACATGAAATAATTTATGATGCAATTGTTGATCTATACGGTCGCGGTGAACCAGTAGATCCCGTAACTGTTTCAGCAGAGCTAACAAAGCGTGGCGATATTGCTCGTGCCGGCGGCGCACCTTATTTGCATACTTTAATTTCATCAGTACCAACTGCAGCTAACGCTGGTTACTACGCAAAGATTGTGCGCGAACGCGCAATCCTTCGCCGCCTGGTAGAAGCTGGCACAAAGATTGTGCAACTCGGTTATTCAACCGAAGGCGAAGTTGATGATGCGGTTGACCAAGCGCAAGCCGAGGTTTACTCAGTTACCGAACGCCGCGCAAATGAAGATTATGTACAACTAAGTATTTTGTTACCTGCAGCTCTTGATGAAATCGATAAAATTTCTCAAGGTGTAATGGGTGAGGGTGTTAAGACTGGTTTCAAAGAATTAGATTCATTAACAAATGGTTTGCACCCAGGAAACATGATTGTGCTTGCTGCCCGTCCTGCAGTTGGTAAATCAACACTCGGTTTAGATATTGCGCGCTATGCATCGATTCACAAAGGCGATACTTCGGTGATCTTCTCTCTTGAAATGTCGAGGAGTGAAATCACAATGCGTATGCTTTCAGCGGAAGCTCGGGTTGCGCTAAATAACATTCGCGCTGGAACTTTAAACGACGAAGAGTGGGCTCGATTGGCGCGCAGAATGGGCGAAATTTCAGAGGCTCCGCTATTTATTGATGATTCACCAAACCTCTCCCTCATGGAAATTCGAGCTAAAGCTCGCCGCTTAAAGCAGCGTCATGATTTGAAATTGATTGTTATCGACTACCTACAGTTGATGACTTCCGGAAAACGCGTAGAGAACCGCCAACAAGAAGTTTCGGAATTCTCGCGCCAACTTAAGTTACTAGCAAAGGAATTGAATGTTCCGATAGTTGCGATCTCCCAGCTCAACCGTTCCCCAGAACAACGCTCCGATAAGAAACCGCTACTCTCCGACCTTCGTGAATCTGGTTCAATTGAACAAGACGCTGACGTTGTTATCTTGTTACACAGGGATGATCTATATGACAACCAAAACCGTTCAGGTGAAGCAGATCTAATTGTGGCTAAGCACCGTAACGGACCTACTCGCACAATTACGGTATCTGCCCAACTCCACTTTGCACGTTTCGTGGACATGCCACCTTCGTATAGCTCTAAAGAAACTTATCCAAAAGAAAATTAAATTATCTTTTCAAGCTTTCCGGTTTTTACATCGTAAACCGCACCCATGACCTCAAGGTCTTGGCTCAAGAGCGGAAAAGTTTGAATCCTCAACACGTCGGTCTTAAGCGCTGCGATTTGGTCTTTAACGGTTCTAATTTCAATACTACGAGTATCAATTCCAGAATTTTCCATTATCGAAGCATGAATAGAATCTTCATCACCGCTTGCCATTCGGCAATCAGTATGCGGCATTACTAAAACTCGCTTTACTCCTAATAGATGCGTCGCTAAAACCAAAGTACGGAGTACATCTTCAGTTACGCGCGCGCCCGCGTTACGAAGTATTTTCGCATCCCCAGCTTTTAATCCAACAACTTTAAGTGGTTCTATCCGTGAATCCATACATGTGACAATTGCCAAACCTTTAAGCGCAAAACCGGTTAAATCTTGGGATTTAAAACCAGCTTGAAAATCGCTATTGGCTGCAAATAATTCGTTAAATTCATTTTTCATTTAGTGGCTCCTACTGCGTATCGTGCTTTATCGGCTAAGTAAATCCCAATAAATACTGTAACGCATCCAATTAACTGAATGGCGTCAAAACCTTCACTTAACCACCACCAAGCGAAAATTCCAGCAAAAATAGGTTCTAACATTCCAATAACCGAAGTTGTTGAAGCGCTAAGTAACAACAAGCCACCAATACAGAATAGGTAAGGCAAGATTGTTCCAACCACAATAATAAAAAGAATTAGCCAGTACCCATTAATTTGCTGGCCACTAAACCGTCCAAGCAAATCAGATTTGCTAGTTAAGTAAGCAAACGGAAAATTCCACCACGGGAAGAGCAACGCCCAAACTACAGATGCAACACCAAGCCCCCACAAGATTATAACCCCGCTAGAACGCTTCTTTCCTAACCTCTCACCCATTAAGAAATAGAAAGCAAGTGCAAATGCATCCGCAAATGCTGCAGCAACGCCCCACTTATCTAAAGTGAAACCTTTCCAAACTTGCGCAATTAGTAACAAACCGCCAAAGCAGAGCGCTAGTGAAATCCACATCGAACTACTTACTTCTCGCTTTGCGACAAATTTTAAATAAATCAAAATCCAAATTGGTGCCGTGAATTCAATAATTAACGCAGTACTTACATTCATTCGTCCGATTGCGAAGAAATAAAATGATTGCACAATTGCGATTCCAATTACTCCGAATGCAATTAATTGCGGCACTTCTTGTTTAGTCACACGAAGTTGATCACGCTTAAAGATTAAGAAATAGATGAGGAGTATGAGGAAGGCTCCGGTGGCGCGGATTTGGGTCATCTGCCATGCGTTTAATCCATGGTTTACCGAACTCATTGCGACCTTTGAGATGATGCCATTAGCTGCAAACATGAGAGCAGCCGAGATTAGAAGTATTTCACCGCGATGAGATTTGAGCACTCGCGTACTTTACTGGGTTACTGATGCGTTAAAACGCAGACTCCGACAACTCCATAATCGCGCCATTTTCCGCTTCCACGATCGCGCGTTCGGCTGTAATTAACGGCAAGAAGTTATAGACAAAGTATTTTGAGGATGCAATCTTTCCGTTATAGAAGTCAATATCTTTACCGGTGGCGGTAGGTAATTTAGCTGCAGCGATATCGGCTTCACGGAGAAGCAACCAAGCGATAATCACATCTCCAATTGCCATAAGTAAGCGAGAAGTATTCAAGCCAACTTTGTAAATCTCATCTGATTTTTCTTGAGATGCCACAGCGTGGCCGATCAACACAGCGATGATGCCGTTAGCATCCTCCAAACCTTTTACTAGAGCTTTCTTTTCGTCTACGTTATTGCCACCAGAATCAGCAAACTTTGTAATTTCTTTTGCGAGTAATCCAATTGCGCGGCCGCCATCTTTAACAATTTTACGGAAGAAGAAATCTAATCCTTGAATTGCAGTTGTGCCTTCGTACAAAGTATCAATCTTGGCGTCGCGAACATATTGCTCGAGTGGCCAATCTTGGGTGAAACCGGAGCCACCAAATGTTTGGAGTGATTCGGTACCAAGAAGTGTCCAAGATTTTTCAGAACCATAACCTTTAACAATCGGTAGCAATAAATCATTTAAGGCAATTAAGTCATCAACTTTGTCAGCGGGTGCGCCATCGGCTTTGGCGATTGCAATCGCATCTTGAATTGAAGCGGTGTAAAGAACTAATGCGCGCATACCTTCGGAATACGACTTTTGGGTCATGAGCGATCGACGCACATCTGGGTGATGAATGATGGAAACCCGTGGGCTTGCTTTATCGTTCATAACCTTCATATCGCCACCCTGGACGCGAGTTTTCGCATATGAGAGAGCTTGTTGGTAGCCGGCACTTAAAGTTGCAATCGCTTTGGTTCCAACCATCATTCGTGCAAATTCAATAACTTTAAACATTTGCGCAATACCATTATGGACATCGCCTAATAAGTAGCCAACAGCGGGCTCTTTTTCGCCTAAATTCATTTCGCAAGTAGCGGAAACATTTAATCCCATTTTATGTTCGACTTTAGTTACATAAACACCATTACGTTTTCCAAGTGCACCAGTTCCGAAATCAAACATAAATTTTGGAATTAAGTAAAGTGAAAGTCCTTTAGTTCCTGGTCCAGCACCTTCGGGGCGAGCCAAGACAAAGTGAATAAGATTTTCATTTAAATCACTATCGCCAGAAGTAATAAATCTTTTAGTACCGGTAATGTGCCAAGTTCCATCTGGTTGTTCTACCGCTTTTGAACGACCTGCACCGACATCCGAACCAGCCTCGGGTTCAGTTAACATCATGGTTGCGCCCCAATCTTTCTCAACCATAATCTTGGCTAATTGTTTTTGCTTTTCATTACCTAGCGCATATGCAACATGTGCGAACGAAAAACCAGATGCATAAATATGTACCGATGGATTAGAACCAAGAACCATCTCAGCGATTGCCCATCGAAGTGATGGCGGAATAAGCGTGCCGCCGACTTCAACCGGTGCATCAATTAATCCCCAACCATTATCTATATATGCGCGGTAAGACTTAATAAAACTTGGCGGCAATTTTGCATCACCAGTTGCAGGGTCGAAATCAACACCCATGCGATCGCCATCGACAAATGAATCAGCCAAATCTTTTTCAGCAAGACGTTTAATTTCTTCTAACATTCCCATCGCAGTTGCGCGATCGATATCTTTGTATATTGAAGTACCTAAAATTGAATCGCGATCGAGTAGGTCGAATAAGCAGAACTCAATATCGCGGAGATTGGCTATGTAATGTCCCATTGGTTAAGAATGCTACTCATGGGTAACATATGCAACTCTGACAAGCACTAATCTGAGCGGGCGACGGGAATCGAACCCGCGCTGTCAGCTTGGGAAGCTGACGTGATGCCACTTCACTACGCCCGCGAGTGGTTAGATACCAAAGCATAGGCAAGAGAGATAAGGTCGCCAACCATGTTACTAAGTGATCGCGATATCGCCGCCGAAATCGATGCCGGGCGGGTAAAGGTAGAACCTTTCGAGCCGAAGATGATTCAGCCATCGAGCGTTGACGTGCGTCTAGACCGGTTCTTCCGCGTCTTTGAAAACCATAAGTACTCGGTTATTGATCCTTCCATTGAGCAATCCGAATTAACTCGCGAAGTTGCGGTTACTGGTGGCGAGCATTTCATTTTGCACCCAGGTGAATTTGTCCTTGCAAGCACTTATGAAGTTATAACTTTGCCAGACGACATTGCTGGCCGGTTAGAAGGTAAATCTTCGCTCGGTCGCCTTGGCTTACTCACCCATTCAACGGCGGGATTTATTGATCCAGGATTTTCCGGACACATTACTTTGGAGCTATCGAACGTTGCGAATTTGCCGGTCAAACTTTTCCCAGGGATGAAAATCGGCCAACTTTGTCTCATTCGACTCTCATCTCCAGCACAGCATCCTTATGGTTCCGCCATTTATGGTTCCCGTTACCAAGGCCAGCGTGGACCTACCCCAAGCAAATCTTGGCTGAATTTTTACCAAAGCAAAATTCAGTAATATTACTTTCACGTCCTAGGGATTTTACGCTAGAGAGAGAAGTGAAATGAAAACATCTGTAATCGTAATTGCGGTTATTGCGTTACTAGCTCTATATGTAATCTCGCAATACAACAAATTAGTCCGACTAAACGTCACGGTCGATGAAGCATTTGCGCAAATTGAAGTTCAGCTAAAGCGCCGTTCCGATTTAATCCCAAATTTAGTGGAGACTGTTAAAGGTTATGCCACACACGAAAAAGAAGCGTTTGAAAAAGTTGTACAAGCACGTGCTGCGGCGACGACGGCTTCTTCCGTACCCGCGGTTGCGGCTGCTGATGGCGCGCTAACCCAGGCTCTACGGGGTTTATTAGCTGTTGCCGAGGCGTATCCAGATTTGAAAGCATCAGCAAACTTCTTATCACTACAGGAAGAACTCTCCACAACTGAAAACAAAGTTTCATTTGCGCGTCAGTTCTATAACGATAATGTGCGCTCGCTTAACACTGCCGTAAAAACTATTCCAACCTCTTTTTTTGCTGGGCTAGCCAAAGTGAATGCTCGTGAGTTTTATGAAGTTGAAGACTCACAAGATCGCAAAGCTCCAACTGTTAAATTCTAAATAATGCCCGATAATTCTTTTAGAGTGATGCAGGCGAGTAATCGTCGGAAAACTATTGGCCTACTAATGGGCATGGCAGTTTTAATTTGGCTAGTTGCATACGCCGCAATGACTTATTTTGGCGCAACCGGAATTGGCGTAATGCCATTTGCGGTTGGCATCGCTTTAATATCAGTTTGGGGTTCTTACTACGCTTCCGATTCATTGGTCGTTCGGATGACCGGAGCTCGCGTAATAGAAGAATCTGAAAACCCAAAGTTATTTGGATTGATTCAAGAGGTAATAATTGCAAGTGGGTTACCGATGCCTAAAGTTGCAATTGTGCAAGATTCCGCACCAAACGCATTCGCAACTGGTAGAAACCCCGAACACGCGTTAATTGCATTTACAACTGGAATATTAGAAGCGATGGATCGTGAACAATTACAAGGTGTGATTGCGCATGAAATGTCGCACGTTGGAAATCGTGACACGTTAGTTTCAGCGATCGCTGCCACAACTGCTGGCGCAATCGCGCTCTTAAGTGATTTTTTAATGCGGATGATGTGGTTCGGTGGTGGTCGCCGCGATCGAAATAGTGGCTCTAATCCTATTGCTTTACTTCTTTCGCTATTTGTCCTGTTTTTG
>BJFY01000017.1 GCA_014190155.1 Actinomycetes bacterium | reverse complement strand
AACTCACTTTGGTGATGAACTGACAGTATTGACTGGCCTTCCGCATTATCCCTGGTGGAAAATTCCATTCGAATTTCGGCATATGAGCGAGGGTGTCTCTGTACAGAATGGTGTCATAATAGTAAGAGCAAGACATTTTGTCCCACAGGTTATGAATGTTTTAATTCGAGTCAGGTTTGAATTTTCACTGTGGTGGAATTTGCGTCGAGTTTCAAAACAGCTAATCAGCAATGACTTTGACGTGGTCATTGCTTGCATCCCAACAGTTGCAGCCGGAATAGTAGGCAAGAGAATTGCCAAGAATTTGGGAATTCCATTTGGGTTGATTGTGCAGGATTTATCTGGGGCTGGCGCAAAGCAATCTGGCTTGCGTGGTGGCGCAGTAATTTCAAAGATTGCTCATGCTGTTGAAGGAAGAGCTTTGCATGGGGCAGATAGCTTGGTTGTGGTCTCCCCTGCGATGAGAGATGTTGTGGTCGGTCTTGGTGTGCCCGAATCTCGAATTACTCAGATTACTAATTATTCAGCTAGGGCGATATCGAACTTCGACAAGACGTCTGCTCGTTCACAGTTTGGCTGGGCAGGAGAAGATTTTGTAGTTATTCACACAGGCAATATGGGGGCAAAACAAGATCTTGAGCATGTAGTGCGGGCAGCAGATGCTATTCACACTGATTCAAAGATCAAGATTTATCTGGTGGGGCATGGAAATCAAGAGGTCAGATTGAAAGAGTTGTGCAAAGGAAAAAGCAATATAAGGATTATTCCCGCGGTTTCAGATAATGATTACTCAGCGCTGTTATCGGCTGCAGATTTGTTATTGGTTAATGAGCGACCTACGCAGATGGAGATGAGTTTGCCGAGCAAATTAACTTCTTACCTTTATAGCGAGCGCCCGGTAATCGCCGCGGTTCCGCGTGGGGGTGCAACATGGAAATTCTTAGATGGCATTGCAGAACTTGTTGAAGCGGGTAATCCAAAAGCGTTAGCGGATTCAATAATTAAATTACAGAATGATTCTGCAAAGATGGAGAAGCTAGCTAAGGACGGATTGGCATTTGCGAAAGCGAATCTCGAACCAAGCGTTGGACGGGCAAAATACTTGGATTGGGTGCAAAAACTACTAAGTACGACTGTATAAACCGATAGTCGTAGGCTAAAACGCCCGATGGCTCCGAATAAACTTCGAACCTAACCATTGGAGCTTGATGTCTAATTCGTTCCACACCAGAGTGCTGATCGCTGAAGATGAAGAGTTCACGCTCAACCTCTTAAGCGAAGTGCTGACGGCTGCGGATTTTGAAGTTAGCGCGGTGCAAAATGTGGCCGATGCAATTGCCACTATCGAGACATTTGATCCGCATGCTGTGATTACCGACCTAAATTTTGGCGTTAGCGGACCAAGCGGTGCAGATTTACTTGCCTACATAGATTCAAACCATCCTTGGATTGGAAAAATCGTACTTACCTCGCACTCCTCGCCTGCTTTAGCTGTTCCTGGCGGAATTACACTCCCAGAAGATGTCACCTACATGGTGAAATCAGAACTTAAATCAATTTCAATTTTGATCACCGCCGTTAAGGATTCAATTACAAAATCAAATACGTTAAAACTAACGCCTTCTGAAGATGGTGAACGAATTATTATTAGCCAAGCTCAAGGCGAGATTCTGCTTTTGATATCTGAGGGCCTAACCAATGCCGCTATTGCAAAGAAGCGTGGCACATCTCTTCGCGCTACTGAAACATTAGTTCAACGCACCTTTGCGATTTTGGGTTTGAAAAATGATGAAGATTTCAACCCGCGCGTACTAGCCGTGCGAATGTGGCAACAGGGCAGGGTTATAATCAGGTGAGGAAAAAATTTGCCAAATTCCGGATAGCTGTTACGGGACGTTGGGCCATTTCATTTCCAACTTCTGCCTTGACGATCGCAATTGGAGCTGCATTTGCGATTGAGCGTGAATTGCTATTGGTTCCCGATAATTTGAATTCAAGGCTATTGATTGTCGCTTGTGGTGAATTGATAGCAGTACTTTATTTATTCACAATTCAAGCGATCCTGCTTGGCTCTAGAAAAACTAAGCCACAAAAATTATCTAATTGCTTCTTTGTTTGGTTCAGTACCGGGATAATTAGAGGCATATCTGCTGCGTTTTACGCACATTTTGTACTAAATCTCAATTTTGAATTTCTGACTCGAATATCAAATGCAACTCTCTTCACAGGATTTACTTTGTTGGCACTTGCTTTTTACGCTGGAACAATTGAAAAAAATCAAATTGAGAATAGAGCCCTTAGGTCTTTAACTGACTTTCTTGAACATGACGAATTGGAACTTTCAGATAGTGAAATTAGTGAGCGTAATGAAGCTTTGGATGAGCTAAAAAAATACATTCTGCCAAAAGCTAATTTGCTTCAAAAAATTGCCAGAGACCTAGAAAATCAAGAGTTAAATATTAAGAAAGAAAGCCTGAAAGCTTTATGGAAACAATCTGAGCAATTAGCCCTAAGCATTGAAACTGAACGTAAATCACTTATTCGAAAGCAGTTGAATCGAGAGCAATCCCATAAATATGCTGGGATTCGCGTAACTTATTTGACTGGACTTTTCCCTAAAACAATCTCAGTCCGAATAACTATGTTGGTATTCATTTTTGGAGCTTTAGCAGCACAACTTCCAAGAAATGGATTAGCCGGTGCCAAGTTTGCCATAGCTAATGGATTCGTAATTATGATGATGTTATTTGTATTTTCGAGAATTTCTAGACGCTTGAGCGGTATTCCCCTAATTTTAATATACCCAATTGCTTATGGTGCGATATTTACTTGGCAATTTTGGATTCTTAAATATCAAAGTGAGTTAGGTTTTAACCTAATTAACCCGAATTCACCAATAGCTGGTGCGTTAAAAACTCTTATTAACGTATATGTGCCTTCGGTCATAGCAAGTTTAATTACGGACTCAAGTAGAGAACGAGAAGCTCTCACAGCGGCTAATAAAAGCATTAGAGCCAGAGTAGAAAATCTTATTGATTCAACGGAGCAGTTAAAAAACAAAGTAATAGCAGCCCGTTTTGGCGTGATTCAAGGCAAGATTTCAGGTGTCATCATGGCTCTTCAAATCATGCAAGATGATGATTTGAACAAAGATGGAATTCTAAGATCAAACCAATTCCTAACTCAAACTATTACTCTGATCGACGAAGCAATTCTTGAGCTTAATAATTTGGGATTGCAAAAAAATGAAGTATAGGAATAAGAGTTTTCGAGTCAACTTTAGAGAGACCATCAGTAATGAAGTTCTTCTAATTGCCAAACTGAGGCCTAATGAACTTATATCGTGGCAGTTATTTTGGTTATCGCTTCCAATTTCAATTTTCGTAGCACCCGTCTTAATCGCACCTAAGTCGAGTACTCCAATCGAATTATTAAAGTGGGTATTGATTGCCATATTTTCACATTTATGCATGGCTCCATTTGTTATCTACATGGCAAATAAACCGCACAAGAACCTGCAAATAATTCTGGCTTTTGCAATGGGTATTGTTAGAGGAGGCGTGATCGGTTTAAGCGCCCCTATTTTGGGATTAGTTGATTCGGTACCAATACCGCTTAGAATGGCAAATTCAGCTGTTGCGGTATTTTACTGGTTACAAATTGGGGCGATTTACTTTGAAGTTCGAGATTCATTTCGTAAATCACTACGAGGCATTTTGCGGGAAGCAATTTTTGAACCTAAGAATGTCAATAATCATGAATCAAATGAAGATTATTTTGAAAATTCAAGAGAAAAAATTAGAAGTTTAATTAATAATTTAAAATTAGAAATTGCAAAAAAAAGCGATGAAAATATTCTTCCCAATTTTAAAAAACAAATTGATGCAATTGATGAGCTAATTGAAAACCACATAAAGCCACAGAGTACCAAGAAGTGGCAAGATAGCGAATTAATCTGGCCAAAATTCTCATTTAAGAACACTTTGATAAAAAGTATCTCTTCGACGAGAATTCCGCTGCTGGGTGTAATTATTTTAACTTTTCCTTTTTCAATCATTGGGAATATGGTTGGATATGGAATCATTCCTGGGTTTTTTTCCGAAGTAGTTTCAACAATTTGTCCGATAGTTACCTATTTCCTAATTTATAAAGTTATTGGGAGAAATTTTAGTAGGCTATCCGAAAATATAATTTTTTTATTTCTTTGTTTTTTTACTTCGCTTTCAACTAATTACTTATACTTAAAAAAATTTACAATAGAAAGTGAAAATACTGCAAGACAAACTTTACAAGTTGAACTGACAGCTATTTCTTTGTTTATAGTATTTTTGTTTGTAGCCACTATGCTGCTTACCTATAAAGAATCTCAAGAGAAGTCATTAGAAATTTTCAAAAACACAATCCCAAAGGGAGATCTAGATTTATTTATCTCAAGTGGATTAGAGGCAAAATCTCAAGCGGATTTAGCGCAGTATTTACATGCTGAAGTTCAATCCCAATTACATGCGTGTAAATTACTCTTGCTTAAAGCTGCAGAATCTGACTTTACATTATTCTCACCACAAGTTACTCAAATGGTCATGGTACGCTTGGAATCGCTCAATTTGCCCTATACAAAATCGTTACCCAGAATTCCAAAACTACGACTTACGGAAATTGCCTCGTCTTGGAATGGAATTGCAATGGTAACTCTGGAACTTCCTAAAGAATTGGAGGTTTTTACACCTAATGGAGAGGTGATTTCCCAGTTGATTGAAGAGTCAATCGTTAATTCAATTCGACACGGCAAGGCAAAATTTATAAACGTAGCCGTTAAGGTTGAAAATGGGTTTTGTGAAGTGCTAGTTACAAACGATGGGCCATTAAAAACAGGTGGGCCAAAAGGACTAGGTTCAACACTTTTTGACACATTTGCTGATTCTTGGACCATCGAAGAAAATCTAGATGGAACCAAAATTTGGTTCAAGATTCCGTTTGAACAATCTACTATTGGATAGTGGCAATGGATAAGAATTGGCAGACTCGGCTTAAAACTGCTTTAAATGCCTACCAGATCTCAATCATTGCTTTAATGCTGATTCCAGATTCGATTGCAATATCAATAGCGGCGGTAGTTGCTTACGCCAACCGATTCCCGAATGCAATATCTGGAGAAATGGAAACGCCTGCAATTAATCAATTTGAATATAAAAATATTTTGGTCGGCATTGTAATCGCTTGGATTGTTATTTTGATTTTTTCTGGCACCTATAAATTTAGTCATGCGACGCTGGTGGTCTTCAACTTGCGGTTACTTCTTAAACGTTCTTTTGCATTCTTCTTCTTTCTCGGATTTGTATCTTTCATATTAAAAGCCTCATTTTCGCGCGGAGTATTCTTGTTGATGTTAGGCAGCGGATTGGTTTTTCTTTTTATTACTCGGATTGTGGTTGCAACGCTCATTCTTCGGCCCTTAATAATGCAGAAGAAGATTCACACGAAGATGATGATTATCGGCAGGGATAAGAAAGATATTGAAGATCACTCAGAATGGGTTATCACAAATCGCCGACTTGGTTTTGCCGTGGTATCAAGATTGGTTTGCTCTGAGATTACTCTGGATTGGATTGAAGAGTTTGATAAATTGCTCCGTCACAAGAAAATTACTGAAGTCTTGTTATTGCCCGGTATGGAATCAGATAAGAATTTCTCTAAATTCATTCACTACTGCGAAGATTTCAAAATCCATGTGAACTGGATTCCACTAGATTCTGGAAATCTGGGTTATTGGTTGATTCCTTCTCCGCAGGAAGGTATTCCATTTCTTACCTTTGAGAAATCAGAAATATCGATAACTATGCGAGTGGTCAAGCGAGGATTTGATTTAGTATTTTCAATTATTTTGATGGCGGCTCTAAGTCCAATTTTTATAGGAGTTTGGCTGGCAGTATTGATTACAAGTGGCCGACCAATCTTTTACTCAAGTGTCCGAGTGGGTTTAAACGGCAAAACCTTTAAGTTCTTTAAGTTCAGAACGATGGTTAAAGATGCCGATAAATTGCTCTCACAGGTCACGAACATCCACGGTGATAAGCATGTGCTCTTTAAAAACCCGGAAGATCCAAGAATTACTCCGATCGGAAAATTCCTACGAAAATATTCGCTCGATGAGTTGCCGCAATTTTGGAACGTGATCACAAATACTATGTCAGTCGTTGGCCCACGACCTGCGCTGCCAAGTGAAGTAAATGTCTATAGCTCAGTATATGAACGGCGTCTAATAGCTAAGCCTGGAATTACAGGGCCTTGGCAAATCAGTGGGCGATCAGATTTAGATTTACGCACCAGCGTTGCACTTGATTTGAATTATCTAATTAATTGGAGCTTTACTCGAGATATCTGGATTATCTTGGCAACGGTTGGAACGGTATTGCGAGGCAAAGGCGCTTACTAAGCTCGAGATTTAGCGTCTTTCATTAACTCTTCTTTAAAGCGCTTTCCCTTTACATGTTCGAAAGCATCATCACGATTGATCCGAGCTAAATCTTCAGCTCGTGGTGCATAGCGAGATTCCGCAAGTTCTTTAACGCCATAAGGACGATAGCTATTTCCGTAATAACGTGGGTAGCCATAGCGATATCCATATTCATACTCAAGATGAGATTCAGGAATCATATTTAGAATTACGCCAAGAATTGTGGATCCGACAGCTTGGATTGCATCCCGGCATCCCGTGAATTGTGGCTTTTTAGTGACGCCAGCGCGAATCATCAAAATGGCGCCATCGGCTTTTGCGGTAACGACTGCGGCATCGATAACTGGAAGTAGCGGTGGGCAATCGATGATTACATAATCATAAGTTTTTCGGAGTAGTGCAATTAATTGATCAAAAGTTGTAGATCCTAAGAGTTCCGAAGGGTTAGGTGGCACTTTTCCGGAGGCAAGAATATCTAAACCAGATTTCTCTTCTTGACGGAGTAGTTTCTTCAATGCAACTTTATTGATTTTCTTTTGGCCGCTAAGAAGTTCGCTTAATCCTGCAACATTTGTTGCAACATCCAGGTAGATAGGAACTTTAGGACGACGGAGATCGGCCTCAACCAAGATAGTTTTTGCGCCGGCTTGAGTAAGGGAGAGCGCTAAATTGATTGCGCCAGTTGTCTTTCCTTCACCAGGAAGTGCGGAGGTAATGACAATAACTTGTGGGTGATCATCCGGACGTAAGAATTGTAAGTTGGTACGAAGTGTTCGATATGCCTCAGTACGTGCTGAGTAACGACCAATTTGAGTGAGCAGCGGCTTCTCATCAGCATCTTTATCGAAACCGATTGCGGCAAGAAGTGGTGTGCCGCCGAGATCATCTTCGTTTTTAATGGTGTTATCGAGAATTCTGCGAAGGCTGGCAAGTCCAATACCTAAACCAAGTCCGAGTAATAAACCGAGTGCAAAGTTAATCGTCTTCTTAGGGCTCGATGGTGCGCTAGGTACAACGCCGTATTGCACTGTAGAAACCTTTACTGGGGAATCAACGCCTTGGCCATGAAGTTCTAGGTTTCCAACTGTTGCGCCAAATTGATCGGCAACCGCGTTTGCAATTGCGGCTGCGCGGTTCGGATTGCTATCGGTGACGGTGAGCGCAATTAAAACTGTATCTAACGGCGCTGATGCGGTAATTTGCTTAGCAAGTGCGGCGGGCGTGATATCTAATTGCAACTTTTCAATTACTGGATTCAAAGTTAGTGGTGAGTTAATAATTTGCGCATATGACTTAACGCGTTGTTGCGAAAAACTAGATCCAGTTGCAAGTGCGGAGATATCTAACGCAGATGCAGGTGTGGAAACGAAAAGTTCCGCTTGTGATTGATACATCGGCGTGGTTGTGAAAGTAATAACAACAGCAGCAAATAAACCAAGAATGACTGAGCAAGTAATCAAAATTCGATTCTGAACTACTAGCCGCCAATATTGAATTAGCTCCATTGTCGTTACCTCCTCACCTAAAAATGAGTGGGTGACCCTGATGGGTTACCTGAGATAGTGATTAGGGTAACTTTTTACGCACAAAACGGAGAATTTGTTCTCTGAAATTGAAGTAAAGCCCGAATGAAGACGAGGGTAAATGGGTAGCTAGAGCGATTTGCGTTGTAAAAACCGAACAATAAAGAGGCCAATTCCTACGCTCAGCGCATTGGAGAGGAAATCCCGAAAATCGCTGAGTCGCCCCGGAATTGCAATTTGGGCTAGCTCAATTACCACTGAAATTAAAGAACCAAGTAGAAAAATCTTTACTAATTTTAATTTTGGAAAAACTATATGCGTAATAACGGCGAAAGGCGTAAGCATGAAGAAATTGGCAATTGCAACAGCGCGATCGTTGGCATAGAGAATTTTATAGAAAAGGTTTGCGTGGGTTTGTAAATACTCTGTAATTGAAGTGGTGGAATTGCTTTCGAGTACTGGTCTTGGAAAGAATACGAAGAGAAAGAGTGCAATTAAATAGACGCCAAGAAGTGTAGCTGAAATTAAGAATCGGCGAGAGTATCGGCTATCGGAATTCACAGAGTAACCTTACGCTATGAAAATCGTAACGGTCTGCGCTATGAATCAAGCGCGCTCCCCGTTCGCGCATGCGGTGCTACAACGCAATTTTCCAGAGTACGAGATCTCCTCTTGTGGCGTTCGAGCTGTGTTAAATACCGCAATAACTCAAGAGGTGGTAGCTGTTGCTAAAGAATGGGCAGTTCCGATTTTAAAGAAAACTTCAACAAGTGTGGATTTTGATCGAGAGGAAATATTGGCGGCGGATTTAGTTATCTGTGCCGATCCAAATTATAAAGAGAATATCCGCGCAATTGGTTACGGAGGAAAATTAGTTAGCTATGACGAATATATTTTTGATCAAGATTTCATGCCGATTGATCCGGTTGGGTATAGAACCGAGCAATTAAAGCGCGAGTTGGCGAAGATCGGTGCGTTAAGCATTAGGGCTACTTTAGAATTTGCTGGAGTTAAGGCAAAGCATCCAATTTTTGCCGTGATTCCATATGGAACAAGCGATTGCGAATTAGCCCTTGCATATGCGCAATTGGAACGAAAAATCCGCGGCGCAGTTTTAATTGATTCAGATTTACGAGCCCCAATTGAAGTTGAGGCTGGTGAAATAGGTTTGGCGAGAGTTGAGTTTGCTTGCGAAAACTTAGAAAGTGAAATCGCCCTTGGCGTGACGGATGCTCAAATCCTTAGCGCTAATCGTCACTTAGATAATCCAGAGTCGGTATTTCTCGATTCAAAATGGCGAAATTGGTTGCTCGCAATTGCCGAGAACCAACCAATAGTCTTACTTACTGGTCCACGCCATAGCAAAGCGCGACCGCTTCCAGATTCATACTTTGTGGCGATTTTGGCAGATGAGGTTATGGTGATTGCAAGTTGAGACGATTTAACAAGCCGTGGCAGATTGCCGCTATCTCAATAGCCACAATATTTATATTGTTAATTGGGTATTCCGCAATTTTAGTCGTTCCCGCAATTTCACACGGGAAAAGTTATATCTCTGCCATTAAATCCGGGAGAGATGCAATCGATACTAAACGCGAAGCTGAAGTTCTTAATAGCGATATAAACCGAATATTTGGTTTAATTAAGTGGCCGATTGTTAAGCAAGTAGCTGGGTTCTTTGGTTTTAATTTTTCGCCAATTCAAAATGAAATAACTAGTTCAATTAGCGCAGCTGCAATCCTTGGTGTAAAAGATAAACCGCAGAGCTTTCTATTAGCATTCCAAAATAGCGCGGAAGCGCGCGGTACTGGCGGAATTTTAGGCTCGTATGCGATTATAAAGATCAAAAATGGAAAATTAACCGTTCAACAAACTGGTTCTAATGCTGGGTTAAAATCGCTAGAAGAAATACCGCTTAAGATGCCTGCAGAATACGGTGCGCTCTACCGAAGTGATCCAGCAATTTGGCAGAACTCAAACCTCTCCCCGCATTTCCCATATGGCGCGGAAATTTGGATGGAGCTATGGCGGTTAC
This sequence comes from Actinomycetes bacterium, assembly GCA_014190155.1. Taxonomy (GTDB): domain Bacteria; phylum Actinomycetota; class Actinomycetes; order Nanopelagicales; family Nanopelagicaceae; genus UBA7398. The sequence continues at coordinate 4,248 of BJFY01000017.1, read as the reverse complement.
AGACCGGCCAAAAGTTGGATGGCGTGATTGCAGTTGATCCAACAGCACTTAGTTATATTTTGAGAGCTACTGGCCCGATCAAACTTGCCAGCGGCGAAGAGATAAATTCCGATAACGTGGTCGAGAAAACTCTTAAAGAGGCATATAAGCGATTTGAATTCGACAATATGGGGCGAAAGCAATATTTAGTCGACATAATGAATGCAGCTTTTGAGCAGATTATGGCTTCGAAGTTCCGAAAATTGGCAATGGCACTTGCGATTAGAAATGGAATTTTGGAGAACCGATTACTCATCTACTCTACAAATAGCGATGCGGAAGCGCTCTTTGCTAAGACTCGGCTCGGTGGCTTTATGGATACTGCGCAAAATAACGAGTACCGCGCGGTAATTGAAAATATCGATGCCAGCAAATTGGATTACTATTTGGAGCGAAAAATAATGGTTTCCGAGCTCGAATGCGGTTCGAGCGCTAAAACAGAGGTGAAGATTAAGGTAACTAACACTGTTACAGATGGAAAGAATCTTTCCGCGTATGTATTAACTCGAGCTGATAAGAATTTACCGCGCAGCCTTGTTGCAGGACAGCACCGCTTTAAAGTTTTCATCTACGGACCAACTTCAAGCACATTGATATCAGCTTCCTTGAAATCTAAGGCTGGCTCAGCCGGCGGTGTTGCAACTGAACGTGGTCGTCCCGTACTTGTAGCTGATGTGGACTTACTGCCAGGTCAATCCGATGAAGTTAGCGCTATTTTCTCCAGCGGAGTCGGCGAATTAACTTTTGTAGATCAACCACTCGTGCGAAAATCAGCTATTGAAATTAAGCGAATTTGTAAGAGGAGCGGAAAATGAGAAAGGCGCAGCTTAAAGTATGTATTTACTTTTTATTAAGCGCGCTAACTTTCTCGCTTTTTATTTCGCTTACTAATTCACAAGCAGCGGACTACCCACCTGTTCCGGGTGAATCACTTTCAGCGGCACCAGTTGCATCTCCTACCGCAGATGACACCGGAGCTAAAGCCGCTGCGGATGCGTTGAAAGCTGCGCAAGATAAAGCTGCAGCGGATGCGAAAGCTGCAGCGGATGCGAAAGCTGCGCAAGATAAAGCAGTTGCGGATGCAGCTCAGAAAGTTGCAGCGGATGCGAAGGCGGCACAAGATAAAGCGGCAGCTGCAGCGGCGGATGCGGCACAGAAAATTGCAGAAGCAAATGCGGCGGCGGCGAAAGCTGCAGCAAGTGCAAATGCGGCGGCGGCGAAAGCTGCAGCAACAGCGTTAGCGAATGCGAAAGCTGATGCGGCGAAAGCTGCAGCCGATGCAGCCCTTGCTGCTGAGAGCGCAGCAAAAGCACAAGCTGCAGCCGCAGATAAAGCAGCGGCAGATGCGAAGGCAGCATCAGATCTGGCGAAAACTGCAGCCGATAAGGCAAACTCGGAGAAGGCGGCAGCAGATGCGAAAGCGGCAGCGGAAGCTAAAGCGGCAGCGGATGCAAAAGCTGCAACAGATAAAGCGAACGCCGATAAAACTGCAGCGGATGCAAAAGCTGTTGCTGATGCACAAGCCGCGGCCGATGCAGCAGCTGCATCAAAAGCAGCGGGTGATGCAAAATTAGCCGCGGATAAAGCAGCGGCAGATGCGAAAGCAGCATCAGATCAGAAAGCCGCCGCGGAGACAGCTGCAAAAGCTGCTGCCGATAAAGCAAATACAGCATCAGTTGCAGCTACCCAAGAAGCAACTGCCAAAGCAGCTACCGCGACTGCAAGCGCATCTAAAGCAACCGATGCCGAAGCGGCGGCAATTGCAGCCGGCGGAACTTTACTTAGAGCAAGTACACCGTTTGAAGAGATGCAAGAAATTCAACTGCCTATTGTTAAAGAAGAACCAGAAAAGGTATTTATCAAAAACAGTTTTGTCGGCGCTCGATTATTTAAAGCTGCATCGGTTGATGAACTAGTTGCAACCGCGAGAGCGCTCCGTGCACAAGCAAATAAGGATAAAACTGATGCCGATGCTTCTGCAAAGGCTGCTGCAGCTGCTGCAGATGTAAAGGCAAAAGCTGATACGGCGGCGGCGACTGCGGCTGCGGAAGCCAAAGCGGCTGCAAATGAAGCCGCGAAGAAAGTTGCCGAGCAAAGTGCTGCAAAAGCTGCTGCGGATAAAGCGGCTGCTGATTCTGCTGCTGCTGATGCACAAGCGAAAGCTGCTAACTATGCTGCAATTGCGGCCGCTGCAAACCAAGCCAAAGCGATTGCCGAACAGAAAGCTGCGGAAGATCGTTCCCAAGCTGCAATTTTGGAGCAGAAAGCTGCAGCGGATGCCAAAGCTGCAGCGGATAAAAACGCCGCAGAACAAGCTGCAGCTGCTGCGTTAGCGCAAAAGGGTAAGGAGGCAGCGGATAAAGCTGCTACTGCGGCAAGTGCGGCGGCGGTTGCTTCTGTAAAAGCTTCGAAAGATGCGCAAGCCGCAGCGAAAAATCCGACTGCAGCGAATAAAGCTAAAGCTGCAGCATCGCAACAAGATGCAGTGGATGCGATCGATGTTGCTGGTAAGAAAATTGAAATTGCTAAAGATTTAGCAGATCAATACAGCGAATTGAAAACGATCGATCAAGGGTTAAAAACGGTATTAATTACAGTGCTTGTTGCACTTCTAATAATTGCCGCTTTGGTGGCTGCAATTCCATTGCTGCGGATTGTTCGGCGGACTTCAAAAGCCATTGTAAATCACCCGCTTGAGAGCGCTCCAAGTACCTCTCTGTTTTCAGCCTCAGAAAAAGATGATGTGATAGATTGGTTAGAACATTGGGAGAAGAATCGATCTAAAACTAAATTTGTGCGACCAAATGCAAACATCAAGAATGCTTCAACCAAACGTAAATCTCTGAAAAAGGTGGCAAAGAGAGCAGTTAAGAAAAATATAAAAGCTAAACGCTGAATTAAGCGATTTTATTATGGGCGGTGTTATTCCACCAAGCAATTAATTTATCGGCAATTATTTGATGGCCAACATCATTTGGATGAACTTTGTCGGAGGAAATTGCTGCCTTAGAACTCAACCAATTAAAGGACTTAGCAATGTACTTAGCGCCGTACTGTGTAGCGCAGCCATAGATCCAGTTGTTCATCAGGATTAAATCATTTGGAACTGCCGTTGCATCCCAGAAGGGAGCTATCGCAACGATCTCTGCTTTCGGTAATGATTTTCGAACCGAATTGAAAAGGGTGCATATCTGCGCCTTGAACTCGTCTCCGTTTGTTGCAACCAACCCCAGGCTATCTCGTCCCCCTGAAATTATGACAACGTTAGGTTTGGTCGCTACCGCATCCGATATTTGCGCTGCGTAATCGACACAAGTTGCGGCGCCACAAACTTTTTCCCCGGTATCTGAAGATGGAAAGAAGTATTCATTTGCACCTAAACATAAATTGAACTCTTCCCAATGCAAACTTTTCGCGGCAATGGTGGTCCAACGTTTTGTTTGGGATGAAGCACCAGCACCAGCGCAATATGAGTCACCTAGAAAAACAGTTTTCCGCCAGTTGTACTCCATTATGGAATTCTTTGTGGAAGTTGTTCCGGCAGGTGCTTGCCATTCCACGCGCGGTGTTGGTTTATAAGCAAAATTAACTACGGCCAGAATGACAATTATTACGATCAAAATCACGCTGAGTAAAGGTTTGCGATCCTTCTTACTATTTTCAGCCACGCAGAAGTCTACCAATCCGGCATTTTAAGCAAGCAAGTAGCTACCCTAATTAAGAATTCTTTCGTTGGTTGGATCAAATAACGGTGTTGAGCTAACGCTAGCAACGCTAACTGGATAACGCTCCCCTAAATATTCAACTAAGAATTTTGCACCGATTACGGCAAGTTCGGTTGGAAGATAAGTCATAAGAATATGTTTGCCAAGTGATGGTGCTGATCCTGCGCTAGTTACATATGAATGCCGACCGTGTGCATCGGTAATAGTTTTGCCAGCAAGAGTGAGGATTGGTTCTTTGCCCATCATGTAACGGTTTTCACCGCTCTTGGATTTATGATCATCGACAAAGAGTGAAACTAGAGTCGCAACTGGTTTTGATTCGCGGTGCGCAATATGTGCCGCTTTCCCAATGAAATCCTGCTCCTTTAACTTCGGCGTCTGCATCCCAGCTTCAACAACGTTGTATTCGGTTTCTAGTTCATGGCCATAGGCGCGGTAACTTTTTTCGAGTCGTCCAGTACTTCCATAAACACCGATACCCACC
>BJFY01000016.1 GCA_014190155.1 Actinomycetes bacterium | reverse complement strand
TCTACCTGACAGTATTTAACATCCCTAAGACAGTCGCATCCATACCTGCGGGTGCTACAAACGTTGGGACACTAGGGCAAAATTTCCAAGGCAAAGCTCTGGGATACACACCTCCGTGCTCACAAGGTCCAGGATCTAAGAAGTATTCGATATTTCTGTATGCATTGAACTCAAAATTGTCGATTTCTCCGCAAGAGGCAACGGAGATTAATCTGGTGAATGCAATGTCAGGAAAGGTGATTTCCTCAACACAACTAGATGTGTTCTATTCACGCGCATAAGGTGTTGGTTCACGAGGTGTTGTGAATTCTTTGGGGGCAAATCTGGGGGCGAATACAAGATTTATGCGTGCAATCACGCATAACAGTCTCGTCTCCGGCTTATAGGGCGACTCTTCTTTAAATTAGTGATTAGTGGCCATCTACCGTGCGGTGATGGTCACTTTTCTTTTACAACTCTCTGCATGAGGTAACAAGATTTTGCGAGTTTATGTGGGCAAAAACGTGGGCATGTGGGCAAAAACGTGGGCAATTTTAAATAATTGGAACGCATGAAAACTGACCCAAGTGTTTAGATGGTGCCATGAAACTCAGACCTCTTTCCTTGGCAGATGAAGCACAGGCTTTGCAAGGACATTCAGAACTTGCAATTGATGACTGGGAATATCTGCTTGGTTACAAGAAAGACATGCCATGGCCTGAATACCTTGAGATTCTTGGCAATGAATCTACGGGTACTAATTTGCAGGAAGGGCGAGTTCCCGCAACATTTCTGATTGCTGAAAATGACGGCAACCTCGTTGGCCGAACCTCAATACGTCATGAGCTAAACGAATTCTTGATGAGTGTTGGTGGGCACATTGGCTATGGAGTGAGGCCGAGCTATCGCAGACAGGGCTTTGCAACCGAAATCTTGAGACAATCACTTACCTATATATATGGACTTGGGGTTGCAGAAGTTCTAGTGACCTGCGATGAGGAGAATTTAGGCTCGATAAAAGTCATTGAGTCGCAGGGTGGAATTCTAGAAAACAAAGTCGAGTTCGAAGGCACTTTAAAGCGGAGATACTGGATTACGAAAGATAATTAAATAGAACAAATCCTTGTGGGCAATTCCATGGGCAATCGCCCTAAATAAGCGGGAATCGAAATCTTCCGCTCGTTGGAATTAGCGCCGAAATAGTTGCCGAGGCAATTGGTCCATAATAAACACGAGCGTCATTTGGATATTCATCGCGCGCTTTGGATAAGTATTTTGGCTCTTTATTCCTAATCTCACTTACTAATGATCCTGGCGTTGCCGGGGAGTTAGGGGTCTTATCGGATGAAAATTGGAATCGTAGGAGCAGGTTTTGCTGGTCTTTCGTCAGCGAAAGTTTTAAGTGAATTCGGGCACGATGTGCAAATCTTTGAAAAAGAATCTGATGTTGGTGGTGTTTGGTCTGCGTCACGCAGATATCCAGGACTTGGAACCCAGAACGTCCGCAGCACATATGCAATGAGCGATTATAGATACCCAAAGGGAACACCAGAATGGCCAAGTGGCGAACAAGTCCAACAATATATGGAAGGTTACGCCAAGAAATTTAATATCTTCAACAAGATCTCCTTCAATACGGAGGTAACTCTTGCAAAGCAGAACAGCGACGGATCTTGGACTGTCGAAACTAATTCAAATGGCAAAAATGCTTCACACGACTTTGATTACTTCATCGTAGCTAACGGAATTTTCTGTGATCCATTTATTCCAGAGTGGAAAGGCGCAGATACATTTAAGGCTGCGGGCGGAAAGATTCTGCATACCGTTGATTTCCATAGATTAGAGGATGTTCGAGGCAAGAATGTAGTTGTTGTCGGATATGGAAAATCTTCGTGCGATGCGGCAAATGCGACTGTTGGAACTTCAAAGAAGACAACAATTGTCGCACGTCACTTGATCTGGAAGGTGCCAAAGCGCCTCAACAATGTACTTAACTACAAGATGCTTCTGCTTACTCGAATGGGTGAAGCTCTCTTCCCTTATATAGAACTTAAGGGCGCCGAAGCTTTTTTGCATGGAAAAGGTAAGAAAGTAAGCGCAGGAATGCTTGGAAGTGTCCAAGGTGTTATCGATAAGCAATTCAAACTTGAAAAACTTGGCCTACATCCAAAGACTGGTCTCGACACAATTGTGCGAAGCACAGTTTCGCTAGCGACCGATGGTTTCTTTAAAAACATCAAGAATGGAAAGTTATTTGTAGAACGCGATGCTGAAATCGTGAGCATGTCTGCTGGAAAGGTAACCCTTTCAAATGGCAAGACTTTGGATGCGGATTATGTAATCTGCGGAACTGGTTTCCACCAACGCGTGCCATTTCTCGAGGCCTCAGTGATGAAGTCAATCAATGATGATCGTGGAAACTTCCGCCTTTATCGCCAGCTAATTCCATTGGATGTTAAGAACCTAGCATTCAACGGATATAACTCATCATTCTTCTCACAATTAAATGCTGAAATTGGAGCAATCTGGATTGCAGGAAATATCGAAGGTGCAATTAAGTTGCCATCACGCAGCGAAATGCTTTCACACATCGACAAGCGACTTGCTTGGATGGAGAAGCGAACCGAGAACAAGCATGCGCGCGGAACAAACATCATTCCGTTCTCAGTTCATAATATCGATGAACTACTTCTGGACTTGGATCTACAAATCCCAGCACCTGTTCGATTTAATCAATGGTTGTTGCCAATAAATCCAAAGAGCTATGCGAAGATCGGTCCAAAGCTTCGCAAGCGTCTAGGAAAGAAGTAGGAAAGAAGTAGGAAAGAAGTAGGAAAGAAGTAGGAAAGAAGTAGGAAAGAAGTAGGAAAGAAGTAGGAAAGAAGTAGGAAAGAAGTAGGAAAGAAGTAGGAAAGAAGTAGGAAAGAAGTAAGTAATTAGGCTTCTAGTAATGGGATCGCGGGCACAGATTGCTCCGGTCCCATTGCAGAATAGCCACCATCTGCGGCCCAATCTGCGCCAGTAACAACAGAGGCTTTGTCACTAGCAAGAAAAGAAATCACATTCGCAACTTCTTCTGGATCGCCAACGCGCCCGGTTAAATGAAATGGTGCAGCTACTCGATCAGTCTTCTTGCGATCGCCCTTCGACAACATATCCATAATTGCAGACCAGGTCCAGCCTGGTGAAACTGAATTCACACGAATTTTATCGCCGGCATAGTCCATTGCCATATTTCGAGTTAATTGGACTAGTGCCGCTTTAGACACTGGATAAATCCAACGCCCGGTTTGTGCAACGCTCGAAGAGATGCTTGTTAAATTAATAATCGATCCACCACCTTGCTTTGCCATGTAAGGCCGAACTGCGCCAGCTAACATCGCAGTACTTGAGATGTTCACATTCAAAGTATTTGTCCATTGAGCGCGCGTACTGTCGGCGCCAGAATCGTCATAGGAACATGCGAGATTTACCAAGATATCAATTCGGCCCCAGCTTGAAATTACTGAGTCAACCATCTTTGCAATTGATGAATCGTCAGTGATATCACCATGAAAGAAAGTTGCGCCACATGCTTTTGCAGCAGACGCACCACTTTCAGAGTTGATTTCAACAATCATAACTTTCGCACCATCACTGATGAGTGTCTTTGCTACTGCGGCTCCAAATAAAGTTCCACCACCAGTAACGATTGCGACCTTGCCCTTTAATGAATCTGAACTCATGTCTCTCCCCTTGCATTTGTGAAAGTAAAAGTAATAACGGCAAGGCTAGGCAGGAGGGGTCGACAGAGATGTCCTGCCCACGCATGGGCTATCCGCAGAACGCAAATACCGCTCATATTGATCAGTCGAAACCATTGACAGCCTGTCATGGCAAAGTGAACGATTCAACGATGGTCCCAGGCACCGAACTACTAAGCGCCCATAATCTCTTTCGAACTACCCACTTAGACGAGGCACGAAGTGAAGTCGCACGGGTTTTTTGTCCACATGGTCTTACTACGACGAATAAAGATGAGAAGTTAAATACTGTTCATAATCGCGTAACTCTCGGCGATGTGACTCTCAATTATTTAGATTATGGTGCTGAAGTTCATATCACTCCTGGGGAATTGAATTCTTTCTATTTGATTCAAATGCCTCTTGCCGGAAGTGCTGAAATAAGATGTGGTAAACAAACAATTCTCTCTGACGTGAACATGGCTTCCATTCCCAACCCGCTAGAGAAACTTGACATGATTTGGCATGATAACAATCCACAATTATTGGTATACATAAATCGAAGTACTTTGGAAGAACGTCTTGAAGATTTAATCGGCCGTGAATTACATCTCCCAGTTCGATTTGATCTTGGTATGGACCTAACGACTCCAGAAGCAAAAAGCTGGCGAACTCTGGTTGATACTTTGGTTTCCGATGTTGATCGAGGTGGATTAACCATGCACAGTGGTGTTCGTAATCAATTTCAAGATCTAATTATTAGTGGCCTTCTATTGTCTCAACGCCATAATTACAGTGAATCAATTGGAACAAGAGTTGAGCCTGCAGCACCAAGATCTGTTCGCCTGGCGATGCAAGCCTGCGAAGCAAACCCAGAAGAGCCACTAACTGTTACAGATATGGCTCGGATTGCCGGTGTAAGTATTCGCTCTTTGCAAGACGGTTTCAAAAAATATGTAGGTATGAGTCCTACAGATTATCTACGTAACGTTCGATTAACTCGCGTTCGAGAGGAATTAATTTCAGATCGCAGCCTAAATTCCTCGATTTCAGATATTGCTTTTTCATGGGGCTTCACTCATTTGGGAAGGTTTGCAAAGATGTATCACGAACGTTTCGGCGAACTGCCTTCTGAAACTATTCGCAAATAATCAATTTTTCAGGCGCTTGTAACTGCTTATAGGGCGACTCTTCTCCAATTTTAAAGTTACTGCGAGTAACTGATAAGTTGTGTAATACTTTGACCACAGTGGTTTGGTAGTAACTGGGACTTGGTGAAATCCAAGTCCCTTTTGCTTTTCACTTCAATTTTTTATCCACAGATCCCACCGCTAAATATTTTCCAAAGTTAGAAAAACAGTAACTTCGCTCTCGTGTTGGGGGCGTGTTGTAATTGGCAGCCTGGTCGTTTACCAAACCACTGGAGCGGGTTCGAACCCCGTCGCCTCCACCACAGTCTTAGATGATTCAACTCGATCTATTGGTATCGATCAATGTAGTTGTTTTGTCTTTGCATGGGAGGGCCTCGAGAGATCGGGGCTCTTTCCAATTCTTCGGTTTATAGGGAGACTCTTCTTTAATATTTAGTTCAGTTTAGAAATGGATTTTTGAATTCACAATCCTCGGTAGCTTCTAATTCAAGCAAACGATTCCACTTAGCATTCCGCTCGGCTCCATGGGTTGAACCAACTTTAATCTGGCCAGCCCGCCAACCAGTTGCTAGATCAGCTAACCATGAGTCTTCAGTTTCGCCAGATCTGGCCGAAACCACGGTGTTAAATTTGGATGATTGGGCTTGTTGGAGAACTTCGTAAGTAGATGTAACTAGACCATTCTGGTTAGCTTTAATCAATATGGAATTTGCAGATTGTTCTTTAATAGCTTTATCTAATCGGTTAGCGTTAGTTGTTAATAAGTCATCACCTAAAATTTGCAAAGATTTAGGAGCTGCCTGCACAAAAGCGCTCCACGCTTGCCAATCATCTTCGGCAAATGGATCTTCGATTGAAATAATCGGAAAATTACAAACCAAAGTATTTGTGTAGTTAACAAACTCGGAACTCGAGTAACTCTTTTTAATTGTGGTTAAGTTGTAACGATTGCCGTCAAAAAACTGCGTAGATGCAATATCTAACGCAAGCGAAATGTCAGTACCAACTCTTAAGCCTACTTTTTCGATACTTTCTAAAACAAATGCGCAAGCTAGTTCAATCGAATCAAATGGGATTCCAAGCCCGCCCTCATCAGCAACCAGATGCGTTGCTTTTCCAGATTCCTTTCCTAGCTTTGCAGCCATCTCTCGAACGGCAACAATCCAAGAGAGCGCTTCTGTGAATGATTCAGCACCGTTAGGGATAATTAAAATGTCTTGAATATCTAGCGTTCGATTTGCATGAGCGCCTCCCGAGAGAATATTTACCATTGGCATCGGTATTAGAAGTTTGCCGGTTGGTTGGAAATACCGCGCTAATGAAACGTTTCTTACATGTGCGCTTGCGATTGCAGTGGCCAGTGAAGTTGCTAGCGTGGCATTTGCGCCGAGAATCTCATGGGTTTCAGAAGAGTCAAGCTCTTTCAATTTTTGATCAACACTTGTCAGATCTATTTCTTTTCCGATCAAGTGCGGTGCAATTTTTGAATTTATATTGTCAACTGCAAGGTTTACCGAATTTCCAGAGTAATAACGATTAGAAATTGATTCGTTTCCATCGCGGAGTTCAAACGCTTCATGTTTTCCAGTAGAGGCTCCGGAAGGAACTCTTGCAGTATGCGTACTGCCATCTTCGAGAGATATTGCCGCAGCGACTGTGGGCTTACCTCGAGAATCGAGAACTTGGTAACTGAGTACTTTTGTTATTTTCATCGGTAGCTCAAATCAAATAAGTCGCGGGCATTTGTAATTTTAGAGTCAGAGAGAACTTTCTTGGTAAAAATCTGCAATTTCTCTTGTTGGGCTGGGTTTAAGTAATTTACTGGAGATTTTCCTTCAACTCTTGCGAGTGATATCAGTCCCGTATGCAGCGCAAGTGAAGGCGAGATAGCGTGCATTTTTTCATATGCATCAAGGAAAGATGTAGCAAGAGCCGCGAGTTGTGAAGCGACTTGCTCATTTTCAGCTCTAAAGAATTTACAAAGTATGTGTGCAGTTAAGAATGCCAAATCAAAGACTGGATTCCCGATATGCATAACTTCAAAATCCAGCACGTATACCTGCCCAGAAGGTGAAACCATAATATTTTTTGGTGAGAAATCTCCATGCACAATAGTGGTGTGTTCGGTTTCAAGTTCGTTAATCAGCCCACCAATCACGGTTTGTAGATCTGGATTTCGCTTGGCAACAAAGCGATAGAAAGGATCAACTCGAAGTTGTTCGAAAAGTGTATCTTCTTTAAATTGAGCGATATTTGCTGGATTACTTTCACCGTAGAGATGCCATGTTGCAAGGGTTTCACCTAACACCTTTGCGACATTCAAATCAAATCTGCCGTTCAGTAAATCGGATTTCCAAACCGTACTATCTAATTCAACGCGGTCCATCATTAGCACAAATTGAATTGGATCAATAAAAACTAGGTTAGGAACTTGCTTTGGACTCAATTCGTGGAATAAGCGAAGCGCATCTGCTTCAACGATTGCGCGCCTTTGGTCAGCTTCCCATTTCTCGGCAACTTTCAATTCGGGTAGCGCCTGCTTTAGTACCATATTGCGATCATTTGTTGTAACTGCAAGCACGGTATTTGATACTCCACCGGTGAGAATTTCAATTATTACTTTCTCGCCTGCAGTGACAACACCTTGTTGAATTAAGTAAGGCAGCACCGAAATTTCATTTAAAAGTTCCAAAATTAATTTCTCTCCCCTTCTTGCCACATTTCAACGCGAGAAATGCTGAATTGCGTCCCAATCCCATTGGATTCCGAACCCAGGTTCAGTGCTCAGTATTGCCTTTCCGTTTCGAATTTTTATCGGTTTTAAGAGCAAATGATGAAATAAATCTATTTCATATCGGGGATCGAGATATTCCAAGCCACCGGGATAGAGATTGGGGGTGGCCGCCGCTAATTGAGAATGAACCTCGGTATGGATATGGGTTGCAAAAGTTTTACCTTTTTGATTTGCATATGTGGTTGCCTTAAGAAATTCGCCAACGCCACCAATAACAAGTGCATCAATTCTCAGAATATCAGTTTGGTTGTAATAAAGAACTTGCTCGGCCATCTTTGAAGAGGCTAGGGATTCGCCAAATGAAACTGGTACGCCGGTTGCTTCGCGGAGTGCGATAGCAGCAACGCCTTCGGATTCGAGAAAAGGATCTTCCACGAATGCGACGCCATACTCTTTAATTAGGTTCACTCGCTTTATGGCATTATCTAAAGTTTTTAGAGTTCTAAACGCGTCAAGTGCGATCAAAGGCTTATCGCCAACTTTTTCTCTAAGTACCTTAAGTCGATTTGCATCTCGTTCAGGAGTATCTGCTCCCATTACAATTTTAAAAGAATTTATACCCCGGCTAAGCGCGTAATCAATCTCTTCGCGCAACCCAGATTCGTCTTTTCCATAGTGATAGCCAATAACAGAATAAATTGGCACCTCACTTACAGTTGCCCCCAACATTGCTGCGACACTTTTACCCGCTCGTTTTCCAGCGATATCGTGAAGCGCGATATCGACAGCACTTGCTGCAGAGGTTACTGAGCCATGTTCGGCAGATTGCCAATTAAATCCAAGAATTAATTTGCGGATTTCTTCTGGAGATTCCGCAGTTTGGCCAATCGCGACTGGCGTCATCACATCATCAATAATTTTTGCCATTGGAAGTCCGCGGCTATAGCAATAACCGACGCCAACAATTCCATCTGAGGTCGTAATTTTTACAACTGAATAAGTGCGATGTGTAATCCGAGCTGATCCCACAGCAAGTGGAGCGGGGAGTGGAACTCTGGCTTCAAAAGTTTCAATTGAATTGATTAGGTCCACAATTGTGAAGTTTATATAGTTGCTTATGATGCAGTCAACTGTTTACAATAAAGTAATTAAGTAACACTCACTAGCGAAACGAGTTTCCGATGAAAGTACTGCTCTTTGGTGGCACCAGGTTTATGGGCCGATATGTATTAAAAGCTTTATTGGAACAAGGTGCAGATGTAACTATCGCTAATCGTGGCACTAGAGAAGAGAATATTGGCGCCACAAATGTTATCTGCGACCGTTCGCAACCTGGCGCTTTGGAACAATTCGCTAACTCTAAATTTGATGTGGTTATTGATTTCTCCGCATATGCCTCCACCTGGGTTGAAGAGGCTGGAAATTTTTTCGCTAATAAGATCGAAAAATATATATTCATCTCTACCGGCGCAGTTTACTCTTCTAGCAATATTTTTCCGATAACTGAAGATTTTCCTAAAGGACCACCACATCCATTTGCTGATTATGCAAGAGAAAAGAATCGATCCGAAGCGCTTCTTCAAGAATTTAGCAACAAGGGATTTTTTACTACAACTGCCTGTCGCTTACCGTTCGTTCTTGGGCCGGATAATTATGAAGATCGCGAATCTTTTGCATTTAGTCGCCTCTTAAAGGGGCTACCAATTCTGCTTGGAAACGGTGGAAAATCAATACATTCATTTGTATACGCTGGCGATGTAGCTGATGCAATAGTTGCGATAATAAACGCAGGTAAAAAAGTGGATAAGCAGGCATTTAATATTGCTACCCAACAAGCTACAACTAGCCGAGGTTTTGTGGAGTTAGCTGCAAGAGTTTGCAAGAAAGAAACAAACATATTGCCCTACAACCCAGATGATTTTGCGCTAGATGTTGCTAATTTCGATCTGCGAAATGTTGCGTTCCCATTTCCAGAAAATAATGGCTACCTAGGCTCTGAAAAGATTAAAGAAACAATTGGATTTGTGCCAAAGCACAATCTAGAGAGCATGTTGGAAATCTATTTCAAGTGGTGGCTGGAAAAAGGTGACCTTGAACCTAAGGAATATCCACTCGAGCAGAGAATTCTGGAAAAACTCAATAAATAAATTTATTTGATCGTGCTAGTTTCATTGTGATATTTGCGGCCATTACTATTACGACATGGGTTCAGTAGCTAATTTTTTAGTTCCGCATCATGATGGCAGCGAACTCTATTTATCTAATAGCGCACCAAAGTTGGGCGAAAAAGTAACTTTTAGAGTTCGGGTTCCGAATGAATATAAATTCGATCAAGGGGTAATGCGTTATTACCACGATGGTGAACCTAGAACTGGTTATCTGGAATTAGCAAAAAAAGGAAAGATTGAATCTTGGTGGGAAATTACAATCCCAATAATTAATCCACAAACTAAATATCGGTTTCTATTTGCTGGAGAGGGCAAATTTGATTGGTTAAGTGCGGCTGGATTACATAATCATGATGTGCATTCCAATACTGATTTTCAAATAATCGCTAAACCCGCTTATCCGAAGTGGTTAAAGAGTTCTATTTTTTATCAAATTTTTCCAGATCGATTTGCTTCCAGTGGTAAGAAGATTCTGCCTAAATGGGCTCATGAAGAGCCATGGAATAGTTTCGACAATAGTAAGCAGATTTGGAATGGTCAAGAGATTGCCGGTGGTGATCTAAAAGGCGTTGAATCACATTTAGATTACTTAACTGACCTTGGCATAAATGGTATCTATTTCACACCGCTCTTCCCATCACGCTCGAATCATCGTTACGACGCTACTAGCTTTGAAGAGGTCGATCCTCTGCTTGGAGGAAATACTGCTTGGTTTTCATTGCGAAAGGCTGCCGACAAGCGAGGCATTCGATTAGTTGGAGATTTAACATCTAATCATTGCGGAGCCGGGCATTATTGGATGGAACGTGCGCAAAATAGTAAGAGGGCAAAAGAGCGAGGATATTTTTATTGGGATAAGAGTTTTAAATGGGGATATGTAGGTTGGTGGGGATTGAAATCACTACCTAAATTGAACTTTGCTTCTAAAGCGCTAAGAAAAGAAATGTATGAAGGAAAGAATTCAATAGTAAAGAAATGGTTATCTCCAAAATTTGGCATGTCTGGCTGGCGGATTGACGTTGGAAATATGACCGGAAAACTCGGTGACATTGATATTCACGACGAGGTAATGCATGGGATCAGAAAAGCTATGGATGAAGTTGCTCCGAGCGCTTGGCTCGTTGCAGAAAATGGAGATTTTGTTGCAGAGGATTTAGCTGGCTACGGGTGGCACGGCACTATGAATTATCAAGGTTTTATGCGACCAATTGCTTCCTGGATGAATAAAGGTGCAAAGTTAAGTGGCGGTTTTCAAGGACTACCAATCGATTCACCGATGATTACTGGAACTCAATTAGTTGAAACTATAAAAAACTTTAATGGCTCGCTACCTTGGCGCGCGTTGACCGCGTCGATGGTTTTATTGGATTCACATGACACGCCACGCTTTCGAACCATAGTAAGTGGAGATCGTGATCGTCACCTTGCTGCGATGACTATGTTATTAACTTATCCTGGAGTTCCTTCAATTTTCATGGGAGATGAAATAGGACTTGAAGGTACTCATGGAGATGACACTAGAAAAACAATTAAGTGGGACGATCGCAGTGAATGGGATCTGGAATTCTTAGCCGAAGTTAAGAAATTAACTGCATTTCGTCGCAAAAATGATGCGCTAGTAAATGGCGGACTGCGATGGGTGGCGGCCGAAGATGGACACATCGCATATTTGAGAGAATCTAAAAAAAGTAAAGTATTGGTATTAATTGCAACAATTCCTAGCGAAATCAAAATTGACTTATCTAAATATGGTTATCGAGTAGCAAAAACGCTATATGGAAAGCATGCAAATGGCAGCATGATCAACATAAAGTGCGAGGGTGCTACGCAAGGCATCTGGGAACTGAAGTAGTTTTCAATGAGTCGAAATAGACTAGAACCAGCGGATCATTCCAATTATGCCTGCAGTGGCATAGAAAAATTGCAAGAACAATATTCCTTTATGTTTTCCTAGGTAGGCCCAAATTCCAATGAGAGCAGATGAAATTAAGAGTAGGGTAAAACCGGCAAACTCTGCGCCAATATTCAGCGCAACTAACATGGAATAAATAATGGCGGTAATTACGCCCAACCATTCAAAAATTTTTGATTTACTCATGATGGGTCGAGGATACAACTAAATGTTATATAGTTCTATAAATACGAATAACTGGAGGGCAAATTGCCTAGTACAACTATTTCGATAAAAGGAATGACTTGTGGTCATTGCGAAGGCCGAGTCACTGCAGAATTAAAGAAAATTGATGGCGTAACTGAGGTAGTAGCCAGCGCAGAGAGCGCAAATGCGATAATTACTGCAACAACCGAAATTGCCGCAGCTAGTATTGAAAAAGCAATAGTAGATGCTGGTTACAAATTAGCTTAGAGCTATAAGTTCTTAAGCATTTCTTTCATGACGAGGATTTGGGCGGCTTGCGATTTAGTTATCGATTTACCAAGAGCTTTAACATCAGCGTTAGCACTGTCTTTAATCATGAGCGCCATATGAATGGCACCTTCATGATGTGCGATCATGCCGTTTAGAAAAAGTATGTCGAAGTTTTTACCGGTTGCCGATTCTAAAGTTTTAATTTCTGAGTCGGAGAGCATCCCACCCATTCCCATGGAATGGCCCATTTCCAAAGCAGCATTCGCTTGATTGAGCCAGCTAGTCATTTGCAGAATTTCTGGAGATTGCGCATCTTTTATTTCCGCGGCTAATTTCAATACTTCTACATTTTTAGAAATTTTTAGCGCTAAATCAGAGATTTGTACAGCCTGTTCATGGTGGGGAATCATCATTTGTGCGAACATGACATCACTGCCTTGAAAATTATTTGCAGCACTGGATTGATCGTCATCAGAGTGCATACCCATGTGATTAAACCAGCCTAAGGAATTGCCATCGCGGTTATTAGCCATAAATCCAAGTATTAGTAGCAGTACGGCAATGATTGATAAAAATATTCCGGATTTCTTATTTATATTAATTTGCATTGTTTTCCTTTATTTAATAGAGGCTTCGTAAATTTCTTGCACAGTTACATCAAGGACTTTGTCGAAATCCACATCGCTCTGTTGCACCGAGAGACCTTCAGCAAGTGCACGCGAGAAACTTGCGATTACGCCAGCATTTTCGGAGAGCATCTTGTTAGCTTTTTCACGACTGTAGCCGCCGGAGAGTGCAACAACTTTTATTACTCGAGGGTGAGCAACTAGTTTTGAAAAGAAGTTAGCGTGATCTGGAAGTGTGAGTTTCAACATTACATTTTGATCAGCGTTTAAAGAATCTAGTTCAGCGAGGATTGCCTTTTCAAGCAATACTTCAGCAGCAGCTTTCTCCGGGCAATTGATATCTACTTCTGGCTCAATGATTGGGACTAAACCGGCTGCAATGATTTCCTTACCAATTTCAAATTGTTGCTTAACTACAGCGCTGACACCTTCGCTATTTGCGCGTTTAATTACTGAGCGCATTTTGGTGCCAAAAACGCCATGTGAATTAGCAGCTGCTAATCGAGCTGAAAGTTCTGGGATTGGCTTCATAACTTGAGCGCCATTAACTTCATCATCTAAACCATTATCAATTTTTAGGAATGGCACGATATTTTTCTTCTGCCATAAGAATTCTGCAGTACCAAGTCCGTCAATTGTGCGGTTCATGGTCATTTCAAAGAGAATCACGCCAATAACTCGATCAGATGTAAATGAAGCGCTCTTGATAATTCGGCTACGCATTGCGTGGATGAGGTCGAACATTTCGGCTTCACTTGAATAAGCACTATCGGTTACCCCATAAAGTCCGAGGGCTTTAGCGGTGCTTCCTCCGCTTTGGTCTAGTGCGCCAATAAATCCGTTCCCTGATTTCATCTGTTCGAATTGAGCTTGATTCATTTTAAATCCTTAATAATTACCAGAGTGAATGTGGCTTCGTTGCCAAACTTATCAATTAACTATGCGTAATGTTAGCGTAAATTAAGGGTTAAGCGGAAATCGATACTGAACAAACTCTGAAACTTTAATGAAAGAATCATAAAGAATTCGAGCTTGAGCGTTGTTCTCTTTTGTAGTCCAGTAAACGCGCCCGGCGCCATGTTCCTTAGCTAATTCAATCACTCTATTTATCAGCGCTCTTCCGGCACCGCTGCCTCTTACCGTTGGATCTACAAATAGGTCTTCTAAGTAGCAATAATCTTTCGGAGCCCATGTGGAAGGGCGATACATGAAGTGAGTAATTCCAACTATTGCACCATCTTTTTCGGCCATCAAACCAAAAACTCCGTAATTAGAATCCATTAAGCGTTTCCAAGTTAATTCGGTTTGCTCACTGCTCAACGATGTTTCGTAAAAAGTTAAATAATCATGCCAAAGTTCTAACCAACGGCTCTTATCTTTTGAATTTAATGGACGAACGCTAATTGTCATAATTAACCCTATCAATTTCTAAAATTATTTTTATGGGTAAAGACCGCGTAATTTATGCGCTTCAGCGACGCGAGATACACCCAACATATGAGCAGCCTCTCGCCAAGTAACTTTACGATCTTTGGCCATGGCTTCAACTTCATAAAGTGCTTTCATCATGATGTTATTTAAATTTGTCTTTACTTCTACAGCATCCCAGAAGTAATTCTGTTTATCTTGAACCCACTCAAAGTAAGAAACAATTACGCCACCCGAGTTAGCAAGAATATCTGGGACTACCAATATTCCCTTATCGTTCATGATCGTATCGCCCTCGGGAGTGGTTGGCGCATTTGCACCTTCAACGACGATTTTCGCTTTAATTCCAGGCGCTGTTTTGCTGGTAATTGCATCGGAAAGCGCGGCGGGAATAAGTACGTCAACTTCAAGATGTAGTAGCCCTTCATTAGTTAAACGATCAGTCCCAGGCGCATCTAAATTCTTGTTCTTGAGGAAGTGATTCCATAAATAACTTACAGATTTAAAACCAGTTACTGCGCCATTAACATCGCTAACCGCTACAACTTTTAAGCCCATGCTTTCGAGCGCGATTGCTGCCCAATAACCAACTTTTCCAAAACCTTGAATCGCAACGGTTGCGCCAACTGGATTAATTCCGCGAGCCCGTAACGCCTCTCGAGTTGAAATTGCAACACCATCACCTGTAGCAGAATTTCTACCTAGTGATCCACCAAGCACAATTGGTTTTCCAGTTACAACTCCCGGAACTGAAAATCCCGCATTAACAGAGTAGGTGTCCATCATCCAAGCCATATTTCGTTCATCAGTTCCAACATCAGGTGCTGGAATATCTCGTTCCGGTCCAATGATTGGCAGAATCTCAGAGGTGTAGCGACGAGTTAATCTTTCATTTTCGCGGTCAGAGAGCGTTGCAACATCCACCGCGAGTCCGCCTTTTGCGCCACCGAATGGCAAATTTGTAAGTGCGCACTTCCAAGTCATCAACATGGCAAGCGCGATTGTTTCTTCTAAATCAATATCTGGATGGAACCGAACTCCACCCTTTGATGGGCCGCGCGTTGTTGAGTATTGGACCCGATAACCCTTGTACATCTCCACTTTGTCATTATCTCGACGGAGCGGGACAGCAACTTCTAGAACTCGCCTTGGAGTGGAGAGAGTTTGCCAATCATTTTCGGAAAGACCTAGTTGGTCAACGGCAATTCTTAATTGTGCTTGCGCGGTTTTAAAAGCTGACTCCGTTGTCATTTCTCTAGGCTACGACAAAGGCTTCAAAAAGACTAACTACAAAACACGATTGGCACTCAAAATTCAT
>BJFY01000015.1 GCA_014190155.1 Actinomycetes bacterium | reverse complement strand
TTGTAGCAGTATCTGAATATGGCCATCGAATAACTCACGTACATGTGAAGGATGTAAGCGGGGAAGTACTCGCGAAGATGCTCTCAAAAGAAATTGAAACCATGGGTTTTGCCGTTGATGAGTTAAAACTCTTTGTTCCAGCTGGCACCGGTCTATTGAAAGTTAAAGAGTTATTTATTGCGCTCGATAAATTAAATTATTCTGGATGGTTAATGAGCGAACAAGACACTGCCTGGGAGCCTTCGCAAGAAGCTTCTGCGGTGTCGATGGCTAATATTCAAGCTGCGCTAACTAACTAAAACTTCCGCTGCGCTTTCTTGCCATCAATTAATTTAGCACGAGCTTCTTGAATTGATTTCTTATCAGAAACTTCAGGAATACCAACTTCCCAGAATGCGCCACCTTCAGTCCAAGTAGTTGGTGCCGTATTAATAACAATTACTTCAATTTTTTTGGAGTTAGCAGTATCTAGTAATTTCTCAGTAAGTTCTGAAACTGAAGTAACTCGATAGGAATTAGCTCCCATAGATTTTGCATGCGCAACAAAATCAACCCTGGCGGCGGAATCATTTTCAGTAATCATCGTTCTAAATGAAGCTGCGCCATTTCCGGTCTGTAATCTAGAAATCACAGCAAAGCCACCGTTATCACAGAGTATTAAAGTCAATGGATATCCATGGAGTACAGCGCTGTAAATATCTGAGTTAAGCATCATGTAAGAACCATCGCCGGTCATTGCAATCACACGCCCGGTTTTCTTCATATCTTTCTGCGCAATAGCTGCGCCAAATGCACCGCTAATTTCATATCCCATACAAGAAAAACCATATTCACAATCAAATGATGCGATTGATTTGGCGAGCCAATTGTTATTTAATTCGCCAGGTAAACCTCCGGCTGCGGTTAATACATAATCTTCAGGGCGAGCAATTTCATTAGCCGCAATTACAACTTGGGCGTATGTTGGTAATTCAGATTTCAATTTCTCACGGCTAGTACGTAACACCACGCTGCTATTTTTTAACGTTTTAGCTCGAGCGATCCAATCAGCTCTATTAGTTGGCTTAACTTGGGTTCTTAACTCTGAAATTGTGGCTAGTGCGTCACCAACTACGGCGCTTGCACGTCGTTTAGTTGCATCAAAGCGGGCGGCATTTATAGCGACGATATCTTTATCTCCAAATAAGGTCCAAGAACCAGTAGTGAAATCTTGCAACCGAGTACCGATTGCAATAATTAAATCGGATTCACTTACCAATTCATTAACTGGATCTGAGCCAGTAACACCTAGTGGGCCAACAAGTAGGGGATTACTCCACGGGAGCGAAGATTTTCCCGCCATAGTTTCAACTACAGGGATCTGTTGTTCTTTGGCAAAAGCCGCAAGTTCTTTTTCGGCAAGTGAGTAATGAACGCCACCACCCGCGACTAATACTGGGCGCTTAGCGTTATTTATCAGCACAACACACTTATTCAGTTCATTTAAATCAGGGCGTGGTCTTGGGATTTCATGAATAGTTTCGTTAAAGAATGCTTCTGGATAATCAAATGCGGTTGCTTGCACATCTTGTGGCAACGCAAAAAAAGTTGGACCGCAACTAGCTGGATCTAACATCGTCATTAACGCTTGCGGTAACGCCGTTAAAATTTGTGAAGGGTTAGTGATCCGATCCCAGAATCTAACTACTGGACGGAAGGCGTCGTTAACCGTTGTTGATGGTTCACCAAAATGTTCGACTTGTTGCAAAACTGGATCAGGTGTTCTGCTCTGAAATGTATCGCCAACCAAAATTAACATCGGTAATCGATTTGCTAATGCAGTTCCGGCTGCAGTAACGGCATTTAACGCACCTGGCCCGATTGAAGTTGTAACCACCATGCACTGTTGGCGGCGCATCGCTTTGGCATAAGCAACTGCAGCTAATCCCATACCTTCTTCACTCTGGCCACGGAAAGTTTTCATCTCATTTTGTGAATCAAAGAGCGCATCACCAAGGCTGAGCGCATTGCCATGGCCAAAAATTGCAAATGTTCCAGCAAAGTAAGGTTTAACTTCACCATTAATAATTATTTTCTGCGCCGTCAACCAGCGAACTATGGCTTGCGATGTCGTCATCAAAGTCATTGCTTCACCTGCCAGGGAGCTCGGGGATCGGGAATTTGGTTCTTCCAGCTATCTCTAAGCCAAGCATGGTTGGGATCGTCGCAAAAATCCATAGTGCGCTTTCGACTCGGACCTGCGAGAACATTTAAGTAGTACATCGGATAACCCGGCATCGCAGCGCACGGACCGTGGTAACCACGCGGCACTAAGTAAATATCGCCATCATGAATAGTGACGGTCTCATCAAAGAATTCAGGATCTTCCGGCGCAGAATAAGTTCGATGAAGTCCGAAACCTTCGCTTTCGCCATGGGCACTTGAAATCTTGCCGATTCTGAAATAATAAATTTCTTCATTTTCCACTTCGCAACCTTTGATGCCATCGTGGCGATGTGGCGGAAAGCTAGATACATTGCCATCTGGAGTAATAACTTCAACTGCCATCAATTTTTCTGCATCTGGAAATAGATCTGGATGCATAAAGAGGCGAACTTCACGGGTAGCTACGCCTGCTCCACGAATTTCCACTTTACTAATTTTCGAAACATATCGACTTGGGAAGTTTGATTTTACTGAAGCGGTTGCAATTGCAACTTCTCCAGCGGTAACTGTAGTTATCTCAACTTTTTCATTAGATGCTACATAGACCCAATCACTTGCGCCAACGAAGACGCCAGCACGTCCAATTAATAAATATTCTTTGCCAGAAATGGAAACTTTAAAATTTTGCAGGTTTAATGGAATCAAAGCCGCTTCAATATCTCCAGAAAAGTATTGAGAAATATCGGTTTTCCCAGCCGGAATGCTTATTACTTGTAATCCGGAATATTTCCACCCGGCCATTTCTGGAGTTATCGATTTAACGCCAGAGCTAAATGGGAAGAAGCGTTCGCTCACTTTGAACGCTCCATCAATTCTCGAACTTGCGCTTCAGTTGGCATTGCATCACTGCACATCAATTGTGAGGCAACATAAGCGCCTGCGCCATTTGCAAAGGAAACTGAATCTTCTGGACTCCAGCCAGATAAGAGCCCATGTACTACGCCCGCACCAAATGCATCGCCGGCACCTAAGCCACATTTAGTTTTTATACGTAACCCTGGAATTGCAGTGGCGCTATTTCCATGAGCTACCAATACGCCGGTAGCGCCGCCCTTAACAATTGCTAACTTAGGTCCCATTGAAAGTAAAGCAGCAGCAAACTCAGCAGCGCTAGAGTTTTTCGGTAAGCCAGTTGCAACCGCGCACTCTTCCAAGTTTCCAATCGCAACTGTTGCATATTTAACGGCAGCAGAAATTTCTTTATGAGCAATTTCTGGCGAACTCCAAAACGAAGGTCGATAATCCAGGTCAAAGATAACTTCACCATTTCTGGATTTAAGTAGCTCAATCACGGTATTTGAAAGCGGGGATTGCGAAAGCGTAGATCCAGTAAACCAAAAATACTTGGCAGCTTTAACTGCTGATATTAATGATGCTGAGGTTTCAATTTTAGTATCTGGCGCGCTGCTATCGCGATAAAAAATAAATTCTGGGCTATCTGGATCTTTTATTCCCGCAACCACAATTGGGGTTTTGCCAGTAGGAGTTTTAATTACAAATTCTGTTGAGACGCTGAATTTCTTCAATTCACCAATCGCAAATTCGCCGAGGGCATCACTTGCTACTCCAGTAATTACCGCTGTTTTATGGCCGTATCGAGCGGTTCCAATCGCAACATTTGTAGGACTTCCCCCTACAGACTTTTGAAATGTTTGCGGATCAGATAAGCCGTGACCTTCTTCCTGACCATATAAATCAACACTAATTCGGCCAATGGTGAGGAGGTCTAACATGTGTGGATTCTACATATATGCGCGGAGCAAAGATATCCCGAGCGCTCCGATTATCTTTCTGACCCAGATTTTGCTTGGATATATACATGGAGATGCATTCAACCAGCGTGATGACTCTCGCCATAGATTGCGGCGGGTTATTTATCAAAGGCTCGGTACTAGATAGCGCTGGCACTTTGCATGCGCAGCCAGTAGCTGTGCCAACTCCATATCCACTTTCACCCACACATTTAATCCAAACTATTGATGACATTTCAAAAGGTTTACCGAATTTTGATCGCCTAACTGTAGGGATGCCCGGCATGTTGCGACATGGCGTTGTTGTACACACACCTCACTATATAAATGCAAAAGGTCCACGCACTCGTATTGAGCCAGAGTTAGAAAAGCAATGGAAAGGCTTTGACATCCAACGAGCCTTTGCCGAACATTTCAAAAAGCCTGCAATCGTTTTAAACGATGCTGAAGTTCATGGCGCTGGCGTTATCAATGGCTCTGGTTTAGAAGTTGTAATCACACTTGGAACTGGCCTTGGTTTCTCAATGTTTGATGGTGGAAAACTTGCACCGCATTTTGAAATGTCGATGGCGCCAGTACGTAGAAATACCACTTATGACACTTGGGTTGGCGAGACTGAACTTAGGCGCCTTGGCGATTTATTCTGGTCTCGCCGAATTCGATTAATGGTTGAAGACCTACGGAAAGTTTTTCATTGGGATCGCCTCTATATCGGCGGTGGTAATTCACGTCGTATTCGCACTGAAGTTCTGCAAGTTTTAGGCGATGACGTAGTAATTGTTTCAAATACTGCGGGAATTTTAGGTGGCGTTAAAGCCTGGTCGTTGGAGCAAATTTAATTGGATCTAGGTAAACAATTAGCCGGCGCGCCAATTTCTTGGGGTGTTTGCGAAGCTAACGGTTGGGGTTATCAACTAGAAGTTGACCGTGTATTAACCGAAATGCGCGAATGTGGAATTACTGCAACTGAGTTAGGTCCAGATGGATATCTGCCACAAGATGCAAAAGAGCTTGCCCGAGTACTAGATGGGCATGGCTTAGAATTATGTGGCGCTTTCGTTCCGATTGTTTTACATAAGAAAGATCGCCTGAAAGCTTCATATGACCGAGCGCGTCGCCAAGCAGAAGTCTTAGCCAAGCTCAACGCTGGTAATTTCGTCTTAGCTACACCAGCAGAAGATGGTGAATACGATTCCCGTGATCCAATGGATGCCGAAGCAAAAGCGGTTTTTTCAGAGTCGCTACCAATGATTACTGAAATTGCCAAAGAATTTGGTTTGCAAATGGTGTTACATCCACACGCGGGAACCATGTTTGAAACGCCAAATGATTTAGATTTCTTGCTAAATGAAACTGATATCAACTTATGTCTTGATACTGGCCACATTGTGGTTGGCGGTGGGAAGCCATTAGATATTGCTAAACGCGCAGGTTCACGAATTAAGCATGTGCACTTAAAAGATTGTGATGCAACTGCTGCCGCTCGAATTCAAAATCAAACTTCTACATATTCAACTGAAGTTAAAAACGGAATGTATAAACCATTAGGTAATGGAGATGCCCAAATTTCTGAAGTAATTAGCTTTTTGGATGGCATTGATTACCAAGGAAAACTAGTGCTGGAGCAAGATGTGATGTTGAGCAACGCCCCTGCGGCTGGTTCTGGGCCAATCATGGCCGTTCGAGAGAGTATTGCTTTCTTGACATCGATTGTTAATGGATAATTCACGCGTTTAAGAGGAAGTAAGCGCCTTTCGCCTTGACCTAGCACCTTGGGGTGCGTAATTTAGTGTCTACCTGTTCGAAGGAAATCGACATCCGGTCTATTCCTTATTACTTGGAGGAGGCACTTTTAGTGCGTAAAAATAAACTCGTATCGATACTTGCAGTAGCTGGTTTAGCAGTCGCCACTCTTGGCTTCACTGCATCCACAAGCCACGCTGCAGTATTTCAAGTTCGACTTTATGTATCTGCTGATACAAACGTTGAAAACTTGTACTTAAAGGAATTAATTCCAGCTTTTGAAAAAGCTAACCCAAATTACAATGTAGACCTTTCTTCATTCGACCTTCACGGTAAAAATGATGCGCTAACTCTTGCAAAGATCATTGCTGCAACCAAGTTAAAGAAAGATGCTGGTTTTGATGTAATTGATGCTGGTTTCGTGCAACAGTTGGGCCTATCTGGCTATTTAACGATTCCATCAACAATTCGAATCCCCAATCTTTTAAACGTACCTGCTTCATTAATCGCGTTAAGCAAAGGTGGCGTCCCATATCGCGCATCGACAGTGCTGTTGGCTTACAACTCCAACGTAGTCGCAACACCACCAAAGACTCTTGATGCATTGATTACTTGGATCAAGGCCAACCCAGGTCGTTTCACGTATAACGTGCCATCTGGCGGTGGAAGTGGATATGCATTCGCACAAACCGTTATAGATAAATATTTAACAGATGCGGAACGCAAAACATTAGTTACAGAAATTAATAAGCCACTTCAAGCTAAATGGAAGCAAGGCTTTGACTTGCTAAAGTCACTTAACCCATACACATACGGGAAAAATGGAACCTATCCATCAAACAATGCTGCAACTCTTTCATTGATTGCTAATGGATCAATCGATATGGGAACTGTGTGGTCAGATCAATTCCTCAGCGGTCTAAAAGCTGGAACTATCCCAAGCTACTGGAAAGTTGCTCAAATCAGTGAACCTGCTTTGACCGGCGGACCAGCATTTTTCGGTATTCCAAAGACTTCTCGTAATGGTGTTGCTGCTCAGAGATTCGTGAACTGGGTACTTTCACCAGCAGGGCAGAATATAATCGTTGGCGGATCACTTAACGGTTATCCAGTAATTCCAGTTACGTTGTTGAGCGAAGCAAACCAAGGCAAATTTGCCGCCGGTACAGATATCTCAACACTTCGTGCCGGATACCTTTCAAGCAACGCAACTGATTTCAAAAATCAATGGGCGCTTGAAGTTCCTGGCAAGTAAATAGATTGAGCGCTGCGGCTACAAACCAAGTCGCTAACGAGAGCTTTGGGTCGAAAGACTCAAAGCTCTCTGTTCTTGGTTTCGTTATGGCCTTGCCACCGATTTTGGTGCTCGGCACATTCATTGGGTTACCAATAGGGTTAGCATTTTTTCTTTCAATTGGTTATACCGGTGGTCTCAACGAAGTAATTTCAATTATCGGCCAAGACGTTAGAAGCCGAGATGGCAAATTATTTACCTTACAAGCGTATAAAGATGTAATCGCTGATCCACGATTTGCCGGCGATTTAAAAACCACATTGATAGTGTCATTTGTCGCAACCGTTTTTGTTTTACTATTTGCAATCGGAATTGGTTTACTACAAAGATTGCGCGGCGGAAAACTTTCATCTGTATTAACCGGACTCTCTCTAACTCCACTATTTATCCCTGTCGTTATTTCTTCATGGGCGCTCTATACCTTTTACGGAAGTGCTGGACTTTATCGAACTATTTTCCATTCAATTGGAGTAGATGTTCCACAGATAACTTCAACAATGCTTGCGGTAATAATTGGCTCAATTTGGACCTCTCTACCTTTTGCGATTCTTTTAATAACTTCTGGATTTCAATCAATACCAAATGCACTAATTGAGGCTGCCCAAGATGCCGGAGCTGGACTTTTCACAATTATTAAAACAGTGATGCTGCCACTAGCTTTAATTCCAATAATAATTGTTGCAACGTTTACCTCAATTGGCGTTTTGGGATCCTTCACTATTCCATTCTTCTTAGGACCTAATCAACCAACGATGTTTGGTGTTGAGATAACGAACTTCTTCACCGCTTATAATCGCCCGCAACAATCAATCGTTATGGCGTTTATAGTTTTTGCCGCCGCATCTGGAATCGCAGTTTTCTATATCTGGGCAAATTTCCGAAGTGCGAAAGAGAGTGGACGAGTCTGATGGCTAACGATGTTCAGCCGTTAAATCTCCACACTAAATCGATTGGTGTTAAAGCCATTCTTTTAGTTTTCTCGATTTTCATGTTGCTTTTAATCGTTGGGCCGCTAGCTTGGTTAGCAATTCACGCTTTTGCAGTCGAATGGCTTTTCCCAAGTTATCAGCCAACGGGTTGGACTCTGGATTGGTTCCGAAAAGTATTCGAAGTTTCGGCTCTTGTTTCGGCAATGAAAACTTCATTTATTATTTCGCCGATCGTAGTTTTAGTTTCGGCGGTAATCTGCCTCCCTGCCGCCTACGCATCTGCTCGATATAACTACTGGGGCCGTAGAACTTTCCTAATCATGATGTTCGCATCCAACGCATTCCCCAAGATTGGTTTATTCGCAACAATTGCAACGCTTTATTATTTCTTAAACTTGATGGGAACAGTTGTTGGTGTGATTATTGTGCAAGTACTTGGGACCATTATTTTCATGACCTGGATCCCAGCTGCGGCCTTTGCCGCGGTTCCGAAATCATTAGAAGAGGCAGCTCGAGATGCTGGCGCTGGTAAGTTCCGGGTTTTCCGAACTATCACGTTGAAAATGGCAATGCCTGGAATTCTAGTTGCGATGGTTATGTCATTCATTTATTCGTTCGATGAAGCACAAGGAACATATTTAGTAGGTGCGCCACAGGTTTATACAATGCCAACTGCAATGTATGCGATTGTCGAAACTTACCCAATTCAAGTTACTGCAGTGTTTTCGATACTTTTAACGATCCCATCAGTTTTCCTTTTAGGTTTAGCACGTAAGCACATCATCGGTGGCCAATTGGCTGAAGGTTTCCAAATCAAATGATGAAAGCGAGTAGATAGCAATGGCGAATCAAAGTGGACAAGGTCTCGAGCTAGTCGGCCTTCGCAAAATACTAGGTGGTCGAGTAATCATCGATGACCTAAACCTTGTAGTTAACAAGGGAGAGATGGTTTCACTGCTCGGTCCATCAGGTTGCGGCAAGACCACTACGCTTCGCATGATTGCTGGATTTTTAATTCCGGAATCTGGAAAAGTTTTCCTAGCCGGTAAAGATGTCACTGAAATAGGACCAGAGAAGCGTCCAAGTGCGATGGTTTTCCAAAATTATGCGCTCTGGCCACATATGACCGTTTTTAAGAACGTTGCTTATCCGCTAAAGGTAAGAAAAATGTCGAAATCCGAGATTGAAAAACGAGTACACGATGTCCTTGAAATGGTGAACTTAATGCATCACAAGGATTCACGACCAGCTCAAATATCTGGCGGCGAACAACAACGTGTTGCACTCGCTCGAGCTTTAGTTCAAGAACCGGACATTCTCTTGCTCGATGAACCACTTTCGAATCTTGACGCAAAGCTTCGGGTAAAAGTTCGTGAAGATATTCGCGAACTACAGCGTCGACTTGGTATTACCACGGTAATCGTGACGCACGATCAAGATGAAGCGCTATCTATTTCAGATCGAATTGCAGTTATGAACGATGGTCGGATTGAACAATTTAGTACACCGCGAGAACTTTATGATGCGCCACAAACTGAGTATGTAGCGAACTTTATTGGTTCACTTAACCGCGTAACTGGATCCTATGAAAACGGCGCGATTTCAGCTGGTAGTGATGTCATTGGAATTCGACCGGAAGATGTTTTCTTTAGCAAAAACCAAGTTCCAGGTAGCGTTGCGGCAACCGTTACTTTAGTTGTGCCGCGTGGACATTTTTATGAAGTCTATTTAAAACGTAGTGATGCAGAGCTACGCGCATTTGTATCAAGTGAAGTTCCTAAAGCTGGCGATGCCGGCTTTGCTAACATCACTAAAGCTCTGATTTATCGGGATGGCAAGCTAGTAAGAACTGCTTAATTTTAATGTCCACTAACTCAACAAATATGTGTGCCCATCGCGGCGACTCAAGTCGCTTTCAAGAAAACACAATCGTTGCAATTAAATCTGCGATTGATTCTGGTGCTGCAGTTGTTGAAATTGATGTGCGGATTTCCAAAGATGGAAAAGTAGTTGTAATACATGACCCAACCCTAGAAAGACTTTGGGGTTTAGATAGAAATGTTTCCGAAGTTAATTGGTCGGAAATTTCTCAGCTTGGCGCAGGTGAGAATAAAGTGCCGCTGCTTTCCGATGTATTGCCGCTCTTTGAGAACTCTAAATCTGTCTTGATGATAGATATGGAAGAGAGCGATCCTGCCAAATTAGCTTTCGAAGTTGCATCAAAGAGCAGCGCAAAGATTTACTGGTGTGGCGATTTAGAAGGTATGCGTATCATTCGCTCGCTCTCAGAGAGCGCAAATATCTGGATGCCCTGGAATATAAATGCAACTGTGACTGCTGCAGATATTGCGGAGTTAAAACCAACTTTCATAAATTCACACTATTCGTTCTTAACCAAGAGCAAAGTCGAAGCTATTCATGCGCTTGGCTGCAAAGTATCAATTTGGACTGTTGATGATGAAGCCACAATGCGTTGGGCAAAAGCTATTGGAATTGATTCTGTAACTACGAATGAACTAGCGCTGTTGCAGCTAGTACTTAGTGAGCCGCCTTTAATTTCTAAAAATGAGAAAAGTGCAGCAGATATCGATCTTGATCGGGCGCTAATAGTTGCGCGAGATCTTGGAAAATGGGCGATTTTGGTAGCAAAATCGATGGACCCAGGAAAGATTGAATTGAAAGAAAATCCTGCAGATATCGTTACTGAAATTGATGTGATGATTGAAGCCCATGTTCGGGAAGTCATATCGGCAAATTTTCCTGGTCATAATTTCGTGGGCGAGGAGATGGGTGGCACTTATCTTGCTGAAACACCAGCTTGGTATTTAGATCCAATTGATGGCACCACAAATTTTGCAAACCGAATGCCTTGGAGTTCATTTTCATTAGCTTTAGCCTTTAATCGCACACCATTGCTCGGCATAGTTATTGATCCATGGCGCGATGAACTTTATGAAGCTGCAAAAGGTAAAGGCGCGAAATTAAATGGAAAGCCCCTGAAAGTTGAAAATTTAGTCGGAGTTGAAAATCCGCTTAGCAGTCGTATCGTTGCTACTGAATTAGCGGCTTATCAACCTTGGCCCGGAATGCTTGGCCTACTAGACGAGTTAGCAAAAAACTTCTGCACGATGCGAATAATGGGATCTGGAACTTTAACTCTAAATGGCGTTGCGGCTAATCGTGGAGTTGGTGCAGTTATTGGTCATTTCAGTTCGATTGATCATTTAGCAGCCGTGATAATTGTGCACGAAGCTGGCGGTGTGGTTTATGACGAAACCGGGAAAGTTAACTTATTTCCAGAGACTGGTGGCATTATGACTGCGACTCCAGCGGCGGCGGATGCACTATATAAAATCTGGCAGAAAGTTATTTCTTAATAGTGTTTTGCTAATGATAAGAAACATTCAAGCAGTTTTAGCTATAGATGTAGGGTCTTCTAAAATATCTGGGGCAATTGTTGATAAAGATCTTAAAATTTTACATAAAGAGTTGATTGCAAGCAGAGATAGCGTCACAGGATTGGCTGATCAAAATCTAGAACGCACTAAGACGATGATAAATTCTTTGAAAAAAATTGCAGATGAAGAGGGAATCTCTATTTTCAGCGCTGCTGCCGGCTTTCCCGAGTACATTGATTTGGACGGAAATTTAACTAGCAGAGATCAAATTGATTGGAAAATACAACCGAGTATGGATTTTCCGCAAATCTTAAGAGTCCCCTGGACTATCCAATCTGATGTTAGATGTGCTGGAATCGCTGAGGCTAGATTGGGTGGCGGTGAGAATGAATCTGATTTCGTCTATATAACTATTAGTACCGGCATCTCGCACACACATTTCATTGGCGGAAAACCTATTTCGGGCTTTGATGGACGCGCCATCGGGTTCGGCGTAATTGAAATAGATACTGGTAGTGAAATTATGCCGCTAGAGAATTTTTCTTCTGGCCTAGGAATCGCTCGTCGATATAGCGCAATTAATGGAGATACGACTATTAATGCGAAGTCGCTATTTGATGATTATAAAGGTAATAGATTGGCTACCGAAATTATTGAATCTGCAGCTGCAATTTTAGGAAGGGAAATTGCCATTTTTGCAAATTCCTTGCCAACTAAAGTAATCGTAATTGGTGGTGGACTTTGGATTGGTAGCGAGATTTATCGCGATTTAGTACTAACCTCTTTTAAAAAAATATCTAAGGAATTGAATTACAAAGGAGATATTTTAAGCGCCTCAGTTTCAGATGCAGGAGTAATAGGTACTGCCATTTATGCTTTAGATAGCGTTACTAATTAGACGTTGCGGCGAATTTATCAGCAATGATTAACGCGTTGCTGCATTCAGCGATAATTGTGGCCGGCCAATCAGATTCATATTTAGTTGCCATAGAAATTCTTTTATAAGCTTGGTTTTTTTCAGGCCCGGTCAACAACATAATTGCTTGCTTTGAAACATCTACGATGGTCGCCGGACCAACTGTAACTCCATAATTGGGGACTTCATCAAGTGATGCAAAATCCGGGAAAGTCTTTAAATTATCCTTGCGTGTCTCCACTGACAGTGGTGTTATACGAGTTCTCTCATTTCTGCCACTTCCAAATCCATTAAAAGCAACGTGACCATCACTTGCTCCTGAAGCTAGCAAAAATATATCAACACCTAATTTCATTAGGGTATCTTCAAAGGTCTTGGGGTCTCTAGCATCTGGAATAAGAACATTGGATATGAGAATCTGATCTTTGTTAGGTAAATCTCCATTCAACATATCTCTAATTTCATCGTAAGCAAATTTCTTGCAACTGAAATGAGATTCGATATGTACATTGTTAAATGATGCGTCTTTACCTTGAACGGCATAGTCATCCATCATGGCAATCACCACATGGCTTAAAGACTGATTATTACTCTTTATCAAATTCGCCAACGCGCTATAAGTTGATCGGGGAGTGCGGCCACCGGGGCAGCCCAGTACGAAAAGATTTCCAATGTCATAACATTTCTTGAGCTCTGCAAAAACTAATTCTGCAGCAATTTTACCGAGAGCAATTTCATCTGATGCAATTATAGATTCTGGTTTTTTAGATTTCATTTCACTCCTTCACGGCTCCCGAAATAATTCCCCGGATTAATCTTTTTTGCAAGAATAAGTATGCAAAAAGTACCGGCAAAGCTACTAATACTGCAGCCGCAGCGGTTACGGGCGGTTCGCTATTTCTGCGATTACCAGCGAAAAAGGAGAGTGAAAGTGGAACAGTTTGAATTGATGTATTACTTGGAATTAAAACTAAGGCTAGAAGGAATTCGTTCCATGTGAATAGAAAAAGCAGGGTTGCAAGCGTGCCAATAGCCGATTTAGCAAGTGGAATTAGGATAAATCTTAAGCTTTGAATTCTGTTAGCACCATCTAAACTCGCTGACTCTATAATTGATTTTGGTACAGTACTAAAAAATGTACGTAACCAAAGAACAGCAAATGGCATAGATAGCGCGACCTGTGGCAGGATTAAAGCCCAGTAGGTATTCAATAAATGTAATGAACGCATCATTTCATAAATTGAAATTACCACACCTTCATACGGCATTACTAAGCCAAAAAGCAAGAGAACTAGGATAGTTTTCGCAAACGGTACCCGCATCAATGCAAATGCGTAGCCTGCCAAAATAGCACAGAGCAAGGTAAGTGCAACAACGGAAGTTGACACGAGAAGACTTGATAGCATTGCATGATTAAAAGCCCCACGTTGCCAAGCTTCAACATAATTTCCTAGGTAAAATCCAAGAAATTCATTTTGAACTTTAGAATTGTTGCTTTTACTGGTTAGTGAAAGATTTACAATTGAAAAGAGTGGATAAATAGCGATTATAGCACCTAAAGTTAAAACAAAATATGCAATAGTTTTTTCTTTGATATTAATCATTAGATTCTTTTCGTGCTAGTAACAATAATCCAGTTACTGCAAGAATCACTATTGCTAACAGAAATGAGGAAGCCGCAGCTTCACCCACATATCGATTGACAAAAGCAGATTTATAAATAAATAAACTGGGAACATTAGTAGAATTTCCTGGGCCGCCTTGAGTAGCATTCCAAACAATATCAAAATTGCGTAAAGCAAAAGTTAAAGTAATAATTAGTACAATCGATATCTCACCTTTTATACTTGGAATTAGAATATATCTAAATTCCTGCCGCATATTGGCACCATCGATTCGATCTGCATCCAATAAGTCCTGAGAAATTCGTTGAGCACCAGATAGAAAAAGAATCATGGCAAGCCCATAATTTATCCAAGTGCCGATTATTCCAACCGCAATTAATGATGTATCAAAATTGCCGAGCCAGGCAGTTGTAATTTTTTCAGCTCCAAATTTTGCCAAGAGTGAATTTATCGGGCCGTCGGCTGCATAAATCCATCTCCAGGAAATCGCTACTACTACAGTGGATATTATTTGAGGTAGAAAGAGAATTGCTCTAAAGAAGGATTCGCCTCTAATTTTTATCCTTAAAAGAAGAAGAGTGATTAGCAGCCCTACGACTATTGGAATTAAGCTGTAAAACAGAACAAAGACTAAAGAATGTGAAAAAGCTGAATAAATTTCCGGATTAGAAAGAACTTTTTTGTAGTTTTCTAATCCAACCCATACCCCGGGAGAAATTCGATCCCATTTCCAAAAAGATAGCCAAATTGTTTGAAAAATAGGATAAACCACAAATATTGAGAATAAGGAGATTGCAGGAGTGATGAATAATATTGAAGACCATTCAAGATAACGAAAGCGCCACACCAATTTTTTTAGAGACATTTCAAAATACCTCTGCTATTGATGTGACGCTTTGCATTATTTAGTTTATTTTATCCGTTTCTAGATTTTTGGAAAGTATCCCAATTATTTTGAATTGCTTGCATGATGTCAGCAGCTTTAATTTTTCCTGCCATAAATTCCTGCAATTTTGCGGTATAAACATCATACATAGTGTCAGTAGACCAATCTAAGTAGAATGTTAACCCAGCATCTTGGAACATTTTCTTTCCTGCATCTTGCATGTCTTTAAGCAATGGACTACTTGCTTCTAAAGTTGCATTTGCGGAAGGAATGCGATCAAGTGATGCTAGTGATGGTGCAAATGCTGGATCCATAATCATTGCGACAAATGCCACCGAAGCGGCAAGTGCATCAGTTTTGCTACTAATGTGCCAACCGAGTCCATATGAACCAGTACCTGCATGTTTTCCGGATGCACCAGGCGGATTGGCTATAAAGCCAGCATCTTCGCCAAGGCCTTCACCAATTGTTCCACCAAACCAAGTTCCACCCATATAGAAGAGGCCATTACCTGCGGCAAATTTTGCAGTTGCATCATCTGCGCTAACTCCATCAAAACCCTTCGTGAAGTAGCCCTTTGTTATCCAATCTCTCATAGTATTTAGCGCTGTTTCGTTTGTGCTAGAAATAAATGATGAACCAGTTTTTCCAGTAATTAGATCTTTAGTTTCTGATGCTGGAGTAAATGCACCTTGAATTAATCCAAAAACGTGAGTAGCAGGCCATTTATCCGAGTTACCAAGAATAATTGGGGTTTCTCCAGCTTTCTTAGCTTTTTCAAGTGCTGTCGCAAATTCATCAAAAGTATTAGGAAGGGTAATTCCTAACTTGGCTAATTTTTTCTTGTTATAGAAAACTCCTACGAATTCTCCAACCGGACTCATTCCATAGAGTTCCCCAGTTCCATATTGGGAACCATCTTCACTCCAACTGAATTGTCCAAAGTCATCAGGGTTATAAGCAGATCCCCAGTTGTATGCCGTAGACACATCAGTCAATTTTCTGATCAAGCCACCTTTAACTAGCGCGCCATCTACTCCGTACCCTTGGTTTCCTTGGACTACATCTGGAGCAGGATCGCCCGCCAATGCCGGCACAACAGTTTTCATAAGATCGTCAAAACCTTTTAAAGTTAAATTTACTTTAACGTTGGGATACATTGCTTCATATTTAGGAACGAGTATTTTCATAGTTTTTTCTTCACCAGCATCTGCCCAAACATCTAGCGTGATATCTCCTAGTGCAGCAACCTCTTCAACAGTTACCGGCTGACTAATCAGATCTGCTGTGTTCGCTTTGCTTCCAGTGTCAGAACCCGGGCTAGAACATCCGGTGATCATTAGCGTGACTACTGCAAATAGAATTCCCAATCTTTTCTTAAACATCTAAGCCCCCTTCAGAGCAAGTAAGTAAGAAAAACTTAAGGCTTAAAATTCTTTCTGGCAAGGATATTTACATAAACTTTTGATAAAGTTGGTAAGTTCTGTGGGTGAAGAATGAAGGTGAAACTAGTGCTGAAGGTTTAATATCTGATGTAGCTCTACAGATACTAAAACTAGATGAATTAGTTCGAGTTGTGCTCTCCGGAGCGAGAAAAGGCGCAAAACCAAGCTTTGAAAGAATCGATATTCGCCCAGTACTACTCAAAGAAATTCCACACTATCAAGTTCTTTCAAATGATGGGCGACAAACAACTACTAAGAATTACTTAGCTGGTGAATTGAAAATTGATGCCCTTTTGAATCAAGGATATGCAAATATATTAGTAGAGCATCTAGCTGGTTCAATCGCGATTCAATACAGTAAAAAAGATAAGGCAATCGTGCATCGGAGTTCCGGAAATAATACGGCTGAACTAACTCATGATCGCGTTAAAGAACGTTTGTTAAAATCATCAGATGCATTCTTAATCGAAGTAGGAATTTCTGATAGCAAAGGCGTGATTAAACCTTCACGCCAGGATAAATATAAGCAAGTTGAAGAGTTTTTGAGATTACTTTGGCCAACTCTTACTTCTGCGATTGAGTCCGGACATATTAAAAAACCTAGCCAGGAACGGCCCCTTAAAATTGTGGACTTAGGATCTGGTAGTGCTTATTTAACCTTTGCAGTTCATCAATTCTTAACTTCACAGAGCATTCCGATTCAGGTAGTTGGTATAGATAACCGCCCTGAGTTTCGTGAAAAAAATTCAGAGATTGCAAAGAAGTTAGGAATTTCTAAAACTATTCAATTCAAAGTTGAGTCTATTTCAGATACAACTGAGACCAGCGCTGATATTGCGATCGCACTTCATGCCTGTGACACCGCAACTGATGACGCGATTTCTTGGGCTGTGAAAAGTAAAGCAAAGCTATTGTTGATTGCGCCATGTTGTCATCATGATATTCAGAAGCAATTAAAAGAGACGCCAGAGCCGTGGTCGCTT
This sequence comes from Actinomycetes bacterium, assembly GCA_014190155.1. Lineage (GTDB taxonomy): Bacteria > Actinomycetota > Actinomycetes > Nanopelagicales > Nanopelagicaceae > UBA7398. The sequence continues at coordinate 3,791 of BJFY01000015.1, read as the reverse complement.
CTGACAAAGTATGGCTTGATGCGAGAGCGGCTTTCGGATTTACTCACCGATACATTCAGAGCGCAAATTATTAAATTGTTAGGTTATCGGGTTGAAGTAATTGAATTTATCGGGGGCGAACACACGCCGCGAAATCTTATGATTCGAGCGCTATTTACCGGCGCTAAACCAGAGCGCGAAGATAGAAATCGGTATGAAGAGTTGGTAAATATGTGGAAAGTATCACCTGTACTTTCGAAGTACCTAGCTGCTGAAATGGAATATAGTAAAGAGTAAGTAACAACTTAAGGATAAAAATGAGCTCCCTCCCAAGCAAGGCTAAAGTAGTTGTAATTGGCGCTGGCATCGTTGGTAACAGCATGCTTTATCACTTAGCTCGACTTGGTTGGCGCGATTTAGTTCAGATTGATAAAGGCCCATTGCCTAACCCAGGCGGATCTACTGGTCACGCATCCAATTTCATTTTCCCAACTGATCACTCAAAGGTGGTCTCTACAATAATTGCAGATAGTGTGCGTCAATATAAAGAACGCGGCACATTCACGGCGTGCGGTGGAATCGAAGTAGCCCGTACACCCGAACGAATGCAAGAACTTACTAGACGTATGACCTCGGCAAAATCTTGGGGCGTCTCTGATGCAAAGTTGCTAACGCCAGCTGAAGTGAAAGCTCTAGTTCCATACATTGATGAAACGGTAATTCTTGGAGGTTTCTACTCACCATCAGTTGGAGTCGTGGATGGCCTTCGTGCGGGGACTCTAATGCGCGAAGATGCAATTGCAATGGGAGCAGCGCAAACATTTGCAAATATTGAAGTCCTTGGAATGGATGTAGAAGATGGTCAAATAAAGCGAGTTCGTACCGATCACGGCGATATTGAAGCCGAGTACGTTGTTATTGCAACTGGTTGTTGGAGTCCAAAATTAGCTGCGATGGCAGGTGCGTACATTCCGCTTACGCCAGCAGTTCATCAGATGAAAGATATCGGGCCAGTTCCATTCTTTAAAGATGCCAAAGGTGATATCGAATGGCCCATTGTTCGTGACATGGATGCTGGTATGTATGAACGACAACATGGAACTTCTCTGGAAATTGGTTCCTACGCGCATCGACCAATTCTTTACTCGCCCGAAGATATTCCATCAAATGCTGCAGCAGCACTTTCACCAACTGAATTTCCATTTACGCAGGCTGATTTTGATATGCAAGATAAACATTCACTTGAACTTATGCCAACAATAGTTAGCGATACGAATGTGCATGAAAAGTATGCAATTAACGGAATTCTTTCGTTAACTCCTGATGGCATGTCCATTCTTGGTGAAACTCCAGAGGTAAAGGGACTTTGGTCGGTTGCTGCAGTCTGGGTAAGAGAGGCTCCTGGTACTGGAAAGGCTGTTGCAGAGTGGATGGTTTTGGGCGAATCCGAAATAGATTTACATGCTTCTAATATTGCCCGCTTTAGCGAACATCAAAAACTAGATAGCCATGTAAAGGCGCGCTGTGCTGAAGGTTTTGTTAAAACTTATGGCATTGTCCATCCAAATGAACAGTGGTCGAGTAATCGCAATGTTCGACTTTCGCCATTTTACGAACGTGAAAAAGAACTTGGCGCAGTTTTCTATGAAACTGCTGGTTGGGAACGGCCATTTTGGTATGAATCAAATGCCAAGTTAGTTGAAAAATTTGGCGTTCGCGTTATGCCCAGAACCGCCGAATGGGAATCACGTTGGTGGTCACCAATAATTAATGCCGAACATTTACAGATGCGCGAAACTGCTGGCATTGTGGACTTAAGCGCTTTCGTAATCTTTGATGTTACTGGATCCGGCGCACTTGCTTTGGTTCAAAAAGTTGCGCTCCGCCAAATGGATGTTGCAATCGGACGTGTGGTTTACACCCCGGTCCTTGGAGTTAATGGTGGCTTCAGATCAGATTTAACAATTATGCGGTTAGCCGAAAACCACTTTCGAGTTGTTACCGGCGGGGCTCACGGCATGACAGATTTTAAATGGTTTAAAGACCAACTTCCCGAGGATGGATCCACAACTATCATCGACTTAACTACAAGTTATGTGACAGTTGGAGTTTGGGGTCCAAAAGCACGCGACATTTTAAGTGCAATTACAGTTGCAGATTTATCTAATGATGCTTTTAAGTTTAGTACTTGCAAAGAGATTGAAATCGGATTGCTTAAAGTTCTAGCTTCGCGAATTTCCTATGTCGGCGATCTTGGTTGGGAGCTTTATATCCCCGTCGCAGAAGGTGAAAAACTTTGGGATGCGCTCTGGGAATCCGGTGCAAAGTTCGGTGCGATTCCGGTGGGTATCGGTGTTTATGGAAGTACTGGACGACTCGAAAAAAGTTACCGCGCCTATGGCCATGAACTAGAAACCGAATACAACGTTGTTGAAGCTGGGATGCAGACGCCGAAGTTAAAGGAGCAGAATTTCATTGGAAAAGCAGCACATATCGCACACCGCGAATCAAAACCAGTCGCGACTTTAGTTTCACTCTTTGTCGATGATCATAAATCCAAGAGCGGTGAAAACCGTTACATGATAGGCAAAGAACCTATTCTCACTCTTGCTGGTGAGGCTATTACCGATGCACACGGCCGGCATTCATATGTAACTAGCGCAGGATCTGCACCATCGCTTGACAAACACATTCTTATGACTTATCTGCCAACCGAACTTGCCGTAATCGGTGCGAAATTCTTAGTTGAATATTTAGGGGAGCGTTATCCAGTTAGCGTTGCTAGCGTTAGCTCAACACCGTTATTTGATTCAACCAACGAAAGAATTCTTAATTAGGGTAGACCGCCATCTAATAGTAGGCTCGATTTATGACTGAACGGCAAGAATTTAAAGTGCTACGAACTTATAAGGATTTTGAGCTTCGTGAATATTTGCCTTGCGTCATCGCAGAGGTGAAAGTTTCCGCTCAATATTCAATTGCAACAAGCAGCGCTTTCTCTTCATTATTTAATTACATTTCAAAAGGAAATAAGTCCTCGCAAAAAATCGCGATGACTGCCCCGGTAATCACCGCCCAAAAAGCAGATAGTTCCGAATCCGTCGAATGGTACGTCTCTTTTGTAATGCCATCAGGTAGCACCTATGGTCACTTGCCACATCCCAACGATTCACAAGTCACATTACGCGAATTAGATACCGAAACATGCGTTGCTAAATCATTCCGCGGACGAGCAACCGATGAGCTATCACGAAAGATGGCTGAAGAGCTGCGCGCAAACTCTGCCAAAGCCAACATCGCACTCTCTGATGAAACGCGAATCTGTCGTTTTGATCCGCCATTTAAACCTGGCTTCTTGCAGTACAACGAGATCGTGATTCCTGCTTATCTTGATCCACAACCCATATCAGGTATGGGGTCTGACACTTACTAGATCTTGAATGGATTTAGGTCAGTTGTGGCGTACTCTGTAATTATGAATCGAATATCACACATTGTTGAAGTAGTTCTATTTCGCTCTCGTTTTTTATTAGCACCACTTTATCTAGGGTTAGTCGGAGCACTTGTCCTGCTCTGCTTCCGATTCGTTATCGAGTTCTATCACTTAGCACAAAAGATAGGGGAAGCGACTCCGCAGAGCTTCACCCTAGATTTATTAGCTTTATTGGATCTAACTCTTCTTGCAAACCTTATTTTGATGGTGATTTTTGCCGGCTATGAAAACTTCGTATCGCGAATTGATATTGCTACCGAGTCTAAAGACCGCCCACACTGGATGGGTACGATTGATTTTAGCGGTTTGAAAATTAAAT
>BJFY01000014.1 GCA_014190155.1 Actinomycetes bacterium | reverse complement strand
AGCTCCGAGAAGATTCGAACATCTGATTTCAAACTCATCGCCAGAATATCTGCAGCGCCGTCACGAAATCGCAAACCGTGCTTATGAATTACCCGCCAAAGGTTCAAAAAAATGAGGCTAGGTGTTTTAGATGTTGGATCAAATACGGTTCACCTACAGATAGTAGATACAGCTCCAGGTGCTCGGCCAAATCCAACCGCGAATTTTAAGGAAGATCTCCAGTTAACCTCATACCTTGATGAAACTGGAAACATCTCGAATGACGGTATTGCAGCTTTACGAAATTGCATTGGGCGCGCGCTAAAAGAAGCAAACTTGGCAAATACAAAAGAGTTGCTCCCTTTTGCTACATCAGCGCTCCGAGATGCAAAAAATGGTGCAGAGATAATTGAATTAATCAACAAGGAATACGAAATTGATCTACAAGTACTTTCCGGCGAAGAAGAGGCGCGGACAACTTTCTTAGCTGCCAGACGTTGGTACGGATGGTCCAGTGGTCGACTTCTAATGTTAGATATTGGTGGAGGTTCACTTGAAATTGCAGTTGGTGTTAATGAAACTCCCGATGTGGCGTTTTCGCTACCACTTGGTGCAGCTCGGTTAACTAAAGATCTTTTGGAAGGTGACCCATTTACTAAAAAAAGTTTACGATCTATGCGAGATCATATGGAGAATAAACTAAGCGAAATTTTACCCGCACTAGTACAGCATCAAGATACTGATCGTGCGATTGCTACAAGCAAGACTTTCCGAACGCTTGCAAGATTATGTGCTGACTGGATTCCAGGAAATGGTAAGAATTTAAGAATTGATTCATTACGAAAAATAACGCCAAGATTGGCGGAGATGAGCCTTGATGACCGGGCAGATTTACCTGGTGTATCTGCCGGTCGAGCCCGACAAATTGTGGCCGGCGCTTATGTCGCCGAAAGTGTTATGCGCAACTTAGATGTGGATCAATTAGAAATTTGTCCTTGGGCACTTCGTGAAGGCATTGTTCTAAAATGGATGGATTGGATGGAAGTTTAGTTTTTAAACGGCAGGTGCTGCTAAAAAATCGATTGCAATTATTACATTATCTACATGGTGGATTACCCAAGCATCCCCTGGCTCTAGCTTAGTTTGGGAACTCTCAATACCTGTCTTGTCTATGAATCTATTTAAAATCTCGGGAAGAATCGGATTATGACTACAAGCGATCACATTTGAATTTACTTTCATCAATTCTTTTATGTAATTGTAAGGCTTATCTGGATTTTTAGCGTAGACATATTCACTTAAATCTTCCGCAAAAATTAAATCTAACTGGAGACTTCGAGCAATTGGAGTAACTGTTTCATAACAACGCACTGCAGCTGAAGAGTGAATTTCTTCGATTCCAAATACTTGCAAAGTACTGAGTAATCTCTTCGCTTGCAATTGACCAATTTGTATTAGTGGTCGATCGCCGTCGTCGCCACTCCATTCATTACGATCAAGCGCCTTTGCATGGCGAAGCAGTATCAATGCATTTGAATCTAGATCAAAGTTCATAAAAGTTTTTAAAATTGATATGTCATCCGGCCTTGAGAGTTTTGATTCTGCCTCGGAAATAGAAAACCAACTTACTTGGTCTACCTCTTCTGGCTGCGGCGTTCCAACCTCTGAAATAAATTTTGCTGACCAATATTTGACATTCTTCGAAATTCCGTTTGTTTGATAATTTAATTCTCCAATAAATGGACCAAATACAACGGCAAAACCAGTTTCTTCCATAACTTCTCGAAATGCTGCAGCAATTTCAACTTCATTCTCTTCCAATTTACCTTTAGGAAATGACCAGTCGTCATATCTTGGACGGTGAATCAGCGCTATTTCTAACTCGTCGCTATTGTTGCGGCGCCAGATGACAGCACCTGCTGCTCTAACTAGTGATTGCGTCATCACTTGCTATTCTCAATTTGTCGCGCGTGAATTGAGATTAGTGACTTTCCTTCAGAGTTGATGTTAATTCTGCGCCAGCCACCTCTTTGATCTAATTCCCAACGGTCGACATCTGACGCAAAATAGCCTTCTAATTGCAGATTTAACGTTTCTTTATGTTCTGGTTTAATTATTTGCACAAGTGCTTCAACTCTTCGGTCTAAGTTTCGTTCCATTAAATCTGCACTACCGATCCAATATTCATTTTCCCCAGCATTAGTAAAATTAAATACTCTCGAATGTTCTAAAAATCTACCAACAATGGATCTAACCCTGATATTTTCAGATACGCTCGGAACGCCAGGCTTAAGAGAGCAAATACCTCTCGTGATTAAATCTACCTTAACCCCTGCTGTAGATGCCCGATAAAGTGCATCAACAAATGTCTCATCAAGTAACGAATTCAATTTAAATCTAATTCCTGCAGGTAATCCTTTTTTAGAATTTTCAATCTCTCTTTCAATTCTTGAAAGTAATCCACTCCGTAATGAACGGGGTGCTACAAGCAATCGAGTGAAATCGGTATCAACAACAAAACCAGAGAGCTGATTAAATAGTCGAGAAAGATCGTGGCCTAATTCGGGATCGGAACTAATCAAACCCCAATCTTCATAAATTCTTGCTGTTTTAGGATTGTAATTACCGGTACCAACATGACAATACCTTCTTAAATTGTTGCCTTCCTGTCTAACTACAAGTGACAGCTTGGCATGGGTCTTCATTCCCATTAAGCCATAGACCACATGGACTCCCGAACTTGCTTATTTTCTAGCCCACCGCACATTTGCGAGTTCGTCAAAGCGTGCGCGAATTTCAACAACCGCTAAAACTTGTTTCCCAGCTTCGGCAGCTTCAATCAATGCTTCGACAATCGGAGAATCACCTGAAGTTCGATAAAGCGTTTGTTTGATCGCTAAAACATTTGGATCACTTGCCGCATTTTCCAAAAATCTAACTACAGATCCCGTGAAAGAATCATAAGGATGATGCAATAGAATTTCGTTTTTACGCAAGGCGTTAAAGAATGTTTCACTATCTTCGCCCTCCGTCTCGAGAAAAAGACTAGGCGTTTTACCTCTAAAAACAGGATATTTCAAGGCTTTGCAATCCAAATCCGCGATTTGATTTAGACAAGTTAAATCAATTGGTTCTTGATTGTGAATTACCTCGTTCTCGGTAATTTCCAATTCTTCCATTAATCGATTCAGTAAGTAAGGTTTGATATTGCGGTCAACTTCTAACCTAACTGGAGGTCCAAAACTACGTTGCAATAATTCTTGTTCCATAGTCTCTAGTAAGTCTTCGCTATCTTCTTCATCCAATTCAAAATCCTGGTTTCTAGTCACTCTAAAAGTATAAAAATCCTCAATATTCATACCTGGAAAAAGTTCTTGTAGGTTTGCAGCTATAACTTCTTCTAGAGTAATAAACCTATTTTTCAAACTTTTATGGGTTTGAATAAATCTTGGTAGAACTGGTGGAACTTTGACTCTTGCAAAAAATTGATCTTTAAGATCTTTATGACTAACAATTACCGCAAGATTAAGTGAGAGACCGGAGATGTAAGGAAATGGATGCGATGGGTCTACTGCGAGCGGTGTCAATACCGGAAATATCGTGTTTAAAAAGTATTCGTTTAAGTAGATTTTCTCAATATCAGTAAGAATTTTCCAGCTTACAATATTAATATCTTCTGCTTCTAAAGCAGGTTTCAATTCTTGATGAAATAAAGCGGCTTGTCGGTCAGCTAACTCTCTACTTTTAGAAAGTACTTTTGATAATAAATCATTTGGAGTTAAGCCCGCCAAATTCTTTTCGATAACTCCGTTTTCAATTTTTCGCTTTACAGTTGCCACTCGAATCATATAAAAATCGTCTAAATTCGACGAGAATATTGCTAGAAATCTAACCCTCTCCAATAGAGGAAGGTTTGAATCTTCCGCCAATTCTAAAACACGTTCATTGAAATCTAGCCAACTTAATTCACGATCAATTAGAAGTTCTGAAAAATCCGGATAAGCGTCAATGTTCACGTCGATATTATTCAAACCTTTAGTGAACGGAAAGTGAATCATGTGGGTATAGATTATAAATTGTTGTTAGAGCTTCAACAACTCTCTACCTTTTTCTACTGCCTCACGCCGGTCAGCGGCCCCTAATTTCTTATATAAGTTGCGCAGATGAGTTTTGATCGTGTTTTTAGAAATGTTCAAATTACCCGCAATAAATTTAATTGGAAGACCGGTGGAAAGGTGTCGCAAAATGTCTGCCTCGCGTTTAGTTAAATTACTATTCCCGCCAGCGCTCATTATTTGATAATTCATTCGAGAACTTAATTCGCGCGTTAATTTCTCGGTAGTTCTACCTGAGAAGAAGTAGTGCGGCTTTAAAAATTTCTGGCAGACTTTCGTAGGTAAATCTGACTTAACCTTTAGCTGGGAGGGCTCATGTACGGCAAGTATTGGATGAGTCCGGAAACAACTTCGATAAATCGATTACCGATGCTAAATATGGAACATCTACATTCAATCTCTCTAGATGGGCCGTGGCGCTTCCAGTTATTAGATCGCGCTGATGCTTCGCCTGCGGGAAGTTGGAACATTGAAAACGTTCCAAGTTTCTGGACTATCAATAAAGGTGAACGCCATTATAAAGATGGACCAATCTATACAAACACACAAATGCCTTTTGATAATTTGCCACCATCTGTGCCGCTGCATAATCCAACTGGAATATACGAACGAGATTTCACAATTCCGGATGCTTGGGAGAAGAAGCGAATCGTGCTTTCGCTCGGCGGTTTTGAATCAGTAGCTGTCGTGACGATAAATAATAAAGATGCAGGAATGGCTAAAGATTCCCACTTAGCATCTGAATTTGATATTACTTCTTACATAAAAAAGGGTAACAATTCCATTCGTTTAAGAATTGTAAAATGGTCAGATGCAACTTTTATTGAAGATCAAGATCAATGGTGGCATGGTGGCATAAGCCGGAGTATTAAATTATTTGCAACTGAGAATGTCTTCATCGAGCGCCTCTACCTAACTCCAGGGCTATTACCTGATAACAAAACTGGAACGCTAAAGATTCGCGCTTATATTAATTCGATTAATGAAACCCTACTTGCTGACTGGACTTTTCAAGCCCGGATAGTAGGAGTAAGTAAAGCTCCAAAAATAAGTCAGACTTTTATCAACCATAGCCGGACACTCTGGACTAAAAAAACCCGCGAGCAAAAAGAAGTGACCGATAGTGAATTTCATGGTAAATATTGGGATGGAAATATCCCGGATCAAGTTAAGAAGGTTTTACTCGAGCTAGACCCACCAAATCCTGGATATGCGGGATTTGAAATAAAAGTACCTAATATTTCACCCTGGTCAGCAGAATCACCAACCCTATATGAAGTGGAAATTCAATTATTAGATCCATCGGGCAAAGTAGCCGAGATTACAACTAAGAAAATTGGATTCCGCGATGTAAAAGTTGTTGGAAAAGAATTTCTATTTAACGGTAAGCCGGTAATTCTATATGGCATCAATCGCCACGATTTCAATCGTGAAACTGGCAGAGTCCTAAATAGAGAAATGTTTAGAAATGATTTACTTGAACTAAAGCGATGGAATTTCAATGCAATTCGTACTTCACATTATCCAAACGATCCCGAATTTCTAGATTTATGCGATGAACTGGGTTTTTATGTTATTGGTGAAGCCAATATCGAATCACACGCATTTTTAGATAGCATTTGTGACGACCAAAAATATCTCGTTGCTTATGTAGACCGGGTTTCGCGAATGGTTGAGCGAGATATTCATCATCCGAGTGTAATTTTCTGGTCCCTTGGTAATGAATCTGGTTTTGGATTAAATCATTTAGCTGCAGCCGCATTTGTTAGAAATTTTGATCCATCCCGGCCACTTCACTACGAGGGTGGAATCCGCGGTAATTGGACACATGGGCATGAAGTTACAGATGTTATTTGCCCGATGTATCCAAATATTAGCGCGATTGTTTCTTACGCAAAATCTAAGAAGGCAGACCGTCCATTAATTATGTGTGAGTACTCGCACGCAATGGGAAATAGCAATGGCACCCTTGCTGAATATTGGGAAGCAATCCATACTACAAAAGGATTGCAGGGTGGATTTATTTGGGAGTTCTGGGATCATGGAATTGATCAGAAACTTCCAGATGGTCGAATGCGCTCTGCATATGGTGGCGATTTCGGCGAAGAAAAACATGATGGAAATTTCTGTTGCGATGGAATGTTCTTTCCGGATCGCACTCCAAAGCCCGCGCTCTATGAAATGAAACATATCGCCTCACCGATTTTAATTTCCGGTAAGAACCCAAATACTGGTCGTTTTTCGCTATTAAATAAGAACTTTTTCACAGATTTACAGGGGTATGAATTGGGTTGGGCAATTGCGGCAAATGGCGAAATCCTCGATCGTGGCACAGTCAAAATACCAAAAACTAATGCGCGTGGAAACACTGCATTTTCAATTTCTTCCAAATATCTAAAACCAGCAATCCGCAAAGGCGAATCTTTTATAACTTTTTCGCTAATGCAGAAATCGCCAACTTCTTGGGCACCAGCTAATTTTGAAGTAGCTTGGGCGCAATTCCAACTTGCAAGTAAAAGTATCTCAAAACCTAAAACTCTTAGTACAAAACCAGTTGATTTTGTTTCTGCCGAGGGCGAGATAGTCCTTCCTTATGGTGTGATTGCTCCACAATTAACGTTATGGCGTGCGCCAACTGACAACGACATTATTGGATTATTTGCTGATCGTTGGAACGAATGGGGGCTTCGAGATTTGTCACGTACGGATTGCATTATTACAAATAAATCTGGAAAAATTAAGATTTCAAATGTATGGGAGAGCAGTTCTGGTATAAAGATCAAACACACGCAATTAGTTGAAAAAATCCTTGATGGAATTAGAGTGACCGAATACTTAACGCTACCTTCGCAACTCAACGATGTAGCTCGAGTTGGCACAAATTTTGAAGTTAGTGAAGATCTGCACAAACTGACTTGGTTTGGCGTTGGACCTTCGGAAAACTATCCAGATCGTAAATTGGGAAGAGTCCATAAGTGGGCTGGCGCAGTAGCCGATCAGTACATTCCATACGTTAAGCCACAAGAAAATGGCAGCCATGCTGATGTTCGTTGGTTTACTTTGACTAATTCATCGGGTCGAGGTCTTTATTTTGTATTAGATAAACCACGCCAAGTTACAGTAACTCCGATGCGTTCTATTGACCTAGCCAATACAACTCACAATATTGATGTGACCCCTTCTGGCAATACCGTTGTAACGATCGATGCAGCACTTCGCGGAGTTGGAACGGCCTCGTGTGGACCCGATACGTTGCCTAAATATCGAATAAAACCAGGGGTTTTTACCTGGACGTGGAGCGCGCAAACAATTTAATTTAGAGCGGCCACTTAGTAGGTGTTGGGTATTTAGGTGATCTGCCATCTCCGGAAGAGCGGCCGCGAATGCGACGTGACATCCAAGGAATTCCAAAAGTTATGAACCACTTAAAATTCTTAAAAATTCGAATTGCTAATAAGTCTGTCTTCACAGGCGGCAGAGGTTTGCGCCAATTTTCATCGACAGTTTTACCTAAAGTGAATAGAACACCTTGCGCAGCTCGATAGTGTCCTTCCATATTCATATGCAATCGATCGTCAGATATGAATCGACGGTCTTTCCAAAATTGATCTTTATTTGGATCTAACAATATGGCGCCAAGTTCGTTAGCAACTTTGCGCACATTCGTATTGAAAACTTCAAATCGCTTCTGCCAGATTTTTGCACTTCTTGTATCTTCGCCAGTATTTTCTAAAACACAAAATAACATCAGTGTGCCACCACCGGCTGCAATAGCTTTGGCAGTTTTTGTGTACTCCGCAATTACATTCTCCGGATCGTACTTTGGCCGAATCACATCGTTTGCTCCGGCATGAAATGAAACCAAAGTTGATTTACCTTCAATCATTCGCAACGCCGCTGGAACTTGCTCGCGTGCTACTTGGCCAATTAATTTCCCTCGCACCGCGAGATTTACATAAGTAAAGTCGGGGTTGCCTTCCGCTAAGACATCAGCGACTCGATCAGCCCAACCGCGAAATTTTCCATTAATTACTTGATCGGTCATGCCCTCGGTCATTGAGTCGCCAAGTGCAATAAATCTCTGGTAATTCATAGTTCTAACTTTCTAACTGATTAATTTACTTTCCGACGTTTTTCTTCAATGGTGTACAGCGCAATTGCCATCGCAACGCTAGCATTTAGCGATTCAACACTTTGGCGCATAGGGATTGAAACTACTACATCGCATTTTTCCCGAACTAGACGCGAAAGTCCTTTGCCTTCGCTGCCTACGATTACATAGAGCGAATCCGTTGCGATTTTTAGGCCATCTACGGTATTCGTGCTCTCGCCATCTAAACCAACGATAAAGCAACCGAATTCTTTAGCATCTTCGATAGAACGTGCCAGATTTTTTACTTGGGCAATGGGTAATCGCGCTGCCGCACCTGCGGAGGCTTTCCAGGCAGTGGCAGTGATGCTGGCGTTACGTCGTTCTGGAATTAGAACACCATCAGCGCCAAATGCTGCAGCACTTCTAACAATCGCACCAATATTTCTAGGATCAGTAACGCCATCTACAGCCACAAATAGCGCTGGAGATTTTGCGCGTTGGAAAATTTCTTTCTGCGATGAATATGCATATGGTTTTACAATTAACGCAACGCCTTGGTGATTAGCCATTCCAGTAATAGATTCAACTTGATGACGGGTTACTTCACGAACCGTTAAACCACTAACTCGGGCATGATCCAAAATTTCCGTAATACGCTCGTCAACGTCTAAACCAATTGCAACTATAAGTTCTTTTGCTGGAATATTTGCGCGAAGCGCTTCAACAACGGTATTTCTGCCCGCAATTGTGTCTACATAAGTTGCGCTACTTTTTTCGCGAACTGCACGATCTTGACGCGGTCGCGTAGACCCGCGTTTATCAGGACGGCCGCGATCTGTTCCGGGGCGTTTGCTCCGCGATGCAGATGGTCTGCCAGTAGATGGCCGACTGCTTGTAGATCTACCCGATGATGGACGTGCTCGATCCGAAGTTGGACGTTCACTTCTTTCATCATCAGTCCGTTTACGTTCTGGCTTATACGTTGATTTACGACTCTTCGCTTTAGCAGCTACATGGTACGGACGATCCGCTGCTTTTGGAGTTGGACCTTTTCCACGTAGTCCTCTGCGCTGTTTTGCGCCAGGATTCTTTCCAGTTTTCTTAGCAGCCAATTAATTCACACTCCATCGTGGTCCATCTGCGGTGTCCTCGATGGTAATTCCCAACGAAGTAATTCGATCTCTAATGGAATCAGCGGCCGAAAAGTCTTTACGTAATCGGGCTGCTTCGCGTTGTTCCAGCAATAGCGCAATTAAACCATCCATTGCTTCACTGAAATTCGCATTGCCAGATTGCGCATATGCACGATCAAATGGATCGCAGCCTAATATTGATAAAACTCCACGAATATGTGAGGTAGCCTCAGCGATCTTCTTCGAATCACCTGATGTAAGCGCGCTATTGCCACTCTTTAACGACTCTGAAAGAAGCGCAAGTGCTTGCGGTACCGCCAAATCATCATCCATCAACTTCGTGAATTCTTTTGAAATTATGGGTTCTGAATTTTTACCAAGCACTTCAACTGCACGATTTAAGAAGTTCTCAATTCTGCGAAATGCAACTGCCGATTCTTCTAAAGCTTCAAAGGAAAATTCCAACATCGATCGGTAATGAGCGCTTCCTAAATACCAACGAAGTTCCACACCCCGCACGCGCTTTAGAATTTCCGTAACTAAAAGCGAATTTCCGAGCGATTTGCTCATCTTTTCACCAGCTGTAGTAACCCATGCGTTATGCATCCATAATTTAGCAAAGTCAGATCCAGCAGCTTCAGATTGGGCTATTTCATTTTCGTGATGCGGGAAAATTAAATCTAGACCGCCGCCATGAATATCAAAACTTTTACCTAAATAAGCTTCTGCCATCGCAGAACATTCTAAATGCCAACCAGGTCGACCAGCACCCCACGGAGTTGGCCAATATGGTTCTCCCGGCTTCGCCGCTTTCCAAAGTGCAAAATCACGTGGATCGCGTTTATAAGTTTCGTCGGCATCTCCGGCCGGTAATAGGTCATCTAACTTCTGATTAGAAAGTGTTAAATAACGCTTCAATTTGCGGACTTCCAAATAAACATCGCCATTTCCTGGGGCATATGCCGAGCCATTTGAAATCAAAGTTTCCATCAATTCGATCATCTGTGTGATATGACCAGTTGCACGCGGTTCATAAGTAGGCGGCAAGACATTTAGCGCAGCATAAGCGTCGTTAAATGCGCGCTCGTACTTCATTGCTACGGCCCACCATGGGGTTTTTTCTACAATCGCTTTCTGTAAAATTTTGTCATCAATGTCGGTCACATTTCTTACAAAAGTTACGTTATTTCCAGAAGCAATTAACCAGCGCCTTAAAATATCGAAATTAACGCCGCTTCTAATATGGCCGATATGCGGTGCAGCTTGCACGGTAGCGCCACATAAATAAATTGATACTTCGCCCTTTTTAATCGGCGTAAAATCGCGAACAGTGCGCGTCGCAGTATCGTAAAGTTTCAAAGCGCTCATTGTCGGTATTCTAATTCCCTGCCGTTGATAAATTATAAACCAACGCAATCGCAATCGCTGATATTCCTTTTCCTTCACCAGTAAATCCAAGGCCGTCAGTGCTTGTTGCTGAAACTGAAACTGTCGCACCGTTTAACGCCTGCGAAAGCTTTGCAATTGCAGCGCTTCTTCGCACTCCAATTTTTGGCCGATTTCCAATAATTTGTACTGAAACGTTTGCAATGCCAAATCCAGCTTTTGTAACTCGTTCGAACGTTTCACTCAACAAAGTTTCACCTGAAGCACCAGCATATTTTGAATCTGAAGTTCCAAAATTAGAACCTAGGTCGCCAATATTTGCGGCGGCAAAAAGCGCATCACAGATTGCATGCGCAGCGACATCACCATCAGAATGTCCATCAACTCCAACTTCATTCTCCCAAAGTAATCCGGCTAACCACATTGGTCGCTTTGGATCTACAGAAAATGCATGCGCATCAACGCCAACGCCGCTCTGTAAATTACTTTCGTTGCCAATTAAAAATGTGGCTGCCATTGCTAAATCTTCTGGTGTCGTTATTTTCAAGGCGTTTGTTTCGCCCAAAATAGTTTTCACTTTAATGCCAAGCGCTTCAACTAACGCAGCATCATCTGTGGCATCTTCACTAGCTGCATGCGCCCGCACCAATACATCGCGTGCAAAACCTTGCGGAGTCTGCACAGCAACAAGCGCGGAACGATCTAGGGTATTTCGGACATAGCCTTCGCGATCAATCTCTTTGATGGTGTCGATTGCGGCTAGTGCTGGAATTACAGCGCTTTCACCATTTGCGACGGCATCTCGAATTCGAATTGCAAGTTCGGTTGTCGCCAATGCTCGTGCTGCGTCATGGACTAAAACTATTTTTACATCTTTGGAAATTGCAGCGAGCGCCAAATTTACCGAATCACTGCGCAATATTCCGCCAGTTATAACGGTTGCACTATCGCCAACTAATGCGCGATATTGATCTTCAAATCCGGGTGGCGCAGTAATAATGATTTCATCTACTGCGGGAGAGACCGCCGTAAACGCACGCTCCAATAACGTTATGCCATGAAGTTGGACTAACGCTTTTGGTAATTGAGCACCAAGTCGGTGACCCATACCGGCGGCCGCAATGATCGCAGCAGATTTATTTGAAGATTGGCTCATCAAGAACCAATTAAGAAGCTAGTACCTCGTTGAGGATGGACTCGGCATTTGCTTCGTCAGTGTGCTCAGCGAGTGCGAGTTCTGAAACTAAAATGGATTTGGCTTTAGCGAGCATTCGCTTTTCGCCTGCGGAGAGACCGCGGTCAAGGTCACGGCGATAAAGATCGCGGACAACTTCAGCAACTTTAATGACATCGCCAGAAGCGAGTTTTTCCAAGTTTGCTTTATATCTACGAGACCAGTTTGTTGGTTCCTCGGTATATGGCTGACGCAATACGCCAAAGACGCGATCTAAACCAGCTGAGTCCACTACGTCACGAACGCCTACTAAATCAACATTTTCGGCTGGTACGCGAACAGTTAGGTCACCTTGTGCGACTTTGAGGACTAGATAGATCTTTTCTTCGCCTTTGATGGTCCGGGTCTCGATTGCTTCGATGAGAGCCGCTCCGTGATGGGGATAAACAACGGTTTCGCCAACCTTGAATGACATTTATTGCCTTTCGATAGAGGGCAATTCTACCAGCAGGTAAGCGGAGGGTGAAATCCCCTAAAGCCAGCCAATATCACTCATTTTTTGAGGTTTTTGATAAAAGCGCTAAATACTTTCGCATAAGATTCCCTCATGAAAAAACCTAATCACCTTATTGCGCTCGCTAGCGCTGCAATTGCATCACTATTTCTAACAGGTTGTGGAGCTGGCTTTGATGCGTCAACTCGTAACATCAAGCAAGTTACTGATGGCGCTGAAGCTGATTTAGGTTCTGTAAAAGTACGTCACTTTTTAATCGTGGCACAGCCAGATGGTTCAGGCGTGTTGGTTGGAACTTTAGTAAATAGCAGTGAGGAATCCGAAATTGTAAGAAGTATTTCTATCAATGGAAATGTAGCAACGATTTCAGGATCAAATGTGGTCTCAAAGAATAATCCGGTCATATTTGCAGGCGATAGTTCAAATGCGAGTGCTGGCGTAACGTCATTGAATTCAACTATAGGCAATCGAGTTCCAGTTTCAATAACTTTTTCTAGCGTTGGCACAATTAATTTCACTGCACTAGTTCGCGAGAAAACTGGCGAATTCAAAGATGTAGTTTTAAAAACTCCCGTACTTTGCGAAGATCCTAAAGCTCCAACTTGTACCCCAGCCCCCTAACCGTCTGAATAAAGATTGGGTTAGCTGGGTCAACTTCAATCTTGGCGCGCAAACGTTTAATGTGTACATCTAAAGTTTTAGTGTCTCCTACATAATCGCTTCCCCAAACGCGATCGATTAATTGCACGCGCGTTAGCACTCGTCCAGAATTTCGCATTAGAAATTCAAGTAATTCAAACTCTTTTAACGGGAGTGAGATGTTTACGCCATTAACTGTAACTTGGTGGCGATCGGTATCCATTCGTACCGGGCCAACCGTCATAATTCCGATATCACCGATCGCACTCTCGCCTGAATTTCTCCGGAGCACTGCGCGAATTCGCGCCACTAATTCGCGCGTCGAATAAGGCTTTGTTACATAATCATCAGCGCCAAGTTCTAGCCCAACCACTTTATCTACCTCGGAATCTTTAGCGGTTAACATAATGATTGGCACTTTAGATTTAGCTCTAATTTGGCGACAGACTTCAGTTCCAGAGATTTCAGGAATCATTAAATCGAGCAGCACGAGGTCGATGCCACCTTGATCGAACTTTGTGATGGCTTCGCTGCCATTTGCCGCGGAAACAATTGAGAAGCCCTCTTTACTCAAGAGAAACTCCAACGCCTCAGAGAATGACGACTCATCTTCAACGATCAATATTCGGACCATGCGCTCCTCATTCTAGTTTTAGCCTTCTTCAATACTTTCATCTGGTGCGATCGGTAATCGCAACGCAAAAGTGCTGCCGACGTTTAACTTGCTCCATACTTTGATGTCGCCGCCGTGATTTAGAGCAACGTGTTTAACAATTGAAAGTCCAAGACCGGTGCCACCAGTTTCGCGCGAACGAGCTGGATCAATTCGGTAGAACCTTTCAAATATTCGTTCTAGTTCACTTTCGCTTATTCCAATTCCTTGATCTGCGACTGATATTTCAACTAGCCCTTCAACAACTGAAGCGCTGACCGAAACTTTTGTATTCTCTGGACTGTAATTAATTGCATTTTCAATCAAATTATGTACTGCCATTATTAATTGATCTCGGTCGCCTAAAACAGTTGTGTTTGAAATATCTCTAAGTAAGATTTCAATATTTCTACCATCTGCACTTATTTGACATTGATTTGCAGATTCTCGAATAATATCTTCAATATCCACCACATATGCTGAAAGCAGCGGATCACTTCCTTGCAATCTCGACAAGTTAATTATTTCTTGAACTAAATCCGTTAAGCGTCGTGATTCCTTCTGCATTTTTGTGGCGAATTTTGCAACAGCTTCTGGGTCATTCTTTGCTCCTAAGACCGCTTCACTTAACAATAAAAGTGCACCGATTGGCGTTTTAAGTTCATGGGATATGTTGGCTACGAAATCGCGTCGAATCGCGTCGACTTTTTGATATTCACTTTCATCTGATATTAAAACCAGAATCATCCCGGATTCATTTAACGGTGCAACAGTTACGCTGAGTTCGCGTTTTCCTTCACCAATTGGCCCACGTGGTAATTCGATATCGCCGCGATGTAATTGACCGGTTCGCCGCACAACTCGCACAAGTGCTAATAACTCTTCGCTAACTACTCGGTTATCTCGGAGAATGCCAAAAGTGGCTAAGCCGGGTGATTGAAAAATCGGTACTTCGCCGGGCAGCAAGATCAGCGAATCGCTCTCTAGCGCAAGCAACGTAGTCGTTAAAACATCAGGAAGTAATTCCGGTGCGTCGTCTAATTCAACATCGCTTTTGCTGCGCAGGAACTTCACGGGCCTATCGTACGGAGATACTCCGCTGATTTTGCGCCTTTATACGGCGTTACCAATTGTTCACCCACTGGCAAACACACGTTCACCTCAGTGCTCGCATGAGTCGATGTTGACCGTTACGGTTTGCCAATGGCCTGGTTAAGAACTGCATTCCAAGATGAGTTAGATGGCGTTACGCAAACCCTAGTAGACCTATCGGCGCTAGTAACTGATGCGATTGATAAGGCAACCCATGCTTTGTTAACTGCGGATTTAGCTGAAGCTGAAGCAATTATTAAATCTGATGACAAAATTGATGAAATACAACATGATCTAGATGCGCGAATTATTGACATCATTGCTCGCCAACAACCAGTTGCCTCAGACTTAAGAGCTTTAGTTACCGCGCTTCGAATGAGTGCGGATTTAGAACGCATGGGCGATATGGCGCATCACGTTGCAAAAATTACGCGACTCCGTCACCCACAAGGTGCGGTTCCTTCCGAACTATTGCTGACTATCGAAGAGATGGGCAAAGTTGCTAAATTAATTTCTCTAAAAACTGGTGAAGTTATCTCATCCAAGGATATTGAAAAAGCAGTTGAGCTCGAAACAGATGATGATCAGATGGATAAATTACACCGCCAACTATTTGTCGCACTTTTAGATGATAATTGGTCACATGGAATTGAAACTGCAATTGATATTACTTTGGTTGGTCGATATTACGAACGTTATGCAGACCACGCAGTTTCAGTAGCGCGCCGAGTATATTTCCAAGTAACTGGAAAGTATTCAAACGCAAATTAATTTATTTTTTACCTTGATTTGCTACTTTTGAAATCGCATTTAAGGCAGCTTCTGGATCTAAATATTCGCCACCTTTTTTAATTGGCATAAAATTTTCGTTCAATTCATAGTGCAATGGAACGCCGGTAGGAATATTTAGCTCTGCAATATCGCCATCTGAAATTCCATCAAGGTGTTTTACCAAGGCTCGAAGTGAATTCCCATGCGCAGTAACTAGAACTCGCTTTCCACTTTTTAAATCTGGAATTATCGACTCATTCCAATAAGGCATCATGCGCACAACAACATCCTTCAGGCATTCAGTCTTTGGTAGCGCAGCACCTAATCCCGCATATTTAGCGTCATTTACTTGGCTATATTGATTGTCGTCGGCTATAGGCGGTGGTGGCACATCAAATGATCGGCGCCATAATTTAAATTGAGCCTCGCCATATTCGGCCAAAGTTGCAGCTTTATCCTTCCCTTGCAAATCACCGTAATGCCGTTCATTTAAGCGCCAAGAACGCCGAACCGGAATCAAGGCACGATCACAGGCTTCTAGCGCAATTTGTGAAGTATCGATGGCACGGCGTAATACCGATGTGTGCAAAATATCCGGAAGTAAATTTTTCGACTTCAAAAGTTCGCCGCCACGCTTTGCTTCCGCTCTTCCTTTATCAGAGAGCTCAACATCCACCCATCCAGTAAATAAATTCTTTGCATTCCATTCGCTTTCGCCATGGCGGAGCAGAATTAGCGAGTAAGTCATAGCGCTATCTTATTCATTTTGTACTTCTTAAACCAAATGCGTGAAGGCTTCTAAGTTCGCCAACGATTCGCCACGTGAAACACGCCAAGCCCACTCACGTCTAATCGCGTTAGCAAAGCCCAATTCAAGCAATGGATTAAAAGAAGAATCGGAATATTGAAGAACTGCTCCCAAAATTCGATCTAGCTCTTGTTCTGAAACTGCTGTTAAAGGTAACCTTCCAACTAAATAAATATCGCCTAATTCGTTAATTGCAAACGCAACGGCATACATAGTTGCATTCTTAGTTAATAAATATTGATGTACCGCCGCAGTATTTTCGTCAGGTTTGCGAATTACAAAAGCGTTGATGCTTAATGAATGATCGCCAACTACAAGCGCGCAATGGGTTTGTTGTTTCGCTTCGCCAGGCAAAGTAATTAAGAAAGTTGTTTCGTTACCGCGTTCTGCATCGATATCGTGAGATTGGATAAACTCTTCAATTGTGGCAATTGCTAAAGATTGTGCCGACATATTTAAGCGAGCCGCACTTGCGAACTTTGAGATTCGCTAGAAAGCACACGGTCATATACATCGAGCATGCCGCGCGCCGTTGCATCCCAACCAAAGTGCGATGCATGTTCGACCGCTCCCATTGAAAGCAATAACCGCTTCTGCGGCTCGGAAAGCAGGCGTGAAATAACGGCCGACCAAGCTTTTGGATCATGGCCATCAACTAAGGAGCCAGAGATACCGTCAGAGATAGCAGTTCTTAAACCACCAACTGCAGTTGCGATAACAGGTGTTCCGCATGCTTGGGCTTCTAGCGCAACTAATCCAAATGATTCACTATATGAAGGTACGCAAACTAAATCCGCAGCACGATACCAATCTGGCAAATCCGAGCTAACTACCGGAGGTACAAAGTGCACGATCTCTTCAATACCTAGAAATTTTGCTAAGTTCTTAAGTTTTTCTGGTTCAAATGTTCCATTTCCAGAAGCGCCACCGATAATCATTACCACTAATTTCGCGCGTAGATGCGGGGAATGCATCACCATCTCGGCTGCCGCGCGCACCAATACATCGGGACCTTTGTGCGATTGGATTCGACCTACAAATGTAAGCACTAGCGCGTCGGGTGCGATATTTAACTTTTCGCGTGCAGCTTTCTTGCCAATACCGATTTTGAATTTTCCTAAATCCACGCCTGGTGTAACCACAAAAACATTATCTGGGCAGGCATCATAAAGTGATACCAAACTTGCAGCTTCAGCATCAGTATTTGCAATCAGCGCTTTCGCTGCGCGTACAACTTGTTCTTCACCAATTGCGCGAGTAGTTGGTTCTGGTGTTTCACCATCGGCTAACGCTAAATTCTTAACTTTAGCCATAGTGTGCATTGTATGAACTAGCGGTATTCCTAAACGTTCTGAAGCCATCCAGCCAAGTTGTCCTGAGATCCAATAATGTGAATGAATTAAATCGTAATAACCACGCGGTAAATTCGCTTCCACGTGCATAAAAGAAGAAGTAAGCGCACATAGTTGGGATGGCAATTCGTCTTTAGAGATACCTTCGTAAGGACCAGCTTCAATATGTCGGACATTTACCCCAGGAACAATCTCAACTTTTTCAGGCAAACCAGATTTCGTTGACCGAGTAAAGATATCTACCTCTACTCCGGAAGCTGCCATTTTCTTAGCGCTCTCAACCACATAAACATTCATGCCGCCAGCATCACCAATACCCGCCTGATCAAGCGGGGAGGTATGCAACATTAAAGTTGCGATTCGATTTGCTGATTTTTTAGCCATGATACAAAAGTGTACTAGCGCGAATTTCTCCCACAACCTGGCCGCCGCCGTATGTAAATTCAGGCTCAAATTCCACCTGGATACCCATTCTCGCTAAGCCAGCTGCCATCAACTGTGCTGCACCTCGGAATGATCCATCACTAATTTTCCAAACAAGAGTTTGGCCATCTTGCAATGAGAGAACTATTACGCCTTCTGCGCCATCTTTACAGAACAACCCCGGAACTTTTTGCATTGCCGTAGTCGGTAATCGTCCTTCACCAGAAACCATTATTGGGAATTTACGACAAGCACTTACAACTTCCTGATGAATCGGATCTTTAGATAGTGTCAACGTATGAATTGCTTTTGCTAATCCAGATAACGTGATTGCAAATAGCGGTGCGCCGCAGCCATCTACCGCTACTTGAAATACTTTTTCACCCGACAAAGTTTCTAATTCTTTTCGACACGCAATTTGCAGCTCATGGTTTGGATTTAAATAATTTGTAACATCCCACCCGTTTATTGCGCAAGTTGCCACCATTCCCGAATGTTTTCCACTGCAATTAGCTGCTAGCGAAGTTGGCGGGTTATTTCCCCATGCCCGTCGCTCTTTATCGCCAAGTGGTTTATCTGGCGTATTTTTCAAAGCAGTTTCATCTAATCCAGCAGATTTTAAAATTTCAAGTGCGCCAGCCAAATGTTCAGTTGTGCCGGCATGGCTTGCACAAACTAGCGCTAACAATTTAGGTTCTAATTTAAGCCCGCTACGAACCATTGCGGAAGCTTGAATAGCTTTGATGGCAGACCTGGGATAAATCGCATGCTTTGTAGAACCAAGAGCTAATACTTCGCGACCATCAGCGCCAAGAATTACTAGGTGCCCGCTATGTACCGATTCAACCATCTCATTTCTAACGACCTCGACAAGAATTTCACCACTATTAATCGGGTCGCTATTCACTTTCATATTCTCCCTCATTAATCTACCTATATGAAATTGCGAGGTGTCGGGCAAAGATTGAGCATAATTTTTGCACTGATTTTAGGAATTTCGTTAGCGCCTGCAACATTCGCGGCTGCACCAAAGGCTGGCGGAATATGTACAAAAGCTGGCGCAACTGCGGTTTCTAGTGGAAAAAAATTCACCTGCGTTAAATCTGGCAAAAAATTGATTTGGAACAATGGCACAACTATCGTTCCAGTTGTAATTCCAATTCCAAATCCAACTCCAACTCCAACTCCAACGGCTGCTGCGCCAGCACCTTATCCATCAACTAGTTCATCGGCGGCACCAAATACTTCTTCTACGAGCTCCTCTGGATCTGGTGGCGGAAATAACAGTAGCAACAACAATCAACAGCAAAGTTCAACGTTTGCATTAGGACAACTTGGCGCAACATGTAGTAAAGAAGGCGAACTAGGTTGGAATGGATTATTAGTTGGAGTATGCAAGAGCGGAAAAGTTCGTTATGCGTTAGCGACAGATGTACCAGCAACTCCAGTTGGCGGTTACAAAACTCGACCAACTTGGTATCCAACGCTAGCTCAAGTTCTAGGTGGGCCTGGCGCAGCCGAACCAAGTTGTGCTCCAAATTCAATAAAATTCACAAAGCCAGTAATTCCACTAGATAAAATGGCAGCATCAATTCCTTACGGAATGATGGTGAGTGGTCATGTAACACCAATTGATCATGCTTATTTAGCTCCAAGCACTCTTGCAATATCTCCTGCAAATCGAACCGAATCGGATTGGGTGCCAGTTACTGCGCCAGGAGATGGCACCATCATTGAACTTTCAAGTTTAGGTGCGCCAAATACCAGCCGAGTAGTGATCAACCATGGTTGTAATCTTTATTCGGTATACATGGTTTTAAACAAACCAAGCGGAGTGCTCGCGAATTATGTAAGTGAATTAGCTTCCAAAGGATCTGTTTCATTAAGTATCAAAGTAAAAGCAGGTGATGAGTTCGGTCGTCAGCGCGACAACATGTTGGATTTCAATGTATTCGATGGCACTCAATGGCTTTCAGGTTTTGCTAATCCGCAAGCTTATTTATCTCAAGACGCTTGGAAGCCATATACCGCGGATTTCTTGCCGTTTTTTAGCGATGATATTCGAAGTGGTATTGAAAAATGGATGCAGAAAACTACTTCACCTCGTACCGGTAAAATTGATTGGGATGTAATAGGTACGGCATCGGGTAACTGGTTTATTGATGGCACTAATGGTTACGGTGGTAATCAAAATTCGCTTTACGAGAAAGCATCTTCGCAAATCGGAGGTGGATTTGTGGAAGGCAAGAATGAATATTCATGGGGACATTTAGCGATTGCTCCACATGAAGTTGATAACTCCCAATGGATCTTCTCAACGGGTTGGTGGAGTGATCCAAAAGGCGATGCCGCCCAGACCCTAATGATTATTGGTTCTGGCCAAGTTGCGCCAGATAAATTAACTGCAACTTCTGGCGCAGTTACTTATCAACTTGCGCAAATTTCATATGAAGAGCCAGCCGGAAGTCCAACTCGAAGCGCTGGTTCAACCGCACCGTGGGCCGTTGGTTACAAAGTCATTAGCGGTGCAAATAAAGGAAGCGTAACTTTGCAAGTGAATAGCGATGGCTCATTGTCAGTAGAGATTGGTACAACTGAAAAACGAATTTATCGTCGTTAATTAATCTGAAGACCTCGGCATAGTTGACCAAATATGTGCCTGCAACGGATAGCCATTTGTTGCCATGTCATATGCATAAAACAATTCACCTTCGACTAGCCCATAAAGTCTGGAACCAGCAGTAACTATCTTCGCAGTTGGCGCGGAATAACCTTGGTCCATCGCTAATTGAATTTTCGGCCCATCGAATATGCCAACCCAGCCTTCAGTAATTCCAGTGCTATGTGAAATCACAACTTCCAATTTATTATCTGGTTTTACCCGCCAATAACCACTCTCTGATGCAGCTGGTCGGATGATTTCGTTATTGTCATCAATGATCCATGAAGTTGAAGAATATGTAAGAAATGGTCGACCATCGTGGCCAAAAGTAACTTTCTGCGCGAATTGAAACGGCGCGATTCCAGGATATTCGCCATGACCTTTTCCGCGCCAAGTGCCAACGATCCAAGCGAGTGGATTTAAATCAGGGTGTAAACCTTCCGGAATTGTAAAAACCATTAACTAACCTTGACCTTTCGCTTCTTTACGCAACTTTCGAAAAATCTTTAACCCTTGCCCAATCATAAATAACCCAATAATGAGCGCTGCAAGTGCAAGCGCAACCGAAGTAATGAACTCCACGCCGTAAGCCTATAGAGTTTCATAC
>BJFY01000013.1 GCA_014190155.1 Actinomycetes bacterium | reverse complement strand
TCTTGTACAAAGTGAACGTCATACGCCTCATGCATAAGGCGTAGGTTACTAGTTAGCGCTACTTACTTTGGACCGTAGCTTTTCTAATTCGACGCCCATTTCACTAGGCAATTTCCTACCTATTTTCTTAAACCATTCATCAATAAGCGGCAATTCACTCTGCCATTCGGCGACATCAACGCGAACTGCAGCAGCCAGATCAGCAGCGCTAACATCTAGGCCATCAACATCAATTGATCCTGGACTTGGTGCGTAGCCAAGCGGTGTTTCAATCGCATCGGCACTTCCCTCAATTCTTTCGATCGCCCATTTAAGAATTCGGGAATTTTCGCCATACCCCGGCCATAAAAATTTGCCACCGTCACCGCGACGGAACCAATTAACATAAAAAATCTTTGGCAATTTATCGGCAGAACTCTGCTTGCCAATTCCAACCCAATGCTTCAAATAATCGCCAACGTGATAACCAATAAATGGCAACATCGCGAATGGATCTCGTCGTACAACGCCTACTTGACCAGTTGCTGCAGCCGTAGTTTCGGATGAAAGCGTTGCACCCATAAATACGCCATGGTTCCAATCGCGTGATTGCATCACTAATGGAATTGTAGTTTTGCGGCGGCCACCGAAAAATATTGCCGAGATTGGTACGCCTTTAGGGCTTTCCCACTCTGGCGCGATGATCGGACATTGCGCAGCTGGCGTACAGAAACGCGAATTTGCATGTGAAGAAAGTTCACCGTTCTCCGGAGTCCAGCTTTGACGTTTCCAATCCGTTAAGTGCGCTGGTGGGGTTTCAGTCATGCCCTCCCACCAAATATCGCCATCATCAGTCAAGGCCACATTTGTAAAGATCGAGTTACCTTTTTCAACGGTGCGCATTGCGTTCGCATTTGTCTGCCAACCAGTACCAGGTGCTACTCCGAAGAAACCAAACTCTGGATTTGTTGCATATAAGCGACCATCATCGCCAAAACGCATCCAAGCAATATCGTCGCCAAGCGTTTCAACTTTCCAACCTTTAATAGTTGGATCCAGCATCGCGAGATTTGTTTTTCCACAAGCAGACGGAAATGCAGCAGCTACATAATGAGCTTTTCCACTTGGTGGTGTTAATTTTAAAATCAACATATGTTCAGCAAGCCAACCTTCATCGCGACCCATGACCGATGCGATTCGCAGCGAATAACATTTCTTACCTAGTAGCGCATTTCCACCATAGCCAGAGCCAAATGACCAAATGGTGCGCTCTTCCGGGAATTGCACAATGTATTTAGTTTGGCTACATGGCCAAGCAACATCTTTAGCACCAGCTTCTAGCGGAGCGCCGACAGAATGTAACGCTTTAACAAAGTGCCGGTCAGTTCCTAAAGCGTTAAGGGCTGCACTTCCCATGCGCGCCATAATCCGCATTGAGACAACCACATAAGCGCTATCAGTAATTTGTACACCAAACATTGGGTGCTCTGAATTTACTGGACCCATGCAAAATGGAATTACATACATAGTTCGGCCGCGCATTGCACCTTTATATAAATCGCGCATTATATTTTTCATTGCGCTTGGATCCATCCAATTATTTGTGGGACCAGCATCCGATTCATCTACCGAACAGATATAAGTTCGATCCTCAACGCGCGCAACATCGGTAGGATCGGATGCGCACCAGAAAGAATTTGGTTTCTTTTTGAGCGGAGTTAAAGTTCCAGCAGTTACCAGTTCGCTAGTAATACGTTCCCACTCAGATTCGGAACCATCGCAGATATAAATTTGATCGGGTTGGGTTAACTCAGCAACCTCTGAAATCCATGCAGTTAATCCTGAATGCTTTATATCTTGGATCTTCATTGATCCCTCCCCGGATGAGTATTGGAAGGGTAATCCTCTTCGATTGCAACTTCGCGCTTTAAAGTGTTTGCTCGGTCACAACTTGATAAATTCCGATTAAATCGAAGGCTTGCGGTTACCCACGCCACAAATTAGGCTCGTCCAACTATTACTTAATCGGGGGTTCAGATGAAGATGAATAAGAAAAAGATTGCAATTCTGGGGCTAATCGCTGCTTCCGCGATGGTGCTAACTGGATGCGCAAAGTCCGATAGTTCAAGTGAAACTGCTTCGGCTTCCTGCGCGAAAGCAGATTTACCGACCCTAACGGCTGGAAAGTTAACAATCGCAACTGGCCAACCTGCCTATTACCCATGGGTTATAGATGACAAGCCAGAAAGTGGTAACGGTTTTGAAGGTGCGGTCGCTTATGCGGTTGCAAAGGCGCTTGGTTATACAAATGATGAAGTTGTATGGGTAAGAACTACATTTGATGGCGCAGTCACACCTGGAGCAAAAACTTTCGATTTCAACTTGCAACAGTTCTCAATTACCGATGAACGAAAAGTTGCAGTTGATTTCTCTTCTCCTTACTACACCGCACCGCAAGCCATTGTCTCTTTCGCTGGCAGCAAAATTGAAGGTAAAACTTCTATTGCTGACTTGAAAGGTGCAAAGTTAGGCGCTGCAGTTGGTACAACTTCACTCGATGTAATTTCAAATCAAATCGGTAGCACACCATCAGTTTTCAACGATAACGCTGCCGCAGTTTCTGCGCTTAAGAATAAGCAGATAGATGGGCTAGTAGTTGATCTTCCAACTGCTTTCTACTTAGCTGGCGTTGAAATTCCTAAGGGAATAATTGTTGGACAACTTCCATCTAATGGAGTTGGCGATCAATTCGGTCTATTGCTCGCAAAAGACAGTCCATTAACTACATGTGTAAG
This sequence comes from Actinomycetes bacterium, assembly GCA_014190155.1. Lineage (GTDB taxonomy): Bacteria > Actinomycetota > Actinomycetes > Nanopelagicales > Nanopelagicaceae > UBA7398. The sequence continues at coordinate 29,126 of BJFY01000013.1, read as the reverse complement.
TGGTGCAGTTGATGCAATTACTGCAGATGGAACGCTCGATGCGATAACTACACAATGGTTATCTACTGAAGCCGGCGCACCTGTGATCAAAGAATAGTTACGAGTTAAGGTAGTTTGGCGACCATGGCTAGAAAAAGTTCATGGTCGCCAAGTTCTCGTGAATTAGAACGACGAGCCACCAAAGCGCGAATTTCAAAGCGACAAATCTCGATTGCAGCCATTTCATCCATAATCGTAATCGGTGCACTTTTGATTGCGACCATCACATCTCCCGGCTGGGAAGTTGTTAAAAAAACCTTTTTTGATGTTGATTATGGCAAGGAAGTCTTGCCAACTGTAATTAAGGGTCTCTGGCTTAATTTAAAACTCACAGTTATTGGCTCTATCTGTATCGGAATAATTGCGCTCTCGCTCGCAATATTGAGAACTACTAAATCGGCCGCCCTAACACCCTTTAGATTTCTCGCTGCTGCTTATACCGATATTTTTCGCGGCGTACCGCTCTTATTAGTAATCCTCTTAGTTGGGTTCGGTGTTCCGGCACTACAACTACGCGCAATCACAAGCAATGTGACTATTCTCGGATCGATCGCAGTAATACTTACTTATTCGGCATATGTTTCAGAAGTTATCCGCAGCGGAATTCTCTCAATCCACCCCAGCCAAAAAGCGGCGGCACGATCGCTCGGTTTATCAAGTGCGCAAACAATGCGATTTGTAGTGTTACCACAAGCTCTTCGTCGAGTAATTCCCCCGCTATTAAATGATTTTGTTTCGCTACTTAAAGATACGGGTTTAGTTTCAATTCTTGGAGTAATCGACGCAATTAGAGCTGCTCAGATAAATAGCAGCAGAACGTTTAATTACACACCTTATGTAGTAGCAGCAATTCTCTTCCTATTAATCACAATTCCGTTAACCAGATACACCGATAAAGCAATCCGTGGCACATATTCTCGGCAGAATGCTGAAGGTACAATCTGATGCAACCAGTTCTGGAAATTAAGAATTTACGAAAATCATTTGGTGCCGAGCTGGTTATAGATGATTTATCGTTAACAGTTCCGGTACATACTGCAACTGTTTTGATTGGTGCATCTGGTTCTGGAAAATCGACGCTACTTAGATGTATTAATTTATTGGAATCAATTGATGATGGCATAATTAAAATTGATGGTGTTGAAATTTCAGATCCAGAAATCGACCCAGATGAAGTGCGTCGTAAATTAGGAATGATTTTTCAATCTTTTAATCTTTTTCCACATCTTACTGTGCGGGAAAACATTGCGCTCTCCCCAATAAAAGTTCATCATAAGACCAAGGAAGAAGCTTTTGAAATTTCTAACCAGCTCTTGAAACGATTTGATTTACTTGATAAAGCCGAGCAATACCCGGATCGACTAAGTGGTGGCCAACAACAAAGGGTTGCAATCATCCGCTCACTTGCAGTTAATCCGCGGTTATTGTTATTGGACGAAGTAACTTCTGCGCTAGATCCAGTATTGGTCAATGAAGTATTAAGTATCGTGCGTGATTTAAAGAGCGATGGCATGACTATGGTTTTGGCAACTCATGAAATGGGTTTCGCAACCCAAGTTGCAGACCAAGTTTGTTATTTAGAATCTGGCACCATTATCGAACGCGGCACACCTAACGAAGTTATTGGTAACCCAAGCAATCCCAAAACTAAAGATTTTATAAAACGGGTTCATCAAGCTGGACGGCTTTAAGGTACTCTCCCCGACATGAGTATTGAAAAATATAAACTTGCACCTGGTTTAGAAATCTCTCGAGCCGTCACAGGTTTATGGCAGATAGCCGATATGGAAAAGAACGGCAATACTCTTGACCCCATTGCGACCTCAGCATTTATGGCGCCTTATGCAGATGCTGGATTAAATACTTTTGATATGGCTGATCACTATGGTTCCGCCGAACTCATCGCCGGTTATTTCAAAAAAAATATTCCAAGCGGTAAGTCCGCCACCATGCTAACCAAGTGGGTACCAAAGCCTGGTCCAGTTACTCGGAAACAAGTTCGCGCAGCCATTAAAGAACGTTGTGAACGATTACAAACTGAGAAAGTTGACTTACTTCAATATCATGCTTGGAATTTTGCGAATCCTTACTGGCTAGATGCGCTAATTTATTTACAGGAATTGAAATTTGAAGGTCTCATCGGAGCAATCGGAACCACAAATTTTGATACTGCGCACCTACGGATAGCAAAATCTAGCGGCGTTGATTTAGTCTCTAACCAAATTTCATATTCGCTAATTGACCAACGCGGTGGCGGCAAGATGGCGGATTACTGTGCCGAAAACGGAATCGCAATATTGGCATATGGAACTTTGTGCGGTGGCTTTCTCTCTCAGAAATGGCTGGGGAAAACCGAACCTGCCGCTGATGGTTTAGCGAACTGGTCCTTAATGAAATACAAGCGGTTTATCGATGCTGCAGGCGGGTGGGATAAATTCCAAAACGTCTTAAATACTCTAGCCAAAGTTAGTAAAACAGTTGATCGATCAATTTCTACAATTGCGAGTAAATATCAACTTGGGCAAAAGTCGGTTGGTGCAGTAATTATCGGGGCCCGACTTGGCGAAAACGCACACATTAGCGATGCAGCTTCGCTCTTCTCTTTCGAACTTTCCGATTCAGCACGAAACGAGATTGCAACGACGCTAGCTGAGCTGCTTCCAATACCAGGTGATTGCGGCGATGAATACCGAAAGCCACCATACTTAACTGCATCTGGCGATTTGAGCCATCACTTAGAAGATTTTCCACCAGTATATAAAGCGATTGAATCTGCTGGAAAAACTCGAATTGATTCTGGTACGACCTGGGAAGTCCTCGCCGGATATTCACGTGCTGTAAAAATTGGAGACCGTGTTCTAGTTTCTGGCACAACTGCAACACATGGCGCACTTGCTATTGGCGTAAACGACCCAATTGCACAGACCCATTTTGTCATAGATAAAATTGAAGCATCGCTTGAATCTTTAGGCGCGAAATTGACCGATGTAGTGCGTTCTAGAATTTATATAAGTGAGATGAAGAATTGGGAAGCCGTATCAAGAGTGCACGGCGAAAGGTTTGCTGATATTCGGCCTGCGAACACCATGGTGGAAGCAAAATTAATCGGTAAAGAATATTTAGTAGAGATTGAAGTAGAGGCAGTAATTCAATGAATAAACGCAAACTAGTTCCTGGATATGAAATTTCTCCAGTAATTAAAGGCGGTTGGCAATTAAGTGGTGGTCACTCCTTAGATCGAAAGATTGAAGATGATGCCGCAATTTCAGACACACTCGCTTTTATAGAAGCTGGGATAACAACTTTAGATTTTGGCGATATTTATACTGGCGTTGAAGAATTGATCGGGAAAGCAGTTTCGCAATTGAGCAAAAAGCAGGGATCGATTGCGCGCGATCAAATTCAGCTCCATACAAAGTACGTCCCAAATGAGAAATTTCTAAGTGATTTCGATAGATCGGATGTGGCGACCATAGTTAATCGATCGCTATCGCGCTTAGGAGTGGATCAAGTAGATATCGTCCAATTACATTGGTGGAAATACGAAGATCGCCACTACTTGGCTGCACTGGAAGAACTTTTCAAGTTGAAAGAAGCCGGCAAAATTAAGCATATTGGTGTAACAAATTTTGATGTCGAGCGCCTAAAAGAGATGGTAGCCGCTAATTTCACGCCAGCCAGCCATCAAATTCAATACTCAATTCTAGATCGACGTGCTGAAAATGGCATGGCAGATTTTTGTATCGAAAATGGAATTGGAATTCTCTGTTACGGAACTGTAGCTGGTGGTTTTCTCTCCGAAAAATTCTTAAATAAACCCGAACCAAAGGCTGTTGAAACCCGATCTAGCGTTAAATACCAATTAATCATTGATGAGTTTGGTGGTTGGGACTTATTCCAAGAGTTGCTTAGCGTATTAAACAAAATCGCAAAGAGCCATCAGGCGGATATTGGAACGGTTGCATCTGCTTGGGTGTTTAATCGTCCTGCGGTTAAAGCAGTTATTGTGGGTGCGCGTAACGTTTTACATATGGATTCAAACCTAAAAATTCCAAATATTAAATTTACTGAAGGAGAGCTACTAGAAATAGCTGAAGTACTGAAAAAATCCAAAGGACCGAACGGTCCGGTTTATCATCTAGAACGGTACTTCGATAAACATCGCAACATAATGCACACCAACAATAACTAAGTTAAATCCCCCGAATTTAATTTAACTTTTTGAGTTCGTTCAATACGCATGACCACCCGCTCATCGGGGTCTGGGCATACCGCAAACGAATCTTTCTCAAGCCAATCCCCCTTCGGCATTTGTCGTTGTTTTGCTGGGAGTAGCGGCATCACGGCTTGGATTGCATACATGCAAAAATGTTTACCTTCTGGGATGCGTAATTCCGCGCTATTTGTTACTTCAAAGTAATCTCCAACTTTCAAACCACAGACAGATCTGCCTTCGATTCGGTCCACCACAATCCGAAGATCGAAGAGCTCCATATCGCTTGATGTCGCTTCGCTCACATCATTTATCGTAAAGGATTGGCTGACAGAAGCCCAATTCTTAAAGTAGGTTTCACCTACTCATTACCCAGAAGGTTGAGGTTGCCAAGTGGCCGAGTTTGTACAGTTGCTCTTCAACGGCTTAGTTGCAGGATCAATTTTCGGTATGGCTGCGCTTGGAATCTCATTGGTTTATTCAGTTCTACATCTAGTTAATTTTGCCGCAGGAGATTTCTTAACCCTAGGCGCATTTACAACTTTCTATTTAGTCACATCTCGCCACCTTCCATTCGTGCTCGCAGTAATTCTTTCCATGGCCATCGGGGTTATCGTTTCGTTAATTCTTGAATTTATTTTATGGCGGAGACTCCGGAGAAGCGGTGCTGGCATGCTTGCGCTCTTCTTAGTTGCTACTGGAATCGCTTTTATCCTACGTCAATCCATTTCTTTAACTTTTGGCAGCGATAGCCGTCGCTTCGATTTAGACCAACTAACAACCTACGAATTTCTTGGCGCGCAAATTGCCCGGGCGCAATTAATTGTTTTGCTATGCGCCTCAATTGCAATAACTGGGATCGCTTTATTTATTAAGAAATCAAATATTGGTAAAGATATGCGTGCCTATGCGGATAACGCTTCACTCGCTGCTGTTTCCGGCATAAATGTAGATCGAGTAATTATTGCTACTTGGACTGTTAGTGGTGCTTACGGTGCGCTAGCCGGCGTATTCCAAGGAACTGTGCAAGGTCAATTCACAAATGGTATGGGATTAGATCTTTTACTATCAATCCTTGCTGCCGTTGTGCTCGGCACAATTGGTGATGCCTACGGTGCACTTATTGGCGGATTTGTACTCGGCGTCGTAATGGAGCTTTCAACTTGGGATGCTCTCGCTGGCGGAATTCCATCAACCTATAAGCCAGTTGTTGCTTTCACAGTGTTGGTAATTGTTCTGCTCTTCAAGCCTGAAGGAATTTTTGGCGTGAAAGCGAGAAAGATTTAATGACCGCGATACTGCAACCAGGTTTCTGGGTTTTCATATTAACAATGTCTGGGATCTACGGAATATTCACACTTGGGCTGCAAGTCCAATATGGCGTCGGTGGAATTTTAAACTTCGGCCACGTTGGCATGATGGCGCTCTCTTCTTACACAATGGCTATCTTGGTTATTGCACATGGTTTTAACTTCTGGATTGCCGCAGCATCCGGCGTTGCCGTAGCGGCCCTTGGTGGCGCATTTCTTGGCTTAACTACGCTCCGGCTAAGGGGCGATTACTTCTCTATTGTGAGTATCGCGTTCTCCGAAATCGTTCGATATGTAATTTTTAACTCGGACGGCCTCACTGGTGGTGCGCAAGGTTCGCTCGCGATCATGCCAATTGGTGACGCATACCCTTCTTACACCGACACCTGGGACACAATCCTTTATTGGATTCGAGATCACTTAACACCAATTTTTGGCGAAATTGCAGATCGCGATATGGCAATGGGAATACTGGTCTGGATCACACTGGGCATTTTGCTATTTATTGTTTCGAGAGTCGAACGCACTTCATGGGCGCGGGTACTTCGCGCAACTCGTGAAGATGACGATGTGCCATCAGCGCTTGGTAAAAACGTGTTCCGCTTCCGTTTGCAAGCAGTAATAATCGGATCAATTATCGGTGGCATTGCCGGGATTTACTGGGCGCTGCAAGTTACATTGCTTTCGCCAGATGATTTCTTAACCATTGTTACTTTCTACGCTTGGATGATTTTAATTCTCAGCGGCGCCACCAAAGTAAAAGGTCTGGCAATTGCTGCAATATTCTTCGGCTTCTTATACGGCGGAACGCGCTTTTTTACTTTCTGGCCATTTTCATTCTTCGATTCGTCGCAACGTTCTTACATGAGAATTATGATTATTGGAATTGTTTTAATTGTATTGATGATACGTCGACCACAAGGAATCTTCGGTAAGCGCGAGGAGATGGTCCTTGAATAATCTAATTCTTGAAGTGAACGATGTCGCCGTTGCTTTCGGTGGTATTAAAGCGGTTAATGGTGCAACAATGAGCGTAGAAGTTGGCAGCGTAACTTCAGTAATCGGTCCTAATGGCGCTGGTAAGACCACGCTATTTAATTTAATTAGCGGCGCCACCAAACCTGATTCTGGCACCATTCTTTTTCAAGGATTTGAAATTCAAAAATTACTCCCTCATAAAATTGCCGGACGCGGAATTGTTCGGACATTCCAAGGCGCAAAAGTTATTAAACGGCTAAGCGTCCTAGAGAATTTGATGCTGGGCGCTCAAAACAACCCTGGCGATAATCTGATTAATTTCTTCAATCCAAGAGCGCGAAACGCTTTCGAAAAGCAGGCCCGCGATCATGCAATGGCGTTATTAAAACAGGTAGGTATCGAACGGTTCGCGAATGATTACGCCGGAATTCTCTCAGGTGGCCAACGAAAACTGCTTGACTTAGCACGCGCGCTTATGGCCGAGCCAGTCATGTTGCTACTTGATGAACCTTTTGCCGGCGTTAATCCAACTCTTGTTGAAAAACTTCTTGAGGTGTTGCATGCACTTCGTACTGAACACCACTTAACTTTCTTGCTAGTGGAGCACGATCTTGAAACGGTAATGAATATTTCAGACCGAGTTGTTGTAATGGCTGAAGGTCAAGTTATCGCTGATGGACTCCCTAACTCAATTTATGAAAATCAAGCCGTAGTCGATGCTTACCTTGGCACCAGAAAGTTAAAATAATGACAAAACCATTATTAAAAATTGCTGGCCTTGAAGGCGGATATGGTGATATTAAAATTCTTAACGGTGTAAATATTGTGGTGCCCGAAAAATCTGTGGTGACAATTGTAGGACCAAACGGAGCTGGAAAATCTACAATCATGAAAGCTATTTATGGAATTGCAAAAGTCACTGCCGGAACTATCACGATTAATCGTGATGGCAAAGAAATAGATGTATTAGCAACGAAGCCTTATAACCTTTCTAAAATTGGTATCGGGTATGTCCCACAGATAGAAAACATTTTTTCAGCGATGACTATTGATGAAAATTTAGATGTTGGTTTCATTCCAGAATCTGGGAAACCACTAGGAGAATTGAAAGAAGATATGTATGCGCGATATCCAGATTTAGTCTCGCGGAAGAAAGATCGAGCTGGCCAACTCTCTGGTGGCCAAAGGCAGATGTTGGCCCTAGCCCGCGCTTTGATGTCCTCACCAAAACTTTTATTGCTAGATGAACCATCCGCAGGTCTAGCTCCGGCACTAGTTGATCAACTATTTGATGAGTTGGTTCGAATCAATCAATCAGGAGTCACCATCTTGATGGTCGAGCAGAACGCTCGCCGGGCCCTGGAAATCTCGAGCTATGGCTATGTCCTGGATATGGGCAAAAATCGCCACGAAGGTCCGGGCAAATCCCTCGCAGTAGACCCTGAAATCGTGGGGATATATTTCGGAAAACGGACTACTAAGTAACAAAATGTTACGCTAGCATTTGGCTCCCGCGTCCTGCCCTCGTAGGACGACTTAATACTAGGAGCTCTATGAATAAGAAGCGTGGCGCGTTTGTCGCATCTGCGGCATTAGCAATCACCGCACTATTTACTTCATCACTTCCAGCAAACGCGGCTGCTGTCGATATCCGTATCGGAACAGTCCAACCAATGACCGGCGCAGGATTCGCTGCTTACGGAACTGGTTTAGCTAACGCTGCTGCATTTGGTGTTACATCTGTAACCACTGCGATGACCGCAGCTGGTGTTGCCGGTTCATGCAAAATGGTCGCTCAAGAAGACTCAGTCTCTGATGCACCATCAGTTGCAACCGAAGCTGCTACAAAGCTTGTTAAATCTGACAAAGTTAACTTCATCGTTGGTTCACTTACTTCCGGTGCATCTCTTGCAATCGGAGCTGTTACAGCTGCATCAACAAGCACTCTTGCAATTGCCTCTGCTGCATCATCACCAGCACTGACAACTTTCAAAGATAATGACACCTTGTTCCGTACCTATCCTTCAGACCTATTGCAGGCGCAAGCGCTAGTGAAAGCAATTTCGGCAGCGTATAGCCCAACTGCATGGGTAACTGTTGGTGCGATCAACAACTCATTCGGAACTGGTCTCGCAAACGCATTCAAAAAAGCTTGGTTAAAAAATGGTGGCCACATTGGTGGAACTGTTCTCTGGAACGCAGGCGCTGCTGCATATGATTCAGAAGCTGCTGCTCTTGTGAAGACAAAGCGCGATGCTTTCGTATTCATTGATTATCCAGATTCGTTCGCTAAATTAGCACCTGCTTTAACACGTACTAAAAAGTGGAAAGCAAGCACAACTTTCATGACTGAAGCTTTCAATGATGACTCAGCTGTTAAGACAGTTGGTGCATCGTTCATGAACGGCATCCGTGGCACATCTGCAAAGACAAACGGAACTGCTGCTGCTGCATGGTCAACTGCTTTCAAAGCTGCATACCCAAAGAACCCAGGCACATTCGTTGATGGTTCGGGCTTTGATGCTGCAGTACTAGCTTGCCTTGCCGGTATCTCTGCTGGTGCAACTACAGGAAAGGCTCTTGCAAAGGGTCTTCGCAACGTAGGCGGCATTAACGGTGGAACTGCTTATGCATGGAACGAGTTAACAGCTGCTGTTAAGGATGCTGCTGCAGGAAAGCCAATCACTTATAACGGTGTATGGGGTTATACAAAATTCGATAAGGCCGGCGACCCAGCGGGTGGCGCTTTCGAAGTTTGGTCCATCAAAGATGGCGTAATCCTTCACGACGATAAATTAGACGTTAAGTTCTAATTTAAGAATCTAAAAAAGGCCCCGACGAAAGTCGGGGCCTTTTTTTATTTACTTTTAGGTTATCCCATTACCGTTCCGGAAGAGTTTTCATTTATTTTTCGCTTCCGTGAATAAGTACCAATATTGATTTTATGTCCGGTGTACTCGCCCACAATTTCAACTGGGTTGTTATCGTGATCTGCGCCAGCTTCAACTTCGCTGATCAATTTAAACATTAATTTTCCTACAAATGGTGCATTTTTAAATTGGTTTCCACTTGTTCCCATTGCTACGTAATAGCCAGCTAAATTAGTTTTATCGTAAATCGGGGTCCAATCGGCAGCCACATCGTAAATTCCGACTATTCCAGATGGTGATGATGGCATTTGGAGGGCTGGTAACCGCCGAGCAACGCGCATGACTTGCGATTCAAAGAGCGCCTGAGTGCGGACCATATTTACTTTTTCTAAATCATCTACCCATTCCAAAGGTTCGCACTCTGGCTCAGTCCCACCTAGCAATATTGCACCACCAGGTGAAGGTCGCATATAGGTGCCAAGGTCCATGTCGCCAATCATCGGTCCGGTTAATAGATTTAGCGGGGTTGCAATATGGTGAACTTCTTGACGCATCGGCCGCACTGAAATGGTGAAATCTTCACCAACGCCGGCCATCTCATTAATTTTTACACTCCAAGGTCCACCAACATTAACCACAATGTCAGCGCGAAGTTCAGAGCCATCTGAGAGTGTTACGCCAAGCACGCGTTCTTCGTTTTTAATGACCCCAGTTACCGCAGTGCGGAATTTCATCACTGCGCCATTTGCGACTGCAGCTGCAGCTAAATTTTGTGCTGCTAGCAATGGGTCATTCACATATCCGCCATCTTTTGTATACATCGCCGTCAGATTTCCATTTGCTTCATCCCAGAATGCATCATCATTAATTTTTTTAGGCGGCCAATATTTTCCAGTATCAAAGCCGGGAATTCCTTCGGCAAGTTCTTTTGCTCCCCAAATTTCATATGGAATTCCAGCAGCTTTAAATAACGCTTCAGTCGGTTCAAATGGCATGAACGGAACTTCCACCATGACGACGCCAGCGCTAACAACTTCGGCGTAATGATCAAGCTTTATACCCAAATGGGCTGGCCAATTTTGCCACCCCCGGTATGACTCCCACGCAAGTGCAACTGAATCAAAAGTTGAGTAATTGAATCGAATGACCGCGCTAGACGCGCTAGTAGATCCTTGACCCGCGCCAGATTCTTTATCAACAACAGTTACGGAGTAGCCATTCTTTGCTAATTCCCACGCAACCGAAGATCCGATTACACCGGCACCAATAACAATTGCGCTTTTACTCATTTACTTCCAATTCACTCCAGTTAGCTCTTCGCTTATGCTCCACAAATTTGTGGCCAGCATCTGATCGTATGCAATTTCGCGAGCTCTTGTAAGTTTAGGGGAACCACGCATCTCCATTAATCCGCTCGGCGCCACAAATAACCCGCCAAATAGCCCTGGATGTGTTGCGGCTAGCAAAGTTGGCAGCGCACCGTTTGTGGCGCTCTGTCCGAAAATTTTATTTATAATTGTAGTTATTCTCTCCTCAGCGCTTTTTTCGCGAATTCGCGATGAAACCATCTGCAAGTTTGTATTTGAATAACCAGGGTGCGCAGCAACTACCACAAATGGCCAATTGTTGGCGCGCGCTTTCCGCTCGAGCTCAAATGAAAATAATAAGTTTGCAAGTTTGCTAGTTCCATAAGCACCCCAAGGTGAATACTTATTCTTCCCAAGCGCAATATCGCGAATCTCATCGAGTGATCCAGAGCCGAATGAGCCCATTCGATGTGCAAAGCTCGATACCGTGATGATTCGATGTGAAATTTTATTCTTTATTAAACCTGCAAACGCAAAATGTCCTAAGTGATTAGTACTCATTTGAGTTTCAAAACCATCTACAGTTTTTGCAAATGGAATTGCCATGATTCCCGCATTTAAAATTAAGACGTCGTAATTTCCAGTTAGAGAGCGCGCTGCTTTTCGGACGCTCTCCAAATCCGTTAAATCCATTTCGATGTAATCAACTTTATTATTAGCTATTTCATTTAATGTCTGCTCTGCTTTTTTTGCTGAGCGCGCTGTTATCGTAACTTGAGCACCACATCGGGCTAGTTCGCGGGCAGTTTCACGTCCAAGTCCACTAGTGCCGCCAGTAATTAAAAATCGTTTTCCGGTTTGATCATATAAATCCTCGATGCGCCAACCCCGAGGTATATGTGCAGTTGATTGTGAATTCACGTGGAGCTAAGGGGATTTGAACCCCTGACCCCCTGCATGCCATGCAGGTGCGCTACCAGCTGCGCCATAGCCCCTTGATTTAGGGAGACCTTATCTCACTTCTACTTTGTATCTCTAATTTGATTTACGTTCTCGGATTCTGGGTCGGCACCGCTCTCCTCGCCATAAACAATCTCCGGAAGTGATCCCGAATTGTGTTCTACTAAAACCCATTTATTTCTATGGTCTAACGGATTAACACCACGTTCGACTATGGACCAAGCTGCATTTGAAAGTCCACCGATAACGCTCCATTCGGATTGCGGTAAATTTAAAATCTTTCCTAACGCACATCTAATAGTTCCACCATGCGTAACGACAACCAAAGTTCCCTCTTGGCCAATTAGCGCCCGCTCTATGGCAGAAATTGCGCGCTGCGCAACTTCACTTCTGCGTTCGCCGATCTCGCCCGCTTTTTCATCAGTACCATCTATCCACTTTACAAATCTTTCATAATCGTTCTTGCGATTCTCTTCGCCAGTTTTACCTTCCCAATTTCCACCATTAGTTTCACGTAAATCTTGGTCTTTTATAATTTCCAAGTTTACAATTTTTGCAAGTTCGGTAGCTGTTTTAAATGCTCGATCCAGATCGCTTGAAATAATCTTCGTTGGGTTCATGCCTGCCAAAATCGCCGCCGAACGTCTTGCCTGGCTAATGCCAGCGCTATTTAGTGAAATATCAGAATGGCCTTGAAATCGGTTTTCAATATTCCAATCAGTTTGGCCATGGCGCCAGAAAACAATCCGCTGCTTTTTCATGAAATTAATTTATCCACGCTTCAATTTTTCTAACTCAGTTACTGCATCCAATTTAATAATTGGACAATCACTCCAAAGTCGATCCAGCATGTAGTACTGGCGAATTTCTTCACTCTGAATATGTACAACTAAATCTGAATAATCTAGTAATACCCAATGACCGGTACTTTCGCGACGAGCTGGCTTTTCACCGATCTCCGCCAACTTCCGCTCTACTTCATCAGCGATTGCATCTACTTGACGCTCATTTTGCCCAGTAACAATTAGAAATACTTCGGATAGCACCATCTGTTCGGAGAGATCTACTGCGACTAAATTAGTGCCTAACTTCTCGATAACAGCTTGCGCTGCTCTTTGAGTTAACGCAATCGTACTTTCACGCGCTGGCATAAAGCCCATTTCTCTCGATGTAATTTATAACTGAAACTGGTACCGCAGAGGCTACTTCTTTTCCAGCAATTAACGAATTTCGCACTTCAGTCGATGAGAGTGCTAAAGCGTCAATTTCGATAGAAGTTACATGCGCCCCAGGGATTAAAACAAATTTAGCATCTGGGCGAAGAACTACTAAGAAATTAACTAACTCCTGCAACTCCTCAAAACGATGCCATTTCGTGAGATTTGCCGCAGCATCAGATCCCAAAATCCAAGTAAATGAAGCATTGCGCGCTGATTTCAAATGAATCACGGAATCAATCGCGTAAGAACTTTCACTTCGTTCAACTTCAAAAGTGCAAATTTCCAACTTATCTTGAATTTCCAACGGCAGCTCCAAGAGCGCAATTCTTACCATCTCTAACCTGGATTCAGCATCTGCTTTGGGTGAAGTGGGTTTAAGAAGTGGTTTTCCACTTGGAATGATAATTATTTTCTCAAAAAGATTTCGTTTAACTATCTCGGTAATTAGATGTAAGTGTCCACGATGGATCGGGTCGAAAGTTCCCCCGAAAATTGCGGTTCGAGAATTAATCGCGACCAAGCCGAAGCACTAAGTAGAGCAACAACGAAAGAATTCCGAACGCAAAAATTCCAAAAAATACTGGAGGTGCTGGTAATTCTCGGACTGCTTCCTCAGCTAAGGATTGGTATCTGCTCATGCCGTTATCTTATAACCCTGTCGGGCCAGATTCCAATAATTGCTTAAATCGCGATTCATCTAATACCGGCACGCCAATTTCTTGGGCTTTTTGAAATTTGGAACCCGGCGCATCTCCAACCACCAAATAATCCGTATTCTTTGAGACCGATGCAGCAGATTTGCCACCTCGAGATGTTATCGCTTCAGCTACGCCTTCGCGTGTGAAATTTATTAGCGATCCAGTAACAACGATTGTTAATCCGGCAAGAGTTTGCGGTAATTTTTCAGTAACAGCATCAATCATTGAAACTCCAGATTTTTCCCATTTGCTTACGATATTTAGATGCCACTTTTCGCTAAACCACTCTTTGATTGATTGTGCGATAACGCCACCAACGCCATCAATATCTGAAAGTTCTTCTAAAGTTGCACGCTCAATATCTGCAATATTTCCAAACCTATTTGCCAGAGCTTGTGCAGCAGTTGGTCCAACATGGCGAATTGAAAGTGCGACTAAAATTCGCCATAACGGACGGGCCTTAGCCCCTTCTAAAGCTGCAATTAACTTCTCCGCATTGGCGCCAATTTCACCATCTTTTTTAATAAAGAATTTAGATTTCTTCAAATCTGAAATTGTTAGCGAAAATATCGCCGACTCATCTTCAATTAATTTATCTTCCAATAAAGCATTAGCTGCCTCGTATCCCAAAACATCAATATCTAAAGCTGCCCTTGAACCAATGTAATAAATCCGTTCCCGCAATTGAGCCGGGCATGATTGCGAATTAGGGCAACGAATGTCGATATCGCCTTCTGACATTGCGCGCAGCGTTGAACCGCAATCTGGACAATGAGTTGGCATTTCAAAGGCACGCTCGTTACCGCTCCGCTTTTCAATGACCGGACCGAGGATCTCTGGAATTACATCACCAGCTTTTCGTAAAATAACTACATCGCCAATCAAGATTCCTTTGCGAGTAACTTCTTGGGCATTATGAAGCGTCGCATTTGTAACGGTTGATCCCGCTACTCGGACCGGTTCCATAAACCCAAATGGCGTCACTCTCCCAGTTCTGCCCACGCTAACTTTTATATCTAATAACTTAGTAGTTACCTCTTCTGGCGGATATTTGTAAGCGATTGCCCATTTAGGCGCTCTAGAAGTGAAACCAAGAACGTTTTGAATATCCCGTTCATTAACTTTAATTACAATTCCATCTATCTCATGCTCCACATCGTGGCGATGCTTTAAATAAAACTCAATGAACTCAGCGACTTCGGCTTTAGATTTAAGTACTTGGTAGCGATTACTAGTTGGTAGTCCCCAGCTTTTAAGTGTGGCGTAAGCGGAACTTTGCGATTCAAATTTAGCGCCGTCAACTGCGCCAACCCCATGAAGTACAACATCAAGTGGTCGAGAAGCTGTGATCCGTGGATCTTTTTGGCGAAGTGATCCTGCTGCTGCATTTCGCGGATTAGCGAATGGTGGTTTACCAGATTCTTCAAGCGCTTCATTAATTTCATTAAATTTAGCGACTGGAAAGAAGACCTCACCTCGCACCTCTAATAATTTGGGAATATTTTTACCAATTAATTGATGGGGCACGCTCTTAATTGTCTTAATATTTAAAGTTACATCCTCACCGGTAGTACCGTTACCGCGAGTTAGCGCATGGCTAAGTTTTCCATCTTCATAAAGCAGGTTTATTGCTAAACCGTCAACTTTTACCTCGCAGAGCCATGAATTTCCAGTTGATTCCTTTGCAATTCTTTCAAACCATGAAGCCAATTCATCTTCATCAAATACATTGTCTAAACTCATCATTTTCTCGATATGGTCGCGTTGTTGAAAATGGGTAGCAAAACCACCACCAACTTCTAGTGTTGGCGAGTTTGGGTCACAAAATTCCGGATTCGAACTTTCAAGTTTTAAAAGGCGCTGCCACATTTGATCGAAATCAGCATCGGGGATGATTGGCTTATCAAGTACGTAATATCGAAATTGATGATCTCGTATCTCGTTAACTAAATCGGTCATCTCTTGCCTTGCCAAATTCTTACTCATATTACTTAGTCTCAGTAATGGTAGCGGAGCCGACTACCCGATCACCATCATAAATAACCATCGCTTGTCCCGGAGCTAACCCAAATAACGGTTCAACTAAATCAGCTATCAATATCTCAATTCCTTCGGTAATACTTCGATAATAAGTGCACGGTAACGGAGCCCCATGAGCTCTTACCTGAACTAATCCATTGAGTGGTGAGCTGGCTAACGCTTCTGGCGCTGGACCACACCAATTAGGAGTACCACCGATAATTTTTTCAACTGCTAATGCTTCATGAGTTCCGACAACAACTGTGTTTGTAATTGGCTCAACTTTCAATACATAACGCGGAACTCCCCCTGCAGCGGGAACTGTTAATCCCAAACCTTTACGTTGCCCGATTGTGTATGTGTAAGCGCCTTTATGCTCGCCTAATTTTTTTCCAGTTTCATCAACGATTGGGCCAACTTCACTGCCGAGTCGATCCCGCAACCAACTCGCGTTATCACCGGAAGGTACGAAACAAATATCGTGGCTATCTGGTTTATTTGCAACTGAAAGCCCGCGTCGGTCGGCTTCGATTCGTACATCTTCTTTACAAGTATCGCCCAATGGGAAAATAGCACCAGAAATTTGCTTCACAGTAAGAACAGCTAAAACATAAGATTGATCTTTGGCCGGATCAATTGCTCGATAAAGTAAACGACCATTTTCACTCTCTATTGTCTGCGCGTAATGACCAGTAACTACGCCATCAAAACCCATCGCTTGCGCCCGATCCAATACCGCTTCAAATTTAATTTTTTCATTACAGCGCAAACAAGGATTTGGCGTCTTCCCACTTGCGTATTCCGAGAGGAAATTTTCTACAACTCCTTGATGAAATTCATCGGACATATCCCAGATATAAAACGGAATTCCAATGACATCTGCGGCTCGACGCGCATCATGTGAATCTTCTACTGTGCAACAGCCACGCGCTCCAGAACGATACTTTTGTGGATTCTTGGAGAGTGCCAGATGAACGCCAATAACATCATGTCCAGCTTCTACTGCTCGAGCTGCAGCTACTGCGGAATCAACACCGCCACTCATTGCCGCAATTAATTTCACAGCTTCACCTTGGCTGCTCTGGCACGCTTAACTACTTCACCAATCACAGATACAAGATAATCAACATCACTGTCATTATTCGTAGCGCTGATCGAAAACCTAAGCGAAGATTTTGCTTCTTTTGCGCTCAATCCCATTGCCATAAGTACATGGCTGGGTTGTGGCACCCCGGCGCTACATGCGGAACCAGTGGAACTAGCAATTCCTTGGGAATCTAAAAGTAGTAACAGCGCATCGCTCTCTGTCCCTGGGAAAGTTATATTTGCAATTCCAGGAAGTGATGAATTTTCGGCCGCGCCGTTTACCGCTATATCCGGAATTACTTTACCAATTTCAGAAATTAATTTTATGCGTAACTTAGAAACATAATTTATTCGCATTTCCAAAGTTTCGGCTGCAGTTTTGGCGGCGGCCGCAAAACTCACAATTGCAGGAGCATTTAAAGTCCCACTGCGAATATCACGCTCTTGGCCACCACCATGCAAAATCGGGGTGATTTCAAATCCTCGTTTCAATATAAGTATTCCGATTCCCAGTGGGCCACCAATTTTATGGCCACTTAAAGTTGCAGCAGTTAATCCAAGATTTGTAAACGAAAATGGAACTTTTCCAAAACTCTGTACTGCATCAGAGTGCACTGGAATCTTGAACTCATTAGCAATTTTCACGATTTCAGAAATCGGTTGTAGCGAACCAACTTCATTATTTGAGTGCATCACGCTAACTAGTGCAATCTCATCGGCTCGCTCGTTTAAAACCTTCTTAAAGGCTGCTAGATCTACGATTCCATTACCTAGAATCGGAATCTGCACGATTTCGGCACCTTCATGTTCGGCTAACCATTCGACTGGATCCAAAATCGCATGATGTTCAAAAGCTGAAATCACAATGACTTTTCGGCGAGAATCCTCGGCCAAGCGGGTCCAGTAAAGACCCTTAATTGCAGAGTTATTTGCTTCAGTCCCAGAGCCAGTGAAAATTATTTCACTTGGCACACAATCTGCAATTTTTGCTATTGATTCTCTTGCTTCTTCTAAATCTTTACGGACTGATCTTCCGGAAGTATGCAGGCTTGATGGATTTCCTAATTTTAATAATTGATTATTAAGCGCGGTGATTGCACTTTCCACCATTGGGGTTGTGGCGGCATGGTCTAGATAAACGCGCATTTGCTAAGTCTAGATGGTGTGGGTTAGCCATGCTTTTTAGCGTTTATTGCAGCTTCTGCTTGCGGCAGAACTGCAAATAAGTCTCCCACTATCCCTAAATCGGCAAGATCAAAAATTGGTGCTTCGGGATCTTTATTAACCGCGATGATGGTCTTGCTAGTTTGCATACCGGCACGATGTTGAATTGCACCAGAGATTCCGCAAGCTACGTAAAGTTGTGGGCTAACCGTTTTTCCAGTTTGGCCAACTTGATGAGTATGTGGATACCAACCAGCATCAGTCGCGGCTCGCGATGCACCAACAGCAGCACCTAGCGAATCTGCAAAAGATTCAACTCTAGAAAAATCACCATTTGTTCCGCGTCCGCCCGAAACGACTATTTTCGCTTCGGTTAATTCTGGTCGGCCGCCTTTAACAGCTGGCTGCATATTATTAATTGAGACCAATTTTGCAACATCACTAATTTCGACCGTTACATTTTCAATAGTTGGGTTTGACGACGTTGCAGTGAAATCAATCGCACTTGGTCTAATTGTAATAATCGGGGTTCCAGTTTTCACATGGGAATGAACGTTGAAGGATCCACCAAAAATTGATTGGGTAGCAATTAAATTTTCCGATAAATCAATGGCATCTGTGATTAATCCACTATTTGATTTGACCGCAACGCGTGCTGCGATTTCTTTTCCACGTGCGGAAGTTGAAATTAATAACGCTTTAGGTGAATGTGAGGCCAGAACTGATGCGACTGCATCTGCGATGGCTGGGATTCCATGTATAGCAAACTCGGCACTCTCTGCAATTAAAATCTTTTCAATTTCGAAAGTTTTTAACTGATCTGCAATCACCGCGCCCGATCCTGGTTCAGCTAGGACCAGCGCAGTTACACCTCCAATTCTCTTGCCGAACGCGGCTAATTCTCCAGCAGTTTTCGAAATATTTCCAGAGGCATGATCTACCAGTATTAATACGTTGCTCATACAATCCTCTTTTCCAAAATAAATTCGGCTAATTTGTCGCCACCATTTCCAGCATCTTCCACTTTTTCGCCCTTTTCGCGTGGCGGCCGAGCGGCTGCGTCATCAACGACGCTCCATGCAGTAGCCAAACCAACTTCGCTAGCCGAAACACCAACATCGCTAAGTGATTTAGTATTAATAGTTTTCTTTTTTGAGGCCATGATTCCCTTGAAAGATGGATAGCGTGGCTCGTTTATTTTCTCGATAACGCTTATGACGGCCGGTAAATTAGCAGACATGCTCTCCACTCCAGCATCAGTCATTCGATCTATCTCTACTTTATTTCCAGAAACATCCACTTTTACAACGCCAGCGAAAGTTAATTGGGCCCAACCAAGTCTTTCTGCCAACATCGCGGGGATCACACTCATTCGCGCATCAGTTGATTCGGTACCGCAGAAAACTAAATCGTAACCACCAGATTTAATTGTTTCGGCTAATACTTTTGAAGTAGCGAGCGCATCCGAACCTGCCAGTGCGCTATCCGAGATTAAAGTTGCATCATGTGCTCCCATTGATAAACCTTTGCGAATTGCTTCAGTCGCGCGATCAGGTCCCATGGAAATTAAAGTTATGGTGTGGGTCGGCGTTTCGCTGCCTTCATTTAACGGCTCAACAATTCTTAGCGCCTCTTCAATGGCATACTCATCAAGGTCGTTCAGCACCGCATCTACGCCGGCGCGATCTAATAATCCATTTATCATTTTTTTTTCAGCCCATGAATCTGGGACTTGTTTTACACAAACGGCAATCTTCATGGTCGCATCGTACTTGTAAGTTACTCATGAGTTCGATTGGAAAAAGTGTGATGTTAAGCGTTTACTAGGTGGTACTGACTATTACACTCTAAACTCACGCCTGTGCTAGCAATCGTGGCTCCTGGTCAAGGAGCGCAAACTCCGGGCTTTCTCAACCCTTGGGTAGAGAGCGCTCGAGTTCGTGACCTCTTATCTTGGTGGTCAGCGGTAGCTGAAGTTGATTTAATCCGTTTAGGAACTACAGCAGATGCTGATGAAATTAAAGATACCGCTAATGCGCAACCGCTAATTGTTGCAGCTGGATTAGTCGGAGCGCTTTCACTTTTCCCCCACCCCTCCGATGCCTTTAATAAAGTAGGAGTAACGGCCGGACATTCAGTTGGAGAATTAACCGCCGCTGCCGGAGCTAGAGCGATTACGGCAGAGAGCGCCATAGTTTTAGTACGTGAGCGCGGCAAAGAGATGGCAAAAGCTTCGGCGATTACTCCAACTGGGATGTCGGCAATTTTAGGTGGCGAACGCTCCGCAGTACTTTCCGCGATATCAACGCTAGGACTTACCGCGGCTAACGATAACGGTGATGGCCAAATTGTTGCAGCTGGCGACTTATCGGCGTTAGCAAAATTAGCTGAAAATCCACCTGAAGGTGCCCGCGTCCGAGCGCTTTCGGTTGCTGGCGCGTTTCATACTTCTTATATGCAACCCGCAGTTGATCGATTAAAGCTGCTTGCTAAATCAGTCACAGTTCGAGATCCTCGAACTAAATTGCTTTCAAATAAAGATGGCGCAGTTCTCCATCACGGTCGCGAAGTTTTAGATCGAATCGTTGGTCAAATCTCTAACCCAGTTCGTTGGGATCTTTGCATGAAAACCATGGTTGACCTTGGCGTCACTGCAGTTATTGAAGTTCCACCTGCAGGAACTTTAGTTGGACTAATTAAGCGCGCAATGCCAGGTGTTGAAACTTTGGCGCTAAAAACTCCAGAAGATATCCCAGCCGCAATGGATTTAATTGCGCGCCATGGCAAGCCTTCTTCAATAGATAACCAACCAACCTGGCGATTAGTTATTGCGCCATTTAGTGGAACTTTTAAAGTCACTGATGTGGAACTTGGTGGAAACCTAAAAGCAGGCACTGTCGTGGGTTATGTCGAGAATCGTCGTGAAAAAATAGATTTAATTGCCGAAAATGGCGGCACCATTATTGAATTCTTAGCCGAAGATGGCGATCCAGTTTCACCTGGACAGCCGCTAGTTAGATTACATCCGAGCGGGCAGAACTAATGGCGCTAAATTTCACTCCGAAAAATCGTAACTCGCGAATTCTTGCTGTTGGCGCGTATCGGCCATCGCGAATAATTCCAAACTCTCACATTGTAGATCGAATTGAATCATCAGATGAATGGATTAGAGAGCGCTCCGGAATTGAGTCTCGTCGATTTGCTGGACCAGATGAATCTGTGATTTCAATGGCAGAAGCTGCTTGTAGCCAAGCGCTAACCAGATCTGGAATTTTAATGACCCAAGTCGATGCCGTAATAGTTGCAACCATTACATACCCATTTCAAACGCCAAGCGCTGCAACAGAATTAATAGCTTTGTTAGGAAATCCAAAAGCAGCTGCATTTGATATTTCAGCAGCATGCGCTGGTTTTTGTTATGGAGTTGGTATGGCAAGTGATTTGATTCGAAGCGGTTCAGCAAATTATGTTTTAGTTGTCGGCGTAGAAAAATTGTCGGACTTTACTGATCCAGATGATCGTGGCACCGCATTTATTTTTGCTGATGGTGCCGGCGCAGTAATTATCGGTCCATCGGAAGCTGCCGGAATTGGTCCAACAATCTGGGGATCTGATGCCACTAACCGTGATGCGATCTTAATGACGCCATCTTGGATCGATTTAAAAAACCCCGAATCTTTAGGATGGCCCGACATTTCCATGCAAGGTCAGACTGTTTTCCGTTGGGCGGTTTACCAGATGGCGCCAATTGCACTAGAAGCGCTAACGGCCGCTGGATTAACGCCAGCTATGCTCGATGCATTTATTCCGCATCAAGCCAATATGCGAATAATTGATGCGATGGCGAAATCCATGAAATTGCCAGAGACCGTGGCGATAGCGCGCGATGTTAGGGTTTCAGGGAATACTTCAGCCGCATCAGTTCCAATTGCAATGGATTCATTACTAACAGACCGCCCAGATTTACATGGCAAAACCGCACTAATAATCGGATTTGGAGCAGGATTGGTCTATGCCGCCCAGGCAATAGAACTTCCGGCTGCAAGTAGTAATAAGTAATTACTCATAAATAAGGAGAATGTAAAATGTCACTATCACCGGATGCAGTACTAGCAGGACTCAAAGAAATCGTTGAAGAGGTAGCGGGAATTCCGGCAGCATCAATCGAACTTGGTAAGAACTTTACTGATGATCTTGATGTGGACTCGCTCAGCATGGTCGAAGTTGTAGTCGCTGCTGAAGAGCGTTTTGGCGTAAAGATTCCAGATGACAAAGTTACTGAACTTGCAACAGTTGGCGATGCCGTTAACTTTATCGTTAACGCAGCAAAGTAACTTTTTTCTAAATGGGTTTTAGGTAACCAAGATGAATAAACGTCGTGTTGTAGTCACCGGACTTGGGGCCACGACTCCACTTGGCGGAGATGTCACATCTACTTGGGCTGCGCTAATTGCGGGCAAAAGTGGGGTACGGACTCTGGCAGGAGAATGGGTTTCATCGATTCCAGTTTCAATAGGCGCACCAATTGCGGTTGAACCAATTGAAGTTATGGACCGAGTAGAAACGCGGCGGTTAGATCGCTCCGAACAATTTGCGCTGATTGCTTCGCGCGAAGCTTGGCAAGATGCGGGAAAGCCAGAGATCAATAAAGAGCGATTGGGAGTCGTGATCGCCTCCGGAATCGGTGGCGTTATCACTCTCCTTGATGCATTCGATGTTTTAAAAACTAAAGGCGCAAGGTTGATTAGTCCACATACGGTGCCAATGTTGATGCCAAATGGACCTGCGGCAAATGTTGGTCTTGAACTTGGCGCAAAAGCTGGCGTGCATACTCCAGTTAGCGCATGTGCATCTGGCGCTGAAGCAATCGGCTATGCACTCGAGATGATTCGAAATAACCGCGCTGATGTTGTGTTGGCTGGTGGCGTTGAAGCGGCAATACATGCGCTCCCAATGGCTGGTTTCGCTTCCATGAAAGCACTTTCGACTCGCAATGATGAACCCGAAAAAGCATCTCGACCATACGATATTAATCGTGATGGTTTTGTGCTTGGTGAAGGTGGCGGTGTATTAGTCCTAGAAGAGTATGAACATGCAATCGCACGCGGTGCAAAAATTTATGCTGAGATTGCGGGACAAGGTTTAACTTCAGATGGTTATCACATAGCTGCGCCGGATCCTGAAGGCAGCGGCGTTAAACGCGCTATTGAAATTGCACTTGCCGATGCCGGCTTAACTACTAAAGATATTGTGCACTTAAATGCACACGCCACTTCCACACCCGCTGGCGATGTCGCAGAGGCTTCCGCTTTAGTTGGTGCATTCGGTGATGAGATTTCACATGTGACTGTATCTGCAACAAAATCAATGACTGGACACTTACTTGGTGGCGCAGGTGCTATCGAAGCGATCTTTGTGGTACTCGCACTGCATCATCGCCTAGCTCCTCCAACAATAAATGTTGATGAGTTAGATCCCGCTGTAAAGCTAGATGTTGTAATGAATGTTGCTAGGCCATTGCCAGCCGGACCGATTGCAGCGCTTAATGATTCATTTGGTTTCGGTGGGCATAACGTTGTGCTCGCTGTTAAATCTTATGAAGGCAAGTAAGTGATCGAAGCGGCGATTGATCCACGTGATCCACAATCAAGAATTGAACAAATTTTAGATTCTGGAACTTTCAAAGCACTTTCCGAAAAAAATAAATCTGGAATGTTGGCAGCCCATGGCACCGTTGACGGCGTTGCGGTAACAGTTTTTGCCTGCGATGCCACAATTCAAGGTGGCGCGATGGGAAACGATGGCGCCAAAGTTATCTGCGGAGCATATGAATATGCTCGCAAGCAGAACACGCCAATTGTTGGAATATGGCACTCGGGCGGCGCGCGATTACGTGAGGGCGTGCTGTCATTAGATGCATTTGGTCGAGTTTTTCAAGCGATGATTCAAGCCAGCGGAAAAATTCCACAATTTTCATTAGTAGTAGGACCAGCTGCTGGTGGCGGCGCATATGGTCCATCACTTACCGATGTGGTTGTGCTCGCACCTGAAGGCCGAATATTTGTAACCGGCCCAGATGTAGTTCGTAGCGTTACTGGTGAAAATGTAGATATGGCCCGTCTTGGTGGACCAGAACCACATGGTCGACGCAGCGGTGTTGTACATATAGTCGCCGAAACTGAAATTGAATCTTACAAAGCGATCCGAAAATTAACATCACTTTTCGGAGATCAAGGCAAAATTGCAAGCGAAATTCCAGAACTTGATTTAGCTAAACTATTACCAGAATCTGGAAAACGTGCCTATGACGTGCATCCGCTGATTGCAGGTTTATTAGATAAAGATTCAGAATCTCAAGAGCTTTTCCCAAAATGGGCGCCAAATATCACGATTGCACTTGGCCGCCTTGGTGGTCGAACCGTTGGTGTTGTCGCAAATAATCCACTTCGACTTGGTGGTTGTTTAGATTCATCATCTGCGGAAAAAGCAGCTCGCTTTGTCCGACTCTGTGATTCGTTTGGGATTCCACTAGTTGTATTGGTTGACGTACCTGGCTACCTTCCCGGTGTTGGTCAAGAATGGGATGGCGTTGTACGCCGTGGCGCAAAATTGCTCCATGCATTTGGCGAAGCCGTAGTTCCTCGCGTAACTCTAGTTACACGCAAAGCATATGGCGGCGCATATATTGCTATGAATTCCAGATCACTTGGCGCAACTAAAGTATTTGCTTGGCCGACCGCTGAAGTTGCAGTTATGGGAGCGGTAGCAGCGATTCGAGTGCTCCATCGCAGAATTTTGGCCGATGTTCCTGATGACCAACGCGAAGCGATGGAACTTGAATTAGCGGCTGAGCACGAAAAAATTTCTGGCGGTGTGGAACGTGCCATTGAAATTGGCGTAGTTGATGAAATAATTCAACCTAATTTAACTCGTAGCGCAATCGCCCAGGCAATTGCAAAAGCCCCACAGTTACGCGGGGCTCATGGCAATATTCCGTTATAAGTTACTTTGTTTTAAAAGCCACCGTTACCGTAATTGAAATAGTTTTTTCAATAGTTGAAGTGTCGTAGTACCCACCAGCCGCAGTATCGGTTGAATCGGGTGATGTAACTTGGGTAGGTCCGCTCTTAACTGCAATTACCGAGCCAACTTTTCCACCGGTTGCAGCCATGATCGCTTCAGCTCGAAGCTTGGCATCTTTCATCGCTTGCGCCAATAAATCAGGACGCAGTTCGGCAAGGTTTGAGACATAAAAACTTGGACCGTAGTTAGAGACATTTACCCCGGTTTGAAGTAAAGATCCAATGCCATCGCTAAGTTTCTTAACCAATTCAACATCTGCGCTTCGTACCGTAAGTGTTCGAGAACCTTGGTAGCTAATTACTCTGCCGGTGGGATTGCCATTTACATATTCATTATTTGGGTAAGTTGAAACCGCACCGAGTGAAATCGCATCTGCCGGAACCCCACCTTTAATTAAATAATCTTGTAACGCAATAATCCCCGCTTCAACTTTTTTTACTGAAGCTGATTGAGTTTGCGCAGATTCTTGTGATGAAAGTGTCCAAACAACTTTATCCGAGGTTGCGCTCACCTTTGAACTTCCAGTAACGGAGATGCCATCTCCAGCGCGAGTTGCAAAACCACTTCCAACTTTTGCTAATCCGGCGCCAATTGCGGCGGCTAATATTGCGGCAGCAGCTATCAGCGCTATTAAGCGGTTACGTTCGATATTTAGATTCATACCGAAATTCTATCAATTAATTCTTCCGAACCATCACCCATCGCAATTCGAAACGGTTCAAGTTCGCGATCCCAGCAAGTTCCAAGAATATTTTCCAGTTTTTCGGCCAGCTCTTCGGAATCTAGTTGAGAGATAGCGGCAGTAATCTGATTTTCGTTAATCATTACATCCCCTGATGGCCCAATAGTGGCACGATGCAATTTTAGATTTGGTGTAAATCGGAAGTAATCGCCATCGCTTCCAAGCGCTGCATCTTGTCTAATTTCGAAACGAAGATAATTCCAACCAGCTAGCGAAGTCGCCATTCGCGCTGCACTTCCATTCTTTGCCTGCCAATTCAACGAACATTGAAAAGTTCCAGACAATAACGGTTGCAATTTCCAATCATTTTTAATTGGAACGCCAAGTACCTCCGCGAGCGACCAATCGATATGCGAACATAACGATTTCGGTGCAGAGTGAATGGTTAATTTGCCATGAGTAATACCCAAATGGATTGGCGAAAGCGTGATCATGCGAGCTCCTCTAAAAGGAGCACCTACTAAGTTGCGTACTTAGTTAGATGCACCTTCCCCAGCCCACCTAATTAAGTAAATCTGAGCGTAATCTCATGGTGAAAAAAACGCAATATCGCCATTTTCTATCAGGAACTTTTCAGAGTACGCTTTCCCTTAGTCCAACGCTTATCAGTACCCGCTTGCTGGCAAGAACTGTTTGGATCCGCCTCGAGGAAACTCAAGTGGATTTGAAGAGAAGCTCAGATCGGTATCGCTGTAGAACGGAAAGACTGGCGTTCGTGGAATTCACGAATGTCCCCCATGTACCGAAGGAAAGCTAAATGGCAACAGGCACAGTTAAGTGGTTCAACTCAGAAAAAGGTTTTGGTTTCATTGCTGTAGATGGTGGCGGACAAGATGTATTCGTTCACTACTCTGCAATTCAAGGCAATGGCTACAAGTCTCTTGAAGAGGGTCAGTCAGTAACTTTCGAAGTAGTCCAAGGTCCTAAGGGTCCTCAGGCTGACGCAGTTACAGCTAACTAATTACACTAACTAGTTATATTAAAGCCCCAGAGAAATCTGGGGCTTTTTTATTTAACTTTCGCTTGAGCTTTTAAAACTTCTGCAACTGGTGATTTATCTTCGCCAATTTTCCATGAATCCAAATACTTCCATGGGTAGACGACGCCTCTTCTAATCTTCCAATCACCAGCTTTACTTGGATACGAGATCCCAAAATGTAAATGTGGCGCAGTCCCTTTAGCGCTACCAGATGCGCCGACTTCGCCAAGTTTTTGCCCTGATGTAACTCTTAGCCCGGAAATTATTTCAGGCAATACTTTTGAAAGATGTGATCCGTAATATCGAACGCCATCATCACCAATAATAGAAATCGCAAGCCCACCGCGGTCTTGCCCTAAATTTGTTTTACCACTCCATTTATCTACCCGAATTGCATCTTCAATTACGCCATTTATTGGTGAAACAAAAGCGCAACCCTTCTTCGCTAAAATATCGGTTGCCGGATAATCATGATGTGAACGGACATACTTAACAGCGCAATCAGCCACTGGAAATGTATAGATTGGAGCAGCAGAAGCAGAACTTGTAAAAAGAAAAAATAGCGCGATTAGCGCGGGGAAGCGTTTCATTTCTTAATTATTGCGCAGACCAACCGCCATCTATGGGAGATGCAGTTCCGGTGATGTTATGTGCCGCTTTATTGCATAACCAGAGCGCCAATTCGCCAATATCGGAAGTCTTAGACATGCGCATGCTTGGCTGTTTCTCTCTAAGAATGTCGGCAACACCGGCATCGCGATCACCGTTATACAGCGCCGCTCGCTCTTGAATTTGCGGCTCAATTAAAGTTGTTTCAACCCAACCCGGACAGATCGCATTAATCGTTAAGCCACCATTTTCACGATTACCAATATTTGCATGTTCTAGCGCCGCAACCCGAGTTAATCCGACCACGCCATGTTTTGCTGCAACATAAGGCGCTTTATTAACTGAAGCCACTATTCCATGAACAGATGAAATATTAATTACCCGGCCATGTCCTCGAGCTGCCATCTGTGGCAGCAGTAGACGCATCGTGTCGAAATATGAAGTTAAATTAACAGCAATAATGTCATCCCACTTTTCACGTGGCATATCAACTGTTGGAGCCACATGTTGAATTCCTGCGTTATTTACCAAAATATCTATTTCGCCATTTTTTAAAATCTCTTTAATTAAGTTTTCAGTAGCAGAAACATCTCGCAAATCCGAAACATACGTTTCAACTTTTGGAGATCCAGCTGCCTTAACTTGTGCGACCGCGCTATCGATTACTGATTGCTCGCCCAAACCATGCAATACGAGCGCAGCACCTTCTCTTGCAAAAACAGTTGCTATACCCAATCCAACCCCTTGAAACGAACCAGTAATAAATGCACGTTTGCCTTGAAGTTGGCCAGCCATATTTTTCGCTCCAGACTTGTGAATTTTGGAATGAGAGCTAATGATAACTGTATAATTGCCTTTTAATTGAGATTTTTATATTTTCTATTGAAACGAGTAAAATGAATAGGTCGCTTAAGTTGGATGGTGGCCTTTCCACAGCACTTGAAGGTCTTGGGCTTAATTTAAATACCTCACTATGGACTGGCGAATTACTTAGATCTAATCCAAAGGCTATTGAGCGCGCTCATAGAGCTTTTGTAGATGTTGGCGCTGAAATAATTATCACATCCGCTTATCAAATTTCATTTTCCGGTTGTAAAGAACGTGGCTGGAGCGATTCTGAAGTTACATTGGCACTTACTTTATCTACTGAGTTAGCGAAATCTGCGGCAGATGGAAATGCAAAAGTTGCAGCAAGCGTTGGGCCTTACGGAGCGGCGCTTACAGATGGCTCGGAATATCGCGGTCGTTACGGCGTCTCTAATTCCAAATTGCGGGAATTTCACGAACGTAGATTAGAAATACTAATTTCTACCGAGCCAGATTATTTAGCTTTAGAAACTATGCCAGATATGCAAGAAGTAGAAGTGCTTCTAGAGTTAATTTCCGAGTTCAATTCAGGAATTCCTTTTTGGGTCTCTTATTCTTGCAATTCCAATTACAAAACTAATGCTGGTCAAGAATTTAGCGAAGCAACAGAGTTAGTGAATTCCCATAAAGATGCCTTTGCAGTTGGGGTTAATTGCACCGCACCAAACTTAATTAATGATCTACTTAAGGCAGGTAATTCAAAGTTGCCTTACATCGTCTATCCAAATGCTGGTCGAGAGTGGGATGCAAACCGCAAAGAATGGAGCGGTCCTACTTCTGGCAGCTTCTCCCCGGATTTGATTGCGGAATGGATTGATTCAGGCGCACAAATTATTGGCGGCTGCTGTGGCGTTTCTCCAAAGGATATTGAATCGATTAATATCCCTTAAACTTCAGTTCCTGCAAGGGGCGGTAGCTCAGTTGGTTAGAGCCCCGGACTCATAATCCGGTCGTCGTCGGTTCGAGCCCGACTCGCCCCACT
>BJFY01000012.1 GCA_014190155.1 Actinomycetes bacterium | reverse complement strand
CGCGTTCTAATAAGAAAGTTTGTAGCGCTTTTTTTAATCTAAGTTCGCGCGCAACCATTGGAACGAGTTCTACTTCTGCGTTTGCTAACGATTGTGTTGCTGGTGCGCATTCAAGATGCGGATAGCCACCGACTTTAATTACAATTTCACTCATTGGAAGATCGCGGGTAATTACTTCAAACATTCCAGCAACATCATCGCGCGCAATTGAAAACGCGGTGCTTGCATTTCCTTGCGGATCTAAGTCGATTACTAAAGTGCGGAGGCCGCCCATTGAAAGTGCGGCAGCGATATTGACCGCGGAGGTAGTTTTGCCGACCCCGCCTTTCTGGTTGGCTACCGTAAAAATCCGAGTTTTAATCGGTTTTGGCATCGGTTCTTTGAGGCGCTTGATTCCGATTACGCGTTTTTCGGAATTTGTTTCACGTGAATCAGTCACGGCGGTAGTTAACCAGCCTTTATGACCTCAACTATGCGGCTGACGGGCAGTTCTCCGATATTTAACTCAATAATTCGTGCGGTCGCGCCTTTTGGTAGGAGCGCTGCGCTCAATTCCGCCGCCGCTGACTCCCCTTTGATCGCCAAAAGTGCACCATTGGGTCGAACCAGGTGCCAAGTGGATGGAATTAACCGGGCAAGGGGTGCGACTGCACGGGCGATTACATAATGGAAGGGTTTGGTCAAGGAATTGGCCTTACCGCGGTGAACGGTTACATCTAATCCAAGCTCGGCGATGACCTCGTTTAAAAAATCGACCCGACGTTGCAGTGGTTCGATCAGGGTTATTTTTAAATCTGGCCGGGCTAGGGCGATCACGATTCCAGGAAGCCCTGCGCCGGAGCCAATATCCCCAACGGTTGCGCCTTCGGTAAAAAGGGTGGTTATTGGGACGCAGTTTTCAATATGGCGCTCCCAAACTTTTGGCCCCTCGCTTGGACCAATGATTCCGCGCTCAACCGCCACGGTTTCTAGGAGTTCGGCGTAACGGGCTAACTCGGGACCCTTTTTTGGGAAATAGGTCTGAGTTAAAGTTTCACGTGAAACGCTCAAGCGGGAAGGACTACCACGCAACGATCTGGGTCTTCGCCTTCGGATTCGCTGCTTAACCCAGTCTTTTGAATGGTGTCGTGGATGACTTTTCGCTCAAATGCGTTCATGGGAGCAAGTTTGACTGACTCACCAGAAGCTTTGACCTCTTCGGCGATCTTTAGCGCTAGTTCGGCCAAGGTTTCTTTTTTGTTGACGCGGAAGCCATCAATATCGAGCATTAAGCGAGAGCGTTCGCCAGTAGCGGTTTGGACAGCTAACCGGGTTAGCTCTTGAATTGAGTCCAATACTTCGCCTTCTCGGCCAACGAGGTGGTTTAACTCGCCACCTTCAATCGAAAGAGTGGCTCGGTCATTCTCCATCCCGATTTCAATATCGCCATCGAGGTCGGCAATATCTAGCAAACCCTCTAGGTAGTCAGCCGCAACATCGCCCTCTTCCTCAAGGCGCGCAGCTAGAGTTTTTTCGCTCTTCTTTTCAACTACTTCTACAACCTCTGTTACTGCTTCGCTCTTTTTTGGGCTCATTTTCTTGCCTTTCGTTAGGTACTAAATCTGATGGGCGATTTGATAGTTTTTGTACTATTTGTCGCTTTACTTACGCTTCTTCTTTTTATTGCTTCGTTTTGGCTGCTGCCGTTGGCTCTTAGGTTCCTCGACCGCTACCCCGCCGCCAATCTCTTCGGTTGGGGCAATTCCAGATTTTTTAGCTTTTTTTGCTTGTAACTCTTCATATGCCGGCGATCCAGGTGTTGGGTTTCGTTTAATTACATAGAACTGTTGACCCCAAGTCCACAAGTTAGTGGTCGACCAATAAATTAAAACTCCGACTGGAAAATTAACACCAGATACTGCAAATATTAATGGGAATAAGTACAGCATAATTTTTTGTTGTTGCAACATCATATTGTTTTGGGTTGACATCTTTGGCATGCCTTTTGTCATCAACTGTTTTTGGGTTGTGAATGTAGTTGCCGACATGAAAGCAATTAAAATAACAGTAACAACTTTAACGGTCGTGATATCCGATCCTAAAAATGTTTGTGAGATTGGGGCGCCAAAGAATTTGGCAGCGGCCGCAGATACCACATCGTCTTGGGTTAGTACGCCATGTTTTTGTGGGGGATTTTTCCCAATTCCGTTTAACACTGTAAAGAGTGCAAAGAAAATTGGGGCTTGTGCGAGTATTGGAAAGCAAGAAGCTAATGGGTTTGTTTTATGTTCTTTATAAAGCTTCATCATCTCTTCAGATTGTTTTTGGCGGTCATCTTTATGTTTTGTTTGAATCGCCTTCATGTGTGGTTGTAGCGCGGTGAGAGCGCGCTGACTTTTAATTTGCTTTACAAACAACGGAATTAGAATAATACGGATTAAAATAACTAAACCGACAATTGCGAGCGTCCAAGTAACACCACTGTCAGTTCCAAAAATTGGGCTTAACACCTTATGGATAGCCATAATCACCGCAGATACCGCAGTGTAAAGTGGATTTAGAATTGATCCCATTAGTTAACTCCTACTGATTCTCTTGATAAATCAAGGT
Source organism: Actinomycetes bacterium (assembly GCA_014190155.1). GTDB lineage: Bacteria > Actinomycetota > Actinomycetes > Nanopelagicales > Nanopelagicaceae > UBA7398. Next base: position 31,524 of record BJFY01000012.1, on the reverse strand, counting down.
TTTTTGCTGGGTTTTCGTGGTGTGTTTTAAAAGTGAAATTGGTTGGTACGTAATCGACGCCGCCGTGTGACCATGGGTTACACCGAACAAATCGCCATAACGTTAAAATGAAACCTTTAACGCCAAATTGTTGGATTGCGTTCATTGTGTAGGTTGAGCAAGAGGGGTAGTACTTACAGCGCGGCGCAAATGCTGGCGAGATCCATTTTTGGTAACCAGTGATTAAAAAAATTAATGAGCGTTTCATTTCACCACCGAACTCGGTTTGAACTTCTCAGATAATTTATTAAACAACTGCGTTGTGTCGTTTGAATAGTCTTTAGTATTTTGGATAGCACGGACGACAACTAATGATTTTTGGGGAAGTAAATGAAATTGTTCTTTGGAAAGATGACGAAGTTGACGAGTTACTCGGTGACGCGAAACTGAGCCGCCGATTGATTTAGAAACAATAAAACCTATTTTTGTTTCAACTAGCGAAGGCTCAGCAATAATGTAACCAGCGAGCGTTCGTGTGGAAACTCTAGCCCCGGATTTAGTAGTGCGAGCGAAGTCGGTGCTAGATGTGAGTCGGTTTAATGACGCAAGCACGAGTTACGCGGATGCAGAGATGCGAACGCGACCTTTGGCACGGCGAGCAGCTAGAACTGCGCGACCACCACGGGTTGCCATACGTGCACGGAAACCATGCTTTTTTGCGCGCCGACGATTGTTCGGCTGAAAAGTGCGCTTTGTCATTTTTTGCTCCTTTGATAATTTAAAGCTCTAAAGTTTCTGACTTTCGTCCACTCCAAGCGGGTCGAAATGCACCGACCTTTTTTGGGGCCACAGCAGGGGGTAACGGTAAAGGTCGTGGATAACTATGGTCAAACTGGGGCGTTTCGGTCAGATCCTTAATATTGATGTGGATAACCACTTGCTATTATTCAGTTTCCCCTCTAGTTTTCGGCTCTATCCACAGGAACTACTAAAAAGGGTGGTTTTTGAGGGTTAATAAAGGGTAAAGGTTGGGTTTAGACCACAGCCTGTGGATAACTATGTGGATACCGAGGTAGCTAAGTGTTGGTCACAAATCAAAGCACAGGCCAAGAGGTGGAATTAGACCTTAAATCTTTATGGGGTGCTGTGATTGAAAAAGTATCAACCGACGCACCGCAACACCGAGCGTTCTTAACACTTACAAAACCCCTTGGATTAATTAAAAGTGATGGTGGATCAAATTTATTACTTGCTGCGCCGAATGTTTTTGCTAAAGATGTTTTAGAGAGCCGGCTCCGGGTAGTTTTAAATGAAACTCTTTCAAATGAAACTGGTGAACGAATCAGCATCGCTGTAACTGTGGATGAAGAGTTGGAAAATTTGGATTTGATTCAACCGTTAGAAATCGAGATTGATTTGGATCCGGTAAAACCTCGCGCTGGAACTGGGCGTACTGATGCCACCCCAAGTAAAACTAACGAACAATCACAATTAAACCCTAGGTATATTTTTGAAAGTTTTGTGATTGGTGCATCAAACCGGTTCGCGCACGCGGCTGCTGTTGCAGTAGCAGAAGCGCCAGCAAAAGCTTATAACCCGCTATTTATTTACGGTGAATCTGGGTTGGGAAAAACCCATTTATTACATGCAATTGGCGCCTACGCTAAAGAATTATATGGTGGGCTTCGAGTTCGTTATGTTTCTAGTGAAGAATTTACAAATGATTTTATTAACTCGATCCGTGATGATAAGGCTTCTGTCTTCCAACGCCGTTACCGTGATTTAGATATTTTATTGGTTGACGATATCCAATTTTTAGAAAATAAAGAGCGAACCCAAGAAGAGTTTTTCCACACATTTAATACTTTATACAACGCTAATAAACAAATTGTAATTTCAAGCGACCGGGCACCGAAACAATTAACAACTTTGGAAGATCGGTTACGTAGCCGATTTGAGTGGGGTTTAATTACAGATATCCAACCGCCGGAGTTAGAAACTAGAATTGCAATTCTTCGGAAAAAAGCCGCGCAAGATAAATTAAATGCGCCGGATGATGTGTTGGAATATATCGCTAGCAAAATTTCAACAAATATTCGTGAGTTGGAAGGTGCGTTAATTCGTGTGACAGCTTTTGCTAGTTTGAATCGGCAAGGTGTTGATCTTTCACTTGCGGAAATTGTGTTAAAAGATTTAATTGCTAGTGAGGGTGGCCCAGAAATAACCGGAGCGACGATCATGGCCCAAACTGCGGCTTATTTCAGCCTTAGTGTTGAGGATTTATGTGGCAGCTCCAGATCCCGAGTTTTGGTTAATGCCCGCCAAATCGCAATGTACTTATGTCGGGAATTAACTGAACTTTCGCTTCCTAAAATCGGACAAGCTTTTGGTGGCCGTGACCACACCACAGTTATGCATGCTGATCGGAAAATTCGACAATTAATGGCCGAGCGCCGTTCTATTTTTAATCAGGTTACAGAACTAACTAACCGGATTAAACAACAATCGCGGGGGTAACTCTGCACACCCCCAACCTGGGGGTAACTTGTGGATAACTGTGGATAACTACAGTTATTGGGTGGGTGAATTGAGTGGGTGTGTTTCGAAGATACCGCTTCGGCATAGTTATCCACTTTTTATCCACCTACAACCCACAGGTAAAAACAGTGAGGATATCTTGGTTGACCTGCGGTTATTGGGGTTACCCACAGAAATCGCTCTGGTTACTACGAATATCTTTATATACAAGGAAAGGGTTGTGCGCGAACCACCTTCGCACATTAGGTTTGCTTTATGAAGTTCACAGTTGAAAGCAATGTATTAACAGAGAGTGTTAATTGGGTTTCACGGAGCCTTTCCTCCCGGCCAATAATGACGGCGTTATTAGGAATTGTTATTGATGTAAATAATGAAGTAACACTCTCTGCCTCTGACTTAGAAACCGCCGCAAAATCTTCATTTAATGCAGATATAAAAGAAAAAGGAAAAGTTTTAGTACCAGGACGGTTGTTAGCTGAGATAGCTAGATCTCTACCAAACAAACCAGTCTCATTTGTATTAGATAACAATCGAGTATTACTAACAACCGGCACTGCAAAATTTACACTTCCAACGTTGCCAATAAATGAATATCCAAACTTACCCACCATGCCAGAAAATTCCGGATTTATTGCTAGTGATGTTTTCGCAACCGCAATTAACCAGGTAGCTATCGCGGCCGGTAAAGATGATTCGCTCCCAACCCTTACTGGAATCCATGTTGATATAAATAAAGAAACCATCACGTTAGCCGCAACCGATCGATACCGGTTAGCTGTACGCGAAATTCAATGGCAACCAAACAACACTGATATTGCAACCTCCGCTTTATTGCGCGCACGAACACTCGCCGACGCCGCAAAATCTCTTGTGGGTGTAACTCAAGTTTCATTAGCGGTTGCACCAATTACCGCAACCGAAAGACTTGTCGGTTTTGCTAGTGAAGCAAAAACTATGACATCAAGGATGTTGGATGGAACCTTCCCACCTTACCGACACCTACTTCCAAATGAAAGCATTGCGCAAGCAACTATAGAAGTTGCACCATTTTTAGATTCAGTACGACGGGTTGCGTTAGTAACCGACAAAACCGTGCCGCTTCGGTTGCGGTTTGGTGATTCCAAACTACAACTAGAAGCAGGCGCTGGTGAAGAAGCGCAAGCAACTGAAGAATTAACCATTATTTACAACGGTGAGGCTATTGATATTGCTTTCAACCCAACCTTTTTAATGGATGGGTTACATGCAGTCGGAACTCCATTTGTTCATATCGCATTCACTGGTTCAAATAAACCAGCGGTGTTGTCTGGCAAACACGAGAAAGATGGCCCAACAACCGATAGTTATCGGTATTTGTTAATGCCTATGCGTTACGCGTCATAACTTCTACAAACTTAATTCACCGTGCACATAACACACTTGTCCTTACAAGATTTTAGATCTTATAAGGTTTTAGAATTACCATTAAAAACCAAACAAAGTATTTTTATTGGCGAGAACGGCGAAGGCAAAACTAATATTATTGAAGCAATCATGTATTTATCTTTACTTTCTTCTCACCGTGTTTCACAAGATGTGCCACTAATAAAACTAGGCGCGGAACAAGCATATATCCGTGCAAAAGTTTTACAAGATGACCGAACCCAATTAATCGAGTTAGAGATAAATTCAAATAAAGCAAACCGTGCAAAAATTAATCAAAACCCAGTTCGGAGCCAGAAAGAAATACTTGGGATCACCCAAGCAATAGCTTTCTCTCCGGAAGATTTGGATTTAGTTCGAGGCGATCCAAGTGAACGCCGAGCCTTTATAGACCAACTATTAATCCAAAGAAGCCCACGCATGTCTGGGGTTATAACAGATTATGAACGAGCTTTAAAACAACGAAATTCTTTACTTAAAAGTCGAGCTCCAATTCAAACTTTAGAACCTTGGGATGGACATCTGATTAAATTTGGCTCAGAGCTTATAGCTAGCAGAATTGAGTTAATAGCGTTACTAAAACCCTATTTTATTAATGCATACAAAAACCTAGCTGAGAAAAAACCAGCAGGAATTAATTATAAATCCAATACCGAAAACCTTTCGAACAATCGTGACTCAAACCAAATATTACTAAAAGCCAAACTTATAGAAGTTAGAGACCAAGAACGGGAGCGCGGTATCACATTAGCAGGGCCGCATCGCGACGATGTTTTACTATCACTAGGAGATCATCAAGTAAAAGGTTATGCCAGCCATGGAGAATCTTGGTCTATCGCGCTAGCACTTAGATTAGCTTCATTTCAATTATTAAAAGAAGAAGGCAATAAACCAATTTTAATTTTAGATGATGTATTTTCTGAATTAGACGAAAGACGTCGAGAAAAACTAGTGCAATTAGCGGAAGAAGCCGAACAAACATTTATTACAGTAGCTGTTGAAAGTGATCTTCCTAAAAATTTAAACGGGGTTCGGTATTTAGTTAAATCCGGAACAATAGAGAAATTATGAGCGAACCTAAACCAAAACGGGATATCGCCCGCGAACTTTTTAGATCTTATAAAACTCAAATAAAAAAACCTAAGAGAATTATTGATTCAGAAGAACGGATAAATATTTCCGACCCCCAACCACTAAGTTTAGTTTTTAATGAAATTATCACGAACCGAGATTGGCGACAAGGAATTGCAGAAGGAAATCTATTTAGCGATTGGGAAAAAGTCGTGGGCGAAGATATTGCACAACACGCAACTCCAATTACTTTGTTGGAAGGAAAATTAACCATCCAAACTTCATCGACTGCTTGGGCAACCCAACTTCGGTTAATTTCAAACGATCTTTTAAAAACACTCCGTGAAAGCGCACCAGGGGCTTTAGTTGAAGAACTGGCTGTAATTGGACCACACACACCATCTTGGAAGCGTGGGCTTCGCACTATTCGTGGAGCTAAAGGGCCAAGAGACACATACGGTTAACCATCCATTAGGGGAACCTCACCTTTCGCTCAATAAACGCCCTAATCCACCGCAGAAGGCTTTTTTGGGCTATCACAGTTTCAAAAACCCACTAGGATTACGGGTTGAACCCCGGTTAAAACTGACGAGGTTTGGCTACAACAGGTTTGAGCCCTAAACCACCTGTATGGCGAACCAGAACGAAAGGTGTTTTAGTGCCAATCCAAACCCCGAAAAAAGAGAGCGCAAAAGCGTACAACGCTAGCGCGATCACAGTTCTTGAGGGGCTTGAAGCGGTTCGCAAACGGCCGGGCATGTACATCGGCTCCACTGGAGAGCGCGGACTACACCATTTAGTTTATGAAATTGTTGATAACTCAGTCGATGAAGCGCTTGCTGGTTATTGCGACGAAATTTCAGTGACGCTTTTGGCAAATGGTGGTGTGCAAGTAATCGATAACGGACGTGGCATCCCAGTCGACATGCACCCAATTGAAAAAAAACCAGCTTTAGAGGTTGTTCTAACAGTTTTACACGCCGGCGGAAAATTTGGCGATGGCGGTTACTCAGTTTCGGGCGGCTTACACGGCGTTGGCATTTCAGTAGTAAATGCGCTTAGCCAAGACTTAGAAGTAGTTGTTAAACGCGATGGCTTCTTATGGAATCAAAATTACAAACTAGGCGTGCCACAAGCCCCACTTAAAAAAGGTGAAACCACTGATAAAACCGGAACCCAAGTTACATTCTGGCCATCCGAAGAAATATTTGAAACCACTGATTTTTCTTTTGAGACACTATCGGCACGGTTCCGTGAAATGTCTTTCTTAAATAAAGGTTTAACACTCTCTCTAAAAGACGAACGCCCGAGCCATGTGGATGAAAACGGCGAACCGTTATTTATTAAATTTAATTATCCAGGCGGTATTTCTGATTTCGTAAAGCATTTAAATTTAACCAAAGGCGAAGGCCACAAATCTATTATTTCTTTTGGCGGCGAGGATGTTAAACAAAAAATGTCGCTTGAAATATCAATGCAATGGAATACTGGATTTACTGAGTCAGTCTACACATTCGCAAACACGATCAACACTCAAGAAGGCGGAACCCACGAAGAAGGATTTCGAACTTCACTGACCTCATTAATAAATAAATTTAGTGAGGATTGGGGTTATATTAAAAAGAAAGAAGATCGTCTTACCGGAGACGATATTCGTGAAGGCTTAACTGCGATAGTGTCGATAAAAATGGCCGAACCACAATTTGAAGGCCAAACAAAAACTAAATTAGGAAATACCGAAGCGAAATCTTTCGTTCAAAAATCAGTAAACGACAACCTAGGTTCATGGTTTGAACGAAACCCAACTGAAGGAAAAGAAATTGTTCGAAAATGTATAGATGCCGCAGCGGCTCGAGTGGCTGCCCGTAAAGCTCGGGATTTATCTAGAAGCCGTAAAGGCTTATTAGAGGGCCGTGGGATGCCTGGAAAATTAGCAGATTGCCAATGGACCGAACCAGAAAAATGCGAACTTTATATTGTTGAAGGAGATTCGGCCGGTGGTTCAACTAAAGGTGGACGAGATTCAAGAAACCAAGCAGTACTTCCAATCCGCGGAAAAATTTTAAACGTTGAAAAAGCACGCATTGATCGAGTGTTACAAAACAATGAAGTACAAGCTTTAATTACTGCACTTGGAACTGGCATTCATGAGGATTTTGATGTTGCAAAACTTCGTTACCATAAAATAATTTTGATGGCAGATGCCGATGTTGATGGTCAACACATTCGCACACTTCTACTAACTTTATTATTTAGATTTATGCGGCCATTAATCGAACAAGGTTTTGTTTATTTAGCACAACCACCACTTTATAAAATCAAATGGGGCGGGAAAGAACCAGTCCAATATGCATTTTCTGATAGAGAACGAGACGGTTTAATTAAAATTGGGCTTGACGCCGGAAAACGATTACCTAAAGAGGACGGTATCCAACGTTTTAAAGGTTTAGGTGAGATGCCTGCAAAAGAACTTTGGGATACCACAATGGATCCAGCACACCGGGTGTTAATGCAAGTAACTTTGCAAGATGCAGCCGCAGCCGACGATCTATTCTCAGTATTAATGGGCGAAGATGTTGAGCAACGTCGTAATTTTATTCAACGCAACGCTAAAGATGTTCGCTTCTTAGATATTTAAATAAACGAAACTAGGAGAACAAATTGGAAGAGCAAGCACCGGTTACCGATCGCGTGGAGGTAGTAGATCTACAAGTCGAGATGGCACGTTCCTATCTCGATTATGCGATGAGTGTCATCGTCGGCCGTGCGCTCCCGGATATTCGAGATGGTTTAAAGCCAGTTCATCGCCGGGTGCTTTACGCAATGTATGACGCCGGTTATCGTCCAGATAAGGGTTACTACAAATCTTCACGCATCGTTGGTGACGTCATGGGTAATTATCATCCACATGGTGACGGCGCGATTTATGACACTTTAGTTCGGTTAGCCCAACATTGGTCGCTGCGTTACCCACTTGTTGATGGAAATGGAAACTTCGGATCGCCTGGAAATGATCCAGCCGCAGCGATGCGTTACACCGAAGCTCGACTCGATTCACTCGCCATGGAAATAATGCGGGACATTGATGAAGACACGGTTGATTTTGTTTCTAATTACGACGGTAGATCACAAGAGCCTGTTGTGCTTCCAAGTCGTTTTCCAAATTTATTAATTAACGGATCTGCCGGAATTGCAGTTGGTATGGCTACCAATATTCCGCCACATAATCTGCGCGAAATTTGCGGTGCCGTGCAATGGGCTTTGGATAATCCAGATGCCACACCAGAAGATTCCTTAACTGCAATGCTAGAAATAGTTAAAGGTCCAGATTTTCCAACCAAAGGTTTAATTGTTGGCCGCAAAGGCATTGAAGATGCTTACCGAACTGGTCGCGGTTCCATAATCATGCGCGCGGTTATTGAAGTTGAGGAGATCAATAAACGAACTTGTTTGGTTGTAACCGAACTTCCATACCAAGTTAACCCTGATAATTTAGCGCTGAAAATTGCGGATTTGGTTAAAGACGGGAAAATCAAAGGAATTGCGGATGTTCGAGATGAAGGTAATGAACGACTTGGCCAACGCTTAGTAGTTGTGCTGCGCAATGATGCGGTTGCAAAAGTTGTAATTAATAATCTTTATAAACAAACCCAACTACAAGACTCATTCGGCGCAAACATGTTAGCGCTGGTGGATGGCGTGCCACGAACCCTTAAATTAAATGAATTCGTTCGGTATTACATCGACCACCAAATCGAAGTGATTGTCCGCAGAACTAAATACCGATTAAGCGAGAAAGAAAAACGCGCCCACATTTTGAGCGGTTATCTTAAAGCCTTAGATGCACTAGATGCTGTAATTGCGCTAATCCGAGCCAGCGCTAACTCTGATGCTGCGCGTGAAGGTTTAATGAAACTTCTTGAAGTTGATGAGATCCAAGCAAATGCAATTTTGGATATGCAACTTCGCCGCCTTGCGGCCTTAGAGCGCCAAAAAATTATTGACGAGTACGACGGTTTAATGTCCGACATTGTGGAATTAAATGAAATTTTGGTTAGCCCAACCAAGCAACGTTCGATTATTAAAAACGAACTACTTGAACTTGCCGAAAAATATGGAGACGATCGTCGTACCCAAATTATCGTAGGTGACACTGATTTATCAGTCGAAGACTTAATCCCAGACCAAGATGTAGTGGTAACCATTACGCGCGGGGGTTATTCAAAACGAACCAAAGCAGATGCATACCGAGCCCAAAAACGTGGCGGTAAAGGTGTTCGTGGTGCTTCTTTAAAACAAGATGACATAGTTGAACATTTTTTCACTGCGTCAACCCACGATTGGTTGCTCTTTTTAACAAACCAAGGTCGGGTTTATCGTGCAAAAGTTCATGAATTACCTGACGCCGGCAGAGATGCACGTGGCCAGCATGTTGCAAACTTACTAGCGTTCAAACCAGACGAGACCATCGCATCTGTAATTGGAATTAGAGATTATCAATCGCTACCGCATTTAGTTATCGCTACCAGAAGTGGTGTTGTTAAAAAAAGTCCGTTGGTTGAGTATGACTCAAATCGGATCGGCGGACTTATTGCTATTTCACTTCGAGAAGGGGATGAAGTCGTATCTGCTTCCGCAATTACTCCAACCGATGAAATTTTATTAATCTCAAGAAAAGGTATGTCGCTTCGTTTTACTGCAGATGATGATTCGTTGCGGCCAATGGGGCGTTCTGCAACTGGTGTAATTGGAATGAAGTTCCGAAAAGACGACGAATTATTAACAATGGTGTCGATTCCAAAATACAGCGAAGCCGCAAAACAATATGTATTAACTGCTACAGACGGCGGATTTGGAAAACGAACCCCACTTACCGAATACCGCTCTCAAGGGCGTGGTGGAATTGGTGTTAAAGCCGCAAAAATTAATGAAAGCTCGCGCGGTATTTTGGTTGGGGCTTTAATTGTTAATGAAACTGATGAAATTCTTGCAATCACATCGAGTGGCAGCGTTATGCGAACTGAAGTTTCACAAGTACGTGAAACCGGACGTGACACAATGGGAGTTCGTTTGGTGAATTTAAATGATGGCATTACTGTCGTTTCGTTAACCAAAGTAAGCGAGGAATAACGGATTTTTGGTCGCTACCAATTGTTCGGGTAATCTTGCGCCTCGCACTGATCCAAGTCAGGGCGAAACGAAGGGCCTATAGCTCAGCCTGGTTAGAGCGCTTCCCTGATAAGGAAGAGGTCAGTGGTTCGAGTCCACTTAGGCCCACACTCGCTAATTGCGAGGTTTCTTACGATTTGCATTTTAAAGTTTTAGGAAATAGTTTTACCGAAAGTAATTACCGAACGCAAGTACTTAATGCAGTTTGGGGACCTAGCTCAATTGGTAGAGCACCGCCTTTGCAAGGCGGGGGTTAGGGGTTCGATTCCCCTGGTCTCCACGTGACTAATACACCAAACACAAAAGCAACTTTGCACACCAATAAAGGTGACATTGTTGTTGATTTATTTCCTAACCATGCGCCAAAAACTGTAGCTAATTTTGTGGAGCTTGCTAGCGGTTCTCGCGAATGGGTAGATCCACGAACTGGATATAAAACTTCAGAAAAACTTTATGACGGTACTGTTTTTCATCGCGTCATCAAAGGTTTCATGATTCAAGGCGGCGATCCACTTGGCCAAGGAACTGGCGGACCAGGTTATAAATTTGCTGATGAGTTTCACCCAGAATTAAATTTTGATCGCCCATATTTATTAGCAATGGCTAATAGCGGCCCAGGAACCAACGGTTCACAATTTTTTATCACGGTTGCCCCAACCGCTTGGTTGAACCGCAAACACAGCATATTTGGCGAAGTCACTGACGTGGCAAGTCGAGCAATTGTTGATCTAATCGCAACTACCGCAACTGGCGCACAAGATCGACCAATCGATGCGGTAAAGATTAATTCTGTTTCATTAATTTAATTTTCTATTTATTAACGTGAAACGATTTGCAACGGATTCGTTAACAAATTTAATCCTAGTAATTATTGCTGGCAGCTATTTACTACAAATTATTATTCCCGGGTATGAGGCCGCGCTGTTATTAGCCAAAAATCCAGTGCTAAACGGCGAGTACTACCGAATTCTTACAGTTGCGCTATTACATGGCGGACTACTTCACTTAGGTTTTAACCTTTACTCACTACATTTGTTGGGCTCACCAGTTGAAGCATTTTTTGGTAAAAGTCGCTACCTTGCGATCTTTATCGGGTCACTAATAGCCGCCTCAATCACTTCAATCACATTTAACTCACCATATGTTTATTCAATCGGAGCTTCTGGTGCGATCTTCGGGTTATTTGGCGCGCTGGCAGTCGGTGGAAAACGAATGGGTGTAGATTTTCGAAGCATTGGGACAATTGTGGCAATTAACTTTGCACTCGGATTTATGATGAATGGAATTGATTGGCATGCACACCTAGGCGGCTTGTTTGGCGGCGCAGCAGTCACTTGGGTTTTACAGAACGCGAGAAAGCGTTAAAAGTTATACACAACCTTATCCACACTGTGGAGAATTACAATGGTGTAATTAATAAATAAGTATTAGCGCCATTTAGTGGCGAGCGAGAAGCCCACGCCAATAAATGCAAAACCGACCAACATGTTCCAGGCGCCGATATTTGGAATCGGATAGGCGGTCTGTGAGACGTAGAAGACCACAATCCAAAGCAAGCCAAGCAAAAAGGCGGCGACCATTACGGGGGCTAACCAAGCCGGGCTTTCGGCCGGACCAGATTCCTGTTCCAATATCTCAGCTGGAATGTAGTTATCTTTCTTCTTCTTGCGGACTTTTGATGTAGGCATAGGGTCAGATTACACCTGAATCTTTAGATTTGGGTAGCGGTAGCAGTTAGAAATAGCCAGAAGGGGTGTAAATGAAGATCTTGGTTGTAAATAACTTCGACTCATTTGTATTTAACCTAGTCGACTACTTAAAACGTTTAGGTGCTGATTGCACTGTATTGAACAACGATCAAATTAATATCCCAGAAATCGAAAATTACAACGGAGTCTTAATTTCGCCAGGCCCAGGAACACCAGAAGATGCCGGAGCAAGCATCAAAGTTGTAAAAAAATGCGCTGAATTGAGAAAACCACTTCTTGGTGTTTGTTTGGGCCATCAGGCAATCGGAGTTGCCTTCGGTGGGATTGTGGAACGCGCACCTGAGTTGTTGCACGGAAAAACTTCGGAAGTGACCCATAACAATGCTGGTGTGCTCCAAAACATCGCTTCACCTTTTACCGCTACCAGGTATCACTCGTTGATAATTAAAAGCAATTCGTTACCACAAGAATTAGAAGTTACTGCAAAAAGTGAATCTGGAATAATTATGGCGATAAAACATAGAACGCTCCCAATAGAGGGCGTGCAATTTCATCCAGAAGCAATTTTAACTGAACACGGTTATCAAATTATCGGCAATTGGTTAGTCCAATGTGGCGATCAAGACGCAAGAAAAAGATCTGAGGGCTTTAATCCAATAGTTGCAAGAGGTTAGTTCGTAGCCACTCTATTAACTGTGATGGTTACTGAACTTCCAATGGTTTTTACCAACCCAGCATCAGGCGCTTGCGCCAACACAACACCAACAGGTTGGCTCGCATCGGTGGCATCAACAATTTTTACCAAGAATCCAGCCTGTATTAATAATGTGCGGGCTTGAATTTCACTAACCCCAACAAGATTTGGAACTTGTACATTTCCACTCGCGATATCTAGAACTACACCACTACCAGCCCTAACGTTCTCCCCAGATTTTGGCGCCACACTCAAAACCGTTCCCGGTGCTTGTTCTGAATCAACTGGATTTGTTCGCAATATAACTAGACCGGATTGAACTAAAAGTATCCGCGCCTCTTCCAAGGATTTCCCGATTAAACCAACTGGGACAATGGCATCACCTGGGCCATCGGATAAGGTCAAAGTGACGCTGCTTCCGGTTGAAACTTTTGAAGTTGCCAACGGTAGTTGTGAAACCACGCGATCTATTGGAATTCTGGGATCACGCGCACGATTAATTGTGATTGTGAAACCAACCAATAATTCGCGCGCTTGTGCTTCAGTTAAACCCACTACGTTTGGCAGACCAGCGCTTAATGTTGAGTTAGTTTTAGAAAAAATAGTGAAATTAGCAATTACACCTAACCCCAATAAAATTGCAGAAATAGTCGAAACCACCTTTAATCGCTTAGCGGGTTTTTTAGTTCTTGGGATTTCCCGAGTGATTGCTTCGCCGCGAGCCAACCGCTTTAAATCATCCAACATCGCGATTGCACTTTGATATCGATCATCTGGATTCTTCGCTAGCGCAACTGAAATAAAGTTGTCGACCATCGAATTTAAAGTTGGCTGTAATTGTGTTGCGGGGGTAACTTCACCCGAAACATGTTGGTAGGCAATTGCTACAGGTGTATCGCCGGTAAATGGCGGTCTACCAGATATCAATTCGTAAAAAAGACAGCCAACCGAATATAAATCGCTTCTGGAGTCAGCTGGGTCGCCAATTGCTTGTTCAGGCGAAAGGTATTGCGCAGTTCCCACAACATTCCAAGTACTAGTCATGGTTGCTCCGACATCATCGAGCGCCCTAGCGATACCGAAATCCATCACTTTGACTGCGCCTGATTTGGTTAGCATGATGTTTCCGGGTTTGATATCGCGGTGGATTATTCCGTGTTGGTGCGAATAATCTAGAGCGGCCAAAACACCTTCTGTTATTTCGATTGCTCTATCAAACGAGAGCCGATCTCCGTTCTGCAAGATGGCGCGCAAAGTATGGCCTTTCACATACTCCATAACTATGTAAGAAGTATTCTGACTTTCATTAACTTCTTCGCCTGAGTCAAAGACTGAAACTATTCCAGGGTGGTTTAACCCAGCTGCGGCTAACGCTTCTTTTTTAAACCGAGCGATAAAAGATGGGTCGCGCGCCAAATCACTACGCAATATTTTTACCGCGACTTGCCTAGATAATCTTTTATCTTCAGCGATATATACATCAGCCATACCACCAGTGCCGATCATTGCACCTAATTCGTAGCGGTTACCTAAAAGTTTTTTATTCATTAGCGGCACCAATAAACTTTTCGTTAAATTTTTCAACCGAATCACTTACTTGAGCGAGAATCACAGTCACATTATCTGGAGCGCCTTTCTTATACGCACCATCTATTAATAAACCCAGAGCAACTTCTAATGAGTTCTGCTTTACAATGTTTAAAATTTCTAAATCTGAAAGTACCCCAGAAAGGCCATCGCTACAAAGCAGGTATATATCGCCGTTAATAGCCGGATACTCGATGAGCACTGGTTGGATGTTTTCATTTCCCATCAAAGCTTGTGTAAGCATTGAGCGCTGCGGATGATCTGGAATCTCATCGTGCGTGATTCGCCCTTGGCTTAACAATTCTTGCACCAAAGTGTGGTCAGTGCTGATCTGTTCAATATTTCCAGAACGAATTCGGTAACAGCGCGAGTCACCAACATGCAGTAGTGATACATTTTCATTAAGAATGGCAAGTGCAGTAATCGTTGTGCCCATTCCTTCTAATTCTAAATTAGCTGTAGAAACTGCAGCGATTTCCCGATCCATCTCATGAACCATATTTAGATATAAATCTTCTTTGGAATCCAAATCAACCTCGGGTGCTGCTAACAAAGATTGCAACGCAGCTAGAGTTTTAATTGCAGTTTTCGAAGCAACTTCGCCACCGGCATGGCCACCCATACCATCGGCAACCGCAATCAAATTTTGCGAAACAAATCCAGAATCCTCATTACCTTCACGGATTAAACCAAGTTCGGATCTTGCGACCACAGGAGAGAAGTTGAAGTTACGCAAAACTTTCTCCGACTTCTCTCGATAAGGTTACGTTATGGAAAAACCTAATGTGGCTAGCCTAACGCGACGACTAACAGATAGGAACTGGCGCTAGGGTTCCCTGCGCTTAACAAGAGTAGATGCGACCAAAAATATTTGCGCATCGTGGCGCTAGTGCAGATTTTGCTGAGCAGTCCTACGAAAGCTACGCCGGTGCTATTTTACAGAACACAGACGGCTTCGAATGTGATGTGCAATTAACTTCTGATCGAGAAATTATCTGCTGGCACGACGACGACACTAATCGCCTTACCGACAAACAATGGTTGATTTCAAAAACACCGATGAAAGATCTTTTAAAGCTAGAGATTAAAGACGAGGGAAACCTAGGCAGACCAATAACATTTTCAGAATTGTTACAAATCTCTATTGATTCTAGAAGGGATTTGCTGGTGGAGACGAAACACCCAGTACCAACTAAAGGTTTAATAGAAAAATTAGTTTTACAAGAATTAAAAAAACGAAAATCAGATATTAAGAAAAGTGGCATCAATATTAATATAATGTCGTTTTCATTTTTTGCCACTCAAAGAATTATAATTTCTAAGCAATTCACAACAGTCTATTTAGTTGCTAAAGCGCCACAGATAAAATATCTACCCGCAGAAATTTATGGCATTTATATTAACCTTCTTAAAGCGAAACCCGAATTAATTGAGTTAGCACATAAACGCGGCAAGAAGATCTATGTTTGGACAGTAAATGAAGTGGAAGATATGGAGTTCTGCGCACGGAACGGTGTTGCTGGGATAATTACAGATAATCCGGCGCGAGCAAAGAATGTACTCGGGTATTCTTAACCAATGCGTACGTATGCCTATCTTGGTCCAGCCGGAACATTCACTGAAGCCGCGCTCAAAACTATCAGTAAGAGTTCTGACCAATTAATTCCGTTCGCGAATGTAACTGCAGCGCTAGAAGCAGTTAGAACTAATAAGGCGGAGTTTGCGCTTGTCCCAATCGAAAACTCTGTTGAAGGTGTTGTAGCTCGGACGCTTGATGAATTAGCAATCGGTGAACCACTTGTGATACTCCAAGAAACTACACTTCCGGTAAGTTTTTCATTAATGGTTCTCGCTGGGAATAAAAGTAAAAGAATTAATTCCGTTGCTACCCATCCACACGCCGAAGCCCAATGCCGCGCGTATATTGCAAAAAATATGCCTGGTGCGGAAGTAATTACGACGGCTTCTACTGCAGCAGCAGCCGAAGGTTTAGCTAACGGAAATTATGACGCCGCCATCGCGGCGCCAATCGCCGCATTGCATTATGGATTAGAAATAATTGCTGATGACATTGGCGATAACGTAGCGGCGGTTACACGATTTGTACTTGTAGGCAAACCTGGAAAAATCCCGGCAAAAACTGGCCATGACCGAACTTCGTTAGCAGCTTTTATCGGCGCAGATCACGCAGGTGCACTTTTAGAAATCCTTACTGAATTTTCAGTTCGTGGAGTAAATTTAACTTTTATTCAATCTCGTCCAACTGGACGCGAACTTGGTAGCTATCACTTCATAATTGATGCCGAAGGACATATCAACGAAGAACGCGTTGGTGATGTACTTATGGGGCTGCGACGAATTTGTGAAGATGTTAGATTCTTGGGTTCGTATCCGCGTGCGGATAAAATTTCTCCAACCACAACAAAATCCACAACAGATAAATCTTTCCAAAGCGCTTCGGCATGGTTGACCGAAGTTCGCCAAGGAAAAAAGATTTAATAGGTAGGCTCATAACATGATTGATTTGAAGGTACTCCGCGAAAACCCAGAGATAATGAAGAAATCTCAGAGCGCCCGTGGTGAAAACCCAGATCTAGTAGATGAAGTAATTGCTACTGATGATCTGCGACGTGCAGCTCTAACTGAATTCGAAGTGCTTAGAGCGGAGCAGAACACTATTTCGAAATCTGTGGCCGCATCAAAAGGCGATGAAAAGTCAGTACTGCTCGAGAAAGCCAAAACTCTCTCTGTGGCGGTTAAGAACGCCGAAGCCATAAAAAACACTGCGGAAGTTAAAGCTAAAGAAACTCTTATGGGTTTATCTAATTTTATCGATCCGCTCGCGCCAGTCGGAGGTGAAGCAGATTTCAAAGTTATTGAAGAAGTTGGAACGCCGCGCGATTTTAAAAAAGAAGGATTTGAAGCAAAAGACCACGTCGAACTTGGGAAAATCCTTGGCGCTATTGATGTTGAGCGCGGTGCAAAAGTTTCAGGTTCGCGCTTTTATTATTTAACCGGAATGGGCGCAATGTTGGAATTTGCGCTCGTTAACTATGCAATTGCAAGTGCTAACAAAAATGGATTTACTCCAGTTATTCCACCAGTACTAGTTAAACCAGCAGCGATGGAAGGAACTGGCTTCCTCGGTCAAGCAGCAGAGAACATTTTCCATCTCAAAGAAGACGATTTTTATCTAGTAGGAACAAGTGAAGTCCCACTTGCGGCGTATCACATGGACGAAACGTTAGAGGCAAATAAATTACCACTTCGCTATAGTGGCTACTCTTCTTGTTTCCGCCGCGAAGCTGGCACCTACGGTAAGGACACCCGTGGCATTATCCGGGTGCACCAATTTGATAAAGTGGAAATGTTTTCATTCTGCAAACCAGAAGATGCCGAGGCTGAACATTTAAGAATTTTGCAATGGGAAAAAGATTTTCTAAACGCGATGGAAATTCCTTATCGAGTTATTGATGTAGCTTCTGGTGATCTAGGCGCTAGTGCCGCTCGTAAATTTGATTGTGAGGCTTGGATACCCACTCAAGGAACTTATCGAGAAGTTACCTCCACTTCTAATTGCACTGAATTTCAAGCTCGCCGATTAAACATCCGAATGAAAGATACCAAAGGCACAAAAGCAATTGCTACTTTAAATGGCACTTTGGTGGCAATCCCGCGCATGATTGTTGCGATATTAGAAAACCATCAACAACCTGATAGCTCAGTAAAAATTCCAAAAGCGCTGCAGTCATTTTTAGGAACCGACAAATTTCTGCCGGTGAAAAATTGAGCGGTTTGCAAAAACGACCTAAATTAATTGCGAGCGATCTAGACGGAACTGTGGTTGCACATTATGGCGCAATCACTGAACGGACCATTAAAGCATTTCGTCGAGCGCATGAAATGGGGATTCACATCTATTTTGTAACTGGAAGACCACCTCGATGGATGCCAGAAATAAAAGAAGCATTTGGTTTTGGAACTGGGATCTGTGGGAATGGCGCGCTACTTTTTGATATTCAAAATCATAAAGTTTTAGAAGAGTGGTTAATTCCAATCGAAGCTCAAAGAGAAACTGTAAAACGACTTCGTAAGGCAATCCCACCAATCTCATTTGCCGTCGAAACTCACGATAATTTTCACCGCGAAGTTGCTTATATTCCAAAGTGGGATGTTGGTATAGATAATAAAGGTGTAACTAAAATTGAAGAGGCCATGACTGAGCCAATGATGAAGATGTTGGCACGTTGTTCAGATTATGAATTTACTTCAGACGAGATGTTGGCGATTGCAACTAAAGAAGTTGGCGATTTAGTGAACGTTACCCATTCAAATCCCAAAGAATCTTTATTAGAAATTTCTGCGCACGGTGTTAGTAAAGGCGCAACGCTTGCAAAAATTGCGGAGCGATTAAAATTAACCGCTGATGATTGCGTTTCGTTCGGCGATAACCCAAACGATTTTTCAATGCTTTCATGGACAAGTAGATCTTGGGCGATGGCCGATGGCCATCCAGATGCTCGAAAATATGCGAAGTCAGTTGCGTTGCCACACCAAGAAGATGGTGTCGCAATCGTTATCGAGGAGTTACTAGAACTTCCCGCGTAATTTTGAAGAGCCTCGTTTAGAAGGTAAGTTTCTCCACGGAGGGCTCGCATAGCGGCCGAGTGCACCGGTCTTGAAAACCGGCAAACGAAAGTTTCGTGGGTTCAAATCCCACGCCCTCCGCCATTTTTTAAGTTTTATCAGTCATGTGCTCGATTTCATAAGTAAATACGCTTAATCTACCTAGCGCGATCTCCATGTGAATAGGAAACTGGTCTCAGGGATTTTAGGACTGGGACGAGGAGTCGTAGCTATGGATACTGGCGTATTTTCTCAATCGCGCGCAGCCATTAAAGAGCGCACGCTTCGGACCGATCGATGGTGGTTACAGCCAGCAATTACATTTGGAGTCCTTTTTAGTTTTGTAATTTATGCAACTTTCCGAGCATTTGAGAATAAATATTATTTCGTTGAGCCGCTCATCTCTCCGTTTTATTCACCTTGCCTCTCAAATTCATGCATCGAAGGTACATCACTACTAGGTCAACCTTTTAACAATAAATATTTTGGAATCGGCATCTCGCCTTCATTATTTATTTTGATTTTTCCACTTGGATTCCGAATGACTTGTTACTACTATCGCAAGTCTTATTATCGAGCGTTTTGGATGTCGCCGCCTGCGTGTGCAGTAGCAGAACCACATTCAAAATACACTGGCGAAACTCGCGCGCCCCTTATTCTACAAAATGGGCACCGCTGGTTTTTTTACGCAGGATTAGTTTTTAATGTACTACTTACTTACGATGCTTTCTTGGCATTTAAAAATGTCGAAGGCGAGTGGGGCCACATGAGCGTCGGAACCTTGGTTCTGTTAAACAACGCAATTTTACTCTGGCTCTATTCACTTTCTTGCCACACATGTCGCCACACACTCGGTGGCAGATTGCGCCATTTCTCCAAGCATCCAGTGCGTTATAAATTATGGAGTTGGGTATCGGTTTTAAATCATAAACATCCAACATTTGCTTGGATTTCATTATTTGGTGTGGCATTTGCCGATATTTACATTCGCGCTGTTGCATCGGGCGCCTGGACCAATTTCTACTTCTTTTAAAGAGATCGATAATGGCGAACCTCGAACGATATAAATACGATGTAGTTGTAATCGGTGCTGGCGGAGCTGGTCTTCGAGCTGCAGTAGAAGCGCGCGAAGCTGGTTTACGGGTAGCAATCATTTGTAAATCGCTATTTGGCAAGGCTCATACTGTGATGGCTGAAGGTGGCGCTGCTGCATCAATGGGTAACGTAAATTCTGGCGATAACTGGATGGTGCACTTTCGCGACACAATGCGCGGCGGAAAATTCCTTAACCATTATCGAATGGCCGAGCTACACGCTAAAGAGTCGCCAGATCGAGTTTGGGAGCTAGAGACTTGGGGCGCGCTATTTGATCGCACTAAAGAAGGAAAGATCTCGCAAAGAAATTTTGGTGGACATGAATATCCACGACTTGCACACGTTGGCGACCGCACCGGTCTTGAGTTAATTCGGACCATGCAACAGAAAATTGTTGCGCTGCAACAAAAAGATGGCCGAGACCATGGCGACATGGAAAGCTACATTAAAGTTTTTGCCGAATTAACTATCACTGAAATTATGAAAGAGAACGGAAAAGTTGCCGGAGTATATGGATACTGGCGTGAATCTGGCGCTGAAGTTTTATTTGAAGCACCTGCAGTAATTATTGCAACTGGCGGCGTTGGAAAAACTTTTAAAATTACATCAAACTCTTGGGAAGGTACTGGCGATGGCCACGCACTTGCCCTTAAAGCGGGAGCTAATTTAGTTGATATGGAATTTTTGCAATTCCATCCAACTGGAATGGTTTGGCCGCCATCAGTTCGAGGAATTTTAGTTACTGAATCAGTTCGCGGCGAAGGTGGAATTCTCACTAACAATCTTGGCGAACGCTTTATGTTTAAGTATATTCCAGATGTATTCAAAGATAAATATGCCGATAATGAAACAGAAGCTGATGGTTGGTATATCGATCAAGATAATAACCGCCGCCCACCAGAGTTATTACCGCGAGATGAAGTAGCGCGCGCTATCAATTCAGAAGTAAAAGCTGGTCGTGGTAGCGAACACGGTGGTGTATTTCTTGATGTTTCAAAACGAATTTCAGCCGAAATAATTAAAAAACGCCTTCCTTCCATGTGGCACCAGTTCTATGAATTAGCTGGAGTAGATATAACTAAAGAGGCAATGGAAGTTGGCCCAACTTGTCACTACGTAATGGGTGGCGTTGAAGTTGAGCCAGACACTGCTGCTGCCGTCGGAGTCCCAGGTTTATTCGCTGCGGGTGAAGTTGCTGGAGGAATGCACGGTTCAAATCGACTCGGCGGTAATTCTCTTTCTGATCTTTTGGTCTTTGGTCGTCGCGCTGGAATGGGCGCATCCGAATATGTAAAGAAGAGCGGAGCTAATCCAATTAGTGAATCATCAATAACAGCTGCGGCGGAAAGAATTGAGGCGCCATTTAGTCGAAGCGGTGGCGAAAATTCATATTCGCTACACGCTGAATTACAAGAAGTTACACATAACTTAGTTGGAATTATTCGCACCGGTGAAGAATTAAAAAATGCAATTGAAAAAATTGCCGCAATTCGTGAGCGAAGTGCGAATGTTTCAGTTAGTGGTGGTCGCAAATTTAACCCTGGCTTCCATCTTGCTTTTGATTTAGACAATATGTTGTTAGTTGCCGAAAGCACGGCAAAATCTGCAATTAAGCGAGAAGAATCTCGCGGCGGGCATACTCGTGATGATTTCCCCGGCATGAACAGCAAATGGCGCCAGGTAAACCACATCTCAAGTTTTGACGGCAACAAAGTAAATGTTCGCGAGCAAGCACTTCCTGCGATCCCTAAAGAACTATTCGATCTCTTCGACGTGCATGAACTTGAGAAGTACATGACAGCCGAAGAAGTTGCGAAAGGCGGTTCCAAATAATGGCTCGCAAATTAAAACTTCGAATATGGCGAGGCGATGCAGATAACGGCGGCTTACAAGATGTTGTTGTAGATGCTAACGAAGGTGAAGTGGTGCTCGATGTTATTCACCGCGTACAAGCAACCCAGATGGGCGATCTTGCAGTTCGCTGGAATTGCAAAGCTGGTAAATGCGGATCTTGCTCTATGGAGATCAACGGAAAACCACGCCTTGCATGTATGACTCAAGTAGCTGCTTATGGTGATGATGAAACCATCACAGTCACACCGTTACGCGCATTCCCCGTCATTAAAGATTTAGTAACCGACGTTTCCTTTAATTACAAAAAAGCTATGGAAATTCCAGCATATGAGCATCCAGCAGAGTTAAAACCTGGCGAAGCACGTATGGCGCAAATCGATGTGGAACGTAGCCAAGAATTCCGCAAATGTATTGAATGCTTCCTTTGCCAAGATACTTGCCACGTTATTCGCGACCACGAAGAGAATAAGAAATCTTTCGCCGGTCCAAGATTCTTTATCCGAATTGCAGAGCTAGATATGCATCCACTTGATCAGTTACGAAACCGTAAACGCACTGCGCAAGAAGAACACGGTCTTGGTATGTGCAACATTACAAAATGCTGTACTGAGGTTTGCCCAGAACATATCCGCATCACCGATAACGCGATCATTCCTATGAAAGAGCGCGTCGTAGATAATAAGTACGATCCAATTCGGTGGTTGGGATCCAAGATTGGCAAACGCGAAGGCATGGAATGAAACTTGCGCTTCGTTGGGTCGGATTAACACTTGCAGTTTGGGTAGCGTTTTCCCAAAAAATAATTAAGAAGCGTTAACATTTTAATCGATCTACTTATTGTCTCCCTTGGCGGGGTAGTTGGTTCCGTATCAAGATGGCAAACAATCGAAATAGTAGGCAGTTCATTAATTGGTGTATTTATAGTAAACATTCTTGGCGTATTAGTAGCCGGAGTAGCTGCTTATCGCATGAAAGCGACTGAAGCGAAACAACTATTTTGGATAACTGGGTTTGCCGGCGGCTTTACTACATTCTCTTCGCTAGCTCTGATTTCAACTGAAGAATCAATCGTCACTTCCAGTATTTATTTAACGGCAATGTTGGTAATAAGTATGTTAGTACTTACAGCGCTGCGGCCAAAGGCTAAAAAATGAGATCGCTGCTATTTGTTTTCGGTTCTGCCATCGGAGCGCCACTTAGATTTCTAATCGTCCGATTATTCCAATCTAAATCACAATTCTTCACCGGAGTATTAGTGGTTAATGTCGTTGGTTCATTCCTACTACCAATTTTCTTAGCAAACGATCAAGCAACTGGCGCTTTTCTAGGGATGGGATTTTGTGGTGCGTTTACAACCTGGTCAGCGTTAGCGTTGGAGCTAGATCAAGAGCTAATCAGAGGTGAAAGGCGAAAGTTCTTGGCTAACCTCGGGTTAAATCTCTTTCTTGGGTTTGGCGCGGCCGCTCTAGGAGCCAGTTTTTAAAAGCCAAAACGTTGACTTAAAGTAATTTTAAAATTAAATTATACTAATGAAGATAGCCTCTAAATCAATACCAACCTTGCTATCCATGCTCTCTTTGCTAGTTTTTGGATTAACAACTCCAGCAATTGCGGCAACTCCTAAAACTGGCGCAACTTGCACCAAAGCTGGACTAACCGCAACTGCTAGCGGCAAGATTTTTACTTGTATTAAATCTGGCAAGAAATTAGTTTGGGGTAAAGGTGTAACAATCCCTAAACCAGCTTCAACTCCAGTTACGCAAACACCTACTCCTTCACCAACACCTACTCCTTCACCAACACCTACTCCTTCACCAACACCGAGCCCTACTCAGAGTGCGACACCAACACCAAGTGCGACACCAACACCAACGAATAGTGGAGCGGTTCAACCAAATGGTAAGTGCACAGTTGAAGGTGCGAAAGCTCCGCTCAACGGTGGTGAGATGATTTGCCAAAATGGGACATGGCAGCCATTCAATAGCGGCGGAACAACTGGAACAACTGGAACAACTGGAACAACTACGCAAGCATTGGTTACAACGACGTGGGCATACTTGAGTGTTATAACGAGTGGAAATGGTTTAGGGAATGTGTCAGATGCGGCGCTAGTTCAAACTAGCACCGGAGATATTCGAGTTTATTTTAAGAACGGAAATGAAACTCAAGCTAAATTAACTGGTTTCGATAACTACATTCATTCCGCAATTTCTAAAGATGGTGGAAAAACATGGACGATTGAGTCCGGCGTGCGAATGCAAGTCACCTCACCTGTAGAAGTTTTACCAAAAACTGGCGGCGGATATCAAGCTTGGGGTTGGGGCCATTCACCTGGGAAAGATTATATGTATTACGCGGAATCTTCGGATGGGCTAACTTTTACCGAAATTTCTATTCCGGGGCTAGATACAAGTAAATGTCTTACAACTTCTGGCGCAGCGATGGGCCCCCTTGGTGATCCCGCAATAGTAAAACTTTCGGACGGCACTTGGTTATTGCACGCACAAGGATTCGGCGTTGGTAATACTGGGCCAGTTTTCGCACGCTGGGCATGTGTAGCGACATCTCCTGATGGGAAAACCTGGACCCCTGTTCAAAGCAGGTCTTATGGCGGCACCGTTGATGTTGAAACGAACCCAAATATTTATCTTAATAAAGATGGCAAAGTTGAATGGATGTGGCCTTCCTCGACTGGTGTAATAACAAAAATTGGTGACGGCACAACTTACGGAACGTCAACAACTTACAAACAAATTGGCGACCCAGAACGTTTGGATTTAGCCGATGGCACCGAACTCTTTGCAATGGGCGGGTTTGATGATCGCGGCGGAGGCGTAATGATTTTTACAAAACGAATTACAAATTCTTATCAGATTGCCTCTGTTACAGGCGGCCCATCCTCGGGTGGTTCAACTAACCGATTACTAACTTGGACAGTCAAGGGCGCAACCGCAACTGATATTTCAGTGATGAATTTCTGTCTAAACAAGAAAGTTTCCGACATTTCCGGCGCAACTGTAACTATGACAACTAGTAACGGTGTAGTAACCGTGGTCGCTTCTGATCCAGCAAACGATCACACGTGTGTTGGGGTTTTAGTTGGTACCGAAAAAATTATTGGCTAATTAAGTAACTTAGCCATCCAAGCTTCAATTTCATCAGGATGTCTTGGGAGCCCACTACTCATAACGCGACATCCAGTTTCAGTAACAACAACATCATCTTCAATGCGAACTCCAACACCACGGAACTCAGGTGGAAATAGTTCGTCATCAGGTTGGATATAGAAACCAGGTTCAACGGTAAGAATCATTCCTGGTTCTAAAATTGCATCTGCATATTGATTTTTACGAGCTTGCGCGCAATCATGCACATCGATTCCAAGATGATGGCCAGAACCATGGAACATCCATCTACGATGCAAACCATTTTCAGGTTTTAAAGATTCTTCAGGCGACATTGGTAAGACGCCTAATTCAGCAGCACCTTTTGCAATCTCTTCCATACAAGCAGCATGGAAGTCCTTAAATCTATTACCGGGCTTTACTGCCGCGATTCCCGCTTGTTGTGCTCGATAAACGATCATATAAATCTGCTTCTGGGCCGCGGTAAATTTGCCGGTTACTGGCAAAGTTCGTGTGATATCTGCGGTGTAATGAGATTCAACTTCAACGCCAGCATCAATCAAGATCATCTGGCCTGGCTTCACATCGCCATCGTTTTTAATCCAATGGAGTACGCAAGCATGTGATCCCGCGGCGACAATGCTGTCATAACCAATGTCGTTACCTTCAAGTCGAGCACGGCCAAAGAAAGCACCTTCGATTACGCGCTCGCCTCGTGGTGTTGCGGTAGCTGCTGGAAAAACTCGGACCATATCCGAAAATCCACGCGCGGTTGCATCGATTGCTTTCTGCATTTCATCGATTTCATATTGATCTTTAACCATACGGCTCATTGAAAGCACATTTAAAAACTCTTCTTCACGAGCGTTCGCCAAGACTAACTTATCTATATTTGCATCTTGCTCGCGCACTACTAAAGTTTCCGTCTTATCACCTAAGAACTCAGCGATGCTTTCTATTTGGGCAACTTTAATTCCGTACATTGTTTGGGTTTCTTCTAATGTCATTCGACGTCCAACCCAGAATTCACCGTGTTTGGAATTTCGGTAGAACTCATCGGTATTACGAGGTGACCGAGGATGAATAAATAGAAGAGCATCGTGTCCAGAACCATTTGGTTCCATAACGAGAACAGAATCTGGAACCGCATCACTTGCTGTTATCCCGGTTAGCCAAGAATAAGCAGAGTGTGCACGGAATCGATAGTCAGAATCATTACTTCTTACTTTTAACGAACCAGAAGGAAATACTAATCGCACACCGGCAAATTTCTTGGAAAGATTTTCTCGGCGAACTTTGCAAAACTTGATTGCACGAGAAGGTGCAATTCCGGTTAGCGGTGATTCCGCCCAACCCTTTTTCATAAATTCAGTTAGCGCTTCGGGAGTTGGGATGTCGTGGGTTCGCAAACCTTTCTCCTTATCTTCAGCAGCTTGTTGCTCTGGGCTTTTATCGAAGGTAGCACTACTCATGAATGCAGGATACGCCATTTTAAAAGGTTATAACTAGGATTCAGCAGTACTTTTCAGTAATCTTACTTCTTAAGAGCAACCCCTCGTTGCGATCTGGCTATTACAAAGTTGTAAGAAAGGTAAAAATGAAAAAAATTAAATTAATCTCGGTCGGTGCAGTTTCTGCGTTGGTGCTTTCATTGGTTGCGGCATTTATCGCTCCTGCGAATGCTGCGACAGACTTTAAAGGCGCAGCTTGTGCACTCGAAGGTAGCGTAAAAACTATTGGTGGAGTCACTTACTTGTGTTCAAGAGTAAATGAGAGCTTAGTTTATGGCGAAGGCCGTAAGTTAAGTGGAACGCTAAATGTGCTCTGTGGCGCTCAAGAACTTTGGTGTTCGACAATGACAACTGCATTCCAGAAAAAAACTGGGATCACAACTAAGTTTGTTAGATTATCTGCAGGCGAAGGCTTAACTCGATTAATTGCCTCAAAAAACAATCCAGAGTTCGATATCTGGCATGGCGGACCAAACGACACTTATATTGCGGGCCGTATTGCTGGTGTTCTAGATACTTATAAGTCACCAAACCGCGCCATGTTAATTCCAGCGCACCAAGATGCTGATGGATATTGGACTGGTGTATATACAGGCGCACTTGGTTTTTGCTCTAACACTAATGAATTGAAGCGACTTGGACTCAGAGCTCCAACATCTTGGGCAGATTTATTAAACTCAAAACTTAAAGGCAATATCATGATGGCCCACCCTGGTACATCAGGAACTGCTTACACCGCGCTGTATACCCAAGTAATTCGTCTTGGCAGTGAAAACGCTGCGATTGATTACATGAAATTATTAAATAAGAATGTACTTTCTTATACTCGAAGCGGCGCTGGCCCAACCGGTCCACTTGGACGTGGTGAAGTTGCAGTAGGACTTGTGTTCTCACACGATTGCACCGCAGCGAAACTTTTGGGTAACCCAGTAGTTGTCTCATTCCCATCAGAAGGAACTGGTTATGAAGTTGGAGCTGTAGGGCTTGTTAAGGGGGCTAAAAACTCATTAGCTGCTAAGGCATATATTGACTTTGCCCTATCAGCTGAAGCTCAAAATCTAGGACCAGATAAGGCTCAGTCATTCCAAGTTCTAACAAATTCAAATGCGAAAGCCAATCGCAATATGGTTAATTTGAAAAAACTAGCACTTGTAAAATATGACGTAGAAGCCGCCGGGACTGCTGCTGCAGCGCTTAAAAAGCGTTTTGATGCAGAAGTTGCGCTAACTTCATCAGCAAAGTAGTTAACTGAAACAAAGCAGTTAAATAGAAGGGGCCCCAAGATTTATTTCTTCGGGCCCCTTTTTAACTAAAGGTTTGAAAGGCATATTTTATGGCATCAAATCGCAAAAATGCGAAGTTTGATATCTTTACAAAAATTGCGTTAATTTTTGTAATTGCCATAATAATTCTTCTAGTTCTTCTGCCACTAGCTAATATTTTTAAATTTGCAATGGATCCTGGTGGGCGGGTTATTTTCACGGACTTACCTAAATCATTGGTCGATCAAGAAATTGTTAAAAACACTCTAAAACTTGGCTTAACAGTCGGAACTTTAGGAACTTTACTTGGCTTCTTTCTTGCTTACACTCAGACCAGAATAGAATTTAAAGGCAAACGAATTTTGCATGTAATAAATTTAATTCCGATAATTTCGCCGCCATTTGCGTTAGCCACCGCGGTAATTGTTTTGTTTGGCCGTAGTGGTTTAATAACTAGAGACTTATTAGGATTGCGGCCAACTCTTTATGGTTATCCAGGTTTAGTAATTGTATTAACGCTTTCTTTCTTCCCAGTCGCTTACATGAACCTTCTCGGCATGATGAAAAGTCTTGATCCAGCACTTGATGAAGCGGGGTCAATACTCGGCGCAAACAGATGGAAGATTTTCAAATCAATTACAGTTCCATTATTAATTCCGGGAATTGCCGGCTCTTTCTTGCTGCTCTTTATTGAAAGCATTGCTGACCTAGCAAACCCATTAATAATCGGTGGCGGGTATACGGTTTTAGCGTCAAGGGCTTACATTTCAATTAACGGTGATTACAACATACCTGGCGCTGCTGGGTACTCTTTACTTCTTCTAATCCCAGCACTTTTAGTATTTTTAATTCAGCGGTTTTGGTCGCAACGCAATAGCGTAATTTCAGTAACTGGGAAACCAACGGGACGAATAAATCCAATTAAATCTGGCCCAATAAAATATTTGCTATTAACAATTACGTGGTTTGTTTCAATATTAATTGCAGTGGTTTATCTGACGGTGATAATGGGAAGTTTTGCAAGTATTATTGGCGTTAATAATGCATTAACGCTAGAACATTTCCGATATGTATTAAGTGGATTTGGTGGCGATTCAGTAAAAACCACTGTCATTTTGGCTTTGATTGCTACGCCGATTGCAGGAATGGTTGGAATGCTAATAGCATGGCTAGTTATCAGGCGTGTCAAACAAGGTTCGCAGATACTTGACTTTCTTGGCATGTTAGGAATCGCGGTGCCTGGAACTGTAATTGGCATCGGGTATGCAATTACATATAACGATGCGGTAAGAATTGCTGGCTATACAATAATTCCACAATTATCAGGTGGCGGCGCAATCTTAGGCGGCGCAATTGTTATCGTTATGGTTTATGTAATTCGTTCAAGCCCCGCCGGTCAACGCTCAGGAATTGCTTCGCTGCAGCAAATTGATCCATCAATCGATGAAGCGTCTGCATCTTTAGGAGCATCGGGTTTTAGAACATTTAGATTAGTCACTCTGCCATTAATCCGCGGCGCTTTCTTAACTGGGCTTATGTATGCATTTGCGCATGCCATGACCACGCTCTCGCCAATCATTTTCTTAGTCACAGCAGATACACCAATCATGACGCAAAAGATTTTGGCAGAAGCCGACCAAGGAAGATATGGAAATTCGTTTGCTTTTTGTGTGATTCTGATAGTCATAGTTTTAACTGTGATGGGATTGATTAATCTTGCCGTTAGAGGCAGAAAAACCACTAGCTATAAACCGTTGGCGATGGTTCAATAAATGAACGAGATGAGGAAATAATGAAAGCGAAAACGGGTCGATTAAAGCTCACAAACCTGACAAAAGAGTTTGGTAATGGGAGCGACCGAGTTATTGCTGTTAATAATCTCAACTTAACAATTGAGCCTGGTGAATTTGTAACACTTCTAGGTCCTTCAGGATGTGGCAAAACCACCGCTCTCCGAATGGTTGCCGGATTTGAAAATCCGACAAAGGGGTCAGTGCAGCTCGATGGGGTAGATCTTGGTTCTCTATCTCCAGATAAGCGACCAATGGGCATGGTGTTTCAGTCATATGCCCTATTTCCACATATGAGCGTATATGAAAATATTTCTTATGGATTAAAAGTTCAAAAAATGTCTAAAACTAAAATCCGTGAAGCTGTAGGGGAATTGTTAGATTCAATGAGTTTGGAACATTTAGCTAACCGCGCACCAAATCAAATATCTGGTGGACAACAACAACGCGTTGCGCTTGCTCGAGCGATGGTTGTCCGTCCAAAAGTCTTACTTTTTGATGAACCACTTTCAAACTTAGATGCAAAATTACGTGCTCAAATGCGCATAGAGATTAGATCCATTCAAAGAAAAATGGGAATTACAAGTATTTTTGTAACACATGATCAAGATGAGGCTATGAGTCTTTCGGATCGCATCGTAGTTATGCGAAACGCGGTAGTTGAACAAGTTGGAACTCCAGATGAAATTTATCGTAAACCTAACTCAGTATTCGTTGCAGATTTTATCGGCCGATCCAATTTCATAAAAGTTGAATCAGTGAAAGCTGGCAAAGTAGGTACGGCAAAAATTGTTGTAGTCGGTAAAGAGTTAGAAGTTGCCGCTCACGAGAAAGCCATCGCCTCAAGTGAGCCAGTTTTATTACTCCGTCCTGAATCAGTACAGGTGTATGCGGCGAAAAAAGCTTCTTCCACCGGGGTTGGCCAAGGAAAAGTTAAAAATGTAATTTTTTATGGCCCACACGTTGAATACACCCTAACTACAAATCAAGGTGAAATTACAGCAGTTGTCTCTGATCCGACATTTGAAGAAATAGTTCATATCGGTGAAATGGCAGAATTCACTTTCTCACCTGAGCGCGCATGGCTATTGCCGTCAGATGCTGAACATAATCAGGAGATTCATTAGTAGATAAACCTGTAAACTAAGCCCACCACTTGGAGACGTCGCATAGCCCGGTCGAGTGCGCCTCACTGCTAACGAGGTATACCCCTTAAAGGTATCGGAGGTTCAAATCCTCTCGTCTCCGCCAGTAAGAAGAATAGAGAACTGTAAAACTTGGCAGGCGACAGTCGTTAGTGCTGAATCTGCTGGGTATTCTACTGTGCAAACTGCCGTCAATCCTAAATATTGAGTGTGTGTATCTGTCTAAAATTTAGTATGCATTTAAATTATAGAGAAGCAAAATGAAACTATACTTTTCCCATAGAAAAATTTTAGGTAATTAATTCGAACAAAAAGGAGCAGTTAGGTGAGTGAGCTTCGACAAAGTGCTCCCCTCCTTGATGCTTATCTTTCCTACTTTGAAAGTAAGCGGCAGCCATTTACAATTCCAGGACACAAACAAAGAGCATCCCGTCTCGATGTTGGGCTCGGCGCAGTAGTTGATTCAGATATACCTCTCTACGGAGGACTTGACGAGATCAAATTATCGCTAGGGGTTTTAGCGAAAGCTGAAAAACTGGCGGCTTCTTTCTGGGGTGGTGATTATGCGCGCTTTTCCACTGGTGGTTCTACCCATGTAAACCAAGCAGTTATTTTTTCACTTGGTAAACCCGGCGACAAAGTTGCCTTGTCACGGACTGCCCATCGCTCAGTATTGAGCGCGCTAGTACTTGCCGGGCTAGAACCACTATGGCTCTCACCTGATATTGATAAAACGACGGGTGCACCTACTGGAATTTCTGTAACTGAATTTGAAAAAGTTTTATCTCAAAAACCAATTGCGCTGCTTTTAACAGAGCCGGGTTATTTAGGGACCTTGTCGGATCTACCAGCACTTATTTCTAAAGCTCATAAGCAATCCATCCCAGTGGTTATTGATGCCGCGTGGGGGGCTCATTTTGGATTTCACCCAGAACTACCACGCAACG
>BJFY01000011.1 GCA_014190155.1 Actinomycetes bacterium | reverse complement strand
TCCCTTCGTCCCAGCCTTGAATAGTTGATCCCGCTGGTTCTGCCATTAATTTGCGGATGCGCACATACGACTGGGTTTCGCTATCTGCAAGATGATGAATAACTTGTCGTGGCGTCCATTCACCAGGAGCTGACTTATCAAGGTCAGTCGGCTTCATACGTGAAACTAATTCTGTGAAGTAACTTGTCGCAGCTTCATAATCACGTGCGTAATCGATTATCTCCATAGATTTAGTGTAGAGCGCTAACTATGAAAGTGACTAGGGTTACTCAAGTTTTGAACTCCTATAAATCTCAAAGCATTATCTTTTTAAACATCCGATAATCCTTGCCCAAATCCCAACCTCCCGATAATCCAGATGATTGGTCACATTCCTAATAGCTATTTACCAACCACCTTCAAAGATTTCGCAACCGCCAACGCTTCTTCATAAGTAATTCCACCCATACCTTGCACTTGAATCCCCGTGCCTTTCAATAACTTCGTCGACTTTGTCGTAAACATCAAATACCCACCGTGTTTTCCGAAGTTGTTGATATTGCAAAGTCGATATAATTTTGAATACGCTGGATCGCAATACACATAAACCTTTGCACCTACGCCATTAATCATCACCGGTTTCATTACTTTAGATAAGCCAGGGTCCGAACATTTCACACCGGCTATAGTCTCCATAATCTCCACATACTTCTTGCCGCGTCCATACTTTGCATATAGCCACTCTTCATTTCCCGGAGTACATGGGATTAATTGAAAGTCACTCAATTTCAACCCTAAAGTATTAGCCGGTTTATAAATCGAATAGGTCAACCCCGTCTGCGCATCCGAGAACTTATCGCCTGATCCCATCGCATTTGCATTAAACGGGGCAATTAGTAAGAGTGCAATTAGCGCTACCAGTTTAATAGGTCTAAAATTCCTTGGTCATCATAAGTTTTAGGATTTAATGTTCTTGCATAAGAGTACCAATGATTTTGTTCAACCGTAAAACTTGGCAACCGGCGCATGGTTTCAAGAACTTCCGCTTCCGTTATATCAAGATCTGATAATCGATGACGAGTGCCAGCACGAGCAATTGTCTCACGCACTCTTTCTGGATTATTGCCTTGAAAATGCGACATTATTTGTACACCCATACTTACTAATTCGCCGTGCAAGATAGTCCTACCAGTAACTTCTTCAAATGTGTAAGCAAAGAAATGTTCTGATCCCTCTTCGAATCTGGCATGAGATAGCTCATGGCATCTCCACCCAATATCGCGATGCAACTCCATTAAGCGTCGAAGTCCATCATCAGTTAAATTCTTTATGCCTTCTGCACAATTAAAAAGTTCATCAAGGTAAATATGAGAGATTTGCGTTTTTTCTTCACTCCACCCATATTCGTCTTTTCCTTGGTTAGCTGCAAATTTCCAATCGTACCAAGCGGTGTGACAAGAAAGAACATCACCGATTCCAGAAGTCACCATTGCTCGTGGCGCCGCTCTAAATAATTCGAAATCCACATTAACCATTTCTGGTACCGCATCACCTTCATAACGAACACCACCTCGATCCCGCAGTGCAGACATTCGCGTGAAACAAGCATCTACTGATGGCAACGAAGGGAATTGGACTAGTGGGAGCGATCTGCGCCAATGAATCCATTTCGCCGTATCCATTGCGCTACCGCCACCTAGTCCCACAATTGTTATAGCAGGCGATGTGTCCGCTAGATGATCTAAGTGTTCTGGCGAAAGGTCCCCAGACTGGATTATTTGCACGGGCTGATTTTTCACTCTATTTTTTAAAAGAGCCCATGGTTCAGGTTGTGTTACAAGAACGTAATCGCCAAGTGAATCAAGTGCAGGTGCGGCAATATCATTCCCATACGACACATTAAATCCTTTAGCAAGAAATGTCACAGTGTAACTCCAAATTTCTCAATAACGCGAAAAAGTTTCCCGCTGTCAACTATTCTTAACTCCTCACGATTTCGATCACCGATAATCATTTTTGCAAACTCTTTCGGAGATTCTTCAACAAGTATTATAAGTCTATCTAGTGAGTAACCAAGAAAGTTAGCTTGTAGTCGTAGTTGGGATACCATGTTGTGCAGCATAGTTTTGTGAATTGCTATTGCAGTTATTAACTGGTCTATAAATGGTTCAATATTCTGATAGTGAGTTACCTCGGCAACACTTCTGCCGAAGTACCATTTTTCAATTGGAAGATGAGGAGAATCAACTTTTCCGCGAGCTCCAGGATGTTTATCAAAACCAGCTGTCCAACTCGCTTCTGCCATCGACCTGGCCACTAATTTGTGATCTTCGTTATCTTCATTAAGAAAGGAATCAGGATCAAAGGTCATTACAAGATAAGGCTTAATGTTTCTAATCAGATCAATAAATTGCTCTCGCAGCGATACTTCAGAATTATCTCCCAAAACATCTGTGGGATAACCAAGGTCAAGCACGGATTTAACACCAATGAATGACATGGCTTCTGAAAATTCGTTTTGGTTTCGGTAGATTGTTTCTTTGACATCAATTCCCCAAGAATCCCAACGGTCATCGGTTACTCGCACAACGTGGACATCCCAACCACTAGCTACCAATCTAAGAACTGTTGCACCGCAAAATAAAAGTAAATCATCGGCATGTGCAATAGCAACTAGTGCGACCTTAGATATTGGGGTGGGAAGTGATAATTCTTTAGGCATAATCTCCACAAACTGGTCTACTTTTTCTGGTTAAGTAGCGAAATTGTTACCTGAAATTAGGTTACATACAAGGCTTTTGAGAGTACTTTTATGAGGAGTTTGGGGCCCTCCCTTACGCGAAAGGAACTGGCTGTGTTACTAGGAAAAAGATTCCGAGTTCTTCCTATTATTGTTGCGCTTGCTTTAGTTTTAGCAGGTTGCAGTAAAGGAAGTTCCGAAAAAGCGAGTGGTGAGATCAATATCTTTTTGATTCCTAGCCCCTCATCTACTTCAATTCAAAGTTTTATTCCAGAATTTGAAAAGCAAACTGGAATCAAAGTTAACTTTTCTGAGACTCCATATGGCGAGGCTCATCAGAAGCAATTATTGAGTTATCAACAGAAGGCTGGCGCGTACGATATTGCGCAGTTTGATAATTCATTCTTAGCACCGTTCTGCCAAGCAAAGGCAATGTTGCCGCTAGATTCTTATCTTAAAGACTCAAAAGATTACGCCATTGATGATTTCTTACAAGCACAACAAGATTACGGTAAGTGCAAAGGCGAGACACTTGGTCTCACGCTAAGTACGGAGCCCATGATTCAGTGGTATAGAACTGATATCTACGAGAAGTTGGGACTTACTCCTGCAAAAACTTGGGACGAGTACTACAACAATGCGAAGAAGATTCAAGCTTCTGGATCGGGTGGACAAATAATGGGATTCGGTCCAAACGTATCCTGGTGGTGGATGACTTTAGTTTGGTCATTTGGCGGAAAACTTTATGATGACAATCTAAATCCGACAGTTAATTCAAAAGAAGCTATTGCTGCCACTGATTATTTAAAGAAATTAATTGCGGTATCACCAAAAGGTGCAATAACAGCAAATGGTGATGATGTAACTAGCCGTTTCCTTGGTGAAGATATCGGAGCGATGTTGAATTACTCTGGTTATTATGGAATGGCACTTGATGAAAAAATCAATAAAAACAAGGGAAAGATCGGGACTGCTCCAATGCCTGTAGGAGCTGCCGACATAACCCACCTTGCGGGTTGGAATATTGGCATCCCATCAGATGCTAAAAACCCAACTGCGGCGTGGAAATTCCTTGAATTCGTCTTAGGTAAAACAAATGCAAAGGCATACTTGCAATCTGGTGCTGCCGCAATTGGACGCCAGTCAATTATCAACGATGCTGAGTTAGTAGCAACTAATCCTTACTTGCCACAACTCAACATCTCACCAAGTAGTCGAGTTGAACGCTATCCGCAAATAGCGGTATGGCCAGAATTTGAAACCGCAGCAATTGATGCAGTTTCACAAGTACTTACAGGGAAGCAGAAAACCCAAGCCGCGTTAGATGCTTTAAACGAGAAATTAAAATCAATTCTCGCTAAAGAACCTCGCGGGTAGTAGTATCGTTTCCACCTAATGGGTCTAGTACGTACGTCGAAGCGAAAGCAAAGACAACTTACTAGGCCCATTGGTCATTACACCCTTGGGGCTTGGTTACTACTAGCTCTAACAATCCTGATTCCATTACTTTATGGAATTTATATTTCGCTATTAGATATTAATCTTGCTTCATTTCTACCACCACAATTTATCGGTCTTAAAAATTATACAACTGTGTTGCAAGCATCGGAAACATGGGCAACCCTTCGAATCACAATAGCGTTGATGGCTTTAGGTATGACCATTCAAATTCCATGCGGAATTTTGCTAGCGCTTGCACTCCATCAACAATTGCGAGGAACAAAAATTTTTCGTTCGATCTTAATTACCCCTATGTTGTTAACTCCTGTTGCGGTCGGATTAACTTATCGATTCATGTTTGATACTGATCTGGGTATTATTAATTGGTTTCTTGGAAAGTTTGGAATAGAGAGTATTAATTGGCTAGGGTCACAAACGAGTGGGTTAATGGCCATCGTAATCGTGGATTCTTGGCAATCTATTCCATTTGTAATGCTTTTAGTTCTCGCGGCGTTAAGTGCTATTTCGACTTCGCTCTTTGAGGCAGCAACCGTTGATGGCGCATCTAGTAGGCAGATTTTCCGCCTGATAACGATTCCTTTAATAACGCCAACTTTATTGGTAATTGTGATGATTAAGATAATGGATTTTTTAAAACTTTTTGACACTATTTTCATGCTTACCCGCGGCGGTCCTGGTAATGCCACAACCACCATCGGTTTATGGACTTATAAAACTGGATTCGTTTTTCTTGAACTTTCTCGAGCTGCAGCACTTGGAGTAATGATTTTGATTATCACGATGCCAGTCTATTTCCTTTGGCGCAAATCAACCAGAAACGTCCGATGAAAAAAATCTCTCTCAGACGAATTCTTGCATATGCGCTTTTAATTATTTCGAGTTTTGCTTCCTTATTTCCACTTTTTTGGACATTTAGTACGTCAATAAAAAACCGGATTGATACTTATGTATTACCACCAAAATTTTTTAATTTTCAGCCGACAACTAAAAATTATGTTTCGCTCTTTAAAATTGAAACTTTTCCACATATTTATTTAAATAGTATTTTTGTAACAATTATTAGTACCTTATTAAGTTTGATTTTAGGTAGTTTGTCGGCTTATGCTTTTGCTAGACGTAGTAAATTTCGTGGAAGAACCTTGCTTGACGCTTTGATGATTGCGGTCCGTGCTCTACCAGCGATTGTTGTTGTACTACCTATCTATAAATTGAGTTCCTATTTTGGAATGTACGATTCAATTTGGACTCTTATTCTGCTCTATGCTGGATTCAATATTCCATTTGCAATTTGGCTGTTGACTTCATTTTTCAATCAGATACCAACCGAAATTGAAGAAGCAGCGCGCGTTGATGGCGCGAGTAATACCAGAATGTTTATACAAGTAATCCTGCCATTAGCCGCGCCAGGGTTAGTCGCTACCGGAATCTTTATCTCTCTGCTTTCCTGGAACGAATTCTTAATTCCAGTGATCATGGCTGGTGAAAATGCGAAAACTTTGCCGGTATTCGTGGCGAGCTTTATTTCTAATAAAAATCTTG
Organism: Actinomycetes bacterium; assembly: GCA_014190155.1. GTDB lineage: Bacteria > Actinomycetota > Actinomycetes > Nanopelagicales > Nanopelagicaceae > UBA7398. The sequence goes on along the minus strand of BJFY01000011.1, from coordinate 40,421 downwards.
ATTGGGGCCCAATGGCAGCAGCAGCCACCGTGGCTATGCTGCCAATCGTTGCTTTAACCGTCTTTATTCAAAGATGGCTTGTAACGGGCTTATCTAGTGGTGCGGTTAAGGATTAGATCTCGGTAGTAAAAAGCGCTTTCCTTTGGAGTTCGCTTCTGGGTTTGATAGTCCACATAAAATAGACCAAATCGCTTCTCGTATCCATAAGCCCATTCAAAATTATCTAGAAGGCTCCATGCAAAATAACCATTTATAGGTACTCCTTTAGATTTTGCATCTAAAATTGCATCTAGGTGAGATTGCAGATATTCAATTCGTTCCGAGTCTTTAATTTTCTCATCAATTATTAAATCGTTCCAAGCCGAACCGTTCTCTGTGATGAATATTTCCTTAGGTTTATACTTTTGATTGATGTTTATTAGTAGTTTTGTAAAAGTTGGGGGATGTATTTCCCACCCCATCGCGGTACGTGGGACCCCAATACGTTTTACATCTTTTACAGGCACAGGAGAAATTTCTGGATCAGCAGCAATTGTTTGGCGGAAATAATAATTAATACCTAAAAAGTCAATAGGAGTTGCAATAATATCAAAATCCCCCAAATGGATTGGCAATTCAAAAGGTATTCGATCTACCATTTTTTTAGGGTATTCCTTGGCAAATAAAGGATCAAGAAACCACTCATGATCCCAACTATCATTTAAAGCAACAGCAAGTAGATCCTCTGGGTTTTCGGTCAAGGTTGATGAAGGCGTTATATTTAAAGTAATACCAACTTTTGCTAATTTTACGTTTCGCCGAATTATAGGTACTGATTTTCCATGTGCTAACAAAATATGATGTGCGACTTTTACTGCAGTGTTCAAATCTCGGATTCCTGGCGCCATACCACCCCATAAGTTTCCAATCCATGCGATACATAATGGTTCATTAAAGGTGATCCAGTTCGTTACCCGATCACCAAAATTCTGGCTCAACACATCGGCATATTCGGTAAACCAATCGACGCTCTCACGATTACACCAGCCACCCCTATCTTGAAGTATTTGCGGTAAATCCCAGTGATACATAGTGATCCACGGTTGGATTCCTCGCGCAAGCGCCCCATCAATCAAACGATTATAGAAATCAATCCCTTCCTTATTAACTCGACCAACACCATCAGGCAATATCCGCGACCATGCAATCGAGAATCTATACGCATCTACTCCAAGCCACTTAATTAGATCAAGATCTTCGTTATATCGATGGTAATGATCACAGGCTATGTCACCGTTATCACCATTGACAATTGCCCCAGGAACTTGGCAGTAGGTGTCCCAAATAGAGGGTGATCGGCCGCCTTCAGATACAGCACCTTCAATTTGATAAGACGAAGTTGCTACACCCCAAGTAAAATTCTTCATTAATTTAATCGTTTGCCAACGATTATTTCTGACTCTGTTTTATTAAGCACAGAGTAACCAAGCACATCGTAAAATTTTAAACCACGAGTATTTAGTGCAGAAACTCGTAAATGAAAACCTTTGGAACCTAGTTCTTTTAGCCGTTGCTCCATCGAAGCCATCATCGCTCTTCCAAATCCTTGACCTTGATATTTAGGTAGCAAATCAATATGCCCATGAGCAGGATAGTCAGCAAGAACAGCAGTTGGTGACTTAGATGGGTTAAATATCTCTGCAATCAGAAATGAGCTACTTTTATTTTTTTCAAAATTCTGATATTTACTTTGAATTGCTGGCCACCAATTTGTTTCGCATAATTTCTCAAAGGTAAGAGTGTCTATAGCTGATAAACCATAACCAACACCAATGCCTTTTTCATCAACTAATGCAAAAGAAGTATCCATTGCAAGTTCTAGATACGGACCGACATAAACATCTCCTAGCATTTCGTGATCTGGGTGGTGGCCAGTTGCATCGTTTCCAGAATCACCTGTTGCTACGCAAACATCATATAGAGCGGCTTTGTCAGAGAGTTTGACACCACGAATAATTGCCATTGGAGAAGTATTGCTCTTATCGGCTAATACTTGGTCTATTCCTTATTTATAAATAAATGTTATTAATAAGCTAAAAAATCGCCTTTTTAGCGGATGATGAAATATCTGGTCTAATATTTCTTTGAATTTACACTGGCGGTGAATCAAGCCATGGAAGTACGCTCACGCTCATGTCAATCGACTCAGCGCAACAACGAGCTCGTCGCAGTTTGTTGGGACTACTTGCGGAATTACCGCGGGGTAGCAAACTCCCAGGTGAGCGGTTACTTGCTGAGGATTTTGGTGTGTGTCGAATGACCATGCGCAGGGCTATTGAAGAACTAATTCTTGATGGTCGACTTGAAAGACATGCTAGATCTGGAACATATATACGCCGTCCAATCATCAGTTCAGAAATGCGTTTAAAATCCTTTACTGAAGAGTTACAACTACGAGGAATAGTCCCTAGTACAGAAGTAATTTCTTTGAAAAGAATAAGAGCGAATAAAGAAGTCGCTTATAACCTAAAAATAAGAGAGCAAGAAAATATTTATGTAGCCATCAGATTAAGATTAGGTGATGGCATACCAATTGCACTTGAAACGCTTCGCATTTCGTGCAGAGCAATCCCAATAGTTACGCAAGAAAATTTAGGTGGATCTATTTATGAATTTTTTGCAGATTCGTATAACGTAAAAATATTGAGCGCTCAGTCAGCTATCTCTGCTTATAAACCAAAAGTTAAAGAGAGCGAATTATTGCAAATAACTTTAGGCACTCCGTGTTTGTTAATAAAAATGATTGATTTTGATCAGCGTTTGAAACCAGTAATGACAGCTGAATGTATATATCGAAGTGACTTATATGAATTACAGTTAGAACTATCGGCAAGTCCAATATCTGTCGAACTAAATTCTCGGTCTACGAGAAAAAGTGCCGGATGACCGCAATAGATCGGTATCTTTCTAATTTAAGATCTTTACTAACAAAATTATCAAGAAACCATGAATCTCTCGAAGCTGCAGCGCAATTAATAGCGAAATCAATCGCAAAAAATGGATTAATCCATCTGTTTGGTACCGGTCATTCCCACATTCTCGCTGAGGAGATGTTTTATCGTGCGGGCGGGCTAGGGGCAGTGAATCCAATTTTGGAAGAAGATTTAATGCTGCATATTAGCGCCAGCGGAAGCACCGAATTTGAACGACGAGCGGACCTCGCTGATCAAATATTGGAAAAACAATCTATTAATGCCAATGATGTATTTATTTTAATCTCAAATTCAGGTGGGAATTCATTAGTTGAAGCAATAGCAAATAGGATAAAAAATCAAGGTATTCCAATAATTGCAATTACCAGTTTAGAACATGCTAATTCACCGCTAGCTCGAACTAGCGGAATAAAACTACATGAGCTAGCGGATATTGTTTTGGATAACTTAGGCACTGTGGGTGATGCAAGCGTTTCATTCCCTAATAGTGAAATAGTAACCGGACCAACATCTAGCGTGATTGGAACTGCAATTATCAATGCACTTGCCTCGCGAGCAGTTGAAATTTTATTAATAAATGGAATCGAACCCGAAGTTTTTAGTAGCAGCAATACAAAACGTGGCGATGAGAAAAATATAGAACTAATTAATAAACTTAAGAAACAAATTCGTATTCTATGAAGACTACAGAAGAATTTATCGTTAAATATTCAGCAATTCAAGGTTTTAATTTTGAAGCAGAGAGCAATATTGATAACAATCTTGAGAGCCAAAGTTACCTATTAAGTCACAACATTAAAAATATAGTTTCACATAGTGATTTACCTGGCTTACGCAACGGCTTGAATGCAATTAGCCGATCAATATTTAATGAATCTTCACCCCACAAACCTAGCTTTAAAATTAGGGGAGTGATAGAGGGTTTTTATGGAAAACCATGGACTCACGAGCAACGTCTTCGCGGCCTAAATTTTTTTGCGCTACATAATATGAACACTTATATTCTTGCTCCAAAGGATGACCCGTGGCAGAGATTTGATTGGCGCACGCCACTATCAGATCAATTTCTAGCAACAACTAAAGAATTGGTAGAACGAGGCAGTGATTTGTTAGTTGATATAGCAGTCTGTATCTCGCCTGGATTAACAGTTCAATATTCGGATAAATTGGATGTTGAAGCTTTAATGTTGCGTTATCGTCAATTATTTAAGATTGGCGTAACGCAATTTGGACTATTGCTGGATGATATTCCTTGGGAATTGCAATTTGCTCCTGACCGAGTTCGTTATAAAACAATTGCGCAGGCGCAGGCCGACTTTGTAAATAGAGTTTTTACTAAATTAGAGAATGAGTTTCCAGATATGCAATTATTTGTTTGTCCACTCCAATATCACGGTAGGGGCAGCGAGCCTTATGTAACAGAATTTGGAAATTTACTCCAACCTAAAATTGCAATTATGTGGACTGGACGACAGATTTGTTCGGAGTACTTGGAGAGTGTTGATGCCAAGCTATTCAAAGGGAAAACATCAAAGCAGCCGTTTTATTGGGATAATTATCCAGTTAACGATGTAGCAATGCTTCATCAATTACATGTTGGGCCCATAGAAAATCGAGATGTAGATCTTGGTGATAATTCTTATGGGTTAGTTGCGAATCCGATGGAGAAGTTCGAACTTTCACTACTTTCGTTGGCAACAATTGGGGATTACCTCTGGGAATCATCTAGATACAACGCAGTAGAGTCTTGGGAGCGGGCACTTACCACATTAGTTAAGAGTGAAATCGATCGAGAATCTTTTAGGCATTTCTTAAGAAACTGTTTTGAATCGTGTTTAGCTGTTAATCCAGCGCCAGATTTTGGCCAATTACTTGGCGACGCAACTTTGCTTTGGCGGACCAACCGGAAAGATGAGGCGGTAATTTTGCTGCGCGATTATTCGACCACCATGAAATCTCATCTTTCAATATTAAGATCACCAAGTTGTTCAATGCCATCATGGATTTCCGAATCTGAACGCTGGTTAATCAAGTATGAAAAAGTAGCGAATTCGTTAACAGAAGTTGCAAAAATTTTAGAACGAGCAAATGTTGGACCTCATGGTGGGCTCAATGGAACTGATACTGATATTAAAAGAGTATACGAAATAAGAATTTCCTTAGCGCAAGATCCAACCCGTATCTTTGGTGACGGTTTAGATCTTACATTAGGGGAACTTGCAACAGAACTTTCTGTTGCAAACCGTTAGTTAAGGAGAGGTATCTTGTGCAGAAAAATATGTTGAAGAAAATTGCACTTGGAGCAGCCCTAATTCTTGGCGCGACGACTCTTGCATCATGTGGTGGTAGTTCAAATAGCGCAGATAAAGTTATTAGAATCGCCGCTGGAAATGTTGGAGAAGGCGCTCAGAAAGTTTGGGATGCTGCAATTGCTAAGTTCAGCGCTGAGAATCCAGGTTGGACGGTCGAATTTAATACGCAAGATGACGACATTTATGAAACTGTCGGACTTGAGAATTTATTGAGTGGCGGAAACCCACCAGATGCATATTTTGAGTGGGCGGGTTCTAGAACTGCTATGCATGTTTTAGATGGCGAAGCTGCTGATATAACTAAGTCAATAGCAGATTCCTCACTAAAAGATTTATTTCCTTCAACAGCATTTAATACGACAACCATCGACGGCAAAGTTTATATGTTGCCTACTGGTTCGGATGTCACAAATGTAATTTGGTATGACAAGAATGTTTTTACAAAAAATGGATTAACAGTCCCAAAAACTTGGGATGAATTAATGTCAATCTGCGCAAAACTTAAATCAGTGAAGCAAACTTGTTTCTCGGTTGGAAATAAAGATTACTGGGTAGCCGGTAATTGGTTCGGCCACTTATATTCTCGAATTATTGGGGAAGATCTTTATCATCAGATCATGTCACGCGAAAAACCAATGAATTCGCCAGAATTAGTGAAAGCATTCCAAACAGTCGCTGACCTTAATAAAAATGGTTATATCAATGCGTCTGCTAATACAATTGCAGATCAAGAAGCATATACATTGTTCTTCAAAGGTGGTGCTGCAATGTTACCTATCGGATCTTGGCTAGTTGGAATCGCAGCCGAACAAGCTCCGAAGAAGAACATTGATTGGTTTAACTTGCCTGCAGTAACCGGTGGTGCTGGTGATCAAAACAGCGTACTCGGTGTTACTACGGGATATGTCGTTAATGCCAAGAGCAAGAAGGTTGATATGACAATAAAATTCTTTGAAGTTTTCTTCTCTGATGAGATAACTGCCCAATGGGTTGCCGAAGGATCTGCTCCATTAACTAAGTCGGCAGCAAATGGAACTCCAAATCCGACTACGGTAAGGCTTCAAGCGCTATTAGCTAACGCATCAAAGTTGGTTGCGCCACCTGATACCGGTTATCAACTCAAAATCGCTGATGCACTAAACGTCGCCACATCTGAAGTAATGGGCGGTGCAAAAACCCCGCAGGATGCTCTTGATGCTGCTGAGGCTAAACTAGCTAAAAAGTAATAATTTATTAAGAGTTAAGGAGTCCTTCGTGAAACCATCATCGCGTTGGACTCCTTACCTTTTTATTGCACCTGCACTTTTCTTTTTTGCATTTGCAGTGCTACTACCTATGGTTGGAACTGTATTTGCAAGTTTTTTTCAATGGGATGGATTTCACGAACCAATATTTGTTGGATTTCGAAATTATGGCCGAGCCCTGCAGGACACAATATTTTTGCAATCTTTTTGGCATGTTGGTATATACGTAATTGCAACTATTTTTTTGGAAGTAGCAATTGGATTAATTCTCGCTGGAATTGTTACCTCAAGAAAAGGTTTTAATAGTTATCGAATTGCGTTATTCATTCCAGTTTTATTACCAACTGTCGTAATCTCGGTGCTATGGAGGTTTGTCTTTAATGCAGATTTTGGTTTAATAAAAGGGTTTTTAGATGCAATTGGAAAACCAGAGTGGAATCATGTTTGGCTGGGTGATAAAAGGTTTGCACTATTGGCAATTTGTTTTGTTTCGGGATGGATATACGCTGGGTTTTATCTTGCAATTTTCTATGCCGGCTTGCAACGGGTACCTAAAGAAATCACCGAAGCAGCAGCGATAGATGGTGCAAAAAGTTGGAAAATATTCTGGAAAATAAAAGTCCCTATGATTAGGCGGGTATGGGAAGTTTCACTTTTAATCTGTATTACCGGTGGCATACAAGGATTTGATCTTTTCTATATTATGACAAATGGTGGCCCGTATTACGCAACCGAAGTACCAACCACTTACATGGTCAGGTCAGTTTTTCGTGACGGCGAAGTAGGATTTGGATCATCTTTAGCGGTCATAGTTACTTCAGCAGTTCTCATAATTGGGTTCGTTTACTCCAAAGTGCGTGCAAAATCTGCAGAGGCGGTCGAATACTAATGAAGAAATTCTCATGGGTATTTCACTTGTTACTATCAATCTACTCACTATTCTTTGCCGCGCCGCTAATCTGGATGGCACTTTCAGCTTTTAAAGGTAATGATGAAATATTCGATAAACCATTTTCGCTGCCGCATAGTTATAATTTTAAAGTATTTCTTGATGCCTGGAGCGTCGGTGGACTTAGTAAATATTTCATAAATAGTGCACTTATTACTGGAATTTCTGCGCTAGTAGTACTCCTTTCTGCCTCACTCGCTGCATTTGCCTTTAGTCGTTTTGATTTTAAGGGTAGCAAGCAGTTATTAATGCTCTTCATGATTGGGTTATTACTTCCAATTCAGTCTTACTTTATTTCGCAAAATAAATTATTTGAATATCTACATTTAAAAGATCATAAATTAAGTCTGGTAATTCCATACGTTGGGCTAGGAATTCCATTAGCAACTTGGTTATTTAAAGCTTATCTGGATTCACTACCTAAAGAGTTATTTGAAGCTGCCCGAGTTGATGGTGGTAGCGATTTTGCAATGTATCGATATGTTGCAGCGCCACTTCTAAAGCCCGGCATTGCAACAGTGGCTGTATTTACCGCATTAGGAACTTGGAATGAATTTCTACTCGCTATGATATATATTCAAAATGAAAGTTATAAAACAATACCAATTGGATTATTAACTTTCTCGTCACGATATTCAACCGATTATCAATTACTATTTGCAGCGCTAACCGTTATAACTATTCCTATGATTATTATATATATTGCATTTAATAGACAGATAGTAGCAGGTTTGACTGAAGGGTCTCTTAAATAATCAAAACTATTTATAAGACAAGCTATTAAGCAGATCTCTTAGGATCTTTATCCTTTGCTCGAATACGATAAAGTTCTTCGTCAATTTTCTGATTGTCGCGGCGAATACGGCTTGTATTTGCTTTCTGGTCAAGTTCAATCTTTTCATATCGCTCGTAAATTCGATTTCGATCAGTAACAAACGACATTAAGTTGAAAAAGTCCATGGCGATATCATGGGTAATAATGGTTGCTCAATCGCAGATTTACGGTTAATTTCAGGTAAAGTTCAAACCATGATTGTGGATATTGCGCTATATCAAAGTGGAAAACGCGTTAGCGGGCCCTCGGATGTATCAGAACTAGTTGATATAGCTCGAAAAGAAGGTGGTTTTGTCTGGCTTGGCTTAGCAGAACCTACCGAAGATGAATTCAATAAAGTAATTGGTGAGTTGAATTTTCATCCGTTAGCAGTCGAAGATGCAGTTAGCGCCAAACAACGCCCAAAAATTGAAGAATACGAAGGATTGACTTTCTTTGTTCTAAAAACAGTATTTTTTGATAAAGCTGAGCAAGAGATCTCAACTGGCGAATTGATGTGTTTCATTTCCAATCACTATATTGTTATCGTGCGCCATGGTGAAGGACAACCGCTTTCAACGGTGCGACACGATCTAGAAATTAAGCCTGAATTACTAAAACTGGGACCTTTTGCAGTTCTTCATGCTGTTGCTGACCGCGTTATCGATGGCTATAAAAATATTGCAACCGCATTGGAGTTGGAGGTGGTAGGTGTTGAGAATAAAGTCTTTAGTGGTAAACGCCAAACGTTTTCCCAAGAAATCTATTTCTTAAAGCGCGAAATTGTTGAATTTAGACATGCAATAGAACCGCTAATTATTCCAATTAGTAAATTAACAACAGATGCTGCGTTCTCGGCGCCAGAGAAAATAAAACCTTTCTTTCGTGACACTTCTGACCATCTCATGCAAGCGTGCGAACAGGCAAGTGGACTTGATGCCCTTATTACTTCAGTACTCCAAGCAGATCTTGCTCATATTCAAGTTCAACAAAATACCGATGTGCGTCGAATTTCTGCTTGGGTCGCACTCGCAGCTGGCCCCACCATGATTGCCGGGATTTATGGAATGAATTTTCAACACATGCCAGAACTCAGTTCTCAATATGGTTATTTCATAGTTGTTAGCGTGATGGTTTTGCTAAGCGGATTCTTGTTATTGAAATTCAAGAGATCAGGCTGGCTATAAATCAGCAATAATTAAACAAATGTTTACTTGCCGTTAAACTCAAAATCGAATTACAGCACGCAATTGACTGGGAGCATAAGACAACTTCCCTAGTGGTTTTGCCTGTGCTCGAAGGGAGGAAATTATGCAACAGGAATACAACACTCCAGAATGTAATTTCTGCCACGCAAAAGAATTAGAGTTTTTATTAAATAAGGAGAGCGGCCTTCTCGTGCAATGTCCAGAATGCGGATATTCGCGAGTCGCACTTAATTCAGACATTGCCTCAGAAGCAATTACTTTACTTGCGGGGTAATTAGGAATCCAGGCTCAATTCCTTCGCGCATTGATAATGAACCTTTATAAATGCGCGCATAACTTATTAATCTGCCCAAAATCCCATGCTCATAGTCTGCCTAGATATCTATCGGCCCTTTCCACTCACACTTTTTACGCGCAGTATCCGGGCTATCATCGCCACCCATACACCCAACAACTTCGTACTTCTCGAAGTCAACATCCTAAGCTCTAAATTTCGGTTGTCAGCATTCACAACTACCTTGTGGGAGGCGGAGTTGGTGTCGCGGATGGCAAGACCAATACTGGTTCTTTAGGTTCATGCTCTGCTAAATCTTTTAATACTTGGGTTATGCCTGGAAGAACAGATTTAATTCCATCCTCTGCGCCATTAATTGCTTGCGCAAGAAAGCGATTGAATTCTCGCCCCACCGAAGTTGAAAATAAAATTCCGGAAGTTTTCTGGCGGTTACTGACGTGAAAAACATAATCGGATTCATTATCGGAAGTTGCAGCGCCAGTCCATTTAGCAAACGCCCACTCTTTAGTATTAAAAGATCCATTGAACAATAACCGAGTAGTTGTAAGTACCACTTCACCAACTTCTGCATAAACTTGGATGACATCACCCGGAACAAATGTTCCGCGCATCGCACCAACTCGATAGCGTAACCCACCAAATAGTGGCATGCTTATTCCCTGACTTGTACCCTCGTAACGCCCGGCAGTTTTGCCAGCTTCATGGAATTGGCCTTGGCCAATCCAGAGCACGACTTCGCCAGATTTTTGCACGGTTAAATTTGAAACTGCATCCTCGCCCTTTTCCGCTAACTCAAAGGCTCTCTTGATCTTCTTAAAAATCTCAACATCTTGCTGCCACTGGGAGTGCTCGATCCGAAAATGATAGTGCGCGCTCTTGAATGCACGCTTAGTTTTTCGATCTGCCCAAAATCCCATCCTCATAGTCTGCCCACATATCTATCGCTTGTCAGCCCCGACGCTTACTCTAAGTAATACAAACCACCACTAGAAAGGTGCTCTCATGAATTGGTGGAACTTACTTGCAACTCCGATCGTTGCTTTCTGCGCATTTGCTTGCGGCCGGAGCGCTTTACGATGGAGTTTTTATAGTTTGATTTTCGGCTTCTTCGCAATCATCCCGCTAATTTTCTTACGGAAGCGACCAATCAAAGATCTCACAATTCCAGATTGGTTCTACGCACTTGACCAACGATTCCGGATTAAACGCGAACTGAAGCAAATTAAAACACCGTCGGATTTACCTAAGCCCTAGTCGGAGCGCTTTCTAACTCATCCCTATCTACAGTAAACTCCAAGAATTATGGCAAAGAAAATTGCGGTCGTAACTGGTCCATGTGGCGCTATTGGAAGCGCAATCGTCGCCCAATTAATTAAAGATGGGTTATCGGTAATCGGTTTAGATATTAATCAAGCAGAATTAGCGGAGATGTCAAAGCAGTATTCTGACGATTTCACTGGGATCGAAGTTGATTTAACTGACGCGCCCGCAATCGCGCGAGCATTTAAAGAAATTGAAAGTAAATTTGGTGGCGTTGATGCCCTAGTAAATAACGCGGGTAATTGCTTTATGTCAGAGTTTCCAAATATCCCAACCGCAGAATTTGAATTACAGATGTCCATAAACTTCTCCGCCGCATTTCATTGCTCGCAAGCCGCAGTAAAACTGATGTTAGGCCGACCTGGAATTAGAAAAATCGTAAGCATCTCTTCCAATGGCGCATATAACTTCGATGTATTTGATCCACCGCATTACCGAGCTAGCAAAGCCGCTTTAGACACTTTAACTAAAGATCTCGCCCGCCGTTATGCCAACGAAGGAATCTCGGTTAACTCAATTGCACCAGCAATGACTGAATCCCCGTTATTTAGCGTTGTAAGTAAAGAAGTATTAGAAAAAGCACTTGCGCAAATGCCACGTGGTCACGCGATGAAACCATCCGAGATCGCGGCCTGGGTTGGCTTTCTTATCTCGCCCGCCGGCGATGTCTCAAGCGGAAATGTGATCATCCTCAACCAAGGACGGGATGTTCGTTAACGGTAAGACTCGGGCGCTTTCTTTAGCTCTTTCCATTGTTCTGGTCCATGTCCGTAAATTACAAAAGCATCGCGATCCTTTGCTAATTTCAAAATTCGATGCGCAGTAGCTAACGCTTCTTCTGGATTTGTTGAATCAAGACAACCTTCAGCAACTTCACTCTCGCGCGAAATTGCATCACTCGTAAGTAAAACCGATCCGGTCTCAGGCAAATCAATCAAGAGCGCCAACTCACCTGGGGTATGGCCCGGCGCATGCAAAACTTTAAAGCCGGGACCTAAATCAAAATCTTCATCAACCAAGATGTATTCGCTATCGGGCCATTCAAGTGGTTGTTTGCCGCGCCAATAAATAGGTTTTGGCAACGCCCGCTCACCAGCGCCAATCAAAATCGGAACTCCAGGAAAAGCTCCGATATTTCCAACATGATCAATATGGGTATGCGAAATAATTAATAAATCTAAATCGGATTTATGCAACCCCATCTTTGCTAATTGTGCCTCAGGTTGGTTTTCATGAGTAAGTTCCAATACTTTCCCGAATTCGCCTAAGTTATCTTCGGCCGAAGCTGCTTCAACATCATCTGCATACTTCTTAGCAAAACCAGTATCAAGCAAAACTTTTTCACCAGCACTTGTCACAATTAAGAATCCAGGAATTCCAATTATCCGACCATTTGCATGGACTGTGAAAAGCCCAAAATCCAAAACAGTCAATGAAATCGGGTGACCAGATAACCGTTGCCCATTAACCATGAGGCTATTTCAGCACACTTTCCAATAACTGGTAAAACTTATGAAACTTCTTTACCCTTCAAGTGTGAGTGAAATCAAAATCTCGGTACCGCCGCTAGCAAAACTCCAATCCAGATGGAGCGAGAAATGGCGCGCATTTGATCCAGAGATTCTCCCGATGCCATTTGCGGTAATGGATTACGAATTAGCTGCGCCAATAAAAGCAACGCTTACCTCATTAATCGAAAATTCCGATGCGGGATATCTTGGCAAAATTCCAGAACTTCCTGAAGGCTTAGCGCACTTTGCAAAAGCACGATGGGGATGGGATATCAATCCATCACAAGTAAAAATCGCTCCCGATGTTGGCGTCGGAGTTATCGAAATCGCACGTTTGATTACAAAACCTGGCGACAAAATTTTGATCAATACTCCAGTCTATTACAACTTCTACAATTGGATCAGCGAACTCCATTGCACACTTGTAGATGCGCCATTAAAAGAAAATAACCTTCGCTATGAATTAGATTTTGCTGCTATTGAAGCAAGCTATGCCACCGGCGTTAAAGTTCACATTCTCTGCAACCCGCATAACCCAGTTGGTGCGCTATTCACAAAATCTGAACTCGCAGAATTAGCGGAGTTAGCTAAAAAATACGGGGTGCTAATCGCATCCGATGAGATCCATGCACCGCTGGTTTATCGAGAAAATACTTTCACGCCATTTCTTGACGCATCCGAAACTGCGCGCGAAGTAGGAATTGCATTCCTCTCTGCCACAAAAGCCTTTAACATCGCCGGTTTAAAATGCGCCCAGATCGTCGCGCAAAGTGATCAAATGTTAAAAATCACGGAACGCTTGCCATTAGCCGTACATTCGCGCGCATCTCTATTTGGCGCAGTTGCATCATCAGTTGCCTATAAAGAGTGCGGGCCATGGCTAGATGCAGTGATTGTTGAATTAGATAGTTCTCGTAAGTACTTGAAAGAGTTAATCGATAAGACAAAGCTAAATATCAAATACCGCGAGCCTGATGCTAGTTATTTCGGATGGCTAGACCTGCGAGAACTTCACTTAGAGGGGGATATCGCCAATCGCTTCATCTCCGAAGGAAAAATCGCAGTTGCTCCCGGTAATTACTACGGTCCATCTGGAACTGGTTTCATCCGAATGAATTTTGCAACTAGCCGTGAATTAATTACCGAAGCAGTTACCCGGATTGCAAAAACTTTAAGTTAACTTCTTACCAATCGATTACTGCTTTATCTTCCCAGAGCGCTCCAGTTACATCGCCCACGTTAAATTCTCTAGTAGCTAACCAAATTGCGCTCGCTGCACCTTCCGCAGCACTTCGCGGCGCATCTGGGCCACCCATATCGGTTCGCGAATGATTAGGACAGATCGCATCAACCAATACTCCGCGTGAACCTAGCCCGGTTTCATGTGCAAGATTTCGAACCAAGGCATTTACACCAGCTTTACTAATTCGATATGGCGCTAGCCCGCCCGTATTACCCGGCCCAGACATCCGCCCAAGGCATGCCGAATAAATAATTACCCGCCCGCTTCGATTTTCAACCATTACCGGAGCTAGCCCATTTACCAGAGTAAAAACCGCATCTAAATTAATCGCGAGCACCCGTCGCCATTCTGCATCAGTTGTCTTTAACGTCTTCGACATCTTCTCGCTCATCACACCATGGGCCAACATCAATATCTCAACGGTGCCAACACTTTGAATCTGCGCAATCACAGTTCGAGTTGCTTCACTATCTGCCAAATCAACTGGAAACGTTTTAATCGCGATATTAGGAAACTCACTCCCTAATTTCGCCGCCACTTCCTGTAACCGCTCCGCATCTTTTGCTACTAACGCTAAGTCAAAGCCCGCCGAACCTAAACCGCGTGCGCTCTCAAAACCCAAGCCCCGGCTTGCACCACTTACTACCGCTAATCCCATCTGGAACTTCTATGAAATTAGAGTATTAGCAAAGATTTGCCATGCCAGCGCAGACTTCGCAACAAGCGAGAGCGTGATGTAGGTGCGCTCGCCCCGCATGTAATCGCTCCACTTACCGACCTTTTTATATTGCAACCATTGCACTAGCGCGAATGAATTGAAAAACACGAAGATAGTAAAGACGATTCCGTAAACAAACGCTGGTGCCGTAGTTTCGCTCGCACCACCGATAGAGAAAACATAAAACATTAGTACTACCCAAGGCACAATCCCAGTTATACATCCAAAAATAAACGGCAACCATCCGCCATTACCTGGGTTCTCATACTTCTCTTGTAACCATCCAAATAAAATCATCGAAGCGTTTACACCGAAGATAGAGATGATTGCCGATATTTCAGCAACCCCAGTTACTTGGGCAATTAAAACAATCATCACCGATGAGCTAATCGAGTATTCGACCCATCGGAAGTAATTTCGTTGTACCGCAAGACCAGCGCTATAACGTGGGAAAAATTTCGGACTTGCCACAATAAAGTGAGCTAGCGCCGATAACCCTAAGAAGATCGCAACCGTTAACCCGACCGGCGTACTAAACAAAACTATCGGCGGTGCAAACGAAGATCCCGGTGGGCCCGACATGTATGTAGCGGTAACCGGTAACGCAAAGTCATTGCTCAAGGCCAATACCGCGGCCATTTGAAGCAGGTGCAAAATGCCAGCGTAAATATTTGTCTTACGAAGATTCATTGCTGTAATTGTTTTTTCCATTTGCATATTCTACCTGCGCAAAGGATTTCTGCTCGTTGTACTATTTAGCAATGCGCTTCTTAATTTCGAGCCTAATTGCGGTTAGCCTCCTAAGCACATCGACAGCCGTTGCGCACCAGCCATTAATTCTGCTACAGAGTGATACGACGGCCGCAAAAGGACCATTATTAGTCGATGGCACAATCTCATTTGCGGTACGAGCTTCTTTTACGAAAACTGGTCAGACACAGGCGCTACGTGCGCAGTTCAAGGTAGGGGATCAATTAGCTCTGCAATATTTAATCGTAGACAAAAAGCCAGAAAATTCCTTAAAGAGCAATCAATTACCAGTTGTTGTTATCACTGCACCATCAGGCAAGAAAATAACTATGAAAATTAATGAGCGGACAAAGTTCTTCGAACCGTACAGTCAGACGAATTATTTCTATCTCGCGCGGTTTAATGGTCCCGCTGAAGAAGGCATCTATAAAGTTTCGATAACATCAAAGGCAAAATCGTCAATTACGCTAGCTATAGGTGAGAAAGAGATTCGAGGCCAGGTAGTTAGAGATTATGAAAGTCTTACTAAATGCCCGAGCGCTGCTACCTCAGATGCAAGTTCTGGAATTACCCAACTCCGCGCGAATGCGCTAATTGGTATGAGTGAGGCCGCTGCCGAGAACTGCGCGAATCAACTTAATTGGCTTTATCGAATTGCAGAACGCGATGAAGAGATGTTTATGTTGACTAAGGATTACCGAATAAACCGAGTCACGGTATACATAAAAGCGGGCTTAGTCACAAAAGTTGATGTCGGTTAAATTCCTACCACCAAGGAACTTATTTTTTATTTAAGTAGGACTCTCATACGGAAGGGCTATTTTGAAAGTGCCTGCACCGCCAATGCTTATGAAGACTTTGCGAAGTTAATTGTTTTTCCCATTGTGAAATCGCATCCTCGGGTATTTACATCGGCAGCGTGAGTTCTGAATGTCAGGCCAGTTTCTTTCTAATTCGGTAGATACCGTTGTTCCGGTAGAGAATTACCACCATCTAATACCAACATCTGTCCCGTAATGTAACTAGCTTCGTTGGTACAGAGCCATGCCACAGCCGCCGCCATTTCATCCGGAGTTCCCGCTCGTCCGATTGGGGTCGCCTTACTATGAATAGCTTCCGATTCACTTTGCGACTCGCTTGCGACCCAACCTGGAGCTACGGCATTTACCGTAATTCCATTCTGCGCTTCATCAATTGCAAGCGAACGAACTAAACCAACAAGCGCTGCTTTTGTAGATGGGTATGCCACATCATTTCTAATTGCAAGCAATGGGCCAGAAACACTAGACATCATCACAATCCGACCTGCTTTACTTTTCCTAATGTGTGGAATTGCTTCCTTAGTTACCAAGAATGCACTTTCTACATTTCGTGCAAAAGATTTTTGCCATTTCTCAATAGTTGTATCATCTATTGATGCGAATTCACCTTCTGAAGTATCTAGAACGCTTGTCATACCAGCGTTATTTACTACGCCATCTAACGAACCTAAGGTTTGGATTACTCCCAAAATAAGTTGCTTAACTTCCAGCGGCTTTGTCAGATTGGCACAACTTGCGGCGGCGCTAATTTCAAGGCCACGTTTCAATACTCTTTCTGAAAGTGAAGTTAAATAAACGGTAGCCCCAAGAGCCTGCAGCGCCTTTGCTGACGCAAACCCAATTCCATTACTTGAACCAGACCCGGTTACAAGAAATTTTTTACCCGAAAGGTCAAACATATTTTTTAATTACTTTCGCAACATATTAATTGCGTAAGAAGCGGCAAAGCCAAAACCGATTGCCGCATATAAATAAGCGAACCACGTTAATTCCGCCGGGATCATTAGCGTTAGCACGCCCAATGCTGCGGCGCTGAAGCACATCACCTTTGCAACATTGCCAACTCGGGCATCGCTACTTTGGCCAGCGTTATTCCACATATTTCCAGCAAGGGCAAAGACCGTAATCCCAATCATGCGCATTGACCAAACCAAAACGTCACCTTGTTCTAGTCCTAAGAGATCAAGAAAGAGTGCAGGTAATAGAAGAAGAAAAACAGCCGAGCCGCCAAAAACCACAGATCCAGCTTGCAGAGTCTTTCGAAGCGCTGCGTAATTCATAAGGAGAGGTTACAACCTAATGATTAAGAGTTAAGGGAAGTAAGGTTGATGGCAACAGTAAAGGCCACCTCATTGATTGAGGTGACCTTTACTATCGGAGGAACTGATTACTTAATTTGTACTTTACTTCTTGAGTAGCTTTGCTACATCCACACCTGGTGGAAGAATTACTGCATCGATAGCGTGGATAACTCCATTTGATGCCGCGACATCTGCTGCGATGACCTTGGCACCATTTACGGTTACACCACCCATTGTTGAGAGCTTGACGTTTTGACCCTCGACAGTTGCAACATCGCCATCTTTGACATCTGCTGCCATTACCATCCCGGAAACAACGTGGTAGGTAAGAATTTGTGCAAGTACTGCCTTATTTTCTGGAAGTAGGAGTGCATCTAGTACTCCTGCTGGAAGGGCTGCAAATGCATCATCTGTTGGTGCAAATACTGTGAATGGGCCAGTTCCGCTGAGTGTCTCAACTAGATCTGCTGCAGTCACGGCGGCAACTAATGTAGAAAAGTTTCCAGCTCCAATTGCAACATCAACAATTGTTCCAACACTTGCTTCCTCTGTGACTTCGGCTGCTGTATCAGAATTACCGCCGCAGGCTGACAGGGTCAGTGCCGCTGCAATTGCTACCGAAGCAAACATGCCTTTATGTAAAGTCTTAATAATTTCTCCCTAAGTTAGGTCCTACTTAAAAGAGCCTAAGTGAGGGGTCTGGGGGCCGCAACTTGAAATTAATCCACAGGCCAATAACTATCGTGATTTTGCACTAAACCCCAGAAACAACTTTCGCAATCTGCCCCGCATGGCTATGTGGATGGTTGGTGTAGGCCTTGATCAATTTAGCAACCGTGTAATTACCATTCTCGGTATGCACGCCAAATTTCTCTAGGTCATCAAGAGTTAATCGCTTAAGAATGTCCAAAGATGCGGCACGCACAGATTTAAATACTGCTATCGAATTCTCAACCGGAAGTGTCGCGTATCCAAGAACCGCATTCTCCGCCCAAATTCCTTCGTCGTAGCCTTGAATAATTGATCCCGATGGTTCTGCCATTAACCTGCGTATCCGCACATACGACTGGGTTTCGCTATCTGCAAGATGATGAATAACTTGTCGCAGCTTCATAATCACCTGCGTAATCGATGATCTCCATAAATTTAGTATAGAAGGTTAGTCAGGATTACCCGTGATCAAGACTTACGACCCTTGAATAACTTAATAATTAATCCAACAAAAACTAATAGCGCCCCGATCGGCACGGTGATAATCAATAACCAGAGGTAACCGCCACCACCGGCGCCTTCATCTAACATTGAACCACCCTGGAAAAGAGAGAAGAGAAAAGCACACACGATTGGGAATACTGCAACAAGTATTCCCGCTCGCACCATCGAGAATCTATGCCGGTAATAGATTATAAATATTGTTGCATTAAATATTCCCAGAAAAACAATTAGAAAAAGTGCACTAAAGCCATTAGCGCTTCGATTGCCATTAACTACTAAGGTAGAGAAGTAAGAGTAGATAAAGAAAGCATTGATAGCCGCTGCAACCAGTAAGACAATTCTTTTCGAGCGCATTGTGCAATGGTAGGGCTACAGTCGAAAGGTAATCCCTGCCCAAATTAAACAGTTACACAAATAAGTAGTTAATTGAAATGGCGGGTGGATGCGGATGTCATTTTAAGCGTAATTGCCGGCCAGGAGGGTGTCGGGCGTACCTGTAAAAATCTTGAGTACAGGGTAGATTTCCGCTCAGTCTCTTCCCTCGGAGGGACATTGAATGGGGAGTAATAGATATGAATAAAAAGATTGGAATGCGTTTTGGCGTAGTACTTGCCAGCATTGCACTTGTTGCAAGCGGAACTGTTGCGGCACATGGTGCTGCAGTGCCAAAGGGAAAGGCAGCCGCAGGATTGCAATGTGCTGCTGCTGGTTTAGTTTCTACTGGCCGTGGTGTTGAAAGTTCAGATCTAACTTGCATGACCGCAACACTGGGAACTGCAAAAGATTCATTGGTTTGGGGATATAAAGATCTTAAGCCACTAACTTCAATTGAATTTGTATCATCATCAAATATTGGTGGCGGATACGGAACCACAGCGATCGCAGTTGGCGATGCGCTTAAAGCAGAAGGTTTGCTCGGTTCATACACTGTTAAGTACTTCTCAAACGCACCACTCGGTGTTGGGTATTTCCAAGGTGAAAAGAACCGTAAAGATATGTTGCTTATCACCGGTTTTGCTATGCCTGGTGGATTGGCGCTAAACAAGTCAACCCTGGATATGACAAATGCAAAGCCAGTTGCAGCGTTCTTGCGCGAAGCTGAAGTTATTGCAGTGCCTACTGCCTCAAAGTTGAAGACAATTAATGATCTCCTTGCTGTAATCAAAGCAAATCCAAAGACAGCAATTGGTGGCGGTAACTTAGGTGGCGTTGACCACGTAACAATCGCAACAATCGCTGCAACTATTGGTGTTGCTGCAACAGATTTGAACTATGTTGCTTACTCAGGTGGTGCAACTCTTACTCCAGACCTACTAGCAGGACGCGTAGTTGCTGGCGTTGCTGGAACTTCTGAATGGTCAAAGTATGTTGCTGCCGGAACTATGCGTTTACTTGCAGTTACATCCCCAAAGCCACTTACTGTGGTTAAAGGCAAGACTTTGATTCAACAGAACATCAACCTAACTTTCGGTAACTGGCGCGGAATGTTGGCACCAGCTGATCTACCAGCTGCTGAGTACCTAAACATGCTCAAAGTTATCGATACTGCCCATGGATCCGCTTCATGGAAAGCGATGTTAACCACGAAGTCATGGATTGATGAATATCGAGTTGGAACTGCATTTACGACTTGGCTAAAGCCAGAAGTAGCTGCAATTTTGAAGATCCTCAAGGATTTCAAACTCTACTAAGAGTTTAAATTTTTGAAATTGAACTAATTTGTTCAAATTGAAAGCAGGCGCAAGGAGTGAACTCGCATTTGTGGGTTCACTCCTTCTGCTTGGCGCAATAGTTATTTGGGATACCTCTCGAACCGAATTACCAGCGCTAAATATGACGATTAGTCCAAAGTTATTTCCAGTAATTATCGGGTGGTTTTTGATAGCACTTTGCGCGATTCTCGCTATCCAAATTATTCGCGGTGGTACCGCGGTGCCAGAGGGCCTAGAGGCCGGCGATAAAATTGAGAAATCTGATTACAAGACTCTTGGATATGTCTTCCTCTCCTTTTTTTCTTATTTAGTTTTAATTACGCGCGGTGGCTTTGTAGTCGCAAGTACCGTAGTTTTTGTGGGAATTGCATTCTCTTTTGGAAATCGAAAATTTTTGAAAACTTTATTAATTGGGCTGATATTCGCAGCTTTAACTTATTTTACTTTTACTAGATATTTGCACGTTGATCTACCAGCTGGCATTTTGAAGGGGATCTTGTGAACCACGTTTCCTCTTTAATGGATGGCTTTGTTAGCGCGCTCACTTTTACTAATTTAGGTTTTGGCTTGTTGGGAACATTCTTAGGAACTTTAGTTGGTGTTCTCCCTGGAATTGGACCTGCGTTAGCGATTGCGTTATTGCTACCGATTACTTACACAGTTGCACCATCATCTGCGTTAATTATGTTTGCAGCGATTTATTACGGCGCAATGTATGGCGGATCAACCACGTCGATTTTATTAAACACACCTGGTGAGAGCGGATCAGTGATGACTGCCCTTGAAGGAAATCAGATGGCTAAACGCGGTCGGGCTGGGGCAGCGCTTGCAACCGCAGCGATTGGTTCATTTATTGCTGGCTCGATTGCAACCTTAATTTTAGCATTTGCAGCGCCTGAGATAGCAACGCTTGCGATAAAAGTTGGCTCTGCTGATTATGTAGCTTTGATGTTGGTGGCATTTACCACTGTGGGATCGCTCCTTGGATCCTCCCAAATTCGTGGCTTTATTTCGTTAGCAATCGGGTTAGTGCTTGGACTTGTTGGTGCAGATTTACAGTCTGGGTTAACGCGATTGGCATTTGGAAATGTGAGTGCGAGTGAAGGAATTGAAACGGTGATTGTGATCGTTTCTATTTTTGCGTTAGGTGAAGCGTTATATATTGCAAGCCGATTTAAAGATTCTGGTTGGACCATTATTTCCATGAAGGGTAAAGCGCTGATGTCGCGCGAAGATTGGCGCCGTTCTTGGAAACCTTGGCTCCGTGGAACTGCAATTGGATTTCCATTAGGAATTATTCCGGCGGGTGGTTCGGAAGTACCAACATTTTTAAGTTATTCGGTTGAGAAGAAATTATCTAAGCACCCAGAAGAATTTGGTAAAGGCGCTATTGAAGGTGTGGCTGGACCGGAAGCTGCAAATAATGCGAATGCGGCGGGTGCGTTAGTACCACTCTTAGCTTTAGGTTTACCAACATCAGCGACCGCTGCCGTTATTTTGGTGGCCTTTCAGACTTATCAAATTGAAGCTGGACCGATGTTATTTGCAACTAATCCAGATTTGATTTGGACTTTGATCGCTAGCTTATTTATTGGAAATACCTTGCTGTTGGTAATGAATTTGCCATTGGTACGCGTCTGGGTGCAATTATTAAAGATTCCTAGACCTTATTTATTTGCGGGTATTTCATGCTTTGCGTTATTAGGTGCATATGCGCTTAATGGATCTATTTTTGATTTACAAGTGGCGTTAGCTATTGGCCTGGTTGGTTTCTTATTCCGTAGGTTTGGCATGCCGATCACACCTTTAATTCTCGGTTTAATTCTTGGACCAAATCTAGAGTTGCAATTCCGGAGAGCTTTGCAAATCAGCGCTGGTGATTATGGAACTTTAATTGCAACGCCGCTGTCGAAGATTCTCTATATCTCGTTGCTATTGGTATTAGTTGCACCTACCGCTATTAAGTTTGCGAAGAAATCCCGCGCTAAAACTGTAAAGTAGTAAGCATGCGGTCAGGAATAATCCAAAGATGGGCGTTATTAACGCTCTTTAATTCCGCGCTCTTGCAAGGTGCAATTTATGTAATTCGCCCGATGATTACTTATCGTGGGCTTGAACTAGGTCTAGATGGAACTGGAATCGGAGTTTTAGGTGCGCTTTATGCGATTTTGCCGGTGGCGTTGGCAGTCTCGTTTGGGCGGTTAGTTGGAAAAGTTGGCGAGAAAAAGTTTTTACTATGGGGCGGAATTACGGTTTTAGTTACCGGGCTCTTACTTTCAAACGCTAATTCATTTTTAGTATTAGGAGTTCTCACGGCGATTGCGGGCACTGGTCATTTAGCTGTCATGGTTGGTGGCCAAACTATGATGGCTAATCGGAGTGAGCCAGGTTCGTATGATAAATATTTTGGTTATTACACTTTTAGCGCATCGCTCGGACAGATGGTTGGTTCGCTCCTTAGTGGCATAACTGGTGGTTCAAATGGTTCACTTCCTAAGTCAACCGCTACTGCGTTTTTAGTTTCAGCGGTGCTGGCTTTTATTGGAGTGTTACCTATTTTATTTACTAAGAGCTTAAAAGTTTCGATTGCAGATAAAGTTGCGGCATCCGATCATAAAGTTAAAGCGCGGGAAGTAATTAAAAATCCAGGGTTAAAGTCCGCGCTCTTTACTTCTGCGGCAGTTTCATCAACGGTAGATGTACTTGTTATTTTCTTACCGCTATTTGGCAAAGAGAATAATTTATCGCCTGTTGTAATTGGAACTATTTTGGCAATCCGCTCTGGTGCATCAATGTTGTCGCGGCTATTTTTAGGGGAGTTAAGTAGAAGATTTGGTTCTAAACGAATTATGATTTTAAGTGGTTTGGTGGCAACGGTAACAATTGGTTCGTTGATACTGACAGCCAATGTTTTAATTATCGAAGCGATTATTTTGGTGGCGGGATTTGCGTTAGGAATTGGACAGCCGTTAACCATGGCTTGGGTGTCACTTGCTTCGGCACCTGAAGAACGTGGAATGGCGATCTCACTTCGATTAACTGGTAATAGAGTTGGCCAATTTATTTTGCCGGTCGGGGCCGGCTTGGTGGCTGGATCGATGGGGGTTAGTTCGGTATTTCTTGGGTTGGCTGGGTTATTGGCAGCTTCTACGCTGGTATCCAATAGATATGTGTAAAGATTTCAGTATTTTTTGGAAAACGTGACCAAATTGTTACCTGTCAGTAGGTTCTTTACTGCCTTTGTGAGCGTAGATTCCCACCGTCTTACTTCCAACTCGGGGGCGAGACGTTATTCATAGCCTATGAAGAGAATAGAGAAACGAATGGCAACAGAAAAAAATGGAGCTGGCGTATCGCGACGTACAGTTCTTAAAGGTGCAGCTCTTGGTGGTGCTGGTCTCGTAGGAGGCGGCGCACTTCTATCTAGTTGCGGTAAGAAAAAAGTTACTGGAGATGTCCATTGGGCAACTCGTGGTGGCGGCGAGACCGGTGATGCAATCGCTAAATCAGTAAACGATGCATACACTGCAAAGTCTGGTAATAAAGTTATTGCACAACAAGTTAACTCGGATGACTTCCAGAATAACTTTGTGCAAATCATGCAAGGTACTCCTGATGATGCATTTGGTTGGATGGCCGGTTGGCGCACCAATGCACGTGCAGATGCTGGGCTACTTGCAGATGTCTCAGATCAAATTAAAGCGTTAGGAAGTTCCCTCTCTGCTGCTGCTATCCAAGGTGCAACTAACCCTGCAGATGGCAAGCAATACATTATTCCTACAACTTATTACCCATGGGGCTTGCACTATCGCAAGTCAATGGTTGCCGATATTGGTATGGACCCAGAGAACATCGCAACTTGGGATGATTTCATCAAGATGTGCACACTCACCCAGAAAAAAGGCCTAGTCGGTTTCGCACTAGGTGATAAGGGTGGTTGGGAAGCAATGGGTACATTCGACATCATCAACGCACGTCTAAATGGATATCAATTCCATATCGAGTTGTTGAATGGTAAGCAATCTTGGACTGATCCAAAGGTTGTTGAAGTTTTCAAGCACATGGAACAGTTAATCCCATTCATGAACAAGAATATTCTTGATATTTCATGGGATGGCATGCGCGATCTTCTACTACAGAAGAAGTGCGGCGCAATGCTTATGGGTTCATGGTTCGCAAACGACTTCAAAGCTAAGTCACAAGCAGATTACGACGATCTATGGATCGTGCCATTCCCAGAAATCAATCCAGAGTTTGGTGTCGACACAATCGACGCTCCGCTTGATGGTGTTTCTGTTGCCGCTAATGGCGCCAACGTTGAGGGCGGAAAAGACCTCGCTCAATTCTGGGGCTCAAAAGAAGGTATCGACGCAGCTATTGCAGGTGGCGACACCAGCATTTACATCAGCAGCGATTTCGATACTTCTACTTATGATGCTTTCAATAAGCAGAAGCTCGCAGTTCTCGGCGCTGCGAAGAACATCATGTTCTTCCTAGACCGCGATACTCGTGGTGACTTTGCTGGTCCAGTGGTGGGCGTAGCAATCCAGAACTTCCTTAAGAATCCAAAAGATCTTAATAAGATTCTGGAAAACACCCAAGCACAATGGGATGCGCTACCTAAACTTTAATTCGTTGAATTTAACGAATTAGATTAGGGTTAAGAAGTGAATACGACGGCTGTGGACAAAAAAGTTCGCAGCCGTCGCTCTCTTTCCCGGAATGACCGATTTACACTCTCTGCTTTCGTAGGATTTCCAACTTTTGTTCAATTAATTTTTCTCTGGATTCCCGCTCTAGCAACAATTTTATTATCTTTTACATATTGGAACGGAATTCGGATATCCGATATCAAATGGGCCGGATTTGCGAATTATAAGAATATTTTCCTAAATGACACGCTTTTCTATGAAGCTCTAAAAAATAATCTAATCTGGCTGCTCTGGTTCTCGTTCCTAGCAACTCCGCTAGGGATTTTATTGGCCTATCAAATTGACCGAAAGATCAAAGGCCATAAGATTTATGAATCAATTTATTACATTCCAGTTGTATTATCGCTTGCTGTTATCGGAATTATCTGGAACTTCATGTTCCAGCCAGGCGGGTTTATCCAAGGCTTAATGGGCCGCGATATTGGTAATGCGGTTTCTATTTGGGGTAATTACAAAATAAACACCTATGTCATTATGGCGGTAGCATCGTGGCGCCATATTGGTTACATCATGTTGCTCTATTTATCAGGCTTAAAGTCGGTAGATCCGTCACTTAAAGAAGCCTCAGCTATTGATGGCGCAACAGAATGGCAGACTTTTAGGAAAGTAATCCTGCCCGCAATGAAACCGGTCAACATCATCATTGTGGTGATTACTCTGATCGAATCGCTCCGTGCCTTTGACTTGGTTTTCATAATCTACGGATCAAGTACAAGTTGGCCACTTCTTAATATTTTGGTTTATCAAAACTTTGCTGGCCAAGGAATTTCGATGAAAGGCGCTGCGTTAGCCGTGATCTTGTTAGTACTTTGCATTGGCCCAATTATCGGATACTTGCGTACCGTATTTAAAGAGGATTCATAGATGAGCACAATCGTTCAAGATCAGAAGTATCGAAATAGCCAGAAACGTAAAGATGCTTTCATCTCCACATTTATCGGGTTCTTTGCTTTCGTCTGGATTTTTCCAATTCTTTGGACGATTTGGACCTCGCTACGACCATATAGCGATGTAGTTAGTTATGGCGTATTTTCTTGGCCGAAGCGATTAAATTTTGATAACTACTTCGCAGCTTTTAAGCAGATGCATATTTTAGGTTATTTCCTGAATTCGCTATATGTAACGATTCCTGCCGTTATTATTACGCTCTTCCTTGGTTCGTTAATCGCATTCATAGTTTCGCGCTATAAATTTAAATTTAGTTTGCCATTGTTATTAGTTTTTACTGCTGGAAACATGTTGCCGGCAGTGTTGGTATACATTCCCGTTTTTTGGATGTATATCTGGGTTGGCGATCTAGTTGGAAATCGCAACTTTCTATATAACAATTATCTTGGTTTGATATTGATTCACGTGGCATTCCAAACCGGCTTTGCGACATTTGTGCTCTCTTCATATATGAAGACAATTCCGAAAGAAATATCCGAATCTGCAATCGTGGATGGCGCTTCAGTATTTACCCATTATTGGCGCGTTATTTTGCCTTTGATTAGGCCGCCACTTGCAGCTCTCGGAGTGTTAATGACAACCTGGATTTATAATGATTTCTTCTGGGCGTTAATACTTGTATCGCAGGATTCTAAGCGACCTATAACCTCCGGTTTGCGCAGATTAAATGGAGAATTTGTGACAGATTTCAATCTACTAGCTGCTGGTGCTATTTTGGCAGCTGCTCCAACAGTTATTTTATTCTTTGTTCTAAGAAAACAATTCATCTCCGGCCTAACTCTCGGTTCTACTAAAGGATAAATATGAAAGCTATTCAGATCACCAAATTCGGTGGTCCAGAAGTAATGCAACTAACCGAACTCCCAGATCCAATTGCAGGAGCTGGCGAAGAGATCCTTGATGTGACTGCGATTGGAATTAATTACGCAGATACCCATCAGACCGAAGATAGTTACTTAGCAAAGCAAACACTTCCGCTAATTCCTGGGATTGAAGTTGTCGGCACGACAACAAGCGGAAAGCGCGTTCTTTCATTTGTCGGCCAAGGTGGATATGCCTCAAAAGTTTCGGTAGCAAGTGCGACTTTAATCCCTATTCCAGATGGCGTTAGCGATGGCGCGGCGTTAGCGATGGCAGTTCAAGGAACTACTGCATTTCATATTATTAAAACAGTAGGACATTTCAAAAAGGGCGAATCAGTTGTGGTACATGCCGGAGCTGGCGGAGTTGGCTCGATTGCAATTCAATTAGCAAAGTTCTGGGGCGCTTTTGTCATCGCAGTTACATCCTCAGATGAAAAGAAAAAACTTTGTATTGAGCTCGGCGCCGATGCTGTAGTTGATGCAAAAGCCGAAGATTTGAAAGGCGCGTTAATCGCGGCCAATAATGGCAAACCTGTTGATTTAATTCTGGAAATGGTTGGCGGAAAAACATTCGATCAATCGTTAGAGGCGTTAGCGCCATTTGGCCGAATAGTTTTCTACGGAATGGCTTCCCGCCAAGCGCCACAATTAGTACATCCCGGTTCTTTAATGCATGGATCGCGAACTATTAGTGGGTTTTGGTTGATGAATTGTTTCGGCAAGAAAGAGTTATTAGTTGATGTATTGATTGAGTTATTTGGATTGATTGTTGGTGGAAAATTAAAGCCGCATGTAGGCGGTACATATCCACTTTCAGCTGCAGCAGATGCACACCGAGCAATGTTGTCGAGAGCGACAACTGGCAAAATTGTGCTTGATCCCAAACGGTAATTTCTTACAACAGTATTAGTAGCGGTAAGATTTGCGGATATTCGCCCCCTTAGCTCAGTTGGTAGAGTGTTTCCATGGTAAGGAAAAGGTCATCGGTTCGATTCCGATAGGGGGCTCGCAAGAGATCTGGCGGGGTAGCTCAGCTTGGTAGAGCAAGCGGCTCATAATCGCTGTGTCGTGGGTTCAAATCCCGCCTCCGCTACTAGAAAGAAGTCTCGTATTCACCATTGAGTACGAGACTTTTCTAATTTTTGCCATCCACAGGGTGCTTAGGTATTCTCGCTCCCTCATCAGTTCTGAAATAACTCGCAGCTAAAGAGGAGTCACCATGGCCAGCAAGAGTGCGGATGTTCGCCCAAAGATCACTATGGCATGCGTTGACTGCAAAGAACGTAATTACATCACTCGTAAAAACCGTCGCAACGATCCAGATCGTATGGAACTAAAGAAGTTCTGTGCACGTTGCAACGCATCAACTCTGCACCGCGAAACTCGCTAAACCTTTCTTTCAAAGGTCTAACCGATGTTTAATCCCGATGCCGTCGGGAAGAGTCGTAAGAGTTCAAGCACATTTAAAGTCACCCAAGAATCAATCTCTAATTTTGCGCACGCTATTGGCGAGAGCGAAGTAATAAATTCACCAGTTACATATTCGATCATGATTTCGCTCGGACCTTCCCAAACTCTTTTAGAAGAGAATGGTTTGGATTGGACTCGAGTTGTCCATGGCGATCAGAAGTTTCAAAATAATCGCCCGCTTCATGCCGGTGATGAAGTTACATGTACTTCAACAATCGAAAGTTATCGCGCTGTTGCCGGAAATGAAATTGTTACAGTCCGGACCGACTTACGTTGTGGCGAAGAGTTAGCCCAAGTTCAATGGACTACATTGGTGGTGCGCGGATGAGAGTTGTAGAACTTGGTTATCAAATATCAGCCGAAACATACAAGATTAATCGGGCGACGCTTGTGGAGTATGCCAACGCTGGCGGTGATCAAAATCCGATTCATCAAGATGAAGCAATTGCTAAATCAGTCGGACTTCCAGATGTAATTGCACATGGCATGTTAACTATGGCGCTCGCTGGCAGCTATGTAACAAAGTGGGCGGGTAGTGCCGCCGCAGTAACGGAAATTTCATCTCGATTTACAAAGCCAGTAGTGGTTCCAGCTGGGGTAGATGTTGAAATAACTATAAGCGCCGTAATCGAAGAAGTATCAGCTCGCCAAGTAAGGCTAGAAATTACAGTTGAGTGTGCGGGTGTAAAAGTATTGGGAATGGCGAAAGCAACAGTTTCACTGCTGTGAACGCCATAATTGCCGTTATTGCTGATGGTTTTCAAGAAGATTTAATTACTTGTATAAAATCTATTCGAGCGCATACCGACACACCAATTTACATTGAGACTTCTGGAAAAGAAAATAAAACTCTCTGCGAACCGTTGGCAGAATTTGCAAATCTGACTGCAAATTGGCAGAAAAATAAACTTGGTTGGGGCCATTCAGTTAATCAACTCGTAGGCCGAATAAATAGTAAGTATGTGATTTTGATGGATCCATCAACGCAATTCACTGGTGATGCAATTACGCCAACGATTATGAAATTTGCTGAAGGTTACAAAGCAGTTGGCTGGCGCGGCGGATTAGTAAATCTAGCCGATGAGTGGCGCAGCACTGAAGATAAAGGTGATGGCGAAGTAGATGTGCTCTTTTCATATTTTATGGCCTTCGATCGAGAATTCATGGTTGCGGCAGGCGGTGCAAACCCAAGTGCAACTTATTACCGAAATGCGGATATCGAAATGTCGCTGGTGATTCGTGAAAACGGCGGAAAGTTATTGCAAATTGATTTGCCGTTAATTCAAGGTCGACACCATGGGTATCACGATGTAAATCCGGAGTACCGGGATAAGAATTCCAAGAAGAATTACCAGCGTATTTTGGAGCGCTTTCGCGGACACGAGGACATTCTCGCACCGCGCAGGTAGCCTTAAGATATGGAAAATCTCTCGCAGTACACCAGCTTGCATGTTGGTGGACCCGCACAGAAGTTTGTGCACGCGACTACTGAAGTTGATTTGATTGCTGCGATTCAAGAAGCAGATAGCGCACGCGAACCGCTATTAGTAATTGGCGGCGGCTCTAATGTTTTAGTTGGGGATGCTGGTTTTAAAGGCACAGTAATTCGCGTTGAAACTAAAGGGAATACGTATGAAGTAGATGCATGTAGCGGCGGCATGATTACCGTCGCAGCAGGCGAAGATTGGGATCAATTCGTTGCATGGATTATGAGCAAAGGATTTGCTGGGCTAGAAACTTTAAGTGGTATACCTGGAACCGTTGGTGGTGCGCCGATTCAAAATATTGGCGCGTACGGACACGAAGTTGCTGAAGTTATTGCGAAAGTCCGAACTTTTGATCGAAAGAGTAATGACCAACGGACCTTTACAAACCAAAGTTGTGAGTTTTCTTATCGCTCCTCAATATTTAAGAAAGAGCCAAATCGATATGTAATTTTAGATGTTACCTTTCAATTGCGAAGTGGTGAAATGTCGCTTCCAATTAAGTATCAAGAGCTAGCAAATTTCCTAGGAATTAAATTAGAAGAACGAGCTCTGATAAGTGATGTACGTGCCGCGGTGCTAGCACTACGTGCTAGCAAGGGAATGTTATTAGATGCTAACGATCCAGATTCGTGGTCGGCTGGTTCATTCTTTGTTAATCCAATTCTTAGCGTAGAACATGCTGCAAAACTTCCTGAAAGTGCGCCGCGTTGGCCACAAAGCGATGGTCGGATTAAAACTTCGGCAGCATGGTTAATGGAGCACGCGGGCGTTAAGAAAGGTGATGTGCACGCAGGCGCACACGTCTCCACCAAACATGTTTTAGCTTTAGTAAATGGCGGGACCGCAACTGCAACCGATATTGCCGAGTTAGCCCGAAATGCCCGCGGCCGGGTTAAAGAGGTATTTGGAATTACGTTGGAGCCAGAAGTGCACTTCGTGGGATTAACCCTCGAATAGCTACTTAGCTTCGCTTAATAACGCTTTCACTCGAGCAACGCCTTCAATAATATCAGCATCGCTAGTTGCGTAAGAGAAACGTAAATAACCAGAAGGTCCAAATGCTTCGCCGGGCACAACGGCTACTTCAACTTCATCGAGAATTAGCGCGGCTAATGCAATCGAGGTTGTTGGTCGCTTTCCACGAATTTCCTTACCAAGTACGCCTTTTACAGATGGATAAACATAGAAAGCTCCAGTAGGGATTGGGCAAGTTACGCCCGGAATTTCATTGAGCAATTGCACAATCAACTTACGACGACGGTTGAATGCTTCGCCCATTGTGTGAACTGCCGCGAGATCGCCGGTCAACGCTGCGATGGCTGCGCGCTGGGAGACATTTGAAACGTTAGAGGATAGGTGGGATTGTAAATTGGTTGCACCTTTAATGACATCTTTAGGTCCGATCATCCAACCCACTCGCCAACCAGTCATTGCGTAAGTTTTTGCAACGCCATTAATTATTATGCATCGGTCTGCTAGCTCTGGAACTATTACTGGTAGTGATGGCG
Organism: Actinomycetes bacterium; assembly: GCA_014190155.1. Classification (GTDB taxonomy): domain Bacteria; phylum Actinomycetota; class Actinomycetes; order Nanopelagicales; family Nanopelagicaceae; genus UBA7398. The sequence continues at coordinate 9,048 of BJFY01000011.1, read as the reverse complement.
CCGTCGCACCGTCATAAAGTAAGTGTTCGTAGATTTCATCAGTAATTACCCAAAGATTATTTTTAACGGCCCATTCGCCAATTTCCTTCACTTGTTCAGGTGAGTAAACCGAACCAGTTGGGTTGGAAGGGGAGCCGAAGAGTAAAACTTTAGTTTTAGGGGTCCGCGCTTTTTCAAGTTGGGCCACGGTAACTAAATAATTCTGGGTTTCATCAGCGAAAACTTCGACTGGTACGCCGCCTGCTAATTTGATGCACTCTGGATATGTAGTCCAATATGGCGCTGGTAATAAAACTTCATCACCTGGATCAACAATGCTGGCGAATGACTGGTAGACCGATTGTTTGCCGCCGTTAGTTACGAGAACTTGGTCAGCAGTAATTACATAATTGGAATCGCGTTTTGTTTTATTAACGATTGCTTCGCGCATTTCTGGCAAGCCTGGGGTTGGGGTGTAACGATGGTTTGCAACCACACCCGTTGCGGCAGCAGCGGCAGCAACAATGTAATCCGGAGTTGGAAAATCTGGTTCACCAGCGCCGAAACCAATAACCGGACGGCCTGCCGCTTTTAACGCTTTCGCTTTTGCATCAACGGCGAGTGTGGCCGATTCTGTGATTGCGGCGATTCGGCGTGATAGGCGAGGCTTTTCCATATCCGAAGTCTGCCCGAAGGAGGGGTTCAGGCGCGAGTTAGACCAAATGGGTCTTCCTGACCTACAATTCCCGCCTGGCGTTTGAATAGTCTAAAAAAACCTCGACTGAATTTTCAGTAGAGATTAATACGATTATGAATTGGTCATGATTTTCCATGTCCAAATTTAATCGAGACTAGTTAGACACCCGAAGGGCAGTAGCTCAATTGGCCAGAGTTCCGGTCTCCAACACCGGCGGTTGGGGGTTCAAGTCCCTCCTGCCCTGCTCGATCAGCAAAAGTAACAACTAGATAGAAAGGTAAGAGAGATGAGTGAAGTTCAAAACTCAACTGAAGAGAAGTTAAACCTCTTTGGTCGAATCTCGCTGTTCTATCGCCAAGTAATTAGCGAACTGCGCAAAGTTGTGTGGCCAACCCGCAAGCAACTAAGTACTTACACGGCCGTAGTACTTGTCTTCGTTGGTTTCGTCATCGCAGTTGTATCAGTTTTTGATTTAATTCTTACAAAATTAGTTTTCTGGGTATTTGGGTAAGGGAGGGTAAACATGTCTGATTTCGAATCTGAATTAACTGCTCAAGAAGCGGCAGTTGATGCACAAGCAGCAACTGACTTATTAGTAGAAGTTGAAGAAGAAGTAGAAGTTGAAGAAGTTGTTAGCCCTGAACTCGCTGAGTTTCGTGCCGCACTACGTCGCGCGCCTGGTGATTGGTTTGTGGTCCACTCATATGCGGGCTATGAAAAGCGCGTGCGAGGTAATCTAGCTAACCGTATTACTTCATTAAATATGGAAGATTACATTTTCCAGATTGAAGTGCCAGAAGAAGAAGTAACTGAAATTAAGAATGGCCAACGTAAACAAGTTAAGCGAAATGTTTACCCTGGATACGTTTTAGTTCGCATGGATCTAAATGATGAATCTTGGTCTTGCGTGCGCAATACACCAGGCGTAACTGGTTTCGTCGGTAACTCGCATAACCCAAGCCCACTTCCAATTTCGGAAGCGGAAAAGATGTTGATGCCACGTGAACTTAAAGCAACACTTAAGCCAGAAATTCGCGTCGTTGACTTCACGGTTGGTGAGTCAGTAACTGTTATGGATGGCCCATTCGCAACGTTGCCTGCAACCATCAGCGAAATCATGCCAGAGCAAGCAAAACTTAAGGTATTGGTTTCAATCTTTGGTCGCGAAACCCCGGTAGAACTTTCATTCCATCAAGTACAAAAAATCTAGGAGACAACCATGGCACCAAAGAAAAAAGTCCAAGCAATGATCAAGTTGCAGATCCAGGCTGGCGCAGCAACACCTGCTCCACCAGTTGGTCCAGCTCTCGGTCAACATGGTGTCAACATCATGGATTTCGTTAAGGCATATAACGCCGCGACTGAAAGCCAAAAGGGTCAGATCATTCCAGTAGAGATCACCGTCTACGAAGATCGCACATTCTCTTTTATTACTAAGACACCACCTGCTTCTCGATTAATCTTGAAAGCTGCTGGTATCGAAAAGGGCTCTGCTATTCCTCACAAAGACAAAGTTGCTAACCTGACAAAGGCGCAAGTTGAGGAAATTGCAAAGATTAAGATGGCCGATCTCAATGCAAATGACATTGAAGCTGCCGGAAGAATCATTGCTGGTACCGCTCGCTCAATGGGTATTACCAACAACGGATAACTGAAACTAAATAAGTACGACTAGCAATCGTGGGAGGGCCGCGCAAGCCCGCTAACCACAACTTCCAACTAACGAAAAGAGAAGCAAATGAAGCGCAGTAAGAAATACAAGGCAGCGGCTGAGAAAGTTAGCGCCGACCTGCTTTACACACCGCTATCTGCAATGCAGTTAGTTAAAGAAACAACAGTTACAAAGTATGACTCGAGCATTGAAGTTGCTCTCGTACTTGGCGTTGACCCAAAGAAAGCCGATCAAACAGTACGAAGCACAGTTAACCTGCCACACGGAACTGGTAAAACTGCGCGCGTACTTGTATTCGCAGCTGGAGAACGTGCTGATGAAGCTCGTGCAGCTGGCGCCGATATCGTAGGTGCAGATGAATTAATTGATGAAGTTGCAAAGGGCCGTCTTGATTACGATGCAGTTGTTTCAACACCAGATCTAATGGGCAAAGTTGGACGACTCGGTAAAGTACTTGGACCTCGCGGTTTAATGCCTAACCCAAAGACCGGAACAGTTACAACTGATGTAACAAAAGCGGTTAACGATATTAAAGGCGGAAAGATTGAATTCCGCGTTGATAAGAATTCAAACTTGCACTTCTTAATCGGAAAAGCTTCGTTCACTGCAGAACAACTTGCAGAGAACTACGCAGCTGCGATTGAAGAAATCATGCGTGCAAAGCCAGCATCATCAAAGGGACGCTTTATTAAGAAATCGGTTGTCTCTTCAACGATGGGACCTGGAATTGCGTTAGATCCAAACTTCGCTCGCGAAGGCGGATCGGCGATTCAATAATTACCCTGCTTCCAAGCGGGATTAGCGAGTTTGACTGGGCTAGGACTTATGTCCTAGCCTTCGTCATCTCACCAGAGACTGCTGGTTTCGGTTACGAAAGTAATCGAAGTAAATGTCGAAAGACAGCCCGCATAGGTTCGATACGAGATTTATCCCGTACGCATCTATGCGTGACGGGATTTTTACATTTACGGTAAAAAGTTTTATTTAATGAAAGGAAGCCAAATGGCTCGCCCTGATAAGTCAGCTGCCGTTGCGGAGTTGGTCGAAGATTTTCGATCGGCACAAGCAACTGTATTGACTGAGTATCGCGGATTATCCGTGACCTCAATGAAGGCGCTACGTCGTTCACTTGGTGCAGATACTAAGTACTCCGTAGTTAAAAATACTTTGACAAAGATCGCTGCAAAAGAAGCAGGCGTTTCGGTTCCTGACGAACTACTTAAGGGACCATCCGCAGTTGCCTTTATTAAAGGTGATCCGATTACAGCTGCAAAGAGTTTGAAGAACTTCCAAAAAGAAAATCCATTACTTGTAATAAAGGGTGGAATCTTCGAAGGTAAATCAATCTCAGTTGCCGAAATCATGAAACTTGCAGATCTCGAATCTCGCGAAGTTCTATTGGCAAAGCTTGCTGGTGCGATGAAAGCATCGCTTGCTAAAGCAGCTCGTTCATTTGATGCACTTCGCATTAAGCGCGAAGCCGAAAGCGGAACACCAACACCAACTCCAGTAACAGAAGTGATTACGGAAGTTGTTGCCGAAGTTGTTGCAGAATCTCCGGTAGCAGAAGTTGTTGCAGAAGCTCCAGCTGAAAGTGCACCAGAAGTAACCCCTGAAAATTAATCCCTCACCAAAAGATAAAGGAAACTAAAATGGCAAAGCTAAGCACCGAAGATCTATTGTCCCAATTCAAAGAAATGACACTTGTCGAACTCTCTGATTTCGTTAAGTCGTTTGAAACTGAATTTGATGTAACAGCAGCAGCACCAGCAGCCGCCGCAGCAGGCGGAGCAGCCGGAGCAGCTGGTGGCGAAGCCGCAGCAGCGCAAGATGACTTCACAGTTATTCTTGAAGAAGCTGGTTCACAGAAGATTGCAGTAATTAAAGAAGTGCGTGCACTTAACTCCAGCCTTGGCTTGAAAGAAGCTAAGGATCTAGTTGATGCAACTCCAGCAACTTTGCTTGAGAAGACTTCTAAAGAAACTGCTGAAAAGGCAAAAGCCGCTCTTGAAGCAGTTGGCGCAAAAGTAACCATCAAGTAAGTCCCGATTTCCCGAGGCCGGCCCCCTTATACAGGGGGGCCGTTCCTTTTTCTAGGGTGAACGGGATAAAAATTGGACATCCGATTGGGGTGAGAGGTATCCTGCCCCTTCGCACAAAAAACCCTGGGTCCTTGCATATAGCGGCTGAGACCTTGCGTGAGCTGTGTGAAAAAAAAGTTAGTCCGCAAGTCAAGTAGTGACAACGTACTTTGGGAGGACATATCTTGGCCGCGAAAAAATCAACTGCACCGTTGCGCGTATCTTTCGCCAAAATCCGTGAACCACAAGAAGTTCCAAACCTATTAGCGCTGCAAACCGAGAGTTTTGATTGGTTACGTGGAAACGATGCTTGGCGTTCTCGACTAGGACTAAATGATCGCGTTGGCAGAGGCGAAGTTCCAAAAACTTCTGGCCTAGAAGAAATATTTGAAGAGATTTCACCAATCGAAGATTTTCAAGGATCGATGTCGCTCTCCTTTAGTGATCACCGTTTCGAACCAGCGAAGTACACCATCGCTGAATGTAAAGAGCGCGATTTAACTTACGCCGCTCCATTATTCGTAACTGCAGAATTCACCAACAACACCACCGGTGAAATCAAATCTCAAACAGTTTTTATGGGCGACTTCCCATTAATGACACCTCGTGGAACTTTTGTTATTAACGGAACCGAGCGCGTTGTAGTTTCACAACTTGTGCGTTCCCCCGGTGTTTATTTTGAGCGCACTATTGAAAAGACATCAGATAAAGATGTTTATACAACAAAGATTATTCCTAGCCGCGGTGCATGGTTGGAATTTGAAATTGATAAGAAAGATTTCGTTGGCGTTCGTATTGACCGCAAGCGCAAACTTTCGGTAACAGTATTCTTAAAAGCCCTTGGTTGGACTGACGAACAAGTTGCATCTGAATTCGGCGATTACGAATCAATGAAGCAAACTCTTGAAAAAGACACTGTTCATACTCAAGATGAAGCGCTTCTTGATATCTATCGCAAAATGCGTCCAGGTGAGCCACCAACTAAAGAAGCTGCACAAAACTTAATTGAAAACCTTTACTTCAATTCTAAGCGTTATGACCTGGCTAAGGTTGGTCGCTTTAAGTTGAATAAGAAGCTCGGTCTAGATCATGAGCTAAGTAAGGGCTTAATCACTATTGAAGATATTGTCGCGACAATTCGCTATTTAGTAGCGGTTCATAAGGGCGAAGCGCTTATGGAGTACGGCAAGCAAGTACGTGTTGAAATCGACGATATCGATCACTTCGGTAACCGCCGTCTTCGCTCTGTTGGTGAATTAATTCAAAACCAAGTACGTACCGGTCTTTCTCGTATGGAGCGCGTTGTTCGTGAACGTATGACAACTCAAGACGTGGAGGCTATTACGCCACAAACTTTGATCAACATCCGTCCGATCACTGCATCAATTAAAGAGTTCTTCGGAACTTCACAACTTTCACAGTTTATGGATCAAACAAATCCACTTTCTGGTTTAACGCATAAGCGTCGACTTTCAGCACTTGGACCCGGTGGGCTCTCCCGAGATCGTGCTGGTTTCGAAGTTCGTGATGTGCACCCATCGCACTATGGCCGTATGTGTCCAATCGAAACTCCAGAAGGTCCAAACATTGGACTTATCGGATCGCTTGCAACATATGCACGCATTACACCATTTGGTTTCGTAGAAACTCCTTATCGCAAAGTGACAAACGGCAAAGTTTCAGATGCTGTTGATTACTTAACTGCTGATGAAGAAGATGAACACGTAATTGCGCAAGCAAATGCTCCGTTAACCGAAGATAACCATTTCGCAGAACCTCGCGTATTGGTTCGTCGTCGTGGTGGCGAAGTTGAAAACATTCTTGCTGAAGAAGTTGATTACATGGATGTATCACCGCGCCAGATGGTTTCGGTTGCTACCGCAATGATTCCTTTCTTAGAGCATGACGATGCAAACCGTGCGCTCATGGGTTCTAACATGATGCGTCAGGCTGTGCCGTTGATGCGTTCTGAATCACCACTTGTTGGGACTGGTATGGAATACCGTGCCGCTGTTGATGCTGGCGATGTACTTCTTGCCAAAAAGGGCGGAAAAGTAATATCAGTTCAATCAGATGTAGTAATTATTGAAGAAGAAGATGGCAAAGAAGAATCCTATTATCTAGAGAAGTTCATCCGCTCGAACCAGAGCACTTCTCGAAATCAGAAGGTTCTCGTTAATGCTGGCGACAAAGTTGCAGCCGGCCAAGCTATTGCTGATGGTCCATGTACCGATAAAGGTGAAATGGCGCTTGGTAAGAACTTGCTTGTGGCATTTATGTCATGGGAAGGCCATAACTACGAAGACGCGATTATCTTGTCGCAACGTTTAGTACAAGATGATGTGCTCTCTTCTATCCATATTGAAGAGTATGAAGTTGATGCTCGCGACACCAAACTTGGTGCTGAAGAAATCACTCGCGATATTCCTAACGTTTCTGAAGAAGTTCTTTCAGATCTTGATGAGCGCGGAATTATTCGAATCGGTGCTGATGTAGTTCCGGGCGATATTCTGGTCGGAAAAGTAACACCAAAGGGCGAAACTGAATTAACTCCAGAAGAGCGTTTACTCCGTGCAATTTTCGGTGAAAAGGCTCGTGAAGTTCGCGATACCTCACTTAAAGTTCCACACGGTGAAGGCGGAAAAGTAATCGGAGTAAAACTTCAAGAACTTGAAGATGGTTACGATTTGCCAGCCGGTGTTAACCAAGTTGTTCGGGTTTACATTGCACAGAAGCGAAAGATTCAAGATGGTGACAAGCTTGCTGGTCGCCACGGTAACAAGGGTGTTATCTCCAAGATTTTGCCAGTTGAAGATATGCCATTCCTTGCAGATGGAACTCCCGTAGATGTTGTACTTAATCCGCTCGGTGTTCCTGGTCGTATGAACGTCGGTCAAGTTCTAGAAACTCATTTAGGTTGGGTTGCAAAGAGTGGCTGGCAAGTAAGTGGCGATAAGGAAGATTGGCAGAAGCGTATGCACACCATCGGTGCTGCATCAGCTGCGCCAAATACCAACATCGCAACTCCAGTATTCGACGGCGCTCGCGAAGATGAAATTCAAGGACTACTTGGATCAACACTTCCAAATGCTGATGGAATGCAACTTGTTGGACCAAACGGGAAAGCAAAATTATTTGATGGCCGCACTGGTCAGCCATATAAAGAAGCAATCACAGTTGGTTATATGTATATCTTGAAGCTCCACCACTTGGTAGACGACAAGATTCACGCTCGTTCAACTGGTCCATACTCCATGATCACCCAACAACCACTTGGTGGAAAAGCACAATTCGGTGGTCAGCGCTTCGGCGAAATGGAAGTTTGGGCGCTGGAAGCTTATGGCGCTGCGTACACCTTGCAAGAATTGCTCACAATTAAATCGGATGACGTACTTGGTCGCGTAAAGGTTTATGAAGCGATTGTTAAGGGCGAAAACATTCCAGAGCCAGGTATCCCAGAATCATTCAAGGTACTTGTTAAGGAAATGCAATCACTATGTCTCAATGTCGAAGTGCTTTCATCTGAAGGCGTCGCCATTGCGCTCCGTGATACCGACGAAGAAGTATTCCGAACCGCCGAAGAGTTAGGTATCAACTTGTCCCGAGTTGAACCAAGCTCTGTTGAAGAAGTTTGAGGAGATAAATAACTATGTTAGATGTCAACTTTTTCGATGAATTAAGAATCGGTCTCGCTTCGGCGCAAAATATTCGTGAGTGGTCCTTTGGTGAAGTTAAGAAGCCAGAGACCATCAACTACCGCACACTCAAGCCAGAAAAAGATGGTCTCTTCGACGAAAAGATCTTCGGACCAACTCGTGACTGGGAATGTTATTGCGGTAAGTACAAGCGCGTACGTTTCAAAGGAATTATCTGCGAACGTTGCGGCGTTGAAGTAACTCGTGCAAAAGTCCGTCGTGAACGTATGGGTCACATCGAACTTGCAGCACCTGTAACTCACATCTGGTATTTCAAAGGCGTGCCATCCCGACTTGGTTACTTACTTGATCTCGCTCCAAAAGATCTAGAAAAGGTAATTTATTTCGCGGCATACATGATCACTGAAGTTGATACCGAACTTCGTGAAGAAGATTTGCCAAAACTCGAGAAGAAGTTGAACTCAGATATTAAAAAGATTGAAACTCGTCGTGACGTTGAATTAGCTGGACGTCAACAGAAGTTCGAGATAGATCTCGCTGAATTAGAAGCTGAAGATGCAAAAGCTGATCAGAAGCGAAAAATCCGGGAAGGCGCAGAGCGTGAATTGAAGCAAATTCGCGAACGCGCACAACGCGAGCTCGATCGCATCCAAGAAGTTTGGACTCGCTTCAAGAATCTTAAAGTTCAAGATCTCGAAGGTGACGAAAACCTTTATCGCGAAATGCGCGATCGTTTCGGAATGTATTTCAAGGGTGCAATGGGCGCAGCTGCAATTCAAGCTCGACTACGCACTTTCGATCTGCAATCAGAATTTGATAAGTTAAATGATTTAAGCCAGACCGGTAAAGGTCAGAAGAAGACTCGTGCGATCAAGCGTCTTAAAGTCGTTAACTCATTCCTAAACACATCAAATGCTCCAGAATCTATGGTCCTTGATTGTGTTCCAGTTATTCCACCTGATC
>BJFY01000010.1:22588-46403 GCA_014190155.1 Actinomycetes bacterium | reverse complement strand
GAGTCGTCTCCGAATTTTTTACCGTAGCGAACAATGCCGCCTTCGATTTGATAAACCTCTTTAAAGCCGCGCTTTTTCATAACCGAAGAGAGAATTTCACAACGGATTCCACCAGTGCAGTAAGTAACGATCGGTTTATCTTTGATGTGGTCATACTTTCCACTTTCAATTTCAGCTACAAAGTCACGTGACGAAGTCACATCCGGAACAATTGCATTTTTGAATTTGCCAATTTTAGCTTCGAATGCGTTGCGACCATCAAAGAAAATGACTTCGTTACCACGTTCTGCAACTAATTTATCAACTTCGTAAGGCTTAAGATGTACGCCGCCTCCCACAACGCCATTTTTATCTACCGAAATTTTATCTGGGTCACCAAATGAAACTAATTCACTCTTTACCTTTACGCTTAATTTAGGGAAATCATCACCGGTACCATCAGACCATTTGAAATCTATTTTCTTAAATCGAGGATAGCGTTTTGTGAGTTTCACATATTTGCGAAGATCTTCAATGTCGCCACCAACTGTGCCATTGATGCCATGTTTTGCAATTAATATTCGACCTTTTAGATTTAGCGATTCCGCAAGATTTTGCTGCCAAAGACGAATCGCATCCGGATCAGTAATCGGCGTAAAGCGGTAGTAGAGGATGATTTTTGGAATCTGCATGGCGTTATTCTAAAGGAACGACGCCATGCAATCTAATAACTTATTTGATTAATTTTTTTCTAAATAGCTTGCTTAAGAACCCCGTACTCGCTGGTAATTCAGGATGGCCTTGGCATCGATCACTTTCAGGTATACCGCCAAGTGCATCTTCTATATGTTCTCCGCAACCACTCCACGTGGGCTTACCGCAGTTCTTACAACTCACTTTGCTACACATGTTTCTAACCTTATCGCAAAGGATCTTGATCTTAAAGATTTCTAAACGTTTTGGCTTTTTCTGAGATGCAAAAATACCTGGTTCTCAAGTACGCTTCCAAAATGCGTAAGACCGATCGCGCCCATGCAGAATTACTGGACCAACAGGACCCGCTTGCGGAGTATCGAGGCAAATTCTTAATTGCTGACCCGGAAGTTTCTTATTTAGACGGTAATTCCCTCGGCCGATTACCTATTGCAACTATCGATGCGCTGAATACCTTAATGCGCGATGAATGGGGTAGCGAAGTTGTCGATGGTTGGAGCCATTGGGTAGACGAATCGGAAAAGACTGGCGATTTAATTGGCCGCTCAACTTTAGGCGCGGCTGCCGGACAAGTTTTAGCTTGCGATACCACTTCGGTAAACTTTTATCAGTTAGCAAGAAGCGCCATCAAAGCACGACCTGGTCGCAAAACTATTGTTACAGATACATCTAACTTTCCAACCGATCGTTACATCCTTCAAGGGTTAGCAAAAGAATTTGGCTTAAATTTAGTGATGATTGAAAATTCATCACAATCAGTCGAAGAGCCAGAGCGTATTACTCCTGAAATTTTAACTCCATATTTAAATGATGATGTTGCACTGGTTACATTTCAAGTAATCCAATATCGTTCCGGCGCTCGCAATGATGTTAAGGAGCTAACCGAATTAATTCACAAATGTGGCGCGCTAACTCTCTGGGATGCATCGCACGCTGTTGGTTCGATTGCACTTAATTACGATGGAGATAGCGTAGATCTTGCAGTTGGCTGTACCTATAAATATGGCAACGGTGGTCCTGGCGCACCAGGTTGGTTATATGTAAATAAGAAAATTCAAAATGAAGTTCGAGTTCCAATTCAAGGTTGGTTTGCCCAAGGAGATCAATTTGGCATGGGACCGCTTTTTGAACGTGCTGAAGGCATTCGCGGTTTCCAAATTGCGACACCACCAGTAATTGGATTGCGCGCAGTTCAGACTTCATTTGGAATGATTGAAAAAGCCACAATTCAAGCGATCGAGGCCAAAGCAGCTCTTGGTACCGAGTTGATGATCGATTTATTTGAGGAGTGGTTAAAAAATCTTGGTTTTGCGCTTGGAACACCGCGAATTTCAAGCCATCGAGGTGGCCACATATCGCTGCTTCACGAAGATGCTTTTCAGATTTCGGTAGCAATGCGCAAAATTTCAAAAGTTTTTCCAGATTTTAGAAATCCAAATGTAATCAGAGTCGCAATTTCCCCACTCACAACTTCATTTGTAGAAATTTGGGATGGGTTTGACCGGATTCGCAAGTTGGTTGCTAGCGGGGAGTATCGGAAAATCGTAATCAATAATGCGAGAGTTTTATAAATGTTTCGCTCAGCTCATATAGATACTTTTGCCCGAGAAAATTTACCGCCAATAGATAAATGGCCAGAATTAACTTCGCCACCTAGCTATCCAGAACGATTAAATGCCAGCGAAGTCTTGCTTGATAAAACTATGGTCCGCGTCGGCCGCGAAAAAACAGCTTTGATAGCAGCTGAGGGTTCCATTTCATACGGTGCATTATTTGATCAAGTAAATGCAATTTCACTTTACTTGGAAAGTATTGGAGTGAAGCCGGGAAATCGAATTCTCCTTCGCGGCCCCAACAATGCTTCGATAGTTGCGCTTTGGTTTGCGGTACTAAGAGTTGGCGCAGTTGCAGTTACCACTATTCACTTACAACGCACTGGCGAATTAGAAAAAATCGCAGAAATTGCCAAAGTTCAATTTGCTTTTGTCGATCATAGATTCTTAGATGAATGGATTGCTATTAAAAATTATGCTGGGAAAACTTTAATCTATGGCGGTGGCACAGACTCGGATGTCTTAGTAGCTGCAAATAAATTCACCGGCGTACACCAACCATGTGATACCGCTTCAGATGATGTCAGCCTGTTAGCCTTTACATCTGGCTCAACTGGCATACCTAAAGCAACTATGCATTTTCATCGAGATATTTTGACAATCGCAGAGACATTCGCAAAAGAGATATTGCAACCAAATGAGACCGATGTATTTGCTGGTTCACCACCGATAGCTTTCACTTTCGGGCTTGGCGCACTCGTTATTTTTCCATTCTGGGCAGGTGCGACTTCGCTGATGCTGGAAGCAGCTGCTCCGCCAATCCTTTTGAAAGAGATTGCTACACATGGCGTTACTGTGTTATTTACCGCTCCAACTGCATATCGGGCAATCTTGCCGTTGTTTGATGAAACTCCAGTACCTACTTTGCGACGCTGCGTTTCTGCTGGTGAGCACCTACCAAAATCTACTTGGGAAGCATGGCACGCGACTACCGGCATAAAAATTATTGATGGGATTGGCGCAACCGAAATGCTTCATATATTTATCTCCGCCGCAGATGACGAAATTATTCCTGGAATGACTGGCAGGGTTGTCACAGGTTTTACTGCGAAAATATTTGATGAAGATTTTAATGAATTACCGAGAGGTGAACCTGGCTTGTTAGCAGTTAAAGGGCCAACTGGGTGCAGATATTTAAATGATGCACGGCAGAGTAATTATGTAAAGAATGGTTGGAATTTTACAGGTGATATTTTCATCCAGCATGAAAATGATTATTTTCAATATCAGTCAAGGTCAGATGACATGATAATTTCGAGTGGTTATAACGTTGCTGCACCAGAAGTCGAAAACGCTTTACTGACCCACCAAGCGGTAATGGAGAGCGCAGTAGTTGGTTTACCGGATGAAGAACGAGGGATGATCGTTACTGCGTATGTAGTTCTACGGCCTGGTTTTATCGCAAGTGATGAGTTAAAGAAAGAGTTGCAAGATCATGTGAAGAGCACAATCGTGCCATTTAAATATCCACGATTACTTCATTTTGTGGAAACCCTGCCTAAAACGACTACGGGTAAGTTACAAAGATTTAGATTGAAAGATTGATGGCAGAAGAAGACCGCTCGGTATTTGATCTGCCAACTGTAGATCCAACAAGCACTTTTAAATATGGCGAGTTCTCTGAACAAGTTGGCGATATTTTTGCTCCAAAAGTTAAGAGATTTAATACTTTATTGGTGCTGATTCATGGCGGTTATTGGCGCCCTGAATATGATCGAGTGCATTTGCGACCGTTTGCCGCCGCCCTAAGTGCGTTGGGATACCAAGTTATATCTTTGGAATACCGGAGAATTCCAGGTAATCCAGATGCGATGGTTACAGATATTGATTTAGCTATAAAAAATTTGCCAACCGATGATTTTGTTCTGATTGGCCACTCAGCTGGCGGACATTTAGCTCTAGTTGCTTGCGCAAGAAATGAAGTAGTTAAAAGCGTGATTGCCCTAGCCCCAGTTACTTCTCTATTAGCAACCTACGAGATGGAGTTAGATAAATCTGCTGCGCTGGAATTCTTAGGTGAACCGGCAAATTTGCGACCAGATTTAGATCCAATGACTTTTGACCCATTATCTGCAAATATATCGATCATCCATGGAGAGAGTGATCTATGGGTACCGATTGAGATAACCCGTAAATATGTCGAGAAGTTAAAAGACGAAGGAAGTTCCATCAATTACATAGAGTTAGCAAATATCGGCCACTTTGAAATGATTCACCCTCAAAGTATCGTCTGGTCAGAGTTAATCTCGCAGATCAACAGATGAAAACGGAGTAAATATGCCACGGAATATCTTTATCACAGGCGGAATGGGTGGCATCGGCCAGTCGTGTGTTCGCAAATTTATTGCCCAAGGTGACTTAGTTACATTCACCTTTGCAGAAGATAAAGCAAATTTTGCGGCTGCTGAAAAATTTGCAGAATCTTGCAACGGCAAAGCAACTGCAGTTGCAATTGATATGAGTGATGCTGAATCAATTCGCAAAACACTATTAACGGCGCAATCAAAAATGGGCTCGATAGATACTTTGGTAAATGCTGCTGCGGTCGGATCGGCAACCGTGACAACTTACGCATCTGATAAAGACCAACAAGACTCAATGATGTTTGCGATAAATGCATATGGCGCTTTGAAGATTTCCGAAATTTTTATTGAAATCACTAGCGAATCAAAAAATGTGCGTAAATTAATTAACTTCAGCTCAGTAGGTGGTGGATTTCAAGCTTTCCCACATTTCCGATTGTCAGATGGGATGAGTAAAGCCGCTGTTTCATTTTTAACTCGGCAATTAGCAGCCGAAAATGTTCACACAAACGTAGATGTATTTGCGATTTCACCCGGCGCTACAAACACTGGAATGTTTCAAGCGAGCACCCTTGTCGGCATGTCAGAGAGTGAACGGAATTCATTTATCGCATCCCTTCCAAAAGGTCGATTAATAGAGCCAGATGAGATTGCAGAGATTGTGATTTTCCTTGCCGCTCCAGCATCAACTTCAATGCATGGGGCAATAATTGATGCTTCGATGGGGCTAGCGGTAAGGCCAGGCTTGTTAAGCGAGCTGGAATAACTTGTTAAAAAAACTAAGCAATCTCTTTGGAAGCAGTAATGAATTAACGGAGCTAAACGACATTAGCAAAGTTCCTAGCGAAAGCCGAAAACGGAAAAGCGATACTCTTCAATTTTATTCTGCAAATAGAAATATCGGAAACTACCTACCAGTTCTTGCTATCCATGAAATGCTCGATGAAACTTTAGATACCTGGAATATCCATAAAAGCCCAGTTGATTGGGGCTATGTACATGCAAATTATTCAAGAGTAATTATTGGGGGAGCTGGATTACTGCATAGCGTTTTTGAAAAGTTTTGGGTTGACTTGGAAAAAAATTGTAAATTGCCAATTACGATCTGGGGAATCGGAGTCTGCTTACCCGAAAATGACGAGGTAAAAGGCGTCTCTAAAGCGGTAGTACAGCGAGTTTTTGAAAAATCAAAATTTGCGAACGTGCGAGATGAATTGACTCGGGATTTCTATGAGTTAGAGAGCGAGATTTCTATAACTGCTTGTCCGACTTTGGTTTACGTGAGCAACCATTTTGATGTAGCTGAAAAAAGGATTGGCAATCGGGTACTTCACAGTTCGCATGTAGATTTAGAACCAAATGATCAAACTCCTATTATTCGGGATGCCATTGAAAAAGCTGGTTTTGAATATGCCTTTACGCCAAATATTGAAAGCGCTGAGAATGGTTTAAATCGAATTCTTAAGCTTTATCAGGATACTAATTGTGTTGTAACGACAAGATTGCATGGCGCGATTATTGCTTACGCATTTCGGCGGCCATACATTGCAATCTCTTACGATCCAAAAATTGGCGCATTTCAAAAGCTTTATGGCGGTGGCGTTTGTATAAAAAATCCAAATGAACTTGCCGCAGCCCTTATTTCCGAAGATTTTAAAGAAGAAAGTAATTATCAGATAGAGCTTGATCGAGTTCGCGAATTTGGATTAATTGTTAAATCCGCCTTTAAAGTTGATAGATGAGGCAAGTAAGAGTTTTAGGCCATCAAGAGATGGCTAATTTATGGCGCAGTAGCGTGATTTAATAAGCAAGTGTCAATAAATGAAACCAAGGAAGCGGTAGGCGTTCGCTACGCAAAATCAACGCAGAGCCTGTACCCATTCTTTGCAGCAGCTTTCTGTGGCTTGCTTTTAATTTCAAATATTGGCGCAACGAAGTTAATTCACTTCGGCCCAATCATTACCGATGGTGGCGCATTTCTATTCCCATTGGTTTACATAGTTGGTGATGTTTTAACTGAGGTTTACGGATTTAAAGCAGCGCGAAAAGTTATATTTATGGGCTTTGCGATGGCGGTCCTAGCAGCTATCACTTTTTATCTGGTGCAGATTTCGCCCGCCGCAGATGGCTGGGAAAACCAAAGTGCGTTTGAATCAATATTGGGGTTTGTGCCACGAATTGTGTTAGCAAGTGTTTGCGGTTTCTTAATTGGCCAACTTCTTAATTCTTGGTCGCTAGCGTTAATTAAGGGATTTACCAAAGAACAAAAGCTTTGGGTGCGGTTGATTGGATCAACCGTGATCGGAGAGTTAGCTGACACTATTGTCTTCTGCACTATCGCTTTCTACGGAATTATCACTGGTAAAGATTTCTTAAATTATGTTGTAGTTGGTTATGTATACAAAACTCTATTAGAGGTAGTACTGCTTCCAATTACTTACCCAACTATTGCATTTGTTAAAAGGAAAGAACCGACTTACATTTCTTAAGCCTCTTGACCACGCCCAGCTTGGTATCTACCTAAGAAATCTTTTTTAAATTCAAAGAACTCGCGGTTATCAATGGCTTTTCGCATCTCATCGACAAGTTTAATAATGAAGAATTCATTATGAATCGTGGCTAGCGTGGCTGCGAGAATTTCCTTGCCGCGGAATAAATGATTTAGATATGCTTTGGTGTAGTTCTGGCAGGTATAACAAATGCAACCGTCCTCGATTGGTGTGAAATCTCGTTTAAATGCCCCGTTAGAGACATTAAATCTGCCGGTATTTGTGTAGACCGCGCTGGTGCGCGCTTCCCGAGATGGCGCAACGCAATCAAATGTATCGGCACCATTTTCTACCCCTACAAAAAGATCGCTGGGTTCGCCAATTCCAAGTAAATGACGGGGTTTATCGCGAGGCAGCTCTTCATTAACCCATTTCACAATTGTGCCCAAAGTTGATTTATCTAAAGCGCCACCGATGCCAAATCCATCGAATTCAATTCCAGAATTTTCCATAGTTCCCAAATCTTTTGCGGCTTTGCGACGCAAATCTTCATATTGCGCACCTTGTAATACGCCAAAAAGTGCTTGATAAGGCTTACCAATCCGAGATTGCGTAAGCGCTTGGTGTTCGGCTAAACAACGGAGCGCCCATAGTCGAGTCCGCTCTAAGGATTTCTCTTGGTATTTACGAGTGTTATGAAGAGTTGTGCATTCATCGAAAGCAAAGATGATGTCCGCTCCAATTTGATGCTGCACTCTCATTGAAATTTCTGGAGTGAATCGGTGCATCGAACCATCTAGGTGTGATTTAAATGTAACACCTTCATCATCTACATGCGCCAACCGCTCTTTTTTATCCGCGATTACATCATCTGCTCTAAAAGTATCAGCATCCATCGCAATAACTTTCTTAAAACCAACACCAAGTGACATAACTTGGAAGCCACCGCTATCGGTAAAGGTTGGTTTCTCCCAGTTCATAAATTTAGAGAGCCCGCCAGCTTCATCCAACACATCCGAACCTGGTTGCAGATAAAGATGGTAAGCATTTGCTAACAGCGCTTGTGCGCCAAGCTCTTTCATGGATTCGGGAAGTACTGATTTAACTGTGGCCTTAGTTCCCACCGGAATAAAAGCTGGCGTTTTAATTTCACCGTGGGGAGTAGATATAACGCCAGAGCGACCTAGACGGTCACCGCCCGGCTCCGATATTTCCGAGGTGATTTCAAAAGTGAAAGATTTATCAGCCATTTGGGTTATCTAACCATTACCGTTACCCAATGCGGAAGTTATCGAAATCAAAAGCAGAAAAAGCCAAAGTTGGTCCGTTGGGGGCTTCTTATTGGAAACTATGGAGCGCCACCGCGATTAGTAATTTAGGTGATGGTGTTTCGATGGTCGCCTATCCGTGGTTGGCATCTGCAATTACTCGTTCGCCAATTCTGATTGCCCTGGCTGCTGTGGCATCACGTCTGCCGTGGCTGATTTTTACGCTACCCGCAGGAGTGATCACCGATCGCTTTGATCGGAAGAAAATTATTGTCGCGATGGATGCAGCGCGCGGATTTCTAACGATTTTTGTTGCTGTAATGGTTTATTGGAAAGCGGACTCACTCCCAAAATTAAATGAACTTACTAATATTACTAATCTTGCGACTAATTGGCCACTATATATAGTCGCGATCACCGCTTCCTTTCTCTTCGGTTGCGCCGAAGTTCTTCGCGACAACACTGCCCAAACTTTTATGCCATCTGTTGTAAAAGAAGAGCATTTAGAAAAAGCAAATGGCCAAATGTGGTCGGCAGAGTCGCTAACAAATAGTTTTATTGGGCCTCCTTTGGGTAGCTTTTTAATTGCAATCGCAGTATTCGTGCCGTTCTTCTTTGACGCTGCATCTTTCTTTGTTGCAGTAGCGCTACTTTCGACGATCACTACGATTACAAAACCAATTTCAAATAGTAAAAGTGAAAGGAAAAAGAATAAACCAAATTTTCGGGCTGAAATAAAAGAGGGTTTTGATTGGCTCTGGTCCCACGAGTTACTTCGCCCAATGGCGATAATTCTTGGATCAATGAATGGGATTTCATCTTTAGTTGGCGCCGCATTTATTTTATTCGCCCAAGAAATTTTGCATACTTCAGTATTAGCTTTCGCAATTTTGGGAACTTCAGGTGCGATTGGCGGAATGATCGGTGGAATTTATGGACCGAAGATTGCGAAAAAAATCGGAAGTGGACCTTCGCTATTTTTAACTTTACTGATTACTCCAATATTTGAAATCGCGATTGGCTTTGTAAGTTCATGGCAAGTAGTTTGGTTACTTTCGGGCATCACTACCATTTTCGCCGTTTTATGGAACGTAATTACGGTTTCACTTAGGCAGAGCATTATTCCCACCCATCTATTAGGTCGAGTAAATAGCGTCTATCGATTCTTCGCTTGGGGAACGATTCCAATTGGCCTATTACTTGGTGGCGGATTGATTACGGTGATGGAGCACCTGACCTCGAGGGAGTGGGCGCTTAGGACCCCGTATTTCGTAACTGGGGCGCTGGGCTTCATAATCCTGGCTTTTGCGGCCCCACGCCTAACTACCGCCAAAATTGAGGCGGCTCGCGCGGAAAGCAAATGAAATAACCCGCACTCTAAGCCTAAAAGTAGCGGAATTCTCATTGCCAAAATGGGGCAAATTAGGGCAGACTCACGCGTCCAAAGCAAAATAGATAGCTGTGGGATCTGTCGACTTTCCACAACTATCTCTTCTATCCCGAGGAGAAATAAATGAAGTTAAATCGCCTTATGCGTGCTGCGCTTGCCGTAGTTGCAGCGGCTGGTCTAGCTATCGGAGTGATTGCACCTGCTCACTCTGCTGCGAAGACAACCGTTTCAATTGTGCAAAGTAATGCGCTCACTGGATTAAATTCTGGAGTTTCTGAATACAACTTAACTTTCAACGTTGATGTTGGTGCAGTTTCAGGAATGGGTTTCACTTATTACGATAACAAACCAACACTTATTGATAACACTGCTTTCGGTACTTACAAGATCGTAAGCAAGAAGCCATTCAAAGTTCAATACACCGTTAAAAAAGGGCGCCTCTGGTCAGATGGCACAGAAATAAACGGTATTGACTTACTACTAAGCCATATCACCGCAAATGATGCTTACTCTGAAATCGCAGGTCTAGGCGATCCAGGAGATGCTCGCGTAACTCCAGCCTTCAACTCAGGCGGATACGGCGGAATTTATTCGGAGAATGTGGTTGGACAACCAATTCTCTCTGCAGACAAAATGTCTGTAACGATTGAATATGCTACTCAAGTTCCTGACTGGAAATTGCTTGCACCTGGTCCATCCCCAGTCCACACGTTGGTCTTAATGGCTGAAGGAAAAACAAAACTCGGAACGATTGCTGAGAACAATGCAGCACGTGAGCGTTTCTATAAATACTTCACTACATATGACACTGCAAACTTAAAAAAGATTGCGAAGGTCTGGTCTGAGGATTACAACATCAATAAGGTGGATGCCTCAACTAACCCACTACTTCTTGTCTGCAATGGTCCGTTCATCGTTCAGAGCGCAGTACCAAATGGCGCTGTAACTATGGTTCGTAACGCAAAGTACAACTCAGGTCCAAAAGTAAAGGCCCTGCAGAAAGTTGTATTTAAAGTTATTGGCGATGGCACAGCTGCTGCCCAAGCGCTTCAAAATGGCGAAGTAGATGTTTATGCTGGTCAACCAACTGGTGACGCTGTAGCTAAATTAAAGGCAATGGCACCAGCTGTAAAGATTATCGGCGGCGACCAAGCAGTCTACGAACATGTTGATATCCGCACCGGTACTGCTTTCGGTACTACTGATACCTACGACGGCGTATTCGCAGGAAATAGCCAAAAGGCGATTGACCTTCGTACCGCTGTGCTACTTGCATGGCCTCGTGAAGAAATCATTGAAAAGATTGTTAAACCAATTAACGCATCTGCTCAATTGATGAACTCATTGATGTACTTCAACAGCGAACCTGGTTACAAGGATCAGATTGCTAAGTCCGGCGTCAGCAAGTTCACTGAAGGTACTCAAGCCTCACGTAACGCTAAAGCGCTTGCGTTGGTAAAGAAGTACTACCCAGAAGCATCTGCTACAAATCCTGTAGTTAAAATCAAGTTGCTCTTTGGCCAACCATCAAATGCTCGTCGTGTTTCAGAAGCTGCTCTAGCTAAAGCTTCGGTTGCGCAAGCTGGCTTTGATATGGATGTCACACCAACTTCTGGTTGGTCTAGCTATACAAAGAAAGCCAAGTACGACTTAGCTTTCTTTGCTTGGGTAAAATCTGCAATCTTGCAACGTGGAAACGTTGGAACTTATCAAGAGCAGAACTACCAAGGCTATTCAAATCCAGAGATCGAAAAGATTTACACTGAGTTAAATGGAAAACTTCTAACTCAGGCAGAGATTGCTGACCGTTTCCTCAAGGTTGAACAAATCTTGATGAAAGAGGCAGTCTCGCTTCCTATCTTCCAGCACCCAGCAGTAAACGGAGTTACCTCCTCGCTAATGGGTGTATTACCATCACCATTGTCACCAAACCTTGTTTGGAACATATGGGATTGGTCCTTCAAAGCCTAAGGAAGTAACTAGGTAGTAAGTGGCACCCAGGCGCGTCCTGGGTGCCACTTTCATTTAAATCATGTGTAGTCTTTGCCAGGTTTAAAGTACTTTTCTAGGATTTATGCAAAGTTTGCGGACCAGAGGGAGTTAGATGTTTGCCTACATAGTAAGAAGACTGGGCATTATCGTAGTTACTCTTTTTGGCTCAAGTTTTATGCTCTTCAACCTGGCTGCGATTTCAGGTGATCCGCTGGAGGAGTTACGAACCAGCACCGCTCCTAATGTGAAGCAACAAATAATCGCACTTACTCGACAACTTCAATTAGATATCCCACCTCCGATTCGATATTTCTATTGGCTAAAAGGAATTCTTGCAGGATTTGTCGGGAATATAGATTTCGGGATGACCCGAACCGGACAACCAGTAGCCGATCAAATTTGGCTTGCAATCCCAACTACTGTTCGATTAGTTACTGGCGCGACAATAATTGCAATAATCATGGGGATATCCATTGGAATTGTGACTGCGCTCCGCCAGTATTCTCGTTTTGACTACGCAATGACATTTGTTTCATTCCTGCTCTTCTCGCTTCCAATTTTTTGGGTAGCGGTATTACTTAAAGAATATTTGGCTATCCAATTCAATAACTTTCTTGCAACCGCGACGATAGGTCCACTTTGGATATTTTTTGCCAGCGTTGCTAGCGGGATTTTTTGGTCGGCCATTATTAGTGGAAACAGAGCTAGAGTTTGGGGAATTTTTGCGATTGCAGGTTCCTCGACCGCGCTACTTCTCTCCTTTATTAGTGCGACCAAATGGTTTAGCGATCCGGGGTTAGGCCCGATAGTGATTTTTGGACTTTCAATCGGAGTCGCGTTTGCAGTTACATATCTATCCACCGGCTTAACTAATAAAGCCGCACTCAAGTCATCCTTATCAATGGCGCTTTTAACCTTACTGCTCTATTACCCAAATCAATATCTTTTCGGGGTGAGCAATAAAAAGTTGGTTTATTTGTTGATGATTATTGCGCTATTCCTAGTTTCTGGATTTGTACCGCTACTATTTTCTAAAATTGATCGGGGTCCGATCATTCGGACTTCAATACTTTCAGCATTTATTATGGGGTTATTAACGATTTTAGATAAATTAATGCAGACCTGGCGGCCATATACCGAAACCGATGCCGTCTATTTCCGGCCAATTCCAACGATAGGGCAAGTAAATCCACTACTTGAACCTGGCAATTTCTGGATTAATTTCCTAGATATTTTGGTACATTTATTTTTACCAACCACCGCGCTTTTGCTAATTTCATTTGCGGGATATGTTCGATTTGCACGCGGCACATTATTAGAAGTGCTAAGTCAGGATTACATTCGTACCGCTCGCGCAAAAGGCTTAACTGAGCGGACCGTAATTATGCGCCATGCTTTTAGAAACACCATGATTCCGCTGACCACAATTATGGTGGTTGATATTGCAGGAATTATCGGCGGTGCAATTATTACAGAGCGAATATTTGGTTGGATTGGCATGGGAACTCTCTTTAATCAAGCAATTGGTTCTTTTGACCTAAATTTACTTATGGGAGTTTTTCTACTAACTGGATTCTTAGGTGTTAGCGCAAATTTGGTAGCTGACCTTCTATATTCAGCGTTGGATCCGCGCGTTCGAACAGGGGCGGGTAAAAAATAATGTTTAACCGAAAGAAAAAAGAGGTTGAAAATTTAGCTGAGGCTAACGAAAATGCGATTTTCAATAAAGAGACGGAAGGGCTTAGCCAAGGCCAGATAGTATTCCGTCGCTTTATTCGCCATAAAGCAGCGATGACTTCAGTGTTTGTGCTATTTACATTGGTAATAACCGTTTTCACATCGCTTAGTCAAAAAATTGGACCATTTAGAATTCCAGGTTGGTGGCCATACCAATTTGACCAACTCCTAGAACTTCGAAAAGCGGGCTGTCCTGAAGGTGTTGTTGGTTGTCCAACTTTAGACTTGGTGCCATCTTTTATTGATGGATCTGGCATAGGCCTAGGAGCTCATCCATTTGGGCAGGACGATATTGGCCATGATTATTTATCAATGGTTATGCGCGGCGCGCAGCGATCAATTTATGTGATGTTAGTAATTGGATTCCTTGGTGGCTCGATCGGAATTATTGTCGGGTCCATATCTGGTTACTTTAGAGGCTGGATCGATGCGGTTCTGATGCGGTTGACTGATTTTGTAATCACTATTCCAACCATCATTATCGGTTCAGTTGTTGGTTATCATTTTGGCAATCTTGGAGTTGGATTCTTAGCTTTCTACCTAGGTATTTTCGCTTGGACTGGACTATCTAGATTGGTTAGGGGTGAGTTCCTTAAGTTACGCGAAATGGAATTCGTTGATGCCGCGCGGGTTGCAGGTGCAAGCAATCGCCGGATTATTTTCAAACATATCCTGCCAAATGCAATCGGTATTATTATCGTTTCAATAACCCTTTTGATGTCTGGTGCGATTTTGCTCGAGACTGCGCTTTCATATCTCGGGTTTGGCGTGGTAGCACCAGATGTATCGCTCGGTTCTCTGATTAACCAATTTCAAGATTCATTTACGATTCGCCCGTGGTTATTTTGGTGGCCAGGTTTATTTATCATCACAATTGCGTTATCAATTAACTTTATTGGAGATGGCTTGCGGGATGCTTTTGATCCACGCCAACGTCGTCGATTAACAAAGAAAGATCGAGAAGTTTCCCGCGACCAGGCCAAAATAGCAGCGGCGAGTAACTAATGAATTTAAAATTTAAAGATATAGAGCAAAACGCAGAGCGTGAAGTTTGCCATCAAGAGCGTAAATCCTTGGACATTGGAGATCACTGCGCTTTCAATTCGAATATCAATCCCAGTCTTTTTGAAATTTTCAAGGCGAAGTCGGGCGAGTTGAACCGCAACGCCAGAGTAAGTGCGGGGCGATTCCCCTGGTCGGATATTTTCTGCGCCATTAATTCTAAGTCCCCGCAATTCCGTCGGATGAATCGATCTAGCGTGGTATCGCCCCGGGGTCTGCGCCGCCCAAGCGTTAATTCGCTTCCCAGCAACTTCGATATACATTGTGTACTGCGCATGGATTTCATCAATCAGATGCCAGCCGACGGTGATCTCTTGATGTGGGTTGGTGATGGTTATTCCTTCATCAAAAAAAGTAACCTTCGGTCTAACGAAAATCAAGTACGCAATCTGAGCAACAAAAAGCGCCCAGCAAATAGCGGTTATTCGGTTATGGATGCTGCCTTCAAAAATACTTACGGCCGTCATCCCGAAACAGAGCATGTAGATGCCGCCAGCCATGAAAAGGTTATTCCTGGGGCGATAAATATCGGGGTTACTCACCGCGCAATGTTCTCACGAAAGGCTGCATGATGTCCGAGCCAATCTTGAAAGTTAAAGATTTCACAGTTGAATTCTGGGTTGATGGTGTTTGGTATCCAGCTGCTGTAAATATGAATTTTGAAATTGCGCCAGGGGAAGTGCTTGCGATTGTTGGAGAATCTGGCTCTGGAAAATCAACCACCGGTATGGGTTTAATGAGTTTGCTCGCATCAAATGCTCGTATGAGTGGCAGTGTTCAGGTAAAAGGTCACGAAATGATTGGCGCAAAACCAGCAGTATTACGGCAATACCGCGGCAAGGAAGTCGCATATATTTTCCAAGAGCCAATGACGGCGTTGAACCCGGTTTACACAATTGGTTTTCAGGTAGTAGAGACCTTACGCACTCACTTTGATATGGGGCCAAATCAGGCAAAAGAACGAGCAATAGAGTTATTAACTTTGGTAGATATTCCAAATCCATCAGGTTCGTTTGATAAATATCCGCACCAACTTTCGGGTGGTCAACGGCAACGCGCAATGATCGCGCAGGCTTTGGCTTGCGATCCAGGTCTCTTAGTTGCGGATGAACCAACTACTGCCCTAGATGTGACGGTTCAGGCGGAAATTTTAGATCTGATGCGGGGCCTAAAAGATAAGTTGAACTCAGCCATTCTGCTCATTACTCACGATATGGGCGTTGTTGCAGATATGGCTGATGAAATTTTGGTGATGAAAGATGGTTTAACTGTCGAACATGGCAGCGCTGACCAAATCTTTAATCGACCATCTCATCCATATACCAAGGAGCTATTGGCTGCAGTTCCTAAGCTTGGTACTAGCGCAATTCGAATCCTCAAAGCCGATCCAAGTAAAGGCTCTGCCCCGGTATTGAATTTGGAAAATGTAACAATCGAATATCCAAAGCGAGGCCGAATCCCAGCATTTACTGCAGTTAAGGAATTTAACCTGCAAATTTTCCCTGGTGAAATTGTTGGTTTAGTTGGCGAGTCTGGTTCGGGTAAGACGACAGTTGGACGAGCTGCTATTGGCTTGCTTCCAATTAAAGAAGGCAAGATTGAAATCGTTGGAACTGATATTTCGCATGCAACCCAGAAAGATCTCTATGCAATTCGCCGCCATACTGGAATTGTTTTCCAAGACCCAGCTAGCTCGCTAAATCCGCGCCTTCCAATTGGTGAAAGTATCGGCGAACCTATCTTCCTAGCTGGAATTGCAAAGGGTGAAGAGCTGAATCGAAAGATTGAAGATTTACTTGCCCAGGTAGAACTGCCGCGTAGTTACCGCAACCGATACCCACATGAGCTCTCTGGCGGCCAGCGCCAGCGCGTAGGTATCGCACGGGCGCTCGCGCTAACGCCCGACCTTTTAATCGCTGACGAGCCAACCTCAGCCCTTGATGTATCAGTTCAGGCCCGCTTCTTAGATTTATTGCAAGAATTGCAAGATAAATTGAAGTTTGCCTGTCTTTTTATTAGCCATGATTTAGCGGTGGTCGACATCTTGACCCATCGAATTGCGGTTATGCAAGATGGCCGATTAGTTGAAGTAGGCGAGCGGGATCAAATTTTAAAACATGCAAAAGATCCTTATACCCAGCGGTTAATTGCCGCAGTTCCGGTGCCAAATCCAGCAGAACAAAAAATTCGCCGCGAAGCTAGGTTGGCTGCTGCTAAAAAATAGTTGATTCAACTTTCAACTAAATCACTTCTGCTCTACCCTTGAGATATGGTAATCAAATCACCCACTCCGCGTTGGTTAAATCCGCGCGAGATGAAGGCTTGGCGGTCGTACATCATCGCTTCGCGCCGATTATTGGAGGCGCTCGATACAGATTTAGTTGGCCATGATTTATCTTTGGCAGATTATGAAGTACTCGCGCAATTAAGTGATGCGCCAAATCGACGGATGCGAATGAGTGAGCTAGCTGAAGTTGCCATGCTCTCTAAATCGCGACTTTCACACCGGATGAAAGTTATGGAAAAAGCTGGCTGGGTTCGCCGCGAACTTTGTAGTGAAGACAAGCGCGGTTCTTGGGCAACTATGACTGATAAAGGATTTAAGGCAATTGCCACTGCCGCGCCTTGCCATGTTGATAGCGTGCGTAAGCGATTTTTGGATCAGATATCAATTAAAGAGCAGGCCGAGCTAGCTGTAATATTTAGCCACTTAACGGAAGAGCTTCGAGAGCAATATAGAACTGAAAATTAATCTAGGCATTAAATAAAAAAAGACCCGGCGCTTTCGCGTCGGGTCTTTTTAGAAAGACGGGCTTACTTTGCAGCAGCCTTTTTACGACGACGACGCTTTGGGGCAGCTTTAGCAGCAGCCTTTTTACGACGACGCTTTGGGGCAGCTTTAGCAGCAGCCTTTTTACGACGACGCTTTGGTGCTGCTTTCTTAGCAGCAGCCTTTTTACGACGACGCTTTGGGGCAGCTTTAGCAGCAGCCTTTTTACGACGACGCTTTGGTGCTGCCTTTTTAGCAGCAGCTTTCTTACGACGCTTTGCAGCCACGTAGATCTCCTATCGGAATGGTTCGATCCGTCACCGAACCTGTTCAAGGCATAGCCTGACAGTATTTAGTGAAAGTTTCCACTATTTTGCATAAATAATGCGGTGCGTGTCGCAATTGGTTTTTTAAAAATTTGTGTATTTGCAAGAAAATTAAGTGAAAAAAGTTATAACTTTTACGCTTAAAAAGTGAGTTTTCATCAAAAATCGACTTTTTTAGGGGATTAGTTACTTAACTTAACGCGTCAGTAATATAAAAAATATTTTAATTTTTTTCTCGTTTTTGACGAATTTTTGCCTGTTCGACTGCAAATTTGTTATTTCTCACATCGTATCTGCGAAACGATGGCATCACTGATGAGATCGAAAAAACAAAGGCGATACATAACATGCCGCCTCCTACAACTGATGTTCTTAGAGAAGTTGCAGCCGCCATTCCACCAGCTCTGGCTTGGCCACCGAGTGGACCTACCGAATAGGAGAGTAGTTCGATGCCAGCCATTCGTCCACGAAGTTCATCTGGAATAGATTGGTTCCAAATTGCGGCCCGGAAAAGCGCACTGACCATATCGGATGCGCCAGCTAAAACTAGAAAAAATAAAACTAAGGGTAGTGAATTTGTCACGCCCGCTAGCGAAATTGCTACACCCCAACCAAGTGCTGCAATTGCAATGGCGCGACCGTGGTGCGGATAGTTTCTGATCCAACCACTTGTTAATGTTATTAGTGTTGCGCCAATTGTTCCGGCGGCATAAAAAAATCCGAGCGCCCATGGTGCACCAACTTGGTCTGCCCAAAAGGGGAAGAGCGCAGTTGGCATGGCAAAGAACATTGCAGCTAAGTCAACTAAATAGGTGCCCAGCAAATCTTTCCGATTGACGGCATATTTGAGCCCCTCAACCAAACTGGCGAGTGATGGCGGCGTGGCATTTTCCGAAGGCGGAATGTTTCGCACCTTAATTAAGAAAATTAGGGCAATTGCGAAGGTAATCACATCTAACAAGTAGCCATAAGTAGCGCCAAAGGAGGAAATCACGATTCCAGCCACGGCTGTACCCACAATTACCCCAAATTGCCCGCGTAAACTCATTAAAGCGCTAGCGCTGGGCAGATCATCATGGCTAACGATCCTGGGCAAGATTGCATCCATGCTCGGGCGTTGCAATCCATTAAGTGCGGCGAAAGCGCCGGCCACGATGTAGATGAGCACCAAATTTGGGTTCGGCAACATGGAATTGCCAAGTAGAAGTAAAGTCATAATCAGCGCCGCAAACTCGGTTGCCCAAACCATTTTCTTTCGGTCAACTGCATCGGCTAAAACGCCACCGTAGAGTCCGAAAACGATTAACGGCACTAGTTCAACAGCGCCCATTAGCCCGACTGCTAAAAAGGAATGGGTTAACTCTTTGATTTGAAAGGGGAGCGTTACATAAGTAATCATCGAGCCAAAATAGGTTACTAAACCGGCGGTCCAAAGGTTTCGGAAATCGCGATATTTTCGCAGTGGCGAAACGTCTATCGCAAATTTTTTAATGAAAGGTTTCTCGCTCTCCCGGAAAGGTTCCCGATTCTACGTCGCTGGCCCATTCACTTACGGCAGCGGTCATTTCGGCACGGAAGTTTCGGTATACCCGGGCAAATTTAGGTGGGTTTACCGTGATGCCCATTAAGTCAGTCCAGACCAGTACTTGCGCATCACAATCTTTGCCGGCACCAATTCCAATCGTAGGAATCGATAATTCCGCGGTTATTTGCGCGGCTAATTCTGCTGGGATCAACTCAAGGACTATCGCAAAACAACCCGCAGCTTGAATTGCTTTTGCATCTGCAAGAATTTTTAAACCATCGCCATTTCGACCTTGCACTTTAAAACCACCGAGCGCGTTTACCGATTGCGGGGTCATTCCAAGATGCCCCATTACTGGTATTCCAGCGGCCACCAAAGTTTTTATCTGCTCAGTAACTCGGGCGCCACCCTCAAGTTTTACGGCGTGGGCCTTTGCTTCTTTGAGGAACCTAATTGAAGTAGATAGCGCTAACTCTGGGCTCGCCTCATAGGAACCAAACGGGAGGTCTGCAACAACTAACGCTTTTTGGGAACCACGAACTACTGCGCGGGCCAGCGGAATTAATTCATCGACAGTGACTGGGATGGTGTTCTCTTCACCAAGGAAATTATTTCCCGCGCTATCACCAACTAAGAGGAGTGGGATGCCAGCGCCATCAAAAATCGAAGCGGTCATAGATTCGTAAGCGGTGAGCATCGCCCACTTCTTTCCGCTCTTTTTCCAGGCGGCTAAATCGGCAATCGTGAAACGGCTCATCAGAAATTCCCTTCATCCTCGAGGCCGATATGGTCCCCGGGTTTA
The DNA here is from genome assembly GCA_014190155.1 of Actinomycetes bacterium. Classification (GTDB taxonomy): domain Bacteria; phylum Actinomycetota; class Actinomycetes; order Nanopelagicales; family Nanopelagicaceae; genus UBA7398. Next base: position 26,433 of record BJFY01000010.1, on the reverse strand, counting down.
TGGAACGTGCGGATTAATTGTATCGAGTTACTCTTGAACGGTGAACACCTCGATCGGACCGATTCGAATTGGGTTGGCCCAAGTCAACCCGACCGTTGGTGACTTATCGGGAAATCGGGAGTTAATTCTTAAATTCGCTCGTCATGCAAAATCGGGCGGTGCTCATATTGTGCTCTTCCCGGAAATGGTCCTAACTGGATATCCAGTTGAAGATTTAGCGATGCGTACCTCGTTCCGAGATGGTTCGCGCTGCGCAATTAATGAGTTAGCGCTCGCGCTAGCTGAGTCCGAATTTGAAGATTTAGTTTCAGTCGTTGGGTATTTAGATGAAAGCGATAACGGGTCTCCACAGAACGCGATAGCCATAATTTATCGCGGTGAGATCAAAGCGAGATATATAAAGCACCATCTCCCAAATTATGGAGTTTTTGATGAGTTCCGAAATTTCACGCCGGGCAACAAATCTTTAATCGCAAGAATTGGTGGCATCGATATTGGTTTTGCAATCTGTGAAGATATCTGGCAAGACGGTGGCCCAGTTGCGGAATTAGCTCACCGAGGTGCTGGGTTATTACTCGTGCCAAATGGGAGTCCATTTGAGAAGGCGAAGGACGATCAAAGGTTTGAACTAGCTAGTCGCCGAGCCCGCGAAGTTGGCGCGCCACTTGTTTATGTAAATATGGTTGGCGGCCAAGATGATTTAGTTTTCGATGGCGATTCAATTGTGGTTGATGCCAACGGCAAACTACTGGCACGGTCACCGCAATTTGTTGAGGGATTAATGTTGGTCGATATTGATGCTCGAATTGGTTCTGCAACTCCAGATATTCTGATTTCTGATATTCCAATCCCTAAATATGAAAAATTGAAAGTTGGGAAAGTTGATCCGTTAGATACTTATGGCGAAATTTGGGAAGCCTTAGTTTTAGGGCTAAAGGATTATGTAACTAAAAATGGATTTAAAAGCGTTGCCCTTGGACTTTCGGGTGGCATTGATTCCGCGCTAGTTGCAGTGATTGCAGTCGATGCACTTGGTCCGCAGGCTGTCCACGCAATCGCCTTACCGAGTCGTTATTCCTCAACTCACTCGCTAGAGGATGCGCTGGCGTTAGCGTTAAATACCGGGTTGAACTATCGAGTGATTTCGATCGAGCCTATGGTTGCTGCCTATCTGAACTCGATAAATCTTGATGGGTTAGCGGAAGAGAATTTGCAAGCGCGAGTTCGCGGCACCACCTTGATGGGGCTGTCGAATCAAGAGGGTCATTTAATTTTGGCAACCGGAAATAAATCTGAGTTGGCGGTTGGGTACTCCACTCTTTATGGCGATGCGGTTGGCGGCTTTGCACCGATTAAAGATATTTTTAAAGTAGATGTTTGGAACCTCGCTAAATGGCGTAATGATCAAGCGATAAAGAACGGTGAAACCCCACCGATTCCAAGTAACTCAATTTCGAAAGAACCGAGCGCTGAACTTCGTCCCGGACAAAAAGATTCTGATTCACTTCCTGAATACCCAATCCTCGACCAAATCCTCGCAATCTATATTGAGAAAGCTGGCAGCGTTGATGCAATCGTTGCGGCTGGATTCGATCGGGCTTTAGCAGAGAAAGTAATCTTGATGGTCGATCGCGCAGAATTTAAACGGCGCCAATATCCACCTGGGCCAAAAGTTACTTCGTTAGCATTTGGAAAAGACCGCAGATTACCGATGACTTCGCATTGGCGCGAAGCCCACTAACTTGCGAATCATTTGCAAGTTGCTGATCTCAAAACCTTCGCTAAAATTAGACCATGTTGAAAATCGTTACCTGGTTCTTTACGCGCCGCATCGTAATCGATCTTCATCGCGCTAATTCTTGCGCTTGCTAATTTCTTAGATTTGCCAACCTGGTGGTTGCGCACCGTTATCTCAAAGCTCTCCGCATACTTAAATTAAAATCCCAAAATCCTAGAATTGGAAAATCATGAAGGTTTATAACGACATTACAGAAATTTATGGAAACACTCCACTAGTAAGACTTAATCGCATGATGGATGGGTCCGTAGCCACCGTTTATGCGAAATTGGAATTTTATAATCCAACCAGCACTGTGAAAGATCGCCTTGCAATTGCTATGGTCGATGCTGCTGAAAAGAGCGGTGCGCTAAAGCCAGGGGGCACAATTGTTGAGGCGACATCCGGAAATACCGGAATAGCGCTAGCAATGGTCGGTGCAGCGCGTGGCTACAAAACCATTCTGACGATGCCAGATTCCATGTCTACCGAGCGTCGGACCTTATTAAAAGCTTTCGGCGCGGAGTTGGTTTTAACACCTGCAAAAGATGGAATGCGCGGTGCGGTCGCCAAATCGGAAGAACTTGGCGCAAACGGCGCAGTATTAGTAAGACAATTTGAGAACGAAGCTGGTCCAGAGATTCACCGAAAAACAACGGGCACTGAAATTTGGCGCGACCTTGATGGCAAGGTAGATGCAGTCGTTGCCGGAATTGGAACTGGCGGCACGATAACTGGGGTTGGCCAATATCTGCGCGAGAAAAATCCAGATATCAAAATATTCGCAGTTGAACCATTTGCATCATCAATTTTAAATGGCGGCGCACCGGGTGGACATCCGATTCAAGGAATTGGACCTAACTTCATTCCGCAAGTATTAGATACCAAAATTTATAACGAAGTCTTAGATGCAACAGCTGAGGATGCTGTGAAATATGCGCGTCGCGCTGCAAGCGAAGAAGGAATTTTAGCTGGAATATCTTCGGGAGCTGCGCTTTGGGCAACTTCTGAAATAGCAAAACGTCCAGAATTTGCTGATAAAACCATTGTGGTAATAATTCCATCATTTGGCGAGCGTTACCTTTCTACAATTCTCTACCAAGATTTAAAAGATGCGTAATGCAAATAATTAAGCGATTCTTTGAAGATATTGATGTTGCCTTCACTCGTGATCCGGCAGCGCGTAATCGATTAGAAGTAGCGCTCGCTTATCCCGGTGTGCATGCACTTTGGGCGCATCGGGTTTCGCATTTCCTCTGGAACCACCGACTTAAATTAATCGCGCGCGTTCTATCTAATTGGTCAAGAACTGCAACCGGAATCGAGATTCATCCTGGTGCAAAGATTGGTCGACGATTTTTTATTGATCACGGCATGGGCGTTGTAATCGGGGAGAGTGCAATCATCGGTGATGATGTAATGCTTTATCACGATGTAACGATCGGAGCCCGTGGTTATGATTTGGGTAAGCGCCACCCAACCTTGAAAAACGATGTAATTGTTGGAGCTGGCGCAAGAATCCTTGGTAATATAACGATCGGCGAACATGCGGTAATTAGCGCTAATTCGGTGATCTTGAAGGATGTAGCCGCTCGTAGCGAGCGGGATGCTTCCGAACTTTTTATGATTTAACATGGTTGTAACGCGGCTTTGGCATTATGAGTGCCATGTCCCCAGCAGATAGCCAACTCCAAAAGCAAGAAGAGTTTGTAATTAGAACTCTAGAAGAGCGCAACATTAGATTTGTCCGGCTTTGGTTTACCGATGTACTCGGTTTCTTGAAATCTGTTGCGATTGCGCCACCAGAGTTAGAGAATGCTTTTGCAGAAGGTATCGGATTTGATGGTTCCGCAATTGAAGGTTTTGCGCGAATTACTGAAGCGGATATGTTGGCAAAACCAGATTCTGCAACTTTCTCAATTCTGCCATGGCGAACTGAAGCACCTGGAGCAGCGCGAATGTTCTGCGATATCGCGATGCCAGATGGCACGCCATCTCCAGCTGATCCGCGTAATGTTTTGCGCCGAACTTTAAATAAAGCTGCGCAAATGGGTTACACCTGTTACAC
>BJFY01000010.1:20389-21756 GCA_014190155.1 Actinomycetes bacterium | reverse complement strand
CGCAATAAGCGCGCTGAATGGGCCGAGTATCGACGCCAAGTAAGTGCGTACGAACTCGATCGCTATTTGCCAGTCCTCTAGATAGAGCGTTTCTCCACAACCATTCTTGACACACATAATTGTGTGCCACATAATTATCCCATGTTTACATTAGCTATTTTTTGGTTATGGAGTACCTATTCGCGAAATCAGCTCGTAAACATAAAATCGGTCGAGCTCATGCACTTTTTGTCATTGCAAAAAATGCACCAGTTGAATTTGCGGCGCTTGCCGGCAAATCGTCTCGACTTTACTGGATTGGCCAAGATTCAAGAGGAGTTGAGCTGGAAATCATCGGTGTTCAACTCGAATCTCAAATATTAATTATTCATGTAATGCCCAGAAATTTTCGAAGAATTAAAAGGAGGAGAAGTAATGAAAAAGGCTAAGAAAAAAATAACTGCTCGATATATAGATTTAGATAAAGAAATAATTTTTGATAAAAGTGGCAGCAGAATTACAGAATCTCGAGCCAGAAGCATAAGTCAAGAGGTTCTGAATGAAGTGGTAGGCCGGCCCTCACTCACTGGGGCAGGGAAGGAATCTCCTGAAATTAAGGCCAGAGTTCCGCTTAAGTTAAAGAAGAGTTTGTTGCTGGAGGCGAAACGGCAAGGTAAAACCAGCTCCGAGCTGATTCGAGAAGCGTTAGAGAAATTTTTGCGTAGCGCATAAATGCGCGATAACCTTTAGCCATGTTGCGCAGCGAGTTATTAATCGGATCCGTGCTTCTTCGCGGACTCCTCCTTCGCTGCCGCGACGGGGCCAAATAACCGGTCCCTCGTCGCGGGGTTTGGCTACGCCGGTAATAAACCCAACCCGCGAATGGAGCAAGAAATGAATTTTCCGCCACAAAGTCCAAGCTCAATGCCAGTAAATCGTTATTCAAGTTTTATCCCAGTTGATCTAAAAGATCGTACTTGGCCAACAAAACAGATGAAGCACGCACCGCAATGGTGTTCGGTTGATCTGCGCGATGGCAATCAAGCGTTAATCGATCCGATGGATGCCAGCCGTAAATTGGCAATGTTCACGCTGTTAGTGAAGATGGGTTACAAAGAGATTGAAGTTGGTTTTCCATCGGCAAGTCAGACTGATTTTGATTTTGTACGAAAAATTATTGATGATGGTCTAATTCCCGATGATGTAACGATTCAAGTATTAACCCAAGCTCGCGATCAATTAATTCGCCGTACCTATGAATCGATCAAAGGCGCTAAACAAGCGGTAGTTCATCTTTATAACTCAACTTCAACTTTGCAGCGTCGAGTAGTTTTCGGCCAAGATAAAGAAGGCATTAAGAAGATTGCAACTGATGGCGCAAAACTATG
>BJFY01000010.1:5811-19578 GCA_014190155.1 Actinomycetes bacterium | reverse complement strand
GGCGAAGTTCTAGCAGATGCGATGTGGAATATTTTCGTCGATGAATACTTACCAAGTGATGATAACCGTTGGGGAAGATTTAGAATCCAATCACTAACTCAAACTTCTTCACCAGAAAAAGGTAATGAGCTAACGGTAAATATTTTAGATTCTGGAAAGCCGTTGACGTTAACTGGTCAAGGTAATGGTCCGATCTCTGCTTTCTGTCATTTGATGCAGGCGCATGGCGTGGATGTCCAAGTTGCGGATTACTATGAACATGCAATGTCTGCTGGTGGGGATGCCAACGCTGCTGCATATTTAGAGTGCACCATCAGCGGCGGCACCTATTGGGGAGTTGGGATCGACCCAAGCACCACAACTGCTTCCCTAAAAGCCGTTGTGTCGGCGGTAAATCGCGCACTTCGCTAGTTCTACTCGTTACGGTGTGCCCGTGGCGCTATATCGAGATCATGCGGTTATTTTGCGCACACAAAAATTGGGTGAAGCTGATCGCATCATTACCTTATTCACCAAAGAGCATGGTCGAGTTCGCGCTGTTGCGAAAGGTGTTCGGCGCACAAAATCTAAATTTGGTGCCCGATTAGAGCCAGGAAGTCATATTGATATCCAGTTATATACCGGAAAAACTTTTGACATAGTTACCCAAGTTGAGAGCATTGAAAATTACGGTGACACCATTTCCCAGGATTATCAAAAGTGGACAATTGCTAGCGCAATATTGGAAGCAGCCGAACGATTTACCAATAACGAACATGAGCCAGCGTTACAGCAATTTTTATTAGTAGTTGGTTCGCTAAAAGCCTTAGCCCACGAATCACATGATGCATCTCTAATTCTTGATGCTTATCTACTTCGCTCGCTTTCAGTAGCGGGGTTTGCGCCTTCAATGACAATATGCTCAAGATGTGAAACACCTGGGCCACATAAATATTTTTCATTAATCGGAGGTGGCTCAGTTTGTACTAACTGCAAACCATCAGCCTCTGCAACTCCCGCCGTTGAAACTTTAGAATTGATGTCTGATTTATTAACTGGTGAATGGAAAGGCGCTGATAAAAGTGAACTCAGATACCGCCGCGAAGCGTCTGGCTTAATCGCTGCATATTTGCAATGGCACTTGGAACGAGGCTTGCGCAGCCTGCCATTGGTTGAAAGAATTAGTCCGTGAAACCGCCAAAGTTACCAAAATCTGCAATTCCAAATCATGTTGCGTTGGTTATGGATGGCAATGGCCGTTGGGCGAAAAAACGCGGCCTACCAAGAACTAAAGGGCATGAAGCCGGTGAATCCTCGTTATTTGATGTAGTAGAAGGCGCAATTCAAATCGGAGTTAAAGAGCTAAGTGCTTATGCATTCTCAACTGAAAATTGGCGGAGGTCGCCGGATGAAGTTAATTTCCTAATGGGATTTAATCGCGAAGTTATCCGCCGCCGTCGTGACCAGATGAATGATTTAGGTGTGCGAATTCGTTGGGTTGGGCGCCCGCAACGACTTTGGAAAAGCGTCATGAACGAGCTTCTTGAAGCCGAAGAGCTCACAAAGAAAAATAAAGTTCTTACGCTAAATATGTGCGTAAATTACGGCGGTCGTGCCGAGATTGCTGATGCTGCGCAAGCAATAGCTAAGGATGTTGCGAAACGGAGAATTAAACCTGAAGATGTAACTGAGAAATTATTTGCTAAATATTTAGACGAACCAAAGATGTCGGATGTCGATCTCTTCTTAAGATCTTCCGGGGAGCAACGAACATCGAACTTCTTACCATGGCAATCTGCTTATGCTGAAATGGTTTTTATGGATGTTTTATGGCCAGATGTAACTAGAGCGACGCTTTGGAAAGCGATTGAGATTTATGCCGAACGTGAACGTAGGTTTGGTAAAGCTTAATTAGATTATGCAATTCCTATATTTGCTACAACAAGCCACATGATTATGACTCCAATAATAGTTGCCAACATTGTTAGCCTAGATGGATGACGAGAATGTGCTTCTGGCAAGATGTGTGAAGTTGCAAGATAGATAAGAAAGCCGGAAAAAACTGCTAGGTAGATAGCAAGAGCTGGATCGCTAATAGTTACATAAGTTCCAAGTGCAGCACCGCTGATGCGAGCAATTGCGTCCAAGGCGAGTAACCAAGTGCCTCGTTTATCCCAGTGTCCACTTTTAATTAATAGCGAAACTGTATTTAAACCATCACTAAATGCATGTACTAAAATCGCAATAAAAACTGCCAATCCAAGAGGATTACTAACTTGAAATGCCAAGCCAAGTGCAACACCATCCAAAAATACGTGGCCACCCATAGCGAGCGCACCTAAAGTTCCGGCGATATTGCTGGAGTGGCTATGGTCATGTCCGTAATCAGATTCTGCGGGTTCGTGAGAGCCAAATAATTGTTCTACGAAGTGCAACGCTAAAAAACCGCCAATTAACGCCATCGAAACTCCAGGAACGCCACCGATCGAGCTAGTTCCTAATTGAAAAACCTCAGGAAGTAAATCAAAGCCGACTAGACCCAGTAATAGTCCAGCAGATAAGCCCAAAACAAGATGCAATCGATCGCGCGAGCGGATAGCAAGCATGCCGCCAGCTGTGGTTGCAACCGCAGTTAGCGCTGCTAGGCCAATGGCTAAGTTCATGGATAGAGGGTAGCAAGTGGCGATAAACTCTCACACCTGCGCCCAGTTACATCCAGTAATTGCGAACGGTGCGCACCGCCGACAACCAGCCGGATGGAGAGCACCATGGCCCAAGATCGTTTAGAAGTAATTGTTAGCCTCGCGAAACGTCGCGGATTTGTTTATCCCTCATCTGAAATTTATGGTGGACTTCGCGCATCTTGGGATTACGGCCCGCTTGGTGTCGAATTAAAAAACAATATCAAACGCCAGTGGTGGAAATCAATGGTTACCGGACGTGAAGATGTTGTCGGTTTAGATTCTTGCGTAATTTTGGCGAAAGAAGTTTGGGAAGCATCTGGACATGTAGAAACTTTTAGCGATCCACTAACTGAATGTACTGAATGCCATAAGCGTTATCGAGCAGATCATTTAGAAGAAGCCTATGAAGCTAAAAATAAAAAGAAGGCAGATTCACTTTCCGAAATTAATTGCCCTAATTGTGGCAACAAAGGAAAATTCACAATACCGCGCCAATTTTCTGGGTTATTAAAAACATTCCTGGGACCGGTCGAAGATGAATCTGGTCTTGCTTATATGCGTCCAGAGACCGCGCAAGGAATTTTCATTAACTTTGAAAATGTTGCCACTACATCACGAAAGAAACCGCCATTTGGTATTGGCCAAATTGGAAAATCTTTCCGCAACGAAATTACTCCCGGAAATTTTATTTTCCGAACTCGCGAATTCGAACAGATGGAGATGGAATTTTTTGTCGTACCCGGCACTGATGAAGATTGGCACCAAAAGTGGATTGATGCTCGTTTTGCTTGGTATGTAGATTTAGGAATCAATCCAGAACGGTTAAGGTTGTTCGAGCATCCTAAAGAAAAGCTCTCGCACTATTCCAAGCGCACTGTAGACATTGAATATAAATTCGAATTTACTGGAACTGAATGGGGCGAACTAGAGGGTATTGCTAATCGCACCGATTTTGACTTGAAAGCCCACTCCGGTAAATCCGGTAAAGACCTTTCTTGGTTTGATCAAGAGAAGAACGAGCGCTGGTTCCCGTTTGTTATCGAACCGGCGGCTGGTGTGGACCGGTGCGCGCTTACTTTCTTGATGGATGCCTATACCGAAGATGAAGCGCCAAATTCGAAAGGCGAGATGGAAAAACGCACAGTGTTAAAGCTGGACCATCGGTTAGCTCCGATCAAGGTAGCAGTTTTGCCGTTATCTAGAAATGCGGACTTATCGCCGAAGGCGCGCGATCTTGCTATCCAACTTCGAAAACATTGGAACGTTGATTTCGATGATGCCGGTGCGATCGGCCGAAGGTATCGTCGACAAGATGAAATTGGCACCCCATTTTGTATCACTATTGATTTTGAATCTTTAGAAGATAACGCAATCACAATTCGAGAGCGTGACACCATGAAACAAGATCGAATTTCAATCGATCAAGTCGAAGCTTGGTTAGCACCGCGCTTACTTGGTTGTTAATAAAATTTTGTTAACCAAGAAAATCGCACCGCTCCATCTGCCAATCTCAAATGGCGGGTTTCCTAGTGGCGGGGTAACAATTGATCCGCCGGTAGTGCTTGCACCGATGGCTGGTATTACAAATGCAGCGTTTCGCATGCTCTGTCGTGAACAAGGAGCTGGGCTATTTGTTTCGGAGATGATCACAGCTCGAGCCTTAACCGAACGCAATGTTGAAACGCTTCGGATGATTGTGCCAGGCAAAGGCGAGAGTCCACGTTCGGTACAACTTTATTCAACTAAGCCACTTGATATTAAAAATGCGGTGCAAATGATTGGTGATGAAAATTTAGCTGATCACATTGATCTAAACTTTGGTTGTCCGGTACCAAAAGTTACCCGTAATGGTGGTGGCGCAGCACTTCCTTATAAAAGAAATCTATTCGCAGCGATTGTAGAAGCCGCGGTAAATACTGCAAAACCATTTGGAATCCCAGTAACTGTAAAGATGCGAGTTGGGATTGACGACGAACATAAAACATATTTAGAAGCGGGAATGAGCGCTGCGCAAATCGGAGTTGTTTGGGTCGCGCTCCATGCGCGTACTGCTGCACAGTTCTATGAAGGAAAATCTGATTGGTCCACGATTACTCGATTGGTGGAACATCTAGCTCCCACCGGTGTTCCTGTTTTGGGAAATGGCGATATTTGGTCGGGAAATGATGGCTTAGCGATGATCGAAGAAACAGGTTGCGCTGGAATCGTGGTTGGGCGTGGCTGTTTAGGCCGACCTTGGTTATTTGCCGATTTAGTTCGGGCATTTAACGGTGAATCGGAGCGACCACTACCGAGTCTTTTTGAAGTTCGTGAAGTTCTATTCCGTCATGCGGAATTACTAACCGAATATTTTGGCAGTGAAGATCGAGCATGCCGAGATTTACGGAAGCACACGGCTTGGTACTTAAAAGGTTTTAGAGTTGAAGGTGATTTACGAGCCCGGTTCGGAATGGTTTCTTCGTTAGTTGAACTCCGTTACTTACTAGATCAACTAGTAGATGCTCCTTATCCAGAAGCAATTGGCGATGCACCACGTGGTCGGACCAGCCGTTCTAGATCAGTTTCGTTACCGCAAGGTTGGCTCAATGACCCAGATGAGTTTGCGGAAGTTAGCGAAGTCAATGCTGGGTCGGGTGGCTGAGATGTTCGGCTTTAAAATAATACGTAAATTGCTTTCATTTATCATTTTATTAATTTTAGTTGCATTACTTTGGCCACTTGGTCAAGTCTGGTATGCCGCACATAACCCAACTATTAGAAAAGCTGATGTGATCGTGGTATTGGGTGCTGCACAACTTGATGGTCGACCTGGTGAAGTTCTACAAGCCAGATTAGAAGAAGCAAAACGAATTTATAATTTAGGATTAGCGCCGAAAATAATTACAGTAGGTTCGGGTGCGCCAGGCGATAGAACTACCGAAGCAGCTTCAAGTAAGAATTGGTTGATTAGCCATGGAATTCCGAGTAAATCAATCTCTGCACTAGCAATCGGTCGCGACACTTATGCAAGCACAATTAGCTTTACCGATGAAATGAAAGCTCGAAACAAACGCGATGCCATTATCGTTACTGATCCATATCACTGTTATCGAGCGATGACTATGGCAAATGATCAAGGCATTGTTAGCACTTGTTCGCCCGCAACAACTGGTCCATCATCAATTAAGAACGCTGGATATCGCTATTTAATAAGGGAAACTGGCGCATATTTAGCCTATATAACGCTAGGTCGCCACGGCATTCATATCAGCGACCGAAATCAATAGGCTAACGACTATGGCGCTCCGACCTGCGATAGAACATTCTGCTTACGACGCAGACGCGCGCGAAAGATTTCTTGACGAACCAGCAAAACGTCCTGGTCGTACCGAATTTTCGCGAGATCGCGCTCGAATCATTCATTCCTTTGCGTTACGAAGACTTGCTGCAAAAACCCAAGTTGCAGTTCCGTGGGCTAGTGATTTTCCAAGAACTCGACTTTCACATTCTTTAGAGTGTGCGCAAGTTGGTCGTGAACTTGGCGCAGCTCTTGGCGCTGACCCAGATTTAATGGAAGGCGCATGTTTAGCGCACGATATTGGCCATCCACCCTTCGGTCACAATGGCGAAGATGCCCTCGCTGAGATTGCAAAAAGTTGTGGCGGATTTGAAGGAAATGCTCAGAGCTTTAGATTGTTAACCCGAATAGAAGCAAAGACGGTCGACGAAAATGGAATCTCTGTTGGCCTAAATTTAACGCGCGCTTCTTTAGATGCCGCAACAAAATACCCATGGAGCAATTTAGCGAATTCAAAGAAATTTGGAGTTTACCAAGATGATCAACTTATATTTGATTGGATGCGCAAAGGTGCTCCGTTAGGAAAGACTAGCATGGAAGCGCAGATTATGGATTGGTCTGATGACGTTGCTTACTCAGTTCATGATTTAGAAGATGGATTGGTTACTGGGCAAGTTGTAATTGAGAATATTGAAAGAGATTTACCGGAACTTTTTAAAGTAGCACAAGAGAGTTATCTATCGGATATTTCGGTCGCAGAGGCGGAGAGTGCGATGAATTCACTTAAGTGTCTTTCTTGCTGGCCAACAACTTTTGATAGAAGTCATAGACATTTAGCGCGATTGAAAGATTTAACCAGTCAATTAGTTGGTCGTTATGCCCTAGCTGCTGAACGTGAAACGCGTGCAAAATATGGTGATGCTGATTTAGTCAGATATAACGCTGATTTAGTAGTGCCACGCTCACATCGCGTGGAAGTAGCGCTACTGAAATCAATTGCGGGCTATTACATTATTCAAGCTGAAGATTCGCAAGACCGTTATGCAAAACAACGGACCACAATTCATCGACTCGTCGAAGTTGTAAGACAAGGTGCACCTGGCACATTGGAGAGTTTCTTTTTACAAGAATGGGAGCGTGCAAGCAACGAGAGCGAAAAATTGCGCGTAGTTATAGATCAAGTCGCATCGCTTACCGATATGGGCGCATATTTATTGCACGATAAATTGACCAAAGTAGGATAAGCGCCATGTCCGGACGAATTAGAGATGAAGATGTTTCATATGTTCGCGACCGTTCACCGATTGATGAAGTTGTTGGCGAATACGTTCAACTTAAAAGCGCTGGTGGCGGTCAGAAAAAAGGTTTATGTCCTTTTCATGACGAGAAATCACCTTCATTTCACGTAACGCCAAGCAAAGGCTATTTCCATTGTTTTGGTTGCCAAACCGGAGGCGATGTCATCGCCTTTATAATGAAAATGGAACATCTAACTTTTACCGAAACTATAGAACGGTTAGCAGAACGAATTGGTTACCAATTAACTTTCGATCAATCTTCCGGCACCAGAGCACCGGCTGGACAACGTTCTCGCTTGGTTGCTGCGAATTTAGCAGCAGCGATTTTCTATCAAGAACAATTGCAATTACCGGAAGCTGCGCATGGTCGAGAATTCTTGCAAAAGCGCGGTTTCGATAGAGAAGCTTCTGCAAGCTTCGGAGTTGGTTTCGCTCCTGATGAATGGGATTCTTTAACAAAATATTTACAAGGTAAAAGTTTTACAATCGAAGAAATTATGTTGGCTGGATTATCGAAAGATGGAACTCGCGGGCCCATAGATCGTTTCAGAAACCGTTTAACTTGGCCGATTCGAGATCTATCTGGCGATGTTGTTGGATTCGGTGCCCGAAAATTAGCAACAGATGAAGCGGACCAAGGTCCAAAATATTTAAATACACCGGAAACTCCGATTTACAAGAAATCTCAAGTTTTATACGGGCTAGATGTAGCCAAGAAGGAGATTGCCAAGAAACGTCAAGCGGTAATTGTTGAGGGGTATACCGATGTGATGGCTGCACATTTGGCAGGGATTACAACTGCAGTAGCAACTTGTGGCACTGCATTTGGTGATGACCACATACGAATTCTCCGTCGATTATTGATGGATGACGATGCATTCCGCGGCGAAGTTATTTTTACATTTGATGGCGATGCAGCAGGTCAGAAAGCTGCGCTTCGGGCATTTACAGATGATCAGAAATTTGTGGCGCAAACTTTTGTGGCGGTAGAGCCAAATGGCAAAGATCCATGCGAACTTCGCCAAGATTCTGGCGATGCCGCAGTTAGAGATTTAATTGCTAGACGAGTTCCGCTTTTTGAGTTCGCAATAAAGAGCGCAATCGCGCAATATGATTTAGCGACTCCAGAAGGTCGAGTTAGTGCCCTAAATATTGCGGCGCCATTAATAGGGAAAATTCGCGACACTTCTTTGCGTCCCGAGTACGCCCGTTCGTTAGCTGGATGGCTCGGTATGGAAGTTGAAATTGTTAGCACCGCGGTTAAGCGCGGTATCTCAAATGTCGCCCGCACTGAAAACATTGAAGTGGAAACTGCGCAAGCTTGGCGGCCAGATCCTTCCGAGCCAAGATTAATTTTAGAACGCGAAGTTTTGAAAGCGCGATTACAGATGCCGGCGTTATGTCGCGGCTGGAAAGATCTTGAGAACGGCGCATTTACTCATCCCGCATATCAAAAATTACGAGACTTTATTCTGACTCAACCCGAATATGAATCGGTATCAATCGATCGCGCCGAGTCGGAAGATTTACGTTCTTTTATAACTGAGTTAACTGTGGAACCAATTAGAACTGATGGTGAAGTTTCAGATCGTTATGTTTCTAGCATTATTGCAAGACTAAGAGAGGTCACAATTAGTCGAGCTATCGCAGAAATTAAATCCACTTTGCAACGGATAAACCCAGTTGAAAATGAGGCTGAATACAACCGAATGTTTGGTGATTTAGTAGCAATGGAGACGACTCGCAGAAGCCAGCACGAGTTGGGTTTAGGTGAGATTTAGAGCCTTTCTGATTTTCAGATAGAGTTCGCACTTAGCAATCCCTGATAGCTCAATTGGCAGAGCAGCCGGCTGTTAACCGGCAGGTTCTTGGTTCGAGTCCAAGTCAGGGAGCCATTTCTCAGGTTTATTGTGAATAATGCGGAAATGATAAATCTGATGCAACGATCATGGCGCTCCCAACCGCTCCCTATCTCAATTCTTCGGCTCTGGCTCGGTGCCACTTGGGTTTATGCCGGTTGGTATAAAGCAACCGATTCTGGTTTCTTAACTAAAGGCGCTAACGGTTATATCGGATCGCAATTAGCTGCAATTTCAACAACATCACCGCTTCACTTTGCCGTTCAAAAAATGGTGGAACATGCAGATCTGCTTGGACTACTTGCAATGGTTTCTGAATTCGCGATTGGCTTAGCAACTCTTACCGGCTTCATGTTGGTCTATGCCACAGTTGGTGGACTTCTAATGTCGTTAACACTTTGGTTAACGCTATCTTGGACAGTATCGCCATATTTCTTAGGTAGTGATATCGCATATGTAATTATGTGGGCAGTCTTACTCGGCTCAATATTTAAGAAATCTGGCAGGTTGCGTTTACCTAATTTCTCTGAGCGTAGGGAAGTTTTAACTTTTGCACTATTGGGCGGACTTTCAATAATTGGGGTTATTGCTGGAAAGAATTTCAAACGCGAACCTAAAAAATTATCAAATACTGGCTCTTCAAATGCAATTGCTAAAGTTAGTGATATTGCAATCGGAACTTCAATAAATATTGTAGATAACTTTGGTGCACCGGCCATTATTTTTCGCACAAAATCCGGGGTTTATGCTTATTCTGCCGTTTGTACCCACCAAGGGTGCACTGTGGAGTTCGATAAAAATAGTAAACATTTAATGTGCCCTTGCCATGGCGCAGAATTTGATCCTGCAAATAGTGCAAAAGTTCTTGCTGGCCCGACAAACACGCCATTGCCAAAAGTTAAGATTTTGGTAAAAGGCGATGAAATATTTCTAGTTTAAGTAAATATCCTTTACACTTCTGACATGGCAATCTTCCGAGTTCAGATTGCGTTACCAGACCGTCCTGGCTCATTAGGAGCAGTTGCTTCGGCAATTGGGTTTGCTGGTGGCGATATTCGGGGACTTGTAGTTCTTAGAAGTGAAGATGGTCGTGGAATTGATGACATCACAATTGCGATCCCTGGTAGTGATTCAACTGATTTATTAAACGTTCTCAATGCTATTGGTGGGGTAGAAGTACTCTCAATCAGCCCAGTTAGTTAATTAAGCTAGCACCATCGCTTGGTAGTGAGGTAAAAAATCTAGGCGGTTTATAGCCTGCATTTGCAAACGCTTGTTCGATTGCAATTGAAATTTTTCCAGTCTCTGCTCGATCAATCAACGCGATTACACTGCCACCAAAACCACCACCAACCATCCGTGCACCGAGCGCACCATTTGTATTTGCAGTATTTACAACTAAATCCGACTCAGGGCACGAGACTGTGTAATCGTCACGGAGCGAAAAGTGGGAGTCATTCAACAAAGCGCCAACTGCTCCGTAATCGAAATCTTCTAATTTCAAGACAGTTTCGAGAACTCTTGCAATCTCAGTAACCGCATGGCGCGCACGTAGATATTCTGTTTTAGAAAGCTTCTCTTTATTATCTTCCAGTGTCGAGATTGATAACTGGCGCATCGATTCCACTCCAATTTTATTAGCTGCACTTTCGCATGATGCTCGTCGTTCCGCATATCCGCCATCAACAAGTGCATGGTGCACTCCAGTATCGATAATTAAGAGCTGAAGTCCAGCTCTTGCTAAATCAAGGGGAATTAAAGTTGCATTCAAATCACGACAATCAATCAGAAGCGCATTTCCAGATTTGCCCATTAAAGAAATTGATTGATCCATAATGCCGCATGGCACACCTACATAATCATTCTCAGCTTTTTGGGTTAACAACGCTAGTTCTTTCAAAGTTTTACCAAGCGAAAATAATTCGTTTAACCCAAACGCAATACTGCATTCAAGTGCAGCTGATGATGAGAGACCGGCTCCAGATGGCACTTTGCCATCAATAAAAATATCTGCTCCGCTAGATATTTTTAACGCCCAGAGCACTCCAAGTGGATACTTCACCCAGCCATTTCCGTAGCCTGGTTTAATCTCTGAAACTTCAAATGTTTCAAAATGTTGATTGCGTTGCGAGGATGCGATTCTTATGATGCCATCGTTTCGTATCCGAATTGCGACCGAGGTATATAAATCAATGGCGAATGGCAATACAAATCCTTGGCTGTAATCAATGTGCTCGCCAATCAGATTTACTCGCCCAGGTGCCTGTGCCATCAAATCTGGTTGCGCACCGAATGTTTTTGCAAATTTTTCGGCAAGCGGGTGCGTCACTACAGTTTAACCTCGCGAAGTTGCTGCGCGGATTGTTCTGGTTTCATATCCATAATAAAGGCGCCCATAGCGGATTCGGATCCAGCAAGATATTTAAGTTTATTTGGTTGTCTTCGCACGCTACAAATTTGCAGATGTAATTTAAGTACATTTCTACCGACTCGAACTGGTGCTTGGTGCCAAGCAGCGATGTAAGCCATCTCAATTCCAAAGACTCCGTCTAGCCTTCGAAAAACTTCTTGCGAAATTATTGAAAAAGAATCTGCTTGGGAATCGCTCAATTCGGCCATGTCAGAAACTGATTTCACTGGTGCTAAATGGATCTCAAATGGGTAGCGCGAAGCGTAAGGAACGTATGCAATCCAATCTGCATTTTGCGTCACAATTCGTACTTCGTCCTTAATTTCGCGCGCAATCACGTCATCGAGCAGAACGCGACCAGTTCTAGTTTTATGCGCTTGCGCTACTGCTAACATCTTTTCAACGCGAGGTGTTAAGTAGGAATATGCGTAAATCTGGCCATGCGGGTGGGAAAGTGTTACCCCAACTTCTTCACCGCGGTTCTCAAAGGGGAATATATGCGCGATGAAATCTTCTGAAGATAATTCTTTTACTCGATTTCGCCAAGCTTCCATAACAGTTCTGATTTGTTTAACGGATAGATCTTTGAAGGATTTACCATGATCTGCAGCGTAACAAACCACTTCACATTTTCCTGCGGCTGGCACAATTGGAGTATCAAAATTTAGTTCGTTAGGAATTTGAAAATTACTATCTGGCGGGCGTAAAGATGGGGAACGATTGTCGAAGACCACAACTTCGTAATTACTATCTGGAATTTCAGTAAGCAAGTCAACACTTGATGGGCAAAGAGGACATAGTTCTTTCGGCGGTAGAAAAATCCGACCTTGACGATGCGCCGCCATCGCAACCCATTCGTTAACTAATGGGTCTAACCGCAATTCACCAATCCCAGGTTGTACTTCAACTGGGCGGAGATCTTTAGCGCTTCGGGATTGTTTTTCGCTGTCGTAATATCGAATGGTTCGGCCATCTGACATTGGTAAATCAGTACGAATAACGCTGGCGCTAAGCGAAATCTGCGAAGAGGTCATAATGAGCGTTACTCTACCCGCATGAAAGAGCAGACGCACTTATCTCGCGGTGGCGTTGACCTCGTTCTCGCTCTCGTAGATGGCGCTTTGGTGGTTGAACACTGGGGAGCGGCTGTTGGAAAATTAACTACTTCGATTTCAGCTACCCGCGAACGTTCTATTTCAAATAGCGCGTTCGATAATCGGCAATTTTCTGGCGTGATGCGCGAACAATCGCGGGGTTGGTTGGGGAATCCAACTATTAGTGGACATAGAAATGGAAAATTTTGGTCTACTAAATTTGAAGTTTCTAACATCGTCACCTCCGGTGACCATGTAGAAGTTGTGCTACTAGATTCGCAAGTGCAATTAGAAATTAATTTGTGTTTTAATTTAGATGAATATGGCGTACTTACCCAAATAAATTCGGTGAAGAACGTAGGTAGTGATTCATACACATTAAACAATTTTGCATATTGGTTACCGTTGCCTGATCGCGCCTCCCAAACTCTAGATTTTGCAGGACGTTGGTCAAATGAACGGAACCCACAGCGCCGTGATATAGCAACTGGGCTCTGGGTGCGTGATTCGCATGAAGGGCGAAGTGGTCATAATTTCACTATCGCGGAGATTGCGTTAACTGAAAATACAAATTTTGCATCTGGCGAAGCTTGGGCGATTTCATTAGCTTGGAGTGGTAACTCACAATTTATGGTGGAACGGATATGGGATCGCACCCAATCAATCGGTGCATCTGAAATTTTGCTCCCTGGTGAAGTTATTTTGCAACCAAATGAAAAATACGAAGCACCAGCATTGAAAGCAGTTTACTCAAAATCTGGGCTAGATGGAATTTCAGAGAAATTCCATTCGCATATTCGCGCTCGAAGCGTTCATCCAAAGAAAGCTCGCCCATTAACTTTGAATATGTGGGAAGCAATCTATTTTGATCACGATGCAAAAAAAATAAATGCGATCGCAGAAGTTGCTGCTGAAATTGGCGTAGAGCGATTAGTGCTTGATGATGGCTGGTTTGGTGCTCGACAGAGCGATCGAGCTGGGCTAGGGGATTGGATTGTTAATAAGGAAGTCTGGCCCAACGGGTTCACTTCGATAATTTCCGATATCCACAACAAAGGAATGGAATTTGGCCTTTGGTTTGAAGGCGAAATGGTCAGTCAAGATTCAGACCTTTATCGAACGCATCCAGATTGGGTTTTAAACACTGCCGGACATAGTGAAAACAA
>BJFY01000010.1:0-5302 GCA_014190155.1 Actinomycetes bacterium | reverse complement strand
CGTTGAAAACTTGGGCCGCTTATTACAAAGCTAACCGCGACCTATTGCACACTGGAAAATCGATACGAATTGATTATGCAGACGAGAACGCTTATCTCTATGGAGTAATTGATAAGAAGAGAGAGCGTGCGATATTTTCATTTGCGCAACTAACGCCAACAACTGCAGTACATCCAGCCCAATTAACTTTTAGAGATTTAAATCCGGATAAAAATTACCAAGTTAAAGCCGTTTATCCAGCCGGTGCACCGCTCTTTATGTTGATCGAACCACCAACATGGCTAGCTGGAGTAACTTTAAGTGGCGCAGTACTTATGGAAATTGGATTGCCGGCTCCAATATTGGCG
Source organism: Actinomycetes bacterium (assembly GCA_014190155.1). Lineage (GTDB taxonomy): Bacteria > Actinomycetota > Actinomycetes > Nanopelagicales > Nanopelagicaceae > UBA7398. The sequence goes on along the minus strand of BJFY01000010.1, from coordinate 4,955 downwards.
CCAGAGAATGCATTGTTAATCGAAATCAATCAATCCAATTAAGAGTTCGCTCAATCGCTTTTTTCCAAGTTATAAAGCCAGTTGTTGCAAGTTCGCTAGCTGAACTCGGGTTCCATCTGCGCGATTGTTGCCATTGTTCTTTAAGTTCCTTAGTGTCACTCCAAAATTTCACTGCTAGCCCAGCAGCATAAGCAGCGCCAAGCGCCGTGGTCTCAGCAATCATTGGTCGAGTAATTTCAATCTGCATAACGTCGGCTTGCATCTGCATGCACAAATTGTTGGCAGTAATTCCGCCATCAACTCGCATTTCGGTTAACTTAACGCCGCTATCCACGCTCATCGCATCGAGTACTTCTCTAGTTTGATAGCAGATCGCTTCTAGCGCTGCGCGCGCTAAATGTGCTTTAGTTGCAGCGCGAGTAAGTCCAACAATTACACCACGAGCATCGTTTCGCCAATATGGCGCAAATAAACCAGAGAATGCCGGTACGAAATAAATGCCACCATTATCAGAAACCGTTTCAGCTAGCGCCTCAATCTCAGCCGCGCTTGAAATAATTTGGAGTTGATCTCGCAGCCATTGAATTGCGGAACCAGTAACTGCAACCGAACCTTCAAGTGCAAAATATGCTGGTTGGTCCCCAAATTTAAAACAAACTGTCGTTAATAAACCATTTTTACTTCTTACAATTTTGGTTCCAGTATTTAATAGCGCAAAATTGCCAGTGCCATAAGTTGTTTTAGATTCGCCGCGATCAAAACAAACCTGCCCAACCATCGCTGCCTGTTGATCGCCAAGAATTCCTGCGATTGGGATTGCAGTTCCAAACGGACCAGCTGGGTCAGTTTTCGCGTAGATTTCGGAAGATGATCTAATTTTCGGAAGGATTTCGATCGGTACTTGGAAAATTTTGAGTAGTTCCTCATCCCAGCTCAATGTTTCTAAATTCATTAATAGCGTTCGGCTAGCGTTTGTTACATCTGTGGCATGTACGCCATCGCGTACGCCGCCCGATAAATTCCAAAGCAGCCATGAATCAATGGTTCCGACGAGCGCACGCCCATCGGTAATGGCTTTTTGAACTCCCGGAACGTTTTTGATTAACCAATTAATCTTGCTCCCAGAAAAATAAGGCGCAATCGCAAGTCCGGTTTTGAAGGTAATCGTTTTACATTGTGTTGGCGTTAGCCCTGATAGAAATTCACCAGTTCGAGTGTCTTGCCAAACTATTGCATTTGATAGCGGATGCCCAGTTTTCTTATCCCAAATGACTATGGTTTCGCGTTGGTTGGTAATTCCGATTCCGACTAAATCGGAGCCAAGGAGATCGGCTTGCTTTAACGCTCCAGTTATTACTTCTTGCGCGCGTTGCCAAATTTCAAAGGCATCATGTTCAACCCAACCCGCTTTAGGTAAAATTTGACGGTGTTCTAATTGATGTTGACCAACCACTCGACCAGCTTTATCGAAAATCATGAAACGAGTGCTGGAGGTACCTTGATCTAGTGAGCCGATATAACTCATGTCGCGTATCCTAATGCTGTGACGCTTTTTTCAGCAGCCCTCAGCCCAGCCCAACATGAGCGGGCTCTCACTGCGCTTGCCGAAAAAACCTTTGATTTATTAGTAATAGGTGGTGGCATCAACGGCGTTGGAATTGCGCTAGATGCAGCTTCACGTGGATTGTCGGTTGCTCTAGTTGAGGCGAGCGATTTAGCATCTGGAACTTCTTCGCGATCTTCTAAGTTAATTCATGGTGGATTACGCTACTTAGAACAATATGATTTCAAATTAGTTAGAGAAGCACTGCATGAACGCGAATTAATGGTGACCACCCTCGCACCACATTTAGTTAAGCCAGTCGGGTTTTTATACCCACTTCACGAAAAATTAAAAGAGCGAACTTATGTTGGTGCTGGCCTTGCGCTCTATGATGCCTTGCGTGGTTTTCAACGTGCACTGCCGTGGCATAAACATTTAAGTCAAAAAAAGATTTCAGAGATAGCGCCTTCGCTTCGTCTAGATATTGTTACTGGTGGAATTCAATATTTTGACGCTCAAGTTGATGATGCTAGACATACGATGATGATTGCACGCACTGCCGCTAAACACGGTGCCGTAATCGCAACCGGGGTACGCTGCCAAACTATTATTAAAGAAGGAAAGCGCGTGGTTGGTGCTAGCGTAAAAGTTAATGAAAGTAATGAAGTGATTAACGTTAAATCTAAAACTACTGTGATGGCAGCGGGAGTTTGGACTGACCCGCTTTATGACGTAATGGGGTTGAAACCAGGCTACCGAGTTCGGATGAGCAAAGGCGTCCATATTGTGTTGCCTAAATCTGCAATCAAATCTGAAAGTGGCATAATTCTCAAAACCTCAGTCTCAGTCCTATTTATCATTCCATGGGGAAACCGCTGGATTGTTGGCACAACTGATACCGATTTTGTGGCCGATCGAAATGAACCTTTGGCTAGCGCTGATGATGTGCAGTACATAATTGACCAAGCTAATCGTGTACTAGATCCAAAAATCAAAGTAGAAGATGTATTAGGAGTTTTTGCTGGGCTAAGGCCATTAGTTTCGACAACGCCAGACTCACCAACAACAAAACTTTCGCGCGAACATGTCGTTGACCGACCCGCTCCTGGGTTTGTATCTATCGCCGGTGGAAAATACACGACCTATCGAGTTATGGCGCAAGATGCGGTAGATGTTGCGGTACCGGACCTGCGCCGAATTGTTCCAGAGTCATGTACAGCCACGCTACCGATTGTTGGTGCGGATGGTTATCAAGTATTAAAAAATAAGGTCGAAACTCTTGCACAAGAATATAAATTATCTAATGAAACGGTCACGCATTTGCTAGAGCGTTATGGCTCCCTGATTGAAGATATTTTTGAATTAATTATCGAAAATCCGCAATTACGAAATCCAATCTCAAGTGAAGCCTTAAATATCAGAGCCGAAATTGTTTATGCCGCAACGCATGAAGGTGCTAGAAGCATTGACGATGTAATCTCCCGAAGAACTCGGCTCTCATTTGAATTAGGAGATCATGGCGCAAGCATTGCGCAAGAAGTTGGTAGCCTGATCGCTCCAGTTCTTGGTTGGAGCGCCAGCGATCAAAAGAAATCTGTAAATCTTTATCTAGATCAAATTTCTCGCCAAGAAGCTGCACTTAAAGCTGCAAAACCAAAGACAAAAAGTAAAGCAAGTTAATTCTTAATCTGGTTCTTACAGCCATCTGTTGGCGGCGTAACTGGTTTTTTAGTCGCAGAAGGTTTTGGAGAAGGCGCTATTCCTTCTTCTAAAATAAATTGAGCCATCTGTTCTGATTGAGCATGGGTTCCGGTTTGATCAACATAAACAATTTTCCCGGTGTAGCTTCCAGCACTTAGCCCATCGATCGAAAGTACCCATACACCAGCTGCATCTCGAACCACAGTCTGAACTGGCTTTTTGGCTATTTCTATATCGGAACGAAATACCACAGTTCCGGTTACTACTGGAGTTCCAGTTGCCCGCAACACTTCGATCGTAATCTCAACGGATTTATTTGTGGTCGTTGATTTAATCCCAGAAATAGTCATTGTGGAGGATTCATTTACGGGGAGTAAGTCACCAACTTGCGGGATCCAATTTCCTTGCACTAATTTAAGGAAAGAATTTGTATCACCTCGAAATACATTTAAATCTAGCCGCGTGCTTGGCACTCCATATTTACTTGCGATTCCGCAAGAGGTGTACTGCCAAATTTGCCAGAGGGATGTGCAATTTGAGGTACTCCATGAATTGACATAACATCCAGAAATTTTACGGCCAGGTTCTGCAATCGGATCTGCTGGGTTAATTGCGTACTGGGCCATCCAGAGTGGATAACCTCGCAATAGTGAACTTCGGTTCATAGCAGTTTCTAAAAATCCAGAATACGAATATAGGAATGGTTTTCTGCCAGTCTTTTCGGCAACCATTGCCATCCAAGTTTCTGCCCACAAAGTTATATTTGAGCGGGTGGCATATTTCGTACAAACTTTTGATTTATTCATCTGAATACAGTTATTTTCCAAATCAAGCGCATAAGTTAAATCGCGAGTGTTATATCCACCGATACTGGCAAGGCGCCAAATTACTTTTTGAGCTTGGGCTTGCGCATCCCGTATCACCAGCGCGGGGTCTGCAGTATTTGGTAAGTATGCGTAATGATAAAAGCCGGTGTAAATACCAGCAGCTTGCGCTGCATTTCGATCATTAAGTAAAAATTTTAAGGAAGGGATGTCAGCATCATCTCGAGCATCCGAAGCTTTTATCATCACAAATCTAATGCCAGCGCCATACATTTTTGCGAAATCAATCGGCTTATCATTTGGGTGCTGCCAGCGACTTATATCCGCGCCATGAATCCGACCACCTGGTCCAGCTAGCGCTATCAGCGAAGTGGGATCTGCTTCACTGATTGATGGCAGTGGTTTAATTGTTAGCGACTTTATTACCGTATTAGCCGTGGATTTTCCAACTAATATTTTTGCTCGATAGGAAACTTTCGTACTTTGAGCGGTTGCATTCGCTTCGATTTTCCATGCGCCACTAGATGTTGAATTTGTGCGAAGCCTGGTATCGACCCATTTCTCATCTAATTTTACAAAAATCTTAACTACTGCATTCTTTAGCGCTGGCTTAATTACGCCATGAAATGTAATTAATGGTTCGATGGCGCTTGGTGTTTGCGAAACGCTGAATGTAGAAGTGAAATTAGCAGCAGATACCGGAATTAATTGGGTAGAAATTAATATCATTGCAAGAATAGTTAGAATTTGATTGTGCAGGAATTTCATTTTTCAATAACCGTTACTGTAATTCCTAAAATTGCGGTGATTGCACTTTCCAGTTCGGCTCGGTGCGCGGGATTTCGTCCCTTTGTGAAATCGTGGGAACCAGCTAATTTTGCTGGATC
>BJFY01000009.1 GCA_014190155.1 Actinomycetes bacterium | reverse complement strand
TGTGGCTGTGGTTGTGGTTGTGGTTGTGGTTGTGGCTGTGGTTGTGGTTGTGGTTGTGGCTGTGGTTGTGGTTGTGGCGGTTGAGCGGTCGAGACTGGCTTGGTTGCGACGCCTTTATCCCAAATTAGTTTCTTCCCATTTTTTATACAGGTGTACTTAAAACCGCTTTGAATTTTTATAATTCCAGTTTTACTACAACTTTTTCCAGCGATGCTCGCAGGGTTTGCTACTTCAAGTGGAGCGATTGTGACTAAGAGCATTGAAAGGCTTAGTATTGTCAGCTTTTGTCGCCGCATAGGAGAAAATTATAGGATTTTCAAGTTATTTGAAAGTATTAATTCGAGATTTTAATAATTCGGTCTCTCTAGGTGGCTATGCCATGGCATTACACTTCATATATGACCAACATCGGCAATATGTATGGGCCTGATTTCACCTTTCTTGGCGTCCCGGCATGTGATCTCGATAATCCTGGCAGTTTCAAAGGTGCGGATGTAATTATCGTTGGCGCACCTATCGATTCTGGAACTTCACACAGGTCAGGTGCAAAGTTTGGTCCACAAGCAATACGTGGAACAGATTATTTACCGCATGATGGCGAGCGACCACACCTTGCTTTGCGCGTTGATGGTTTAAAAGATTTAAAAGTTTTTGATGCTGGTGATCTATTAATGCCACCAGGAGATTTAGTCGATTCGCTTAAGGTATTAGAAGCTGCGACTGAAAAGATTTCCAAGGCTGGTGCGATTGCGGTAGTGCTCGGCGGCGATCATTCAATTGCCTCGGCTGATGTGACCGGTATCGCGAATCACCGCGGTTTTGGAAAAGTTTCGATGATTCATTTTGATGCGCATGCTGATACTGGTGACAATCAATTTGGTGCGCTAGTTGGACATGGAACTCCAATGCGACGGTTAATTGATTCTGGCGCGGTACGTGGCGATCGATTTTTGCAATTAGGTTTACGTGGGTATTGGCCCGATAACACGACGTTAAATTGGATGCGCGATCAAGGAATGCGTTCCTACGAAATGACCGAAATTCATCACCGCGGTATGAAAGCAGTCCTGGATGAATCCTTTATAACACTTACTGATGGATGTGACGGCGTTTTTCTTTCAGTTGATATTGATGTGGTTGATCCTGGGATGGCTCCTGGAACTGGCACACCAGAACCAGGTGGCATGACAAGTAGAGAGTTATTGGAAGCAGTTCGCCGAATTTGTTTGGAGCTACCAATTGTTGGCGTTGATATTGTTGAAGTTTCGCCACCATTTGATAGCGCAGATATCACCGCGATGTTGGCTAATCGCGTAGTGTTAGAAGCGCTAAGTGCAATTGCATTTAAACGTACTGGTGGCGTCTATTCGCCGACTAGAAATTTACTGGATCGTTAAATTGCTTGCGCGATTCCTTGATTAAGTATTTCCAAGGCGTCAAGTAGTAAGTTTTCTGGCATTACAAGCGGTGGCAGCAGTCGAATTACGTTTCCATAAGTTCCAGCTGAAAGAATTAGTACGCCATTTACCTGGCAATATTTTACAATTGAGGCGAGCGCCGCAGAGTTTGGTTCAATTCCGCCTGGCAGAACTAATTCGATTGCTTGCATTGCGCCACGACCACGTACATCACCGATGATTGCGTATGTCTTCTGCATCCCAAGAAGTGATTCCCGCATAATTTTTCCAAGGTGAAGTGCGCGATCACAAAGCTTTTCTTCTTCAATGGTTGCAATTGCGCCGAGCGCTGCAGCACAAGCAATTGGGGAGCCACCAAAAGTGCCGCCTAGCCCACCCGCATGAACAGAATCCATTACATCAGCGCGACCAGTTACAGCGGCAAGTGGTAATCCACCCGCAATTCCTTTAGCGGTAGTAATTAAATCTGGAACTACACCTTCATCTTCACAGGCAAACATCACACCAGTTCTTGCAAAACCTGTTTGCACTTCATCAGCGATAAAGAGCGCGCCATTGTCGGTGCAGAATTTAGAAAGCCCAGCGATAAATCCTTTAGGTGGCACGATGAAGCCACCTTCGCCTTGGATCGGTTCAATCACGATTGCAGCAAGCCGATTTACGCCTATTTCTTTTTCAATTTTATGAAGAACTACATCGAGCGCTTCGTTAGCGCAATTTTCTGCACCACCTGGCCAGCGGAATGGATAAGCCATCGGCATCCGATAAATTTCTGGAGTAAACGGTCCGAAACCATCTTTATATGGCATGTTCTTGGCAGTCATTGCCATCGTTAGGTTTGTACGACCGTGATAACCGTGTTCAAATACCACAACCGCTTCGCGCTTTGTAAAGCGCCGAGCAATTTTTACAGCATTTTCTAGCGCTTCTGCACCAGAATTAAATAGTGCAGATTTCTTTTTACCCGTGCCTGGGGTTAGGCGATTTAGCGCTTCGCATACTTCGATATATCCCATATATGGCGCAACCATGAAGCAGGTGTGGGTGAAAGCTTGAACTTGATTAATAACATTTTTCACGACGCGGTCGGCGCTATTTCCAACGCTAACTACTGCAATTCCAGAACCCATATCGATGATGGAGTTGCCATCGATATCAACGATGACACCGCCGCCAGCTTTTTCAACCATTACTGGGATGGTCATACCAAGTGCTGCGGACACGGCATCGCTGCGCCGTTGCATTAAGGCTTGGGATTTTGGACCAGGAATAGCAGTTACTAATTTACGAACTTGCGGAATATTTGAGCCAGTAGACATGCATTCAGTCTAGTGCAAACTTTTGGTTAGGAAGTTTTGAAACATTTTTACTCACGACCTGAGAAGATAAGCCCATGCGCGAGATTGTCATTTTAGGCTCCACTGGCTCAATCGGCCTGCAAGCTTTAGAAATTGTGGCTGCCAATCCCGGAAAATTCAAAGTAGTTGGCATTGCCTCAGGATCAAAGAATTTACAACTTTTACTTTCTCAAGCGAAAAAATTTAAGGTTCCCATAGTTGGTACCACTGCGGACACCTCTGCAATAAAAGATGGAATTACCGGTGTGCACGTTATTGATGGTGCTACCGCCGCTGCGCAAATTGCATCCTTGCCATGTGACGTTGTATTAAATGGTATTAACGGTTCAATTGGTTTAGAGCCAACTCTGGCAGCCCTTGCTGCCGGAAACTTAGTCGCGTTAGCAAATAAAGAGTCACTAGTTGCTGGTGGCGATTTAGTGATGGCTTATGGTCGTGATCGAATAATCCCAGTTGATTCAGAGCACTCAGCGCTTTACCAATGCATGCTTGCCGGAAAGTTGAGTGATGTAAAAAAAGTTATTCTCACTGCAAGCGGGGGTCCATTTAAAGATCGTAGCGATTTATCCACGGTCACTATTGCCGAAGCTTTAACCCACCCAACTTGGAGCATGGGTAGCGTAGTCACAATAAACTCTGCGACCTTAGTCAATAAAGGGTTAGAGATTATCGAAGCACATTATTTATTTGATTTACCTTACGAAAAAATCGAAGCGGTGGTTCATCCGCAATCTGTAATTCACTCAATGGTGGAATTTAGAGACGGTACAACGATGGCGCAAGCAAGCCCACCCAATATGAAAGGTCCAATCGGATTTGCGTTGGGCTATCCAGATCGAATTTCAGATGCAATGCCACCAATAGATTGGAAAGCAAAACATGAGTGGAGTTTTGAGCCAATCAATAATGAGAAATTTCCAGCCATTGATTTAGCGCGGAGGTGTGGCGTCCTTGGCGGCGGCACCACTGCAATATTTAATGCTGCCAACGAGGTTGCAGTAGCAGCTTTTCTTGAAGGTCGCATTAAATTCACAGCAATTGTGGATAGCATCGAAACTGTGTTGCAGAAAATCGGAGCTGGTGCTCCTATAAAATTACGTGATCTTAAAGATGTCAGCGCTATCGAGAATGATGCCCGACGAGTAGCTCGTGAAACGTTAGGAGTTTAAGTGGGAATTCTCGGGGTAATTGCATTTGTAGTAGCTCTGCTTTTTTCGGTGATGGTCCATGAATTTGGTCATTACATAACGGCAAAACGGTATGGCATGAAAGTGACTGAATTTTTCCTTGGATTTGGCCAACGAATTTGGTCAACCACAAGAGGTGAAACTGAGTTCGGTATAAAAGTTATTCCGGCGGGCGGATATTGCAAGATCGTTGGGATGTCGCCACGAGAAGAGCTAGCGCCGGAAGATAGTGATCGTGCTTTCTACAAAGCATCTTCAAAGCGGCGTCTAGTTGTATTAGGAGCGGGTTCGTTTAATCACTTTGTATTAGGAATTTTCTTACTTTTTGTTTTAATTGCCGGTATCGGAACTTCACAAATACTACCAACAGTTGAAGAGACGCTGCCTTGTATTAGAACTACTGAGACCGTATGTCTATCAACTTCAGCGCCATCTCCAGCCAAAGTTGCGGGAATCTTGGCTGACGATCAGATAGTAGGAATCAACGGGAAAGAAAATTTGAAGTGGTCGGAAATAGTCCCAATTATTCGCCAATCTTCAGGTAAAGAAATTACGCTTTCAATTTTACGTAGCGGCGAAAAGCTAGCAATTGCAATCACTCCAGTACAGATTACATCAGATGGAAAAAGCTGGGGGATTATTGGAGTTAGGAATAAAGTTGGCTTAGTTAGAGAGAACCCGATATCTGCAAGCAAAGTATCGCTATTAATTACTAAAGATTTAGTAGTTGGCTCGATTAAAGCCTTAGTTTCACTGCCAACCCAAATTCCATCTATAGTCCGCCAAACATTTGGTGGCGAAGCCCGAAATGCAAATGGTTTGGTCGGTATTGTCGGTGTTGCGCGAGTCTCAGCCCAAACCGCAAGCAGCGGTGCGCTTACTCTCCCTGAAAAAATTGCATCATTTGTGTTAATAGTTGCTAGCTTAAATATCTTTATCGGAATATTTAATTTACTTCCAATTCTGCCGCTAGATGGCGGACATATGGCGATCGCGATTGTGGAAGGGCTACGCCGAAAAATTGCACTGGCTCGAGGGAAGCTCGATCCAGGTCCAATCGATGTAGAACGATTAACTCCGATTACGATGGTGGTTTTCGGCCTACTCGCAGCGCTGACGCTACTGCTACTTGCCGCAGACATCTTCAATCCGATTTCGCTTGGACTTTAGGGCAGACTAAGCTCATGACCGATCTAGGAATGCCAAGCGCACCACCGCTAACACTGGCGCCTCGTCGTAAATCTAAACAATTAAAAGTTGGCAGCGTTTTAGTTGGCGGAGATGCACCGGTAAGCGTTCAATCAATGTGCACCACGGTAACTTCTGATGTAAATTCTACGCTGCAACAGATTGCAGAGCTAACCGCTTCAGGTTGCCAGATTGTGCGAGTAGCGGTACCGAGTCAAGACGATGCAGATGCGTTGGCGCAGATTGCTAAAAAATCACAGATCCCAGTGATTGCAGATATTCACTTTCAACCAAAGTATATTTTTGCGGCAATTGATGCAGGCTGTGCTGCGGTTAGAGTTAATCCCGGAAACATCAAACAATTTGATGACAAAGTTAAAGAAGTTGCGAAAGCTGCTGGCGATGCCGGAATTCCAATTCGAATCGGTGTAAATGCCGGATCGTTAGATCCAAGGTTATTAGCAAAGTATGGCAAAGCCACCCCAGAGGCTTTAGTTGAATCGGCACTTTGGGAAGCCGGGCTATTTGAAGAACATGGCTTTTCCGATATAAAAATTTCGGTAAAACACCACGACCCAGTAGTGATGGTTAAGGCTTATAGATTACTAGCTGCAAAGTGTGATTACCCATTACATCTTGGCGTAACCGAAGCCGGTCCACTTTTCCAAGGCACAATCAAATCTGCAACCGCATTTGCAATCTTATTAGCTGAAGGAATTGGCGACACGATTCGAGTTTCACTTTCAGCACCGCCAGTTGAAGAAATCAAAGTGGGATTATCTATTCTAGAATCATTAAATTTGCGCCAACGAAAGTTAGAGATAGTTTCTTGCCCTTCATGTGGCCGTGCCCAAGTCGATGTTTATACTCTCGCGGAAAAAGTACAAGCGGGGTTACAAGGAATGACGGTGCCACTTCGAGTTGCGGTAATGGGTTGCGTTGTAAATGGTCCTGGTGAAGCCCGCGAAGCTGATCTCGGTGTCGCTTCCGGAAATGGCAAAGGTCAGATTTTTGTAAAGGGTGAAGTTATAAAGACAGTGCCTGAGGCGCAAATTGTTGAAACTTTAATTGAAGAAGCGATGCGTCTTGCTGAAGAAATGGAAGCTGCGGGAGCCGCCAACGGCGAACCATCAGTAAATGTTCATTAATTTTCATTAGTTCTCGGTAAGGTTGCGCCATGTTGCGAATGTCTACGCTCTTCTTACGTACACTTCGGGACGATCCATCGGATGCAGAAGTAGCTAGCCATCGATTATTGGTTCGAGCTGGATATGTTCGCCGAATTGCCGCTGGGATTTATTCTTGGTTACCACTTGGATACCTAACTTATCGAAATATCGAACGGGTAATCCGCGAAGAGATGGATGCTGCTGGTTTTCAAGAAGTTCATTTTCCTTCGATGTTGCCACGTGAGCCATACGAGAGAACTAATCGTTGGGAAGAATATGGCGCTGATTTATTTCGATTGCAAGATCGAAAAGGTGGTGATTATCTTTTAGGCCCAACCCATGAAGAAATGTTCACGCTGATGGTTAAAGGTGAGTACTCTTCATATAAAGATCTGCCACTTCATATTTATCAAATCCAAACTAAATTCCGTGATGAGCCAAGACCTCGTAGTGGCATCATCCGCGGTCGTGAATTTGTCATGAAAGATTCTTATTCATTTGATTTAGATGACGCTGGATTAGAAGCTTCATATGAGAAACATCGCCAGGCTTATATTAAAACGTTTGATCGACTTGGGTTGAAATACAACATAGTAGCCGCGATGTCTGGCGCTATGGGGGGATCGCGTTCTGAAGAATTTTTAGCGCCATGTCCAACCGGCGAAGATACTTACGTGCTCTGCGAGAAGTGCGGTTATGCCGCAAATGTCGAAGCCATGACCACAAAAATAGTTGTTAAAGATATTACGCCACCACCTCCGATTGCAGTGATGGATACGCCAAATACCCCAACTATTGATTCGTTAGTTGAAGTAATGAATAAGAATTATGGTGGTGGATTTAGCGCGGGTGATACTTTAAAGAATATTTTGCTGATGGCAGATGGGGTTGCGATTTCGGTCTTGGTCCCAGGCAATCGCGAAGTAGATGTGAAAAGATTACAGGCAAACTTGCCAGGCGTTAAAGATCTACGACTCTTTGAAGAGGCCGACTTTGCAACAAGAAAAGAATTAGTAAAAGGTTATGTTGGTCCACAAGATGCGCAGAAATTTGGACTTAAACTTTATGCGGATCCGAGAATTGCCGTTGGTACCCATTGGATTACCGGGGCTAACCAATTAAATAAACATGCTCGCTATGTAACTAATGGTCGAGATTTTCAAGTTGATGCATTTGTAGAAGCGGTAGAGATAGAAGCTGGCGATCTCTGTCCTAAATGTGAGAATCCGGTAATTATTGATCGCGCTATTGAGATTGGCCATATCTTCGCACTCGGTCGTAAATATGCAGAAAATTTAGATTTAACTGTCTTAGATCATGAAGGTAAATCTCGGGTTGTCACAATGGGTTCATATGGGATCGGTGTTTCGCGCGCCGTTGCTGCGATTGCGGAACAAACGCATGATGAGATCGGGTTATCTTGGCCAATTGAGATTGCGCCAGCCCAGGTGCATATTGTTGCAACCGGTAAAGATGATCAACCGTTTAACGTTGCTGAAGATTTAGCGAAAAAAATTGAGGCCAGCGGTAAAACTGTAATGCTAGATGATCGCCGCGATGCTAGCCCTGGTGTTAAATTTAAGGATGCCGAGTTAATTGGTAATCCAATTATTGTGATTGTTGGAAAAGCGCTAACCGATGGCAAAGTTGAATTACGAATTCGTAAAAGCGGTGAGAAGCGGGAAGTTGCTCTGGAAAGCGCAGTTACTGAAGTACTAGCTCTACTGGTTTAGTTTGTGGATATTTCACTTCTTGCAATCATATTTCTATTTGTAGCATCTGCTTTTGCTGGTTTTGTTGATGCTGTTGCCGGCGGCGGTGGCTTAATTTCATTGCCCTCGTTATTGGTAGCGCTACCAAATGCTGCTACTCCCGATGTGCTAGGTACAAATAAATTACCGTCATTTCTCGGAACTTCGACCGCTGCATACTCATATGTAAAACGGTTACGGCCGGATTGGCGCCTAACTCTTGCTATGGCGGTCCCAGCTTTTATCGGTTCGATGTTAGGCGCACTCGCAGCCAGCAATTTCCCTAAAGATGCAGCTCGACCAATAGTTTTAGCGCTATTAGTGATAGTTGCTATATACACCTGGCGAAAAAAAGAACTTGGTTTAAATGAAAACTTTCGATTTGCTCGAAAACATAATCTTTCAATTGTGGTAGTAGCCGGCACAGTAATTGGTTTCTATGATGGAATATTCGGTCCTGGAACCGGTTCATTCTTGATGGTGATTTTGGTAGGAGTAGTTGGTTTTGCATTCTTGCAAGCATCTGCAACAGCCAAAATTGTTAATTGGGGTACCAACTTAGGCGCTCTCTTAATTTTTGGATTTAATGGACATATTATGTGGTTATTGGGTCTGACCATGGCTGTAGGAAATATCGCAGGCGCAGTTACTGGAGCAAGATGGGCAATTAAGGGTGGATCAGCTTTAATCCGTAAGGTATTTTTAATAGTGACAGCCCTATTGATTATTAGGATTGCGATTGATACTTTCTTTTAATATACTTTCGGAACAATTTAATAACAACTAAATAGTTAGGTTTAACATGGCCAGCGTTGCAGAATTGACTCGTTATATCGCGCCGATAGTTGAGCGCGCGGGGTTTGTATTAGAAGAAATCACGATTACACCTGCCGGTAAGCGACGTTTACTTACAGTTTTTGTCGATGGCGAAGATCGAAATCTTTCACTTGATGAAGTGACATCTGTTTCAAAACAAATCTCGGAAGTTGTTGATGTGTTGCCCGAACTAGGGGATAAACCCTTTACGTTAGAAGTAACTTCTCCAGGCGTGGATCGTCCATTGACCCTAGACCGCCATTGGCGCAAAAATGTTGGCCGGTTAGTAAAAATTGTCACACTCGATGGTCAGAGTCTTAACGGTCGAATTAAGTCATTTAATGAAGTTGAAGTAGTAATTTCCCTTCCTAAATCTGAAGTTTTGTTACGCCGCGAAAATATTAAGCGCGCCATCATTGAAATTGAATTTAATCGCAAAGAGAAAGATGGTGCCAAATAATGCATGTGGATATGAAAGCACTCACTTCACTTACGACTGAGCGGGATATTCCGTTAGATCGTTTAATAACCGCGATTGAAATTGCAGTGAAAGCAGCTTATGTAAGCACCGATGAAGCAAAACCATATGCGCATGCCAAGTTAGATCGAGATACTGGCGAAATCCGAATCTTGGTTCCAATTTTTGGTGAAGATGGTGAGAAGATTGATGAGATCGTTGATGAACCAACTGGCTTTAGTCGAGTTGCAACTTCGACTGCCCGCCAAATTATTAAAGAGAAGATGCGCGAATCTAAGGATGCCGAAATTGTTGGTGAGTTTACCGCCTCAGTTGGCGATATTGTTTCTGGAGTAATTCAACAAGGACGCGATCATCGGATGGTTTACATTGATCTTGGTCGAGTTGAAGGAAAAATTCCCCCGCATGAACAAGTTCCGGGTGAGATTTACACTCATGGTGAGCGAATTAAATGTTTCGTCGTAGAAGTAAAGCAAGGCACGCGCGGACCAGAAGTAGCACTGTCACGCAGCCATCCGGCCTTAGTAAAACAATTATTTGCGTTAGAAGTTCCAGAAATAAGAGAACGTGTTGTCGAAGTAATGGGAATTGCCCGCGAAGCTGGTCATCGCACCAAGATTGCAGTCCGAACCCACCGCGCTGGCGTGAGTCCAAAAGGATCGCTAATTGGTCCAATGGGTGCGCGAGCTCGCGCCGTGATGGATGAACTTCATGGCGAAAAAATTGACATAGTCGATTGGTCAGAAGACCCTGCGGCTTATGTTGGCAATGCGTTGGCGCCAGCTCGAATTACTAGCGTTGAAGTGGTTAATTTAGAATCTCGATCTGCAAAAGTTGTGGTTCCGGATTATCAGTTATCACTTGCGATTGGTAAAGATGGCCAGAATGCCCGGTTGGCAGCGCGGCTTACTGGATGGCGGATAGATATTCATTCTGATGCGCAAACCACGCCAAATCAGGCAGAAAGTGCTGAAAATTCTCAACCAGAATTGGGGTAAGGTAACCCCATTGGAAACCGCAGGGTTTTCAGAAATCTATTTAGGAGCTAAGGCAATGGCACTCTAATGAGCACCGCAACATCATGAGTAAGTCAGGAAATTCGGTTTCGCGCTCCTAAGTAAAATTAAGAACGCGAGGCCCAGACAGGAGAACTGTGGC
Organism: Actinomycetes bacterium; assembly: GCA_014190155.1. Lineage (GTDB taxonomy): Bacteria > Actinomycetota > Actinomycetes > Nanopelagicales > Nanopelagicaceae > UBA7398. Next base: position 37,624 of record BJFY01000009.1, on the reverse strand, counting down.
AAAGGTCCGCGTTTACGAATTAGCAAAAGATTTAGGGATGGATAGCAAGGAAGTCCTTGCAAAACTCCAAGAGATGGGCGAATTCGTCCGTTCTGCATCATCAACAGTTGAAGCACCGGTTGTGCGCAAAATGCTGGAGAAATATCCAGTAGTTGCAAAGCCTGCCGATGCGAAACCTGCAAAGAAAGCGCCAGCTAAGAAAGCCGCTGCGAAAAAAACTGCTGCAAAGAAAGCAGATGCAACACCTGAGATAACTCCTGAAATTGAAGCAGCGTTGCAAGAGATGATGGATAAAAAAATCTCTGCCGCGCCAAAACCATCAATTATGCCAACTGCGCCGACTCCTCCGATTACGCCAACAGTCACACCAAGTGCGCCACGTGGTGGAAATAATCCATTTGCAACACCGCGCCCAATAGTTGCGCGCCCACCTCGCGCTGGAAATAATCCTTTTGGTTCGGCTGGCACAACAATGCCGCGACCACCACAACGTCCAACAACTCCAGGTCAGCGTCCGCAAGGTGATCGACCGCAAGGTGATCGACCACAAGGTGGTGGACCACGTCCCGGTATGTCTGGACCACGTCCTGGTTCAGTTCGCCCAGGTTTTGCGGCGCGTCCTGCGGGATCTCGACCACCACAAACCGGTGGAAGTGCACGACCACAAGGTGGCGCACCTTTCCGTCCGGGTGGCGCAACTGGTGCAGCTGCACCAACAACAGGAGCACCAACAGCTGGTGGTCCACAACGCGGTGGCGGTCGGCCACCACAACGCGGTGGCACCGCAGGAGCATTTGGAAAACAGAACGGCAAGAAGCGCAAGAATATAAAGAGTAAAAAAACTCGTAGGGAAGAGATAGATAACATGGCGGCGCCAACAATTGGCGGCGCAATAGTTCCACGCGGAAATGGCTCAACCCCAGTTCGATTACGGCGTGGTTCTTCGCTTGCAGATTTCGCCGAAAAAATTGGTGCAGATCCAGCTTCATTAGTATCAGTGCTATTCCACTTAGGTGAGATGGTTACCGCTACCCAATCTGTAACTGAAGATGTTTTCGCAGTACTTGGCGGCGAGTTTGGCTACGCGATCCAAATCGTTTCACCAGAAGATGAAGATCGCGAGATTCTCGAAACCTTCGATATTGACTTAGCAAAAGAAATCGAAGATATTGATCCTGAAGATCTTGAAATTCGCCCACCAGTAGTAACGGTTATGGGTCACGTGGATCATGGTAAGACTCGCTTACTTGATGCCGTTCGCCAAACTGAAGTAATTAAAAGCGAAGCTGGCGGAATCACGCAACATATTGGTGCATATCAAATTCACCATAACCATGACGGCATCGAGCGCGCGATAACTTTCATTGATACACCCGGACACGAAGCTTTCACCGCAATGCGTGCGCGTGGTGCAAAAGTTACTGATATCGCAGTCCTTGTGGTTGCCGCAGATGACGGCGTTATGCCCCAAACAATAGAAGCGCTAAACCATGCCCAAGCTGCGAATGTTCCAATTGTGGTCGCGGTAAACAAAGTTGATAAAGAAGGTGCAAACCCAGGAAAGATTCGCCAACAATTAACTGAGTACAACTTGATCGCCGAAGAGTATGGCGGCGACACAATATTTGTTGATGTATCCGCAAAGAACGGAACTGGAATCGATACACTCATCGATTCGATTCTTTTAACAGCTGACGCTGCTATCGATCTGCGTGCAATCGCGGATGATGTTGCGCGCGGTGTTGCGATTGAAGCTCACTTAGATCGCGGCCGTGGTCCAGTAGCAACAGTTTTGGTGCAACGTGGAACTCTCAATGTTGGTGACGCAATTGTTGCCGGCGGAGCTTTCGGTCGAGTCCGCGCAATGATGGATGAATTTGGAAAACTAGTTGAATTTGCTGGTCCATCAAGACCAGTTCAAGTACTCGGCTTTACTTCGGTACCAAGTGCCGGCGATTCATTTATGGTCGCAGCAGATGATCGAACTGCTCGTCAAATTGCGGAGAAACGTCAAGCAGCAGAGCGACATGCAGCGCTATCAAAGGCTCGAAAGAAAATTTCGTTGGAAGATTTTATGGAGCAAAGCAAAGTCACTTCACTCAACCTGATTCTCAAGGGCGATGTGAGTGGTTCGGTAGAAGCGCTTGAAGACGCGCTCTTATTGCTTGATGTTGGCAACGAAGTTGACTTACGTGTTATTCATCGAGGTGTTGGTGCAATCACCAAGAGCGATATCACTTTAGCTTCGGCATCATCTGCTGTAGTTATTGGATTCAATGTGAAGCCAGAACCACAAACTGCAATCTTTGCTGATGAAGAAGGCGTTGAAGTTCGCTTTTATTCCGTAATTTATAACGCAATTGAAGAGATTGAGGCGGCCCTTAAAGGTCTGCTCAAGCCCGAATACGAAGAAGCAATCCTTGGTAATGCTGAAGTCCGCGAAGTATTTAAGTCGAGCAAATTTGGAAATATTGCTGGTTCAGTTGTTAGCGACGGCATCATCCGACGTAACGCAAAAGCACGCATCTTGCGCAATAGCGTCTTAGTTGTCGACAACTTAACTATCGAATCTTTGAAGCGATTTAAAGATGATGCGACTGAGGTCCGCGAGGGCTTCGAGTGCGGTATCGGAGTTGGATCTTTTAAAGATATCCAACCTGGTGATGTAATCCAAGTTTTCGAAATGCGTGAGAAAAAGCGAGTTTAATTATGGGCACATCACATCGCGCAGCAAAGGTCGCCGATCGCATAAAAGTAGTGATCGCACAAACTCTTGAAACAAAGGTAAAAGATCCACGCCTTGGTTTCATTACCGTTACTGACGTTCGAATTACTGGTGATTTACAACAAGCATCGATTTTCTACACTGTTTTAGGCGATGATGAATCAAAAATTCAAACCGCGAAAGCGCTAGAAAGCGCACGAGGTTTACTCCGTTCCGAGGTTGGAAAAGAACTCGGGATGCGGATCACACCGACAATTTCATTCTTCGCGGATGGGCTTGCTGAATCCGCCCAGAATTTTGAAGATTTACTTTCAAAAGTTAGAGAGCAAGATAAAGAATTAGCGGCGCTGCGCGAAGGTGCTGCCCCAGCAGGAGAAGCTGATCCATATAAAGTCCATAAAGCGCGCGAGACGGATACCGGTGAGTGACGGGTTTCTAGTAATTGATAAACCAAGTGGCATCACAAGTCATGATGTTGTTGCGCAAATCCGTAAAGTTTTTGGAACTAAGCGCGTTGGACATGCTGGCACGTTAGACCCGATGGCGACTGGCGTATTAGTTTTAGGAATTAACAATGGCACCAAGTTATTGCAATACATTACCGAAGGTAAGAAGCGTTATCTCGCCACAATAAAATTAGGTTTCGCAACAGTTACAGATGACAAAGACGGCGTAGTTTTAAATTTAGCCACAATATCAGATATTGCAAAAGTCACTGACGTCGAGATTAAAAGTAATTTAGTAAAAATGATTGGCACAATTATGCAACGGCCAAGTTCGGTCTCAGCTATAAAAATAAATGGTAAGAGAGCGTATGACCGAGTACGTGAAGGTGAAGTTGTAGAACTACCAGGGCGTGAAGTTACAATTTATAATATAGAGATCTTAGAAATTTCTAGACCCGATGACGCTATTGTTATAAAAATTGATGTTTCATGCTCTGCCGGAACCTATATTCGAGCAATTGCTAGAGATTTAGGGGATGTGTTAAATGTCGGGGGACACTTGACTGAGTTACGGCGAAGTGAAGTTGCGCCGTTTTCTATCGAAGCCGCAGTATCTATCGAATCAATATCATTAGTAGATTTATTAGATGTAGTAGATGTTGCTAAGCAAATATTGCCAGCGCGTGTGATTAACCTTTCCGAAAAGAGCGAATTGAAGTTTGGCCGTTCGATTTCTTCTTCTGAGTTTTCTGGAATTGGAATTGCGATCACGGGCGATAACGAACTCTGCGCTTTAATTGAGAATAAGAATTCTGGCGCACAGCCAATCACAGTTTTTGTGAAAGAATAGCCAGATGTCTGGCAATATTAAATGGTTTGGGGAACCGCTTGAAAGCGGCACTGTTGCCATTGGAATTTTTGATGGCGTTCACTTAGGACATCAAGAAATTCTTAATATCGCAAACGAATTTGGCGATCCAGTAACAGTTTTAACATTTGATCCACATCCAACTGCAGTTTTTGCACCAGACCGAACTCCAACAAAACTATTAACTTTAGAAGATCGAGTCCACCAGCTAATGTTGCATGGAGCCGAGGCTGTGGCAGTTATAAATTTTGATGCTGAATTTGCGGCACTTTCTCCCGAGCAATTTGTTGAATCAATATTAATCAAAAAACTTGACGCAAAAAATATCGTAGTTGGTACAAACTTCACTTTTGGTGCAAAGGCTGCTGGAGATGTAAATTATTTGAGATCAGTTTCCAAGAAGTATGGCTTTACTGTAACCGGAGTCGAATTAGTTAAACACGAACATGGCATTGTTTCCTCAACGCGAATTAGAAAACATTTATTAAATGGTGGCGTAGAAATTGCGCGCGAACTTTTAACTCGACCGCATCAATTAATTGGTCCAGTTATTCATGGTGAAGCGCGCGGCCGTGAAATTGGATATCCCACTGCAAATATTGAAGTTGCGATTAACTCAACTATTCCAAGCGATGGCGTTTATGCGGGTTGGTTAACTGTAGGTTTAAATCGCTGGCCAGCTGCAATCTCGATTGGAACTAACCCAACGTTTGCGGGCGTGCGCGGTCGCCAAGTTGAGGCATATGCGTTAGATCGAGATGATTTAGATTTATATGAACAAGAGGCAATTATTGAATTTGGTTGGCGACTTCGAGATACTTTGAAATTTGATGGGTTAGACCCACTTTTAATACAGATGAAAAAAGATTGTGATAAAGCTCGGGAACTCACAAGTTTGAGAGGGTTGGAATAGTTCGATTTAAGCGGGGAATTAGCACCGATTTCACTCTCGCACACACCCGCTGGTAACCTCTGCCCCGAGCGAGTAAGCGTGTTTTCGTGAACCAAACCGAAAACCCTCGTGGCTGATGAAGGAGAACGAAATGGCGTTAAAGCCAGAAGTTAAGAAAGAAATTATCTCAAAGTACGGTTCTTCAACATCAGACACTGGAAGCCCAGAAGCTCAAGTCGCTTTACTTTCAAAGCGCATTGAAGAAATCACTGAGCATCTGCAAACAAATAAGAATGACCACCACAATCGTCGTGGCCTTCTTCTGCTTGTAGGTCGCCGTCGTCGAATTCTCCAATACCTAGCAAAAATTGATATCGAGCGTTACCGCGCGATCATCGAAAAACTCGGCATCCGCCGATAAATAAAAACACTAACCCACGGCCAAAAGTATTGGTCCTCGGTAGTGGCTTACGGATTTTGGTATTTGTTTTAGAAAATAGAAAACCCGTGGGCTTCGATCGAAGATCCATTCTTGCGCCGTAGGTTGGTCAAGAAAAAGGAGAGACCCATGGAGGGTCAAGAGCTACATAGCGCCGTTGCAATAATTGATAACGGCAAGTTCGGAAAACGAGAAATTCGTTTTGAAACCGGTCGCCTAGCGCGCCAAGCTGCTGGTACTGCAGTTGTATATGTTGATGACGAGACCATGTTGCTTTCAGCAACAACCGCATCAAAATCACCACGAGATTCATTCGACTTCTTCCCACTTACTGTGGATGTTGAAGAACGTATGTACGCAGTAGGAAAGATTCCAGGATCATTCTTCCGTCGTGAGGGACGTCCATCCGAGGATGCAATTCTTACTTGTCGCTTAATCGATCGTCCGTTGCGGCCATCGTTTGTTAAGGGACTCCGTAACGAAATTCAAATTGTTGTTACTGTGATGGCGTTAAACCCAGATCACATGTATGACGTAATTGCGATTAACGCAGCATCAATGTCAACACAATTAGCTGGCCTACCATTTTCTGGCCCAATCGGCGGCGTGCGCGTTGCTTTGATTGATGGCCAATGGGTGGCATTCCCAAATCACAGCGAAGTTGAAAACGCAGTATTTGACATGGTCGTTGCTGGTCGCGTAACTGCTGATGATGTTGCAATCATGATGGTTGAAGCTGAAGCCACAACTAAGACAATCGATTTAATCGCAGCTGGTGCGAAAGCCCCAACTGAAGAAATCGTTTCCCAAGGTTTAGAAGCTGCTAAGCCATTCATTCGCGTACTTTGCGAAGCTCAATCTAAATTGGCAAAAGTTGCTGCAAAGCCAACTGGCGAATTCCCAGTCTTCTTGGATTACCAAGATGACGTTTTTGCCGCTGTTGAAAAATTAGCCAAGGCTGATTTAACTAAAGCGCTAACTATTGTGCAGAAGCAAGATCGCGAAGTTAAGATCGACGAAATTACCGCAACTGTAAAAGAGAAATTAGCTGGTGATTTCGAAGGTCGCGAAAAAGAGATTCCAGCTGCGATTCGTTCCGTCACAAAGAAGTTGGTCCGCCAACGCGTGCTTCGTGACAAGATTCGCATTGATGGCCGGGGGCTTCGCGATATTCGCGAACTAACCGCAGAAGTTGAAGTAATTCCACGAGTACATGGCTCAGCGCTTTTCGAACGTGGCGAAACTCAAATTCTAGGAATTACAACCCTAAACATGCTTAAGATGGAACAACAGTTAGATACGTTGAATCCAGAAAACCATAAGCGTTATATGCATAACTACAACTTCCCACCATATTCAGTCGGCGAAACTGGCCGCGTTGGTTCACCGAAGCGTCGTGAAATTGGACATGGAGCACTTGCAGAACGTGCGTTGTTACCTGTTCTGCCGTCACGTTCTGATTTCCCATATGCAATTCGGCAAGTGTCAGAAGCGCTTGGTTCAAATGGATCAACATCCATGGGTTCAGTTTGCGCATCAACCATGTCGCTACTAAATGCTGGCGTGCCACTTCGTGCACCAGTAGCTGGTATCGCAATGGGTCTGATCTCAGATGATGTTGATGGCAAAATCGAATACGTAGCGCTTACCGATATCTTGGGTGCAGAAGATGCATTCGGCGATATGGATTTCAAAGTTGCTGGTACAAAAGATTTCGTTACCGCTCTTCAGTTAGATACTAAATTAGATGGAATACCAGCAAGCGTTCTTGCAGGTGCGTTGCACCAAGCTAAGGAAGCTCGCTTGCATATCCTTGATGTAATGAATGAAGCGATTGATGCACCGGATGAAATTAATCCATTGGCACCGCGCATCATCACGATTCAGATTCCAGTAGATCAGATCGGCGCAGTGATTGGTCCAAAGGGCAAAGTCATTAAGCAGATCCAAGAGGATACTGGCGCTGAAATCAGCATCGAAGATGATGGCACTATTTATATTGGCGCAACCGATGGAACTGCAGCTGAAGCTGCACGTGCCCAAATTATCGGTATCGCAGATCCAAAAATGCCTGAAGTTGGCGAACGCTTTAATGGAACTATCGTGAAGTTAGCTGCATTTGGTGCATTCGTTTCATTGTTACCAGGTAAAGATGGCTTGCTCCACATCTCGCAAATACGGAAGATGCATGGTGGAAAGCGAATTGAAAACTTGGAAGATGTAATGAACGTTGGCGATAAAGTACATGTTGAAATTGGCGAAATTGATCCTAAAGGTAAACTTTCGTTAGTTCCAGTGCTTGATGATGCTGCAGAAGCATCAGCTGAATAACGTTTCATAATATGACCGTACGCAAAACCGTTCTTCCGAGCGGTTTACGTATTGTTACTGAAGAAGTTGCCGGTGTCAGAAGTGCAGCTTTTGGTATTTGGGTAAATGTTGGCTCTCGCGACGAAGCTCCATCAGTTGCGGGAGCTTCACATTTTCTCGAGCATTTATTATTCAAATCAACGAAAACTAGAAGTGCGATGGATATCTCTGCATCGATTGAATCAGTCGGTGGTGAGATGAATGCCTTCACCAGCAAGGAGTACACCTGTTTTTATGCCCGGGTTATTGATACCGATTTACCGCTGGCGATCGATGTTATTTCAGATTTGATTACTTCATCTTTAGTTAAGACTGAAGATGTCGATGCTGAACGAAATGTAGTTTTGGAAGAAATTTCAATGCGTGATGATGATCCAAGTGATTTAATTCACGATCTTTTTGCGGAAACATATTATGGCGACACCCAACTTGGCCGACCTATATTGGGCACAGTTGCATCAATCAAAGGGATGTCGCGCAACTCAGTTTTTAATTATTACAAGAAGCGATACTTACCAAGTGATTTAGTAATTGCAGTTGCGGGCAACCTGAAACATAAAAAAGTTGTAGCGCTTGTAGAAGCAGCCATTGCACGAGATGGTTTTCTAGATGTTCCAAAATCTAATTATAACTTGCGAAGTAATACAAAAGTTAAATCACCTAAAGGTGGAAATGTTGGCTTATTAAATCGCAAGACTGAACAGGCTCATCTATTCATGGGAATGGCTGGCGTGGCGCGCGATGATAATCGCCGCTTCACTATGGGAGTTTTATCGGCAGCCTTAGGTGGCGGAATGTCATCGCGGCTATTTCAAGAAATTCGAGAAAAACGTGGCTTGGCATATTCAGTTTATTCATACGCACAACAATTCGCTGGCTCAGGTGTAATTGGATTTTATGCAGGTTGTAATCCAAATAAAGCCACCGAAGTTGTAAAAATTATTCGAGATGTTTTGCACGATGTGGCAGATAATGGATTAACCCATGAAGAATTAACCCGGGCGCAAGGTGCAGTTCGTGGAAGTTTAGTTTTGAGTCAAGAAGATACTGGCTCTCGGATGAGCCGGATCGGGAAAGCCGAATTGGTTTACGGCGAAAATCTAGGCTTCGATCAGATTTTAAAAGAAGTTTCCAGCGTATCAGGCGCACAAATTCGCGCCGTTGCCAGCGAGTACTTGACCAAAAGTCCTACCCTTGCCGTAGTGGGACCGTACAAGAGCGGCTCAATATTTGAAAAGGCAATCCGATGATAAAAGTTGGCGTACTCGGTGCAAACGGAAAGATGGGCACGCAAACTGTTGCTACAGTAAATGCAGCTACTGATTTAAAACTAGTCGCAGCGCTCGATCTTGGTGACTCAATTGAAACTTTAAAAGAGAATGGCGCTGAAGTTGTAGTCGATTTCACGCATCCAGATTCAGTGATGGCTAATCTTGAATACGCGATCAATAATGGAATCAACGTTGTAGTTGGCACCACTGGTTTTGATAGTGCGAAACTTGCAAAAGTAAAAGAATTATTAGCAAAAAACCCCAAAGTTGGCGCGCTGATCGCACCAAATTTTGGACTTGGCGCAGTCTTAATGATGCAATTTGCAGCGCAAGCCGCTAAACATTTTGAATCGGTAGAGATTATTGAACTGCATCACCCAAATAAGGCAGATGCGCCAAGTGGAACTGCAACTAGAACTGCGGAATTAATTACTGACGCGCGCAAAGTCGCAAATCGACCACCCATGCCGGATGCAACTACATCTGCACTTCCTGGCGCACGAGGTGCAAAAGTTGGCGATGTGGTAATTCATTCAGTTCGGTTACGGGGTTTAGTTGCGCATCAAGAAGTGGTACTTGGGGACCAAGGCGAAACCCTTTCGATTCGACATGATTCGATAGATCGAACTGGTTTTATGCCTGGGGTACTTCTTGGAATTCGTAAAGTTGGATCGCACCCAGGTTTAAGCTTTGGCCTCGAGAATTTTCTCGACTTAAAATAGATAGGAAAAATATGATCACAATGTATAGCGCAGACTGGTGCGGAGATTGCCGACGTTCTAAGCGTTTATTGGATTCGCTAAATGTCGAATACTCAGTAATTGATATTGAGGCCGATGAAGCAGCTGCCGCTAAAGTTATTGAAATCAATGGAGGAATGCGATCCATCCCAGTAATAATATTTCCCGATGGAACTCACATGACCGAACCATCCGATATTGATTTAAAAGCAAAGCTCGAGGGGCTAAAAATAATTTAAAGCCAGTTATAAATCACTGCAGATGTAATCGCAGCTGAGAATATAACTACTGGAAAAGGTGCTTTGAACTTAAGTGCAATCGCTGCAACCGCAACACCAGCAATCCGCTGGTCAAAGACAATTTCAGATTTATTTGTGATTGCTTGGACGCCGACTAAGGCCGAAAGCAAAACAATTGGGATCAATGTGTTAATTCGTTGGACTCGGGGATTAGCTAAAAAAGATTCTGGAATTGCATAGCCAAGGTATTTTAAAATATAACAAACCAAACTTGATACTAAAGTTGCTACCCACATTGCGCTCATGCTTTTGGTTTCCAGCCAAAAAGAATTGCAAGTAAAACTGTTGCGATAATTGGAACGCCAGCTGGTGCAACTAGAGTAAGTATTAGAGCCATCGCTACTGCACAGATAGCAATTAATTTACTTCGCTTATCGATTAGCCGTGGCCAAACTAATCCTAAGAAAGCGGCTGGCACTGCAGCATCCAAACCCCAGGCAGAAGGATTACCGAGGGCTTGAGCTCCAAAAGCACCTAGTAGCGTAAATAGATTCCAAAATACAAATACCCCAATTCCAGTAGCCCAAAATCCATATCGCATTGCCGCTTCACCGCGTGGTTCTTGGGAAATTGCAACTCCGGTTGATTCATCAATAGTTATTTGAGCCGCCAATATTTTCTTCAAGCCATGCACATTTAGCACTGGTTTCATTCGCATTGCATAAAGGCCATTACGAAATCCAAGTAGGGACCCAGTAGCGATGGCACTCAACGCACTCCCGCCAGCGCCTATGACACCGACAACCGCAAACTGTGATGCACCGGAGAAAAGTAATAATGAAAAAAGTGATGCTTGAATCACAGAAAAGCCATTTGCTACCGCAGCAGCACCGAATGCAATCCCATAACTCCCAACTGGTAGTGCAACGCTCATTGAGTCACGAAAAACCTGGGCCTTAGATAATGACACGCGGGTTATTCTGCCTTATCAATCACGGTATCCGCGCATCGCTCTCGATAGGGTCACGCTCGTGAGTGAAAACAGCGATAAAGCAGCGATCTTCCGTGACGATGTCACCGTTGAATTGGTTAAAGCAAGTGCAAGTGATGCTGATGTAATTTGGGCAGCTCGAGTCTCAACCGCTGGTGAGAATTCGTTAGACGAAATCAACGAAGATCCATCTCGTTCGGCTGGTTTAATAAATTATTTGGCTAGAGAGCGACATGGTTCTCCATTCGAACACACTTCTATGACATTTTTTATCTCAGCCCCAATCTTTGTTTTCCGTGAATTTATGCGCCATCGGATCGCTTCGTATAACGAAGAGAGCGGAAGATATCGGGAACTAAGTCCAGTCTTTTATGTTCCATCAAAAGAACGCAAACTTGTACAAGTAGGCAAAACTGGCGCGTATACATTTATTGATGGCACCGATGAACAATATGAAATCACAGTAAAAGCGATGAAAGAAAGTTATCTTATTTCATATAGCAATTATCAAAAAATGTTAGAAGCTGGCGTGGCCCGAGAAGTTGCGCGTGCGGTATTACCAGTCGCGCTCTACTCATCAATGTATGTAAGTATGAATGCGCGTGCGTTAATGAATTTCTTATCGCTTCGTACCAATCGCGAAGGTTCACATTTTCCTAGCTACCCACAACGAGAAATTGAGATGGTTGCCGAGAAAATGGAGCGCCATTTTGCAGAACTTATGCCGCTCACATACGGAGCTTTTGAAAAGTCTGGGAGAATTGCACCCTAAAAGCGGTAGCCTTAGGGCATGTTAATCAACCCACCATTTGGCCGATTACTTACCGCCATGGTCACGCCGTTTAAGCCTGATCTCTCAATTGATTGGGCTGGCGTGGAGAAATTAGCTAACCACCTAATCAGCACTGGGCATGATGGCATCGTGGTAAACGGAACAACTGGTGAAGCGCCAACGACTAGTGATGATGAGAAACTTGAAATAATTAAGGTTGTTAAAAAAGTGGTTGGCGGTAGTGCAAAAGTTATCGCTGGCGCTGGCAACAATGAAACTTCGCATTCGATAGAACAAGCAAAATGGGCTGCCGATGCCGGTGCTGATGGCTTATTGGTTGTGACTCCTTATTACAACAAACCACCACAAGCCGGAATTGAAGCGCACTTTATAGCGATGGCAGATGCGACCGATCTACCAGTAATGATGTATGACATTCCAGGACGAACTGGGATGCAAATCGAACCGGACACAATTGTTAAGTTGGCAGAACACCCAAGAATCGCAGCGTTGAAAGATGCAAAAGGTGATGTAGCTTCAACATCTTGGGTAATCAAAAGATCTGGAATTCCAGTTTATTCAGGTGATGATATTTTAAATCTACCCTTACTTTCGGTCGGAGCTGTAGGTTTTGTCTCAGTCTGCGGCCATACTGTTGGAAAAGAATTGCGCGAAATGTTAGATGCTTGGTTTAGCGGAAATGCGCACCGCGCTACTGAAATACATCAACAGCTGCTTCCGGTTTATACCGGGACTTTCCGCACCCAAGGTGCGATTCTCACGAAGGCAGCATTGACACTGATGGGACTCCCTGGTGGAGTAGTAAGACTTCCACTTGTAAACGCAACCGCGTCACAAATTGAGCAACTTCGTGAGGATTTAAAACTCGGAGGCGTTAAAGTTTGAATCATCCCCACCCAGATTTAGGATTACCAACAAAGTTAGTCGCTGGCGGATTGCGAATAGTTGCACTTGGCGGACTCGGCGAAATCGGCCGAAACATGACGGTATTTGAATCCGAAGGCAAGTTATTAGTTGTCGACTGTGGCGTTTTATTTCCGGAGGAGAACCAACCCGGGATTGATTTAATTCTGCCGGATTTTTCTTATATAAGAGAGCGGCTTGCTGATGTTGTAGGAATTTTCTTAACCCACGGGCATGAAGATCATATTGGCGCAGTTCCATATTTGCTTCGCGAACGCGGTGATATCCCAGTAATCGGCACCGCACTTACAATCGCATTCATTAAAGCCAAACTAAAAGAACATCGAATTACTGTGATTTCCCGCGAAGTCAAAGCGGGCATGCGTGAAAATATCGGACCATTCGCAATGGAATACGTAGCAGTAAACCACTCAATTCCTGATGCTCTGGCGGTAGCAATCACGACTGCTGCTGGAACAATTTTGCATACTGGTGATTTCAAAATGGATCAATTACCGCTTGATGGGCGCATTACTGACCTAGCAACATTTGCGCGATTAGGAGCAGATGGTGTTGATCTTTTTATGGTCGACTCGACAAATGCTGACATTCCAGGCTTCACTACTTCCGAACGCGAAATTATGCCAGCGCTCGATCGTGTCTTTAGAAGTACACGTCGAAGAGTTGTAGTTGCTTCATTTGCGTCACATGTTCATCGAATTCAACAAATTATAAATACGGCAGAATCTCATAAACGAAAAGTTGTCTTTATGGGCCGTTCTATGGTTCGTAATATGAATTTAGCTGCAGATATGGGTTACTTAACGATTCCCAGGGGAGTTCTTATCGATGAAAAAGAGATGGATAACCATGGCGATAACTTGGTATTAATTTGCACTGGCTCACAAGGTGAACCATTAGCGGCGTTATCAAGAATGGCAAATGGTGATCATCAAATTCGAGTTGGTGAAGGTGACACTGTTGTTTTAGCTTCATCTTTGATTCCTGGAAATGAAAATCCGGTTTATCGTGTAATAAATGAGTTAACTCGTTTTGGTGCTCGAGTCGTACATAAAGCGAATGCGCTAGTGCATGTATCTGGACATGCTGCCGCGGGGGAGTTGTTATATTGCTACAACATTGTTAAGCCAAAACATGTTATGCCAATCCACGGCGAATGGCGACATATGCGGGCTAATGCCGAACTTGCGATTCAAACCGGGGTTGCCCGCAAAAATACGGTGATTGTAGAAAATGGCATTGTAATTGACATGGTCGACCATAAAGTTTCTGTGGTTGGTTCGGTACCTTGTGGATTTGTTTATGTTGATGGCCAGAGCATCGGTGACATTACCGAAAGCTCGCTAAAAGATAGACGAATATTGGGTGAAGAAGGATTCATCTCGGTAATTGTCGTAATCGATTCTCAAACCGGAAAAATTGTGGCTGGACCAGATATTCATGCGCGCGGTTTTGCTGAAGACACCGCGCTATTTGATGAAGTGAAATCTAGAATTGAGAAAGCACTTGCTGCTGCAGTTACTGAAGGAATTAATGGCACGCACCAACTTTCACAAATAATGCGAAAAACAGTTGGCAGTTGGGTAGGTGGCGAACATCGTCGACGTCCAATGATTGTTCCTGTTGTTATAGAAGTATGACGGCGAGCCAAACTGCTAAGGATTTCACTTTCTAATACGATTAACGCATATGGCTAAAAAGAAAAGTTCTAAATCAACTGGGCTCTTAGGTGGGGTTGCTCGGGCCTTATCTGCTACTTGGCGCGCTATCGCTAAAGCACTTGGTGCAGTAATTAGATTTGTTTCCAGAGGTGTTAAAGATTTAGATCCAGCCCACCAACGTGATGGCTTCGCCCTACTGCTTTTTATTGCTGGCGTTCTTGCAGCTGCAACAACCTGGTGGCATCTAGATAATTTCTTTGGTCGCGCCATGCACTCATTCTTTTACGGTGGCGTTGGGCGACTTGCGATGGCAACACCACTAGCACTTTGCTATTTTGCTTTTAGATTATTTAGAAACCCAACAGATAAAGCTGCTAATGGCCGGATAACAATTGGCTCTTTGTTATTAATTTTCTCAAGCGCAGCGTTAGCCCATATATTTAATGGTTCAGCTGGAACTGGGGCTACCGCGATGCGCCATGGTGGCGGTTGGGTTGGTTATGGAATTTCAACTCCATTGAAGTATGTAGTTATATCTTCAACGTTAACAACCTTCATCCTTTTCCTGTTTCTAGGTTTTGGATTATTAGTAGTGACTGCAACGCCAGTCTCCGAAGTTTTTGCATTAATAAAAAGATTATTTAACGGCGCTAGTTCTAAAGTTGGTAGCGCGGTTTCCGATCGGCGGGAGCGTAAAATTGAAGAATTCGAAATCTCAGAATCACCACCTTTCGAATCGCCATTAGTGGTCCAACATCTTGACCACGGCGACTACGACGAAGATTCAGAGTTAGATGAAGAGAGCTTTGACGAAGAATTTACAGTTGAAATTCCAGTAGCTTCTGGAACCGCAGATGGCAATCCGCTACCAACTTTAACAAAACCGTTACGTCCAGTACAGATGGTGCTCGCCTCAGATGATACTTACGAACTGCCAGCCATGGATTTGTTACGAGCTGGCCCAGCTTCAAAAACTAAAAGTAAGGCCAATGAATTGATTGTCGCGGCGTTAACAGAAGTTTTTAAACAGTTCGATATTGACGCAGAAGTAACTGGTTTTATGCGTGGGCCGACTGTGACACGTTATGAAGTAGAACTGGGGTCCGGAGTTAAAGTTGAAGCCATTACGGCGCTTGGTAAAAATATTTCATATGCCGTGGCAAGTAGTGACGTGCGAATCCTCTCGCCAATCCCCGGAAAATCTGCGGTCGGAATTGAAATTCCTAACTCTGATCGTGAAATAGTTTCGCTCGGTGATGTATTGCGCTCTGGTGTTGCTGGAAATGATCATCATCCGATGTTAGTTGCACTTGGTAAAGATGTTGAAGGCGCATTTATCTGCGCAAATTTAGCAAAAATGCCACACTTATTGGTAGCAGGTGCTACCGGTGCTGGCAAATCTTCAATGATTAACTCACTTGTGACTTCAATATTAATGCGCTCAACTCCAAATGATGTTCGAATGATTTTGATTGATCCAAAGCGGGTAGAACTAACTGCATATGATGGTGTGCCACATTTAATTGCACCAATCATCACAAACCCGAAGAAAGCTGCAGAATCGCTAGCTTGGGTTGTCCGTGAAATGGACATGCGTTATGACGACCTCTCAACTTATGGGTTCCGCCATATTGATGATTTTAACAAAGCGGTTCGAACTGGAAAATTAACGAATCCAAATTCTTCAGAAGGTCCGCTACAGCCTTATCCATATCTTCTAGTTGTGATTGATGAGTTAGCAGATTTAATGATAGTGGCAGCGCGCGATGTTGAAGATTGCATAGTTCGCATCACGCAATTAGCTCGCGCAGCTGGAATTCATCTAGTTATTGCAACCCAACGCCCTAGTGTTGATATCGTTACTGGTCTAATTAAAGCGAACGTACCTTCTAGACTTTCGTTTGCAACTAGCAGCTTGGCAGATTCACGAGTAATTTTAGATACACCAGGTGCCGAGAAATTAGTAGGACAAGGTGACGCATTATTCCTACCAATGGGTGCTAGTAAAGCGATGCGGATCCAAGGAGCTTACGTTTCGGAACGTGAGATTGAAGCGGTTGTTAATCATGTTAAAGCCCAACTCGCTCCGGTTTATCGCGAAGATATTCTTGCGCCAGTTCGCACCAGAGCTGTCATTGAAGATGACATTGGTGACGATATGGATCTGTTATTGCAAGCTGTGGAATTAGTTGTAGGAACCCAATTTGGATCCACTTCAATGTTGCAACGTAAATTACGCATTGGTTTTGCCAAAGCTGGTCGGTTAATGGATTTGATGGAGAACCGTGGAATTGTTGGACCTTCTGAAGGATCGAAGGCTAGAACCGTCTTAGTAAAACCCGAAGATTTAGCTGGAGTGTTAGCAGTATTGCAGGGGTGATTTTCGCTCCGTTCACCTAATATTCACCGCTCGGGGTTGATTCTGAGCTAGTTATTCCAGTAACCTTGCCCTCCCCCAATTGTAAGGCTTTATAAATATGTCATTAGGTTCCGAACTAAAGAGTGCACGCACTGCATCGGGGTTATCCGTAGAAGAACTTGCAGCGCGTACTCGGATTCGCACAGCGCTCATCAAAGAGTTAGAAAATGATAATTTTATTAATTGCGGTGGCGATACTTATGCACGTGGCCATATCAGAGCTATTGCGAGAACCCTAGAAATAAATGGGGATCAGCTGTTATTAGAATTTAGCGAAACATTTTCACCGGAAGAACGACCAATGATGGATTTGCTAGTGGAAAATAGCGCAGCAAGGCCACCTCGCGAGAAGAAACCCATTTCTTGGAAAGTGCTTTCTGGAATTGCTGCATCAATTGTTGTGGTTGTGGCTTCAGTGCAATTTGTTGTTGTCATAAATAAATCCAATGAGAGTGTTAAACCACTTGCACTTAGCGCCACTGCACCAGAAACGAAAGATCCTGCGGTCGCCACAAAAGTAAGTGGCGTCAATTTAATTTTAACTGGAGTTAATGGCGTTTCTTGGGTTGGTATTTTTGACAGTTCAAACAACCAAATTTATAGTGGCCGCATTTTGAGAGGCGAATCTCAAGTTTTTACAGATAATCAATCCTTATATGTTGTAATCGGAAATGCTGGAGCGATTAATATAAATCTAAATGGTGCAGATTTAGGCCTAACTGGCGCGTTGGGTGAAGTTGTACGGATGCAATTCACTCCAACTGGGTCGACCCAAGGCTAATCCTTAGTTTCGCCACAATTTATTACTGCTTTCCAAGTACTATTCGCTAAATGACCACACGTACCGTTGCGCTCGTAACTTTAGGGTGTGCCAGAAATGATGTGGATTCCGAAGAGCTTGCTGGCAGATTAGCGGCGGATGGCTGGACCTTGGTTGATGATGCCGCAAACGCTGATATCGCATTAGTTAATACTTGTGGTTTTATTGAAAGTGCAAAAAAGGATTCAATTGATGCGTTAATGCAAGCCCATTCACTTAAGGCCGACGGCAAAGTTCGGGCTGTGGTCGCAGTAGGTTGCATGGCGGAACGTTATGGAACTGAGCTAGCTGCAGCGCTTCCCGAAGCGGATGCAATTCTCGGATTCGATGATTATCAAGATATTTCTAAACGACTAAATACAATTCTGAGCGGTGGCTCAATTGATGTACATGTCCCACGAGATCGGCGAACTATTCTCCCGATTTCACCGATCGAGCGACAAAGCGTTACGGAAGCTACTAAATCTAAATTTGGCCAAGGCGCTAGGTTGATTAGAAAACGGTTAGATAACGGACCAATTGCATCGCTAAAAATCGCTTCTGGTTGCGACCGACGTTGTACATTTTGTGCGATTCCGCAATTTCGCGGTTCATTTGTCTCCAGACCGCCTACCGAGATTATCGAAGAAGCTAAATGGTTAGCGGCTAATGGCGTTAGTGAAATATTTTTAGTCTCAGAAAATACGACTTCCTACGGTAAAGACTTTGGTGATTTGAAGTTGATGGAAGCAATGTTGCCGGAACTCTCCAAGATTGATGGAATCGAACGGATCCGACTCTCGTATTTACAGCCCGCCGAAATTAGACCGACGCTCTTACAAGCGATGGTGTCGACGGAAAAAGTGCTGCCTTACTTTGACATCTCATTTCAACATGCAAGCGGAGCTTTGCTTCGCAGAATGCGTCGTTTTGGCGACTCCGAAAAATTCTTACTTTTGTTGTCGCAAATCCGTGCGCTCTCACCAGCGGCCGGAATTCGATCTAACTTTATCGTTGGATTTCCTGGCGAAACCGAAGCCGAGTACCAGGAACTCAAGAGTTTCATAATCGAATCTAAATTGGACGCAATCGGAATATTCGGATATTCCGATGAAGATGGCACCGAAGCGCTAACTTTGGAAAACAAAGTTGACCAAGATCTAATTAATGAACGGGTCTCCGAATTAGCAACGCTTACTGAAGCGTTAACCTATGAACGTGCGGAAGCTCGGATAGGCGAGCGGGTGCGGGTATTGATTGAAGATGAAGCGGCACAAGAGGGGCGAGCCGAACACCAGGGTCCGGAAGTAGATACTTCGACCTTCATCACATCGCCGGGGCGTCCTACTGCGGGTTTTAAAGTTGGCGACTATGTTGATGCAATCGTTACTGAAATTGCAGGTGCGGACTTGTTAGCGCAACCACTATGAGAAATTTCAACTTACCAAATTTGCTAACCATAATTAGAATTTTGGCGTTGCCGTTTTGTGCTTATGCACTCTTTAAAAATGGTGGCGATGACTCAACTTGGCGAATTATTGCTTGGACGCTTTTTTTCATCGTTGGGATGACCGATACTCTTGATGGGAAACTAGCTCGAAGTCGTAATCAAGTAACACCACTTGGAACTTTTCTAGATCCAATTGCAGATAAAGCAGTGATTGGTACCGCGCTTATTGGACTTTCGATTCTTGGCGATATGCCGTGGTGGATTACGATTTTCATACTCAGCAGAGAATTGTTGGTTACATTGCTCCGGCTAGTTGTAATTAAGCGTGGTGTGATTCCAGCAAGTCGTGGTGGCAAAATTAAAACACTGGCGCAGAATTTCTCAGTTGGCTTTTACATTTTGCCATTACCTTCATTTCTATTATTGCCACGCGATATTTTTTTAGGAGTAGCTTTGCTACTGACGCTTTTGACTGGGATTGACTACCTAAGAAAAGCGATCTCAAAGTAATGAATAGTCCAATCCAAAAATTATCTGAAACTATAGTAAAAACGCTAACGCTTCGCAGGGAAACAATTTCTACTGCAGAATCCATTACCGGGGGGCTAATTGGTGGAGCAATTACAGGTATTCCAGGATCTTCAGAAGTTTTCTTAGGTGGGGTAATTTCTTATTCAAATCAAATGAAAAAAGACGAACTCGGGATTACTGCTGCTGATATTAAAAAAGTTGGTGTAGTTTCGGAAGCGATCGCAGTTGCGATGGCGCTTGCAATTAAGAAACGAACAAAAAGTACATGGGCAATTTCAAGTACCGGAGTCGCTGGCCCAGGATCATCAGATGGAGTTCCGGCTGGAACGGTTTGGATTGGAATTGCAGGGCCAAAAATTGCCCAAGGAATTGAACTTTCAATCGCTGGCAAACGGGAAATTGTTCGACTCGGCGCGGTAGAAAGCGCGCTAGGGGCATTTGAGCGTATTCTTACCTCCAGTAATTCTAGTAAGAAGAAGTAACTAGTGAAAGGAGCGGTGATGGAGTTGATGCGCACTCATATCGGTCATTCACTTCGTGCTGCTCGGATTTCACAAGGCCGAACCCTTCGAGCTGTCGCATCAGATGCTCGAGTTTCGCTCGGTTATTTATCTGAAGTAGAACGTGGTCAGAAAGAAGCTTCTTCAGAATTGCTAAATGCAATTTGCACAGCGCTAAACCTTTCACTTTCCACAGTACTTACGGACGTCATCGATTTGGTGAAACGTCACGAGACCCCAGTACTTACCGTCGTTCCAACATCTGAAGCTGAACTTTCAGATGTCAACGCAGCGTAAGTACAATTGTGGCAGAACCGGTATTCCGCGCTACCTATCAACACCAGAGTGGCATACATAGACGTACTCGAAGTGCAATCTTGGAAGCAGCACAATCTTTAGTTATTAATTTTGGATTACATCATACAAACATGATTGATATTGCAGATCGTGCCCAGGTTTCTAGGGCATCTTTATATAACCATTTTAGGGATAAAAACGAAGTTTTTATTGCGCTTCTAGAATCAGAAGTTGATCGAATTGCCGCGCTCGCCAAAGTTTCTGGCTCCCGTGCCGAATCTCTCTATTTCATTTCAAAAGAAATATCTACACACGAAGCACTTCGTGCAGCGCTCGAACACGATCCGGCCGCTATCGCAATCGCGCTATCTTCTAGAGAGCATGATTTATGGGTTCGAATTTATCGTCACCTTGCCGAGATTTTTGCATCTGATGCTGTTGGTGTTGGCATGATCGTTCGCTGGTTACTTGGCCAAGTTACTGCGCCGCTTTCCGAAGAACATTCTAAGTTGCAAGCCGATCGATTAATTCGCGCACTTTCTTAAGCAAGCTAATTTTACATGCGTAATACAGAATTGCGGCGTCGCATGGAGGAGTATCTCGGTGAAGAATGGGCTCCTTCTTACGCAAAAGATATCGTTCATGCCGAATTAGGTGGTCATACCGTTGAGGAAGCGTTAGCAATTGGGACTGAACCTGGTGATATTTGGCGAGCAATCTGTCGCCATAATCCAGATATGCCAAAGCACCTGATTTAACCTAATAGGATTTAACTAATTGAAAGGTGCTGTTAAATGCAAGATTTGAATTCTGTTATGGCCAATGCCGTCACGGCGCGTGAAAGTTTTCGGAAGTGGGATCGGCTCCAAATAATTACGCTACTAGAAGCGATTGCTAATAAATTAGACGGTGCTGCATCAGAGTTGATACCACTTGCAGGAAGCGAAACAAATTTAACAGAAGTGCGCTTGACTGGCGAAGTCGGTCGGATGTCGGGACAGTGGCGCCACATGGCTGCAGTATTAAAAAAAGGTGATTACTTAGGAGCGGTAATTGATAGCGCAGACTCAACGTTGCAACCACCTCGACCTGAACTTCGTAAGACCACTGTGCCGCTTGGAATTGTCGGCGTTTTTGGTGCCAGTAATTTCCCATTCGCCTTCGGAGTTGGTGGGTGCGATACCGCTGCTGCGATTGCTGCGGGCTGTCCGGTAATTATTAAAGCGAATCCTGGACACATAGAAACATCTAGAAAAGTTTTTGCATTAATGCAAGCCGCAGCTAAATCTCTTTCAGCCCCAGAAGGTTTATTTAATATGGTTGAGGATTTTGAAGCTGGTATGGAATTCGTCAAGCATAAAGATCTTAGCGCCGTTGCGTTTACTGGCTCGACTTCTGGAGGCCGAGCGCTATTTGATATTGCCCAATCAAGAAAAGATCCGATTCCTTTTTATGGCGAATTGGGGGGCCTGAATCCAATTTTTGCCACCGAAGAAGCTTCTGCCAAAAATGCGACAACCATTGCGCAAGGATTCTTAGATTCAGTGAATTTAGGAGCTGGGCAATTTTGCACTAAACCTGGTTATCTAATCTTGGTAAACGGTGATTCAGTTCGTAATGAGATCGTAAATCTTGTACCAAATGTTGTAACCCATTCGATGCTAAATGAAAAAATTCGAGCAGCGCACGATCTAAGTCGAAGCGCTTATGCTGGCTTGCCATATGTTAAATTATTAGCGCAAGCAGTACCCGCTAGCGCTGAAGTTGAGCCGATTACTATTTTTGAAATCTCCGGCGCAGATCTATTGGCCAACCAAGAAGTTACTTTAAAAGAAGTATTTGGTCCAACCGCTGTAGTAGTTAACTGTCGGAGCAATGATGAGGTGCTTGCGATTGCAAACGCATTCCATGGCACGCTAGCTTCAGGAATCCATGGCGAGGCTAGTGACAAAATAATTTCACTTGGCTTATTAGATGTTTTAGTTCGAATTAGTGGTCGAGTTATTTGGAATAGCTGGCCAACTGGAGTTGCAGTTACTTGGGCGATGCATCACGGCGGACCATATCCTGCAAGTACAAACTCACTTTTCACATCAGTTGGCGCTGATAGTATTAAACGATTTCGGCGTCCGGTGGTATTTCAAAATTTACCGATTGAACTACTGCCGACTGAACTTAAATAAAACTAGACCAAGAATCCAGATGGGAATGGATCACTTGGATCTAGCGTCCAAGTAGCTTCGCCCATTACCCAAGCTCGACCAGTAACGGTAGGAATAATTGCCGGCAACCCAGCCACGGTTACATGTTCTTTTATTCGTCCTTCAAATTGCGAGCCAATCCAGGATTCATTAATTAGCACATCGCTATCTTTAAATTCGCCTCGAGCAACCATCTGTGCAAGTCGCGCGCTGGTGCCAGTACCGCAAGGGGAGCGATCAAACCAACCAGGATGAATC
Organism: Actinomycetes bacterium; assembly: GCA_014190155.1. Classification (GTDB taxonomy): domain Bacteria; phylum Actinomycetota; class Actinomycetes; order Nanopelagicales; family Nanopelagicaceae; genus UBA7398. Next base: position 14,810 of record BJFY01000009.1, on the reverse strand, counting down.
GCCATTGCATTCTTCCAATGTAATGAGTTTGCGCCAGGTGCAATGAAATCTATGTGGTGACAGATTGCGATATCTGGATTCTCTGGATGGACTGGACGATTTTGTTCATTGATTGCATCTGAAATTGCTAAGCCAGCATTTAAAAACAGTTGGCCGTTCTCGCGTTTATACTCAATGCCAATTCGATCTACCGGAATGATGGCGTAGAAATTTCCGCCAAATGCTATGTCGTATTTAATTTTTCCATATCCAGCAACATCGACAACTTGATCTAATTGATAAGAGAACGAAGGAACATTTGTAAGCGTAACTTTTTCAGCTTTACCATTCTTTACTTGTACATCAACAATTACTAATCCGGCAGGAGTATCAAGTCGGACAGTTGTAATGGGTTCGACCACTTGAACCAAACCTTTTTCAACTAATACTGTGGCCACTCCGATGGTGCCGTGTCCGCACATTGGTAAGCAACCAGAAACTTCAATGTAGACCACGCCCCAATCCGCATCAGGCCGGGTAGATTTTTGAAGTATGGCACCACTCATTGCTGAATGTCCGCGAGGTTCATACATCAACCATTGGCGAATTTCATCCATATGCTCCATGAAGTAGAGCCGTTTTTCAAACATAGTAGCGCCAGGAATCTCTTCGATTCCACTGGTTACGACTCGAGTTGGCATCCCTTCAGTATGGGATTCCACCGTAGTAACGGTGCGCAAACTCTTACCCATATTTAAGTTACTTACGATTTCGATAAAAAGCTAGCGCTTGTTCAATATCTTTCCTGCATTGCGCTAAATCCCCATCCGGCAACGGCAATCGCGGTAACCGAGTTGGACCACCGTAACGACCAACCGCATCCATTGCTAATTTAATTGCACCAATAAATTCTTTACGGCTATCCCAATTAAATAAATTATGCACGGCAGCATAGATTGGTCGCGCTTGATCATATTTACCAGCAAGGCAGAGATTGTAAAGTTCAACAGATTCCTTAGGAAGCGCATTCGGAAATCCGGCGATCCAACCAACAACGCCGCCAGTTGATAGCTCTACTAGAACATCGTCTGCTCCAACTAAAACTTCAATCCGTGGGGCATGGTGATGGATTTGCCAAACTCGACGAACATCGCCAGAAAATTCTTTAATTGCAACTACATTCTCACAACTGTCAGCAATCTTTGCCACAAGTTGTGGCGTTAAATCAACCTTGGTATCAAATGGATTGTTGTAAGCAATAATTGGAATCCCAACTTTGTTAACTTCTTTATAGTGCGCAATAACTTCAGCTTCATCAGCGCGGTAAGCGTTTGGCGGCAAAAGCATTACTGATTTTGCGCCCATTTCAGCAGCTTGTTCGGTCCATTTACGAGACTCAATCGCACCATAGGCAGCTACGCCGGGAATGACTTGGAATCCAGCAGGAGCAGCTTCTATCGCAACTTTAACAATTTGAGTTCGTTCTTCTGCCGACAAGACTTGGTATTCACCGAGTGAACCATTTGGGATAACACCATCAACGCCGTTGGCTGCTTGCCATTTAACGTGCTCGGCATATTTATCAAAATCAATTGATAAATCAGATCGAAATGGAGTTGCAGTTGCAGTCAATACACCATGCCAAGGTTTCTTAATTGAATTATCCATGCCCGAACCTTATTCGCCGTTAGCTAGAAGTTCAATTGAAATCGGGGTAATGATTGGTCGATTACCGACCGAAATTCGTTCTTTTTCGGAAATATCAGATGGCGAGATACCAGACTCATTTGCAACTAAATCCACCACAAATCTGCCACAGATTCGCCCTTGGCACATTCCCATTCCACATCGTGAAAGTAATTTTGCAGTTCGTGAATCAGTGGCACCAAGCTCGGTTACTGCAAACTTTAATTTAGAATATTTTACTTCTTCGCAACGACAGATAATAGTTTCATCAGTTAGCCAACTTTGCCATCCAGATTTAACTGGATAAGAAGAGATTAGCGCTTTCGCAAATTTTTGCTTTTTAGCTTTTGTTTTGTGATGATAATTTGAGATCTCCACTTTGTAACCAATATATTTTGCAGCGGCTATTCCAGCAATCACACCTTCAGCAATTGAAAGTTCAGAACCCCCAATACCGGTGATTTCACCTGCGGCAAAGATTCCTGGGATTGAGCTCTGTTGATTTTCATCGACCAAAACAGCGACACCTTCATCTTTTGTAACTAATTGTTTTAGCGAAAGTGCACCAGCAAGTGATGTGTCCGCGGTAAATCCCCATCCGATTGCGGCGACGTCGCACTTAACTCGCTTTATTCTCTTAATTTTAAAGTTACTATCTATTTTTGCAATGCTTACTGATTCTAATTCACCATCTTGATTTGCATGGGCGGCAACCACAGCGCGATTAAATTTCGGTCTAACCCCAAACTTATTAAAAATAGCAATGTAATGTGTGACTTCGCCTATTTTTGATAAGTTTTGGATAAGTGTAGGAAAAGATTTAAGCCAACGAAGCGGTGAGTTAGCTTCTAACAGTTCAATTACTTCGCAACCTACTTGGGCTAGCCCTGCGGCCACCGGCAAAAGAAACGGTCCACTCCCAGCAACGATAACCCGTTTACCAACAGCAATTCCATTACCTTTTATAAGTGATTGGGCGCCGCCCGGTGTCATAACGCCGGGTATATCCCAGCCAGGAAATGGCAGGGTTCGATCGTAAGCACCGGTAGCCAAAATTAGCACTTTAGTTGTAATAATTTTTTCTACACCAGCGGTAATCAAGCGCAAAGTAGTTGCACCATCTTCATGGGTAGCACTCCAAATTTCAGCACCGCTCCAAATTTCAATTTTGGGATGATTAGTAACTGCTGAAATTAATAAGAGCCCGGTATCTAAATCTAAATGTAACTCTGATTGGTCACGCCAAGTTTCAGGGAGGTGGCGCCAATATTGACCACCAAGGCGGGAGCTACTATCAATTAACAAGACTGATGCACCAGAAAGTGCGGCATTAAGTGCGGCCGACAAACCAGCAGGTCCGCCACCCACAACCACAACTCTTGCTTGTTCCAGCTTCATGCGCCACCTACTTGCGTTTTAACAATCATGTTTGCTTTGGCTTCAGTAATACATGCACGTTGATTTGGTGCGCCATCGATTACAACTAAACAATCAAAACAAACGCCAATGCCACAGAGCATGGCACGAGGTTTCTTTTCGAAACGTGTTACACGTAAGACACGATTACCCGCGTCCAATAAGGCAGCTCCAACAGATTGGCCTGGGATCGCGGAAACTTCCAAATCGTTAAAGGTAAAAGTGATCGAAGCGCTTGGTTTAACTAGCAACGTGAATACCTGCATTTGGATTTCGATTCATGAAACGTTTTGGTGAAAAAGGCGTTGGATCCATAAATGGCGTTTTCCCAAGTATCTCGGCGGTAATTAGTTCTGCAGTAGCAGGCGCTAACACGATGCCCGCACCTTCATGTCCAGCAGCATGCCAAAGTCCTGAAATATTTCCATCTTCGCCGATGACCGGTAAATGATCAGGTGCGTATGGTCTAAACCCACGATAAGCGCGGAGTAATTGGAGTTCTTTTAAAATTGGAAATACTGATATTGCTTGTCGGGCAAGTTGGCGAAGAATTGGAATCTCAAACTCACTCTTAAATCCAACTCGTTCGCGACTTGCACCAATTAAAATAGTACCGCTAGCAGTTCCTTCAACCACAGCACTTGATTGGAGATCGGCTTCACCACTTGCAATGTTTGCAACATAGTCGGCGTCGTAAACTTTATGAAATATCAATTCTGGAGCGGGGACTGTCACCAAAATAAAACCGCGACGAGGTGCGATTGGTAAGTAAGAGCCCGCCAACTTTGCAATATCTCCAGCCCATGTTCCAGTTGCATTTAAAACGATTGGAGATATATAAGTATTCTTTTTTGTGGTTAACCCAGTTACTTGGCCATTTTTAGAGTTAATTGCAATTACGTTTTCACCCTGTATGAATTTGCCACCACGTTTTTTTACGGCACGAATCATCTGCGCTGCTGCCAACATTGGTTGACATTGGGCATCTTGTGGGTAATAAACGCCATACTCAATCGTTGGCGAGATATGCGGTTCCAATTTTCTTAACTCTGCAGCGCTAACTTCCCTGGCATCAATTCCATTTTCACGTTGTGCTTTAGCTAATTTCTTTAAGCCAGCAATTCCAGATTCAGTTCGAGATATAACTACTCCACCTTTACCATCCAATTCGAAGCCGCCACCGATATCTTCATTTACTTCAAACCAAGCATTTCGAGAACGGAGCGCAAGAGTTAATTCTGGACTTGGCTCTTTATCTGAAACTAAAATATTTCCTTCACCAGCTCCAGATGTACCGCTCGCCACAGGGCCGCGATCAATGATTAGAACCCGTAGCCCAGCATTTGTTAAGGCGAGCGCGCACGATGCGCCAACTACGCCAGCGCCAATCACGATGACATCGGGGGAGTTCACGCCTTAAATCTACTCGCGGCGTGTCTAAGTGGCTCATTTAGCATTAGAACAGATGTTCGGGTAACCTACTCATACCCAACCAGAGCGGTTCCACAGTTCCGTTAGGCCTAGCTCCTAACCGTCAGTGGCATTCCGTACCTTCTGGACAAACAACGCTTGAAAAGCGATAAGTGAAAAGGAAGAGGTAAATCGTGGCTAAAGAAGCCAAAGAATCGAGCGAACCTACGAGTCGTTCGACTGAGAAACAAAAAGCCCTAGATACAGCACTTGCCCAAATCGAGCGTCAGTTTGGTAAGGGCTCTGTGATGAAGATGAGCGAGCGATCAATCGCCGCAATTGAAGTTATCTCGACCGGTTCGGTCACCTTAGATATCGCACTTGGCATTGGTGGTTTACCACGAGGCCGCGTTGTTGAAATCTATGGCCCAGAATCATCGGGTAAAACCACGCTAGCGCTTCATGTAATTGCTAACGCTCAACGAGCTGGCGGAATTGCCGCATTTATCGATGCGGAGCACGCATTTGATGCAGAGTATGCAAAGAAACTCGGCGTTGATATTGATGCGCTACTGGTTTCACAACCAGATACTGGTGAACAAGCTTTAGAAATTATGGATATGTTGATTCGTTCTGGCGCACTTGATGTTGTTGTCGTTGACTCGGTTGCAGCTCTTGTACCACGCGCTGAAATCGAAGGCGAGATGGGCGATAGCCATATGGGCTTACAAGCTCGCTTGATGTCGCAAGCGCTTCGAAAAATTACTGGCGCACTTCATCAATCTAAGACCACTGCAATATTCATTAATCAACTCCGCGAAAAAATTGGTGTTTTCTTCGGATCACCAGAAACTACTACTGGCGGTAAAGCACTTAAGTTCTACGCATCAATTCGATTAGATATCCGTCGTATTGAAACTCTAAAAGATGGCCAAGATGCGGTTGGTAACCGTACCCGCGTCAAAGTTGTCAAGAACAAGATGGCGCCACCATTTAAGCAAGCAGAGTTCGACATTCTTTACGGTCACGGTATTTCTCGTGAAGGCGGGTTACTTGATCAAGGTGCTGAACTCGGCATTGTTAAGAAATCTGGAGCTTGGTATACCTATGAAGGCGACCAGCTCGGTCAAGGAAAAGAGAACTCCCGTCAATTCCTTATCGATAATCCAGATTTAGCAAACGATATCGAAACCAAGATTCGCGCCCATTTTGCGGTAACTGAATTCGATCCTGCGTTAGTAGCAGCGATTGATGAAGCTGCAGCGGACGTTGACTTCTAAAACCGTCGAGAGCGATCCCTACTCTTTAGCCGAAACGATTGCGTTAATCGCACTCGGACCTCGCGCAAAGAGTAGGGGCGAACTCTTCGCCCATTTAAAAAAGCGCGGCATCCCGGAAGATATTGCTAACGCAGTACTTTTTCGATTACAAGAACAAGGTTTGGTAAATGACGAAGAGTTTGCCCGTGCCTGGAGCGAATCAAGACAACGTGCGAAGAAATTATCGAAACGCGTTATTGCATCAGAGTTACAAGGTAAAGGCGTTTCATCTGATGTGATCGAGATTGTGATCGCAGAGATCGACGAAGCCGGCGAATATGAAAATGCGCTGGAAATTGCAACTCGGAAATTGCGCTCGGTTTCGCGATTTGAAACCGAAGTTATTTATCGAAGAGTCCATAGCGCCTTAATGCGAAAAGGCTATAGCTCATCTTTGATAAATCGGGTGCTCCGAGAATTAGATATTTCGCCTCGTTAACGCACTACCAATAAGATTGCGGCTATGTCCGCACCTCGTACCTATGTAATTCAAACTCTGGGTTGCCAGATGAATGTGCATGATTCTGAGCGAATTGCGGGCTCGCTAGATGCAGCTGGTTATTTGCCAGCTAAAAATGGCATCGATCCAGATTTAGTTGTATTTAATACCTGCGCAGTCCGAGAAAATGCGGATAACAAACTTTATGGTCAACTCAGCTTCTTAGCGCCAGATAAAAAAGCTCGCCCAGGCATGCAGATTGCAGTTGGTGGTTGCTTAGCTCAGAAAGATCAAGGAAATATTATTAAGCGAGCGCCTTATGTAGATGTGGTTTTTGGAACCCATAACGTGGGATCGCTACCGATGTTATTAGAACGAGCCCGGGTTGAAGAAGAGTCGCAAGTTGAAATATTAGAAGCGCTGGAACACTTCCCATCAACGTTGCCAGCTCGACGTCATTCTGCATTCTCTGCATGGGTCTCAGTTTCTGTAGGTTGCAATAACACTTGCACTTTCTGCATTGTGCCAGCGCTCCGCGGTCGCGAAAAAGATCGGCCAGCAAGTGATATTTTGAAAGAAGTTCAGACTTTAGTAGATCAAGGCGTCACGGAAATTACGCTATTAGGCCAGAACGTTAATGCTTATGGCGTTGATTTTAATGACTCCGCTGCATTTGCAAAGCTATTAAGAGAGTGCGGCAAAGTAGATGGATTAGCGCGAGTTAGATTTATGTCGCCACATCCCCGAGATTTCACTGATGATGTAATCGCGGCAATGGCGGAAACCGAAAATGTGATGCCACATTTACATATGCCGTTGCAATCTGGCTCCAACTCAATTCTGCAAGCGATGCGTCGCTCATATCGAACCGATCGTTATCTTGGAATTATCGAAAAAGTTAGAAGTGCAATGCCATCGGCAACAATTACGACCGACATAATTGTTGGATTTCCTGGAGAGAGCGAAGCAGATTTCCAAGGAACGTTAGATATCTGCACGCAGGCTAGGTTCTTAGCTGCCTATACATTCCAGTATTCAAAACGACCTGGCACACCTGCTGCCACAATGGCTGACCAAGTTCCGGAATCAGTTGTTGCCGAGCGTTACACCAGATTGCATGAATTTCAGAGCGCAATTTCGCTCTCCGTAAATCAAGAACTTATTGGTAAGAACGCTGAAGTTTTAGTCTCCGAATATGAAGGTCGTCGCGATGGTGGCAAAGATCGGATGAGTGGACGTTCTAGAGATTTCCGGTTGGTGCATTTCGATATTGACCCAGCAAATTCGCCACGTCCGGGTGATCTGGTAACGGTAGAGATTGGTGATGCAAAGGCATTCTTTGTAACCGCTAATGGCTTACCAAGAGAGGTTAAGCGTTCGCGCGGCGGCGATGCATATGAGGCGCGGGTAGCAGAGGCGAAGAGCACCGGTGTAATGCTGGGAATTCCTACTTTGCCAAAGTACAACTTTTAATATGAAGTTAATTGTTATTTGTGGCGCCACCGCTACCGGTAAGAGTGATTTAGCAGTTGCGCTTGCTAAGGAAATTAATGGCGAAATTGTAAACGCAGATTCAATGCAACTTTACCAGGGCATGGACATCGGAACTGCAAAATTAACCTTGGTCGAGCGAAATGGAATTCCGCATCATTTGCTTGATATTTTGACGGTTAATCAAGATGCAACGGTTGCGCAGTATCAAGAGTTAGCCAGAGCAAAAATTGATGAGCTACTGAAAGCAAAAATTCCAGTCGTGGTAGTAGGCGGGACTGGCCTTTACATTAAAGCGATTTTAGATGATCTAAATTTTCCAGATACTGATCCAATCGTGCGCGAAAAAATTGCGCTAGAAGCGCTCACTCTCGGCGGGGATCTCATGCATGCCCGGCTCAGCAAATTAGATCCTGCGGCAGGTTTTGCAATTCCAAAAGAGAACGTCAGGCGAGTTGTTCGTGCGCTGGAAGTTATTGAAATTACTGGAAAGCCTTACACCGCGAATTTGCCGCGTGAAGGTAGTACGAAATACCCATTTGCAAAGCAATTTGGGCTAGCTCTCGATCGCACAAACCTGCAAGAGCGGATTGATGCCCGGGTAGATCGAATGTGGGAACTTGGACTAGTCGCTGAAGTACGCGATTTAATTAAGGAAGGCTTATTAAATGGGCGAACCGCGCAAGCAGCGTTGGGTTATGCCCAAATTATTAAGTTTGCAGAAGGCGAGATGGATGAAATTGAAGCAATGGCAGAAACGAAACGAACCACTCGGCAATATGCCCGGCGCCAAGAGACCTGGTTCTCACGGGATGAGCGAATCCAATGGATAAATCCAGCACCGATTACTAGCCTGCTGGAAAGAGTGCTTTCATCTACGATTGGCGAAGATGAGTAACTCGCTGATAGGTACCTACGGACATGGCACCGAAAATGACTTCGTCTTGATTTTTGATCCCAACGATGAAAATAATATTTCTTCAAAACAAACTGCGGCAATCTGTAACCGCGAAACTGGGATCGGCGCTGATGGCTTAATTCGAATTATTAAGCGTGCTGATAAGTGGTTTATGGATTACCGAAATGCGGATGGCTCCATTGCTGAAATGTGCGGAAATGGCATCCGAGTAATGGCGCGATATTTGGTAGATCGGGGCCACCAAACTTATGGAATATTTTCAATCAACACTAGAGACGGCGCAAAGTATTTAGCTTGTCCAGATAGCGGAGATATCTCTGTAAACCTAGGAAAAGTTGCGCAAGAAGCGGGCGAGATAACTGCCGCAAATAATGGAAAAGTTTGGAGCGGTTTAAATATCAATGTTGGCAATCCGCATGTAGTCGTTTTCGTCGACGATATTTCCGAAGTAGGAGATTTAAAACATCCACCAGTAGTTCGCCCAAAGGAAACTTACCCAGAAGGGGTAAATGTTGAGTTCGCACAATTTCTGGAAAATGGTGAACTTGCGATGCGAGTCCACGAACGTGGTAGCGGCGAAACTCGTTCTTGCGGCACTGGCACCTGTGCAGTCGCGCTCGCTGCAACCATTAAAAAAGGCTTGAATTTGCCGGCTAAATGGGTAATAAACCCACCGGGCGGCCGATTAGTTGTTGAGATTGATGGCCATTCAAATGCCACCTTAAGTGGGCCAGCGGTGCTGTTAGAAGATCATGATTTGGGACCATTTCTTGGCTAAAGATTTTAATGAAGGTGAGTTCGAAGCGATGTTGGCTGAGAACGCAAGAGCTACTGCCGAATTTGATCAAGCTGAATTTAAACCCGATCAATTTGAGTCAACTCAACAAGACTTAAGTGATCGAGCTGCGCTTCGCCGGGTTGCTGGGTTATCTACCGAACTTTCCGATATCTCTGAAGCTGAATATCGCCAACTTCGATTAGAGCGGGTTATTTTGGTTGGGGTATGGACTGAAGGCACCATCGTTGATGCTGAAAATTCAATGGCCGAATTGAAAGCGTTAGCTGAGACTGCTGGATCCACGGTATTAGAAGCGTTAATTCAACGGCGTGATAAACCAGATTCGGCGACTTTTATTGGTTCAGGAAAAGTTCAAGAACTTAAAGCGGCTGTTAATGCTTCAGGTGCAGATACCGTAATTTGTGATGGTGAATTAAGTCCTTCACAACTTCGAAATCTAGAAGATAAAGTCAAAGTAAAAGTTGTAGATCGGACTGCGTTAATTCTTGATATTTTTGCGCAACATGCAAAGAGCAAAGAGGGTAAAGCCCAAGTAGAGCTAGCCCAGATGAGTTATTTACTACCACGGCTACGAGGTTGGGGCGATTCACTTTCGCGCCAAGCAGGTGGCATTGGTGGGCGCGGCCCTGGTGAAACCAAAATAGAAGTTGATCGTCGCCGAATTCGTGACAAGATGGCAAAACTAAATCGTGAAATCGGTGAGATGAAAATTTCGCGTGATACCAAACGCCAAGAACGTCGCAGAAACTCAATTCCGTCAGTTGCGATTGCTGGATATACAAATGCTGGTAAATCTTCGTTACTAAATAGATTGACTAATGCTGGGGTATTAGTACAGAACGCCCTCTTTGCCACTCTTGATCCAACGGTAAGAAAGACTGAAACTAACGAGGGCCGGATTTATACCTTGAGCGATACTGTCGGATTTGTTAAGCATTTACCGCACCAATTAATTGATGCATTTAAATCAACCTTAGAAGAGGTTTCTGGCGCAGATTTAATACTCCATATTGTTGATGGCTCACACGCTGATCCAAAAGGACAGATTAAAGCGGTACGTGAAGTAATCCGCGAAATTGGTGGCGACAAAATTCCCGAAATAATCGCGATAAATAAGGCTGATATCGCTGATTCTGAAGTGATGATGGAGTTACTTCGCGAGGAACCCGATGCATATGCAATCTCCGTTCATACCGGTTTTGGAATCGCTACTTTATTACGGGCAATTGAAACATCACTGCCAAGGCCGCGAGAAGAAGTCAGAGTTTTACTGCCATATGATCGCGGAGATTTAGTTAGCCAAATTCATGATCGCGGTGAAATTATTAGCGAAGAGTACTTGCCAGATGGCACGGCGCTCCATGCAAGAGTTGATGGCGCGCTAGCTAATCTAATTAAAGACTTTACTTATTGACTGTAGGGATTAAAGGCTGATGAATAAGAAAAATATAATACGAGTTTAATTCTAACTTTTTTGACAACCGTATAGTATCATATAGTTTATGAACGGAACTACAGAGTCGTATATTGAAATAATTAATTTATCCAAAAGTTTTGGGTCACATAAAGTTTTAGATAATATAAATTTGACAGTGAACCGCGGAGAAGTTGTAGCAATCATTGGGCCAAGCGGATCTGGCAAAAGTACGCTTTTAAGATGTCTTAACTTTTTAGCACGTTCTGAATCAGGAGAAATCAAATTTCAAAATCGTTCTTGGAGCCTGAATAGTGAGGGAAAGCGCTATAAAGGAAAAAAATATGAGAAAACATTATCCGAGTTGCGTAGCGACGTGGGAATGGTATTTCAGAACTTTAATGTCTTTCCTCACAAAACTGCGGTACAAAATGTCGAGTTAGGATTAATTAAAGTTCGAAAAATGACAAAAAATAGTGCACGTGAAATTGCAATAAAAAAATTAGAGCAAGTTGGTTTAGGTGACAAGATAAATCAATATCCAGATAAACTCTCTGGCGGACAGAAGCAGAGGATTGCCATAGCGCGCGCACTGGCTTTGGAACCTAAAGTAATGCTTTTTGATGAGGCTACATCCTCTTTGGACCCGGAGCTGGTGGGTGGCATTCTCGAAGAAATTAAAAGGCTTGCCAATACAGGAATAACCATGTTGGTAGTTACTCACGAAATGGGATTTGCATTTCAAGTTGCTCACAGAATCGTATTTATGGACTCAGGAAAAATAGTCGAAGTTGGGACTCCGGATGAGATAAGGAATTCGCAAGAGTCGCGAACGAGGGCATTTCTCTCCGCAATATTATAATGCGTAACAGTAATTATAAGTTTGACTGGAATGTAATCGAAAAATATTGGCCAGAAATATTAAAAGGGTTAATTATCACAATTCAAATCTCACTTGTAGGAATGGTATTTTCAATTTTGCTAGGAATATGTCTTGCCAACGGGAAATTGAGTACTAACTTACTAATCGTAAGAATTTCCACTTCAATAACTGAGCTGTTTAAATCAATTCCCTTGTTTGTTCTGCTTTTTTGGATTTACTATGGCTTTTCATTAAAATTTAATTTTGCTCTTACAGAATTTCAAGCAGGTGCACTTGCATTGGGGCTTACTGGTGGCGCTTATATGGCAGAAGTTTTTCGTGCTGGCTTGCTTGCGGTTCCTATAGGACAATTAGAAGCGGCTTATGCGATTGGTTTGAGCAAGATGCAATCTTCTATATTAATAATATACCCACAAGCAATCCGCATAATAATTCCTCCTATGGTAAATATTTATATTGGTTTATTGAAGGGCGCAACTATTGTTTCTGTAATTGGAGTTTCTGACATGATTTATGTTGCTCGATATGTGTCTTTAGAGACTTTTGCTCCATTCGAGTTGTATTCCTTAGCGGGAATAATCTTTATCTCACTCACACTTTCCATCTCGGGTTTTGTATACTTTCTGGAACGAAAATTAGGGAGAAGTAAAGTTGACGGATAACTCTAAATCCTTTTTTGAATTCGAAGCAGTAATATCTAGTTGGGAGATACTTTTAAAAGGTTTTGCTGTAGCTATGTTTGCTGCAACTCTAGCTACAGCGCTTGCTATAATTTTGGGTTTAGTGGTTGCTCTAATGAGGCTATCAACTGTTGCGATTTATCGATGGATTGCTTTTGCATTTACCCAGTTCTTTAGAGGGGTACCTTTATACGTCCTTTTAGTTTGGGTTTATTTTGGACTTGCAATTGCTGTAAATATAAATCTTTCAGCAATTTTAGCTGGAGTTGCTTCTTTAGCTTTATTAAATGCTGGTTATCTATCTGAAACTTTTAGATCTGGAATATTAGCGATCGATTCCGGTCAGATAGAAGCTGGACTAGCTCTTGGGATGTCCAAGCAAGATGTTTTTAAGGAAATCGTTTTACCACAAGCTTTCAGAATAATTATTCCACCGATGGGCAATCAGTATGTGGATGCAATCAAAGATTCGGCCATTTTGAGTATAATTGGAGTTCCAGAATTAATGAGAGAATCACAACAATTAGCAAATCTTAATTATCAGCCTTTTGAATTTTACACGTGCGCTGGACTTCTATATTTAATAGCAGTAGCGCTGGTATCAAGAGGAACTAATCGGCTTGAGAAGAGATTTTGTACGCAAGGCGCACAAAATTAAAATGGTTCTTTAAGTTTTCTCCACACAAACTATTGCCTTAGTTCGAATCTCAGTGGGATTATTAAGACTGGAATGTCCCATCCATCAAGTAATACTAATCATTTGGGACTCTCCCAACTAACACCTAGTTGGAGGACTAAAACTGGAGGAGTTGTGTATGGACGTGAAAAGAGAAAATTCTAGCGTTGAAAACAGTATGCCTAATCGCCGTAATCTAATTAGAGGAGCAGGTCTAGTGCTTGGAGCCGGAGCGCTCTCTGCCATTAGCCATCCAGCGAAGGCAGTAACTGCCATAGACAAAGCTGGAGCAAATGCAACAAGTTATGATTCTATTTTGGACAAAGCAATTGATACAAAAAAAATCAGTTTTGGAGTTGATCTAGGCTTTGCACCACTGCAGTATAAAACCGCTAACGGAACTCCCACAGGCTACATTATAGATTTAGCAAATAAACTCGCGGCTTCATTAGGAGCAGCTCCCGTGTGGGTTGAAATTCCATTTGGAGAACTATTTGCAGCCCAAGCAGCTGGCAAATTTGATATGTCAGGAATAGCGGCAACAATTAAACCTGCCAGAGCGCAGAAAGTTTTATTTTCAGGTGCACCAGCATTTGTTGAGTCAAATGTTGTTCTTCTTAAGAAAGGTTTTGCAATTAAAAGTCTTTCGGAGTTAAATAGTGCAAAAGTCACAATTGCTGTAGTCGTAGGTTCATCGCAAGAATCTGCAGCTGCTTTGTTGTATCCAAAAGCAAAATTGAAGCGATTAGAAAACCAAGCGGCGCTAGCTGATGTCGGCGCAGGTCGTTCTAATGCAATGTTAGTTGGTGAGTTTGAAGTGGCAGGAGCTACTAAAGCTTATCCAGGAACGACTGTTTTTAAGGCCGCACCAGTATTCGTCGACGAAAATAGTTTTTTCATGCCCGCAGGTGATTATCGGATGAAGCATTATGTTGATACTTGGTTAAGATATGAAACATCCCACAACAATCTCGCAGGCCTTTGGGACAGTTATGTAGGTAATGATGCTCGAAAACTTGGCCTACAGTCCTTTTCAGTCAAATCGGCATATGCAAATTCATAATTGTTAGATTGAATAACTACCTTGAATTTAAATAAGATTTAAGGTAGTTATTTTCAATCTATATTTAGGGGTATCGCTGTGGGAGTTTCCAGAAAAGTAAATGAAGAAATCCTTAATTGGATCATCGAACCAGAAAACTCCCTAAGATTTAAGCGTTTAATTACGAGGGAGAGGGATAGTTCGAATTTGAGTGCAACGCTAGTTGAAATTGACGGCAAACATCAAGAATTGAAAACGGAAGTAAGTTGCAGGGTATATTTTATTATTAATGGAATTTTTGAATTTACTATAAATTCAAATGATGAATTTAAGGCAAAAACTGGCGATTTGGTGTATATAAATATCGGCGATAGCTACTTTTTAGTAGGTAAGGGCAGTTATATCGTGTTTAATGGACCCGCTTTCGCAGACGGGGACGACATTTACAGAAATTAGAAAACAGAGTTTATTCAAATTTGTCGATAAAATAAATTAATCGACGATTTAAGGCAGTCAATAGGTTAACGAATTGATCGAAGCACCGCTGTTACTTTGCCAAGGATTTCGGCGGCATCTCCAGGTATCGGTGAGTAGTTTTCGTTTGCTGGAAGTAACCAAACGTGGCCATCTTTCTTCGAGAAAGTTTTAACAGTTGCT
>BJFY01000008.1 GCA_014190155.1 Actinomycetes bacterium | reverse complement strand
AAGTGGGTTGTGAGGGACTCGAACCCCCGACCCGGTGATTAAGAGTCACCTGCTCTACCAACTGAGCTAACAACCCGGATGTTTTGCGTACTTGGGGAGAGTGCGCTCGACGTAAGGCGAAACCCTACCAGCGCCAAGCCTGCGCTAATGACAATCGCGAATGGGTGCGGCATTATCGAGATATGAAGAAATTCAGCGCATGGCAGGTGGTTATTGCCCTGACATTGGGCGTTGCGACGCAAGTAAGTGGCGTCGGAATTCAAAGTGTTTCTGGCGCTAGTTTAAATGCGCTCGCTGCAATTGATCAATTACCGGTAAAGGGGCGCGCACCGAAAACGGGATATTCGCGGGCCGAGTTTGGGAGCGCATGGGCAGATGTAGATAAGAATGGTTGCGATACTCGAAACGATATTTTGCGTCGGGATTTAACGGCGGTTATTTATAAAGTAAAGACCCACGATTGCGTGGCGCTTGCTGGTGTATTGATCGATCCATATTCGGGAACGACTATTTCATTTGTGCGGGGAAGCGTTACGAGTATGGAAGTGCAGATTGATCATGTTGTTGCGCTCTCAAATGCTTGGCAGACCGGTGCGTTTGCACTTAATGCGGAAGTGCGAAAAGCGCTTGCAAATGATCCGTTGAATTTATTGGCGGTAAAAGGATCGCTCAATCAACAGAAGAGTGATGGCGATGCCGCAACATGGCTGCCACCGTTGAAAAGTTTTAGATGTACATATGTAGCGCGGCAAGTTGCGGTTAAGTTGAAATATAAATTATGGATTACTGCGCCAGAAAAGATTGCGATGGTGAAAGTATTAAGTTCCTGTCCTAAGTTGGCGTTACCAAGTTAGTTCTTGCGTTTTATAAAGTGGGGTGAGCGACGGGGCTCGAACCCGCGACATCCCGGACCACAACCGGGTGCTCTACCAGCTGAGCTACGCCCACCATGTTTTGATATTTAGTTTTGAACAAGTGCTGATTGTACCTGTTACTTATCGGGGCTTGATTTACTCGCGAAAATCACGCTCCGGTAGTACTTCAACTCCTCAATCGAATCCTGCACATCGCCCATTGCGCGGTGATTGCCAGTTTTCTTTGGTGCGTTGAAATAGGCCGAGGCATACCAACGGCGGGCGAGTTCTTTAATGGAGGAGACATCGACAATTCGATAGTGGAGGAAGGCATCAAGAAGTGGCATATCGCGGGCGATGAAGTTTCGGTCGGTCGAAATCGAGTTGCCCGCTAACGGGGATTTGCCGGCTTCGACGCCGACGGATTCAAGGTGGGCGATTACCTTTGCCTCGGCATCGGCGAGGGTGGTTCCGCTAGATATAAGAGGTAAGAGTCCAGATTCGGTATGCATATTAGTTACAAACTCATTCATGCCTGCAAGTTTTTCGGGGGTAGTGGCGATCACGATATCGAGGCCATCGCCGATTGGGTTTAGTTCGGAATCGGTAACTTGGACTGCGATTTCGACGAGGGCATCATCTTTTAGGGAGAGCCCGGTCATTTCGCAATCGATCCAAATTAGGTGGGGATTGTCAATGGCCATGGGCGAACTCTATTGGGTAGGGCTGATTTCGCTCGGCAGGTTAATTCACTATTCGTTCACCTTCTATTAACCAGCGAGATAGGCAGTGTCTCTCACTTAATAGCATTATCGCGCCGTGAGTATTACCGAATCGGCGAAAGTGGCCATCCCAGAACCGAGAAAAATATCGACGGTTCCTCGTTTTTCAGATCGTGTTTTTAGAGTAGTTGTATTTTGTGGTGGCTTATCTGCATTAATTATTTTGGCCGCAATTGCCATTTTTCTTGGAATTCGTGGATTTTCAATTTTATCTCAAACTGGTTTGAGGTTTGTTACACAATATGAATGGTATTCCGCTATTAATACCGATGGCACTGCCGGTGAAGAGGGCTCAACATTTGGAATTGGCGCAATGCTAATCGGAACCATAATTACCGCACTTATTGCGGTTGTTATTGGGGTACCGATTGCAGTTGCCTCTGCACTCTTCTTAAACTTTTATGCGCCTAATTCATTACGTGGATTTCTAGTAGCAGTAATAGATTTGATGGCGGCATTTCCATCAATTCTTTTTGGTTTATGGGCTTTTAATATATTGATGCCAAGTGGTGAATATTGGGCAAAGATACTCCATAAATATTTAGGATTTGTACCATTCTTTGATGTATCTGCCCCAGTTTTTACCCGTTCACCATTTATCGCTGGAATAGTATTAGCAATAATGATTATTCCGATTGTGACTTCGGTTTCACGCGAAGTATTTTCACAAACTCCGCTTGATCGAATTCAAGCTGCATATGCACTTGGCGCAACGAAGTGGACGATGATTAAAGCCGTTGTACTCCCATTTGGATCGTCCGGAATTGTAGGCGGTGCGATGTTAGGGCTTGGTCGAGCGATGGGCGAAACTGTTGCTGTTTTCACGGTTTTAAATATTGTATTTCAAGCAAATTTCCAAGTATTACTCGGAGCTGGAGGCAACGTTGCATCTTTGATTATTTTGAAATTTGGCGAAGCTTCAATTGAGGAAATCAATGCGTTAATGGCTGCTGGTTTGATTCTCTTCCTATTGACACTTTTAATAAATATGGCAGCAGATCTAATTGTAAACCGTTCCAGTAGGAAAGGTCGATAAAAATGTCGACCATGCTAGTACCGAAACCAATTAAGCCATGGCAAAGAAAGCCGAAAGAAATGCTGCCAGAAGTAGGTGGCGTCTTTTTTGTGGTAATCGGTACTTGGGCGGCGATTGAATTTACCGGTCTAAGTGGAAAACTCGGTGCATTTATTAGCGCTTCATTGCTCTCATTACTTGCTTCTACTTTTATTTCAAATCAGAGCCGTGGAAAGAGCGCTGCAAAGAATTCTTTTTTTGGAACGTTGGTAGCTGTTTTTAGCATTCTTGCAATATTGCCAGTGATTAGTATTTTTGGGACAGTCTTAATTAAGGGTACTAAAGGAATTTATATTGGTTTTTTTACCAACGATATGTCGTTATCAAGTGTTAATGATCCACTTAATTCTGGCGGAATTTTTCACGCAATCGTGGGTACTTTACTTCTGATTAGTTTTGCTATGTTAATTTCGGTGCCCCTAGGAATTTTAACCGCGCTTTACCTAACTGAAATTAAAGGTCCCGGTTCAAGATTAATCAGATTTCTCGTGCAAGCAATGAGTGGCGTGCCATCAATTGTGGCAGGGCTATTCATTTATTCAGCATTTATTTCTGGCACTGGCAGAGGATTTTCTGGGTTTATGGGTTCACTCGCACTTTCGATATTGATGTTGCCAACTGTGGCTAGAACTGCAGAAGAAGTTTTGCTTTTGATCCCATCCGATCTGCGCGAAGCTGGACTCGCACTTGGTGGGACGCAATGGCGCACTGTCGCAATGGTGGTAGTACCTGCTGCAAAAAGTGGTTTAATAACTGCAGTGATTCTGGGCGTAGCGAGAATTGCCGGCGAGACCGCGCCGTTATTGTTTACAACTGGCGGTGGCGATACTTTAAATCTAAATCCATTTAATAACGTGATGGGATCAGTTCCTTTTGCAATCTGGAAAGCCTTAATTTCGGGATCTGCAGAGTCAAATGCACGAGCTTGGGCTTCAATTCTTGTGTTGTTAGTAATGGTGATGGTGCTCTTTTTTGTAGCGCGTAAACTAGGAAAGAGGAAAATCTAAATGAGTGATCAGGTTAAGCCAACTTCGTTAGCCAGTATTGCTGGAAATAGAGTCTCTCGCACTCCAGGTTCTGCTCCACTTGGAACTGGACTTGAGACTCGAAATCTCCATGCATGGTTTGGAAAAAATCATGTCTTAGCTGACATATCTTTAGATTTTGCCTCCGGAACAGTTACCGCTCTAATTGGCCCATCAGGTTGCGGTAAGTCGACTTTTATCCGAACGCTTAATCGAATGCATGAATTCATTCCAACTGCAGCGATGGCCGGTGAAGTTTTATTGGATGGAAAAGATATTTATGCAGCAGGAGTGGATGTCACAAAGATTCGGCTAAAGGTGGGAATGGTATTCCAAAAGCCAAACCCATTCCCATCTATGACAATTGGCGAAAATGTACTTTCTGGACTAAGGCTTGCACAATTGAAACAGTCTAATAAAGAGGAATTATTGGAAGAGTGCTTGAAAAGAGCGGGGCTTTGGAACGAAGTCAAAGATCGTCTAAATGCACATGGAGGTTCACTCTCTGGCGGACAGCAGCAACGGCTCTGTATAGCCCGATCGCTTGCTGTAAAACCGGATGTATTACTGATGGATGAGCCATGTTCTGCGTTAGATCCAGGATCAACTCTGAGAATTGAAGAAACAATTCGTGAACTCTCCAAAACTATGACAATCATAATTGTTACTCATAACATGCAACAGGCAGCTCGCATTTCAGATTACACAGCATTTTTCTTAGCCGATGGTCATCCTGGCGAAATGGTCGAAGTAGGACCTACTAGTGAGATTTTTGCTCGTCCGAAGGATCAGAGAACTGAGAATTACGTCACGGGTAGATTTGGATAGCGCTTAACCTATTGTTCATCCAAATTTTAACTCTAGTTTATCGATAACTAACTCTTTGTTTCTTTTAAAACTTTAAGTTTCATATAAATCCAAACTAGGATTAAAAATTTATTAAAGGAGACCAGCGTGATACGCAAGTTTATTAAAATATTTTCAGTTTTGACGGCGATGATTTTATTATCAACTGGGGCAGCCAATGCTGCCGGCGTAAGTCTTGTTGGTGGTGGAGCAACTTTCTCTAATCCAATTCTGGATGCATGTAAGGCCGAGTTTGCTCGCGAAACTGGGGACAGTTATGTATACAACTCTCTTGGTTCTGGTGCTGGAAGAGCTGGATTTGATAAGGGAGATTTTGATTTTGGTTGGTCAGATACACCACACCTTGGTGCATCAGCTCCAGCAGGCATGCTTCACCTACCAGTAGTTGCTGCTCCAGTAGCTGTCATGTACAACATTCCAGGCGTTACAAAACAATTAAGTTTGACGCCAGCAACAATTGCTAAAATTTTTTCCCGGCAGATCACCATGTGGAATGATCCATTAATTAAAGCTGATACCAATAGAATAGTTAAATCTCCAGTATTTGAAACTGAAAAGGTTAATGTAACTGTTGATGGAAAATCCACTACAACAGATGTTGTAAAGAAAGATGCTTCTGGCAATCCAATCATAAAACGCTACACCCAGAAACGAGAAGCTGTCTCACTACCAAAACTTGCAATAACTGTGGTCTATCGGAACGATTCTTCAGGAACCTCCGGTATCTTCACCAACTTTCTCGCAGCGACTGCTTCTTCAATATGGACAAAGAAGGGTAATAACGACTTTCCATCGTCTTTCCCAGGTAACATCAATGATGTTAAAAACTTGGGTAAAATCCAAGGAGCGAAAGGATCAGAGCTCACCTCAGCTCTGGTAGCAAAGACTCCTGGTGCAATTACTTATGCTGAAAAGGATTATGCAACTAAAAATAAGTTAGTTTTCGCCAAAGTATTTAATAACGTAGATATCGCGGTTGAACCAAATGCTGGTGGAGTATCAGCTTTTCTAGGTGCTGCGACAACAAACGCTAATGGAACTTTGAACCTCGACTACACAACCGTAAATCCAAGTGCTTACCTTATTGGATCTACTTCATATGCGCTTGTATTGACAAAGTACAAGGACCCAGCAAAAGGTGCAGCGGTCAAGAGCTTAATGACTTATATTCTGGATAAATGCGCCGCAAAGTTCCCAGCAACTGAGTTTGCGGTAATTGATGGAAAACTCTATGACTTTAACAAATCCTTGATAGCAAAGATTAGTTAATTTCCCACTTAATAAAAAAAGGACCGTCGCGAGGGGCGGTCCTTTTTTAATGCCGTTTTACTTTCTGCAACTAATAACTTTTATAACAAAATGTGCGCCTGGCAGGAATCGAACCTGCGACAACCGGCTTAGAAGGCAGGTGCTCTATCCAACTGAGCTACAGGCGCATTGATGTGAAATGGAACATGCGTATTGTACCGAGAGATTCCGATAAGGTTTCGCCTCATGGCAGAGTTTATTTACACGATGAAGAAGGCGCGTAAAGCGCATGGCGATAAAGTCATTCTTGATGATGTAACGCTTGCCTTTTATCCAGGTGCGAAAATCGGCGTTGTAGGGCCAAATGGCGCAGGTAAATCAACGGTGCTACAAATTATGGCTGGCCTGCAAACCGCATCAAATGGTGAAGCATTTTTATCACCTGGGTATACCGTGGGAATTTTGTTACAAGAGCCGAAACTTGATGAAAGCAAAACTGTTTTAGAGAACGTGCAAGAAGGTGTTGCTGAAACAATTGCATTGATGGCTCGCTTTAATCAAGTAAGCGAAGAGATGGCTAGCCCTGATGCAGATTACGACAAGCTTCTTGCCGAGATGGGTGCGCTGCAAGAGAAGTTGGATCATGCAAATGCTTGGGATTTAGACTCACAACTTGAACAAGCGATGGACGCACTTCGTTGTCCGCCAGCTGATGCTGATGTAAAAGTTCTATCAGGTGGTGAACGTCGCCGAATTGCGCTCTGCAAATTGTTATTACAGAAACCTGATTTGTTATTGCTTGATGAGCCAACTAACCACCTTGATGCGGAATCAGTACTCTGGCTTGAACAGCATTTAAGTAAATATGAAGGTGCGGTTGTGGCGATTACCCATGATCGGTATTTCTTAGACAACGTTTCGCAATGGATTCTGGAACTCGACCGAGGTCGTGCTTACCCATATGAAGGTAATTACTCGACTTACCTTGAAACAAAGTCGGCTCGATTAAAAATTGAAGGACAGAAAGATGCAAAGCGCGCTAAGCGGTTAACTGAAGAATTGGAATGGGTCCGTCAAAACGCTAAAGGCCGCCAGGCTAAATCTAAGTCACGCCTTGCGCGCTATGAAGAGATGGCAGCTGAAGCAGAGAAAACTCGTAAATTAGATTTCGAAGAAATTCAAATTCCAATGGGACCACGCCTAGGTGACATAGTTGTCGAAGTTAACGATTTATCAAAAGGTTTTGGCGATCGACAATTAATCGACAACCTTTCATTTTCATTACCTCGTAACGGAATTGTTGGGGTTATTGGACCTAACGGCGCTGGAAAGACAACGCTATTTAAAATGATTCTGGCCCAAGAAACACCAGATTCAGGTTCAATTAAAGTTGGCGAAACGGTAAAGATTTCTTATGTCGATCAATCTCGCGAAGGAATTGACCCCAAGAAGCCGCTCTGGGAAGTTGTTTCGGATGGTTTAGATTTTATTAAAGTTGGAAATGTGGAGATGCCATCGCGCGCTTATGTATCTGCATTTGGATTTAAAGGTCCCGATCAACAAAAGCCGGCTGGCGTACTTTCTGGTGGTGAACGGAACCGATTGAACTTAGCTTTAACTTTGAAAATTGGCGGCAACTTATTACTTCTCGACGAACCAACCAACGATTTAGATGTCGAAACTTTAGGTTCTTTAGAAAATGCGCTTTTAGAATTTCCAGGTTGCGCAGTTGTTATTTCGCACGATCGCTGGTTCCTAGACCGTGTATCGACCCATATCTTGGCTTACGAAGGCGAATCTAAATGGTTCTGGTTCGAAGGTAACTTTGAATCTTACGAAGCACATAAGTTGGAACGATTAGGACCAGAAGCGACGCGACCACATCGCGTTACATATCGAAAGTTGACCAGATAATGCGCCACATTTATAAACAAGAAATCCGTTGGGCTGATATTGATTCGTTCGGCCATGTAAATAACGCAACATATTTAACTTATGTTCAAGAAGCGCGAGTAGATTTCCATTGGTATGCACCGAAAGCTCGCGGCGAAAAAGCGTTCTTAATGGATATGGTTGTTGCTCGTACCGAGGTGGATTACATAGAGCCACTAAAAAAACCACATATTTTTGTTGATGTTGCGGTCTGGGTAAGTCGAATTGGAAATTCATCCTTCACTCTCTCATATGAAATTTCTTATGATGGCAAGCTCTACGCCCGTGCATCTTCAGTGCAGGTAGCGGTAAGTATGGAGAACGAGCGATCCCGACCGTTAAGCGATCAAGAACGAGCTTTCCTTACTAAACATTTGGAGATACCGAAATAATGCAAACCCAAAGTGCAATGACTTTGTTACCTCGAAGCGAACGTAAATGGTGGCGGGATGCCGTTACTTATCAGATCTATATTCGCTCATTTGCTGATGCAAATGGTGATGGCAAGGGAGATGTCGAAGGTATTCGCTCGCGGTTGCCGTATTTAAAAAAGTTGGGCATCGATGCAATTTGGATTACACCTTGGTATCCATCGCCACAAAACGATCACGGTTATGACGTTTCCAATTACATGGATATCGAAACCGATTATGGAACTTTAGCGGATGCAGAACGTTTAATAAAAGAAGCACATGAAATGGGAATGCGGATCATCGTAGATATCGTGCCAAACCACACTTCTGATCAACATGCTTGGTTTCAAGCTGCGTTAAAAGCTGCACCAGGTTCGAAAGAACGTGCGCGATATATGTTTAAAGATGGTAAAGGCGAAAATGGTGAATTGCCACCAAATAATTGGAACGCGGTATTCGGCGGTAGTGCGTGGCAACGAGTTACTGAAGCAGATGGAAAATTAGGGCAGTGGTATTTACATTTATTTGCGGTTGAACAACCTGATTTAAATTGGGAGAACGAAGAAGTTAAGTCACATCTAAAAGATGTGTTGCGGTTCTGGCTGGACCGTGGAGTTGATGGCTTCCGAATCGATGTCGCCCACGGCATGGTCAAAGCTGAAGGATTACCCGATGTTCCAAAGGAAGATCCAAGTAATCCCGACCTGTTGGCCGCAATTGCGATGCCGTTCTGGGATCAAGATGGTGTGCACGAGATTTATCGAGAATGGCGGAAGATTTTCGATTCCTATGAAGGCGATCGAATGGCTGTTGCAGAAGCATGGGTATCACCTTCTTCTCGTATTGCGCGTTATTTGCGCCATGATGAATTGGCTAATTCATTTAACTTCGAATTCTTAACTTCGCAATGGGATGCCAAAAACCTAAAGAAGAATATTGATTCTTCACTATCTGCAATCCAAGAAGTTGGCGCACCAGCATCATGGGTATTTAACAACCACGATGTAGTTCGGTCGGTAGATCGATTTGATTTAGGACTCGGCTCTGGTTCTCAAGAAACAACTTTGCAGCGTCAAGGTGATCCTGCGAAATTAGATATTGCCCGTGGAACTCGGAGAGCGCGCGCTGGTGCGTTGTTGATGTTGGCGTTGCCGGGCGGTGCATACATTTATCAAGGCGAAGAATTAGCACTTCCAGAAGTTCGAGATATTCCAGAAGATCGATTAACTGATCCCCGTTGGAGAATGTCGAATTATAAAGATCGTGGTCGTGATGGTTGTCGTGTGCCACTTCCTTGGAATACCAATTCCGCTGCTGCATTTGGATTCTCAATTAATAAGGATTTGAAACCAGAACAAGCCTGGTTACCTCAATCTTCTTGGTGGGGTTCCTTTTCAGTAGAGATGCAAGATACAAATAAGGCTTCGACTTTAAATATGTATCGCGCAGCGCTTGCAATTCGTAAAGCAGAGAACGGGTTAGGCGATGGTCCTATGTCTTGGATTGAAGCCGGCGATAAAATAATTGCATTTACTCGTCCCGGAAATTTCGCATGTTATGTAAATTTCGGTAACGAGATTGCACTTCCAGAAAGTGCCGCAGTTTTGCTCTCAAGTGGCGCGCTAAACCAAGGAAAATTGCCAACAGATACTGCGGTCTGGCTTCGTTTACCCTAATGCCAAATTCGGCGTTGCAATCAAAAACAGTAAAAGTTCTTGCAAGCGCACAAGTATTAAATGGCTTAGGTGTTGCTGGAACTGTTGCCGCCGGATCACTATTAGTTTCATCAATAACAGATTCTGAAACTTTAGCCGGGTTAGCCCAGACATTCTCGGTTTTAGGTGCGGCTGCACTTGCACTTCCACTTGCAAAATTAACGGCTCGCGGTGGCCGAAGGCTCGCACTTTCGGTCGGGCTTTTATCTGGAGTTATCGGTTCGTGCTTTGCAATTTTAGGTGGTGCAGAACGAAATATTTATTTCATGTTACTTGGTGCTTTTTTAGTTGGATCTGCATCAGCGGCTGGATATCAAGCTCGCTTTGCTGCGATTGATTTAGCAACTAAAGAAAGTAGAGCGAAACAACTTTCCTTCGTGGTTTGGGGCTCAACTGTTGGTGCAGTTGTTGGGCCAAATTTAATGGATCCAGCTGGTGGATTAGCCGAAAAATTTGGCTTGCCAAGGTTGGTTGGTCCGTACATGATTTCCGCAGTAACGCTTGCGTTAGCAACTCTTGTGATCCAATTATTTTTGCGGCCAGATCCATTTTTAACTGCACAGAAGGATTTAGAAGTTGTTGCGGGCTTGCATCGGAAAAACACCCGTGAAGCCCTCGCTCACATTCGTTCAAATTCTGCGGCTTTATTTGCGATATCGGCTATCGCAATTGGCCATATTGCAATGGTTTCGGTAATGGTTATGACACCAGTTCATATGAAACATGTTGATGTCACTTTAAAAATTATTGGCTTAGTAATCAGCGTTCATGTATTAGGAATGTATGCATTTTCACCAATTATTGGATCATTAAGTGACAAAATTGGCCGGGTTCAGATAATTCAAATTGGAGTAGTACTTTTAATCGTATCAACTATTGTTGCCGGAACTGCAGCAGCTGATGATGCAGTTCAATTAGGAATAGGTTTACTTCTACTTGGCCTGGGTTGGTCGTGCACACTTATTGCCGGATCTGCACTCTTATCTGAATCGGTAGATGTTGAGATGAAACCTGCGTCACAGGGTGCCAGCGATTTAGTAATGAATTTGATGGGCGCCGGTGGTGGCGCGTTAGCTGGCGTAATTATTGGAACTCTTAGTTATGGTTGGCTCTGTTTATTTGCCGCGGTACCAGTAATTGCACTTGGAATTTGGTCGATCGGAAGCAGAAATGTCTGAGCTTAGTTTTTACGAACAAGTAGGTGGTGAGAAATTCTTTTCTGATTTGGTCTCACAGTTCTATGCACACGTTGTAACGGATCCTATTTTGCGTCCCATGTATCCAGAGAGCGATTTGAAAGGTGCAGCCCAGCGGCTAAAGATGTTTCTTGCGCAGTATTGGGGCGGACCAACGAGTTATCAAGAGGCGCGAGGCCATCCTAGACTTCGAATGCGCCATGCTGAGTTTCACATCAATCAAGTAGCTCACGATGCTTGGCTCAATGCAATGCGTCAAGCTGTAGCTGGCATGGATATGGATGCAGCGCTACAGACGCAGTTGTGGAGTTATATTGAGATGGCAGCCGATGCAATGATTAATCAACCAGACTAGCGTTTCTTTTTCGATTTATTTCCGACTTTTAGTATTTCACCATTTCGTAAATACCAGAGCGTTCCTTTTTTATCGCGAACTGTTGTGATTCGGAGTCCTACGTTCTCAACAACTCCGTCAACATCCAAAATATTTATTTCATCGCCAACACCGTATTGATCTTCAACGAGCATAAAAATTCCAGAGAGCACATCGCGCACGATAGTTTGAGCACCTAGACCAAGGGCGACGCCGATTACACCTGCAGATGCAACAAGTGGACCTAGATCTAACCCAAATTGTCCAAGCACCATGGTTGAAGTTATTAACCAAATAGTTGCGTTTGATGTACTTCGTAGCACCGAACCAGCAGTTCTGGCCCGCTCCCGTTGGCGCTCTATTGATCGATTTGGACCAGGAATTAAATCTGCCTCAGCTATTTTGTTGATTGCGCGCGTGATTGTGCGGCCAGAAGTTTTTTGGAGTATCAAAGCGACGATCAGGATGAGGGCTATCCGAAGCGGGGCGCCCGTGAACCAATCGATGGCAGATTGCACATTCTCGTTCATTTCATGGCGACTCTAATGGAAGTTCATCCAAAATCCATCGAAAACTGACCTAGTTCAGGCAGGATTACCCCACGGTGCGAGCCACGCGCTGGACGGAGAGGATTTTTTCGTGCATAGCGTTACCAATAGAAGAACTCTTGTTCTTAACGCCACCTACGAGCCACTAGGTGTCGTTTCTGATAGACGCGCGTTAATTTTAGTTTTGAATAATCGAGCAACAACGATTGAAGAATCCGGAATCATTTTGCATTACACATCCGGTTCTATAGAACTTCCCGCAGTTATTAAATTAAATAAATTTGTAAGAATTCCATATCGTCACGCAGTCCCACTTTCACGTCGCGCAATTTTCGCGCGCGATGGCGGACGTTGTGTTTACTGCCAAGCAACTGCAACATCAATCGATCACGTAATTCCAAGATCACGTGGTGGCGGTCACAATTGGGAGAATGTAGTTTCAGCTTGTCATCGTTGCAATCATTTGAAAGCTGATAAACATTTGAAGGAACTTGGTTGGAAACTTCGTTCACTGCCGCGCGAACCAGTCGGCGCAGCATGGCGAATTCTCGGCTCCGGTCGTGCAGAAAGTAATTGGATTCCTTATTTAGAACCATTTGGTGTAGTTGGGGCTACTGCGTAGTATTTGAGCATGTTAATGAACTTTGCCCAAGCCGTGCAAGAAGATGGCTCCCTTGCTGGCGATCCACTTACCGCAATTCAAGTTTTCCTTTATTTTTTTCTAGCGCCTATCGGAATATTTCTTCTTATTTCAGCGCTCTCGTGGGCATCGAGTGGTAAAAAGAAATCGGATAAGCAAACCGATAGTTCACTTACTCGAATCGAATAATTACTTATCTTTTGCTTGAACTTTCAAAGCGCGCTGTAAGGAATCTCGAGCTTCTGCAACGTGTCGCCGAAGTGATGCGTGTCCATCTTTCCCAGTGATATCTAGCCAATGATTAGCTTTATCAAGTGTACTTTGGTTTGTGACATACATTGGGAAGAGGCCATCGATGATTGTGGTTGATTCTTCATACGATTTATTTGCCCAGGCATCAAGTAACAATTCAAAATACTTATCTACATAAGGTACATAAAGCGCCCGATGCATTGGTCGGGAGAAACCGCGGATTATTGAAACTCGAGTCCAACTTGTTAGATCATCTTCAACAGCGCGTTTCCAAGCTAAAGCTTTAGTCGATGCATCTGGGAATGCCGCAATTGCTACCTCATGTGAAAGTTGACCGGTCAATGTGTTGTCGCGTAGAAGTTCAGCATCAACATCTGCTCGGGTGGCGAGATCGCGCTCGACTAGCGCTGTTAAGAGCAACCAACGCAAGTCAGTATCTACTTTTAGTCCAGTTAACTTTCCATCAAGTACTTCTCTAATTCTGGCACCTTGCGCAGGCGTGTGAGCCAAAGCAGCAAAACCTTTAGCGAATTGCAGTTGATGATCGCTTTCTGGAGTTGCGGCATCTAATAAACCTATAAGCGTAGCTGCAATTAGTTCGCGCAAAGCATCTTGATTCTTTTTGCTTGCGTAAAGTTCTACCGCAGTTGAAAGTTGTGCAATTAACATTGTGACAATCGTGATGTCGCTTTCGCCAGGCATTCCTGCAATTGCAATTTCAACAAAATCCGTGGCGGATATTTCGGCATCGCGGAGCATGTCCCAAGCTGCGCTCCAACAAAGTGCGCGAGCTAAGCCATCATCAAGTTTGCCTAAGTGGGATTTTAGAGTTGCAATTGATCGGTCATCGAAGCGAATTTTTCCGTAACTTAAATCTCGATCATTGAGTAGTAAAAGATCTGCAACTTTCTCACCGGCTAACTCTTTAATTTCGGTAAGTGCGCCAGCAACATCTAGCTCAACCGATTTACGAAGCTTAAGGTTTGAGCCACTTAGATCATAAAGACCGACTGCCATGCGATGTGGCCGTAGTTCGGTAGAACCAACCGGCATGGTTGGGGCTTCTTGGATAACTGAGACCGAAGCGTAGGTATCGCCGCTAATTTCTAACTTTGGTCGGAGTGTATTTACCCCAGAAGTTTTCAACCAAGTATCGACCCAAGGCTTCAGATTGCGACCACTAGTAGCTGTTAATTCGTTTAGTAAGTCATCCAAAGTTGTATTTTTGAATGCGTGCTTTGTGAAATACTTTTGCAAACCAGAAATGAAATTTTCTCGACCAACGTGTGCCACCAATTGATGGAGCGCGGAAGCTCCTTTTGCATATGAAATACCATCGAAATTAGCCTTTACGGTATCGATGTCGATCATGTCGGTAGCAATTGGGTGAGTGGAAGTTAATTGATCTTGGCGGTATGCCCAATTCTTTCGCTCAGTATTAAATCCGGCCCAAGCATTTTTAAATCTTGTTGCTTCAACAAGGGCTAAATAAGAAGACCATTCAGCGAATGATTCATTTAACCAAAGGTCATCCCACCACTTCATCGTCACCATATCGCCAAACCACATGTGGGCCATTTCATGCAAAATTGTGTTGGCTCGTGCGCTATACATTCGCTCGGTTACTTTTGAGCGGAATACCAATAAGTCTTCGCGGAATGTTACTGCGCCAGCATTTTCCATTGCGCCCCAGTTGAAATCAACAACTGCGATTTGGTCATACTTTGCAAACGGATAAGCCAACCCAAAAACATTTTCAAAATAAGCAAAGCCTTGTTTGGTGATTAAGAAAACATCTTCAGCATCTAGAAACTCAAAGAGGGATTTGCGACAGTAGATACCAAGTGGAATTGTTTTCTTACCAACGTATGTGTCATGGATATGCGCATATGGTCCGGCAATCAAAGCGCATAAATAGGTAGGGAGCACTGGAGTGGTTTCAAATTCCCATTTACACTTCTTGTTACCTAAATCTGTCTTGCTCTTTTCGGTGTTGTTGGAAATAACTTCCCAATGACTAGGTGCAATTGCAGTTAGCGTGAAAGTCCCCTTCAAATCTGGTTGATCAAAGCACGGGAACATGTGCCGAATGAATGCGGTTTCACCTTGAGAATATAGATATACCTCGTTATCAACCGGGTCGACTGAACGTTGTAACCCTTCGCCGCTCTTAGAATAAATCGCCTCTATCTCTAAAACTAATTCATTATTTGCTGCTAAATTCTTTAGAAAAACGGATTCACCATCAAAATTAGATACATCAACGGCGTGACCGTTCAGGGTTGCGGAGATAATTCGCTTACCGACTGCGTCTACGAAAGTGTCATAGCCTGGTTTGTTGCAGGCAAATTTCACAATTGTCTTAGCTATAAAGGTCGCTTCGCCATTGGTTACATCTATGGTCACGTCATAACTTGCGACGGTTAGGTGGGATGAGCGCTCTAGCGCTTCAGCTCGTGAAATGTTTATACCAGGCATGGTTTCCTCTCGAATTTTGGAAATCCTATCTAAAAAGTGATGGCAGGCTTAACCACTATGAAACCCCGAAACGATCGCCTACCTTCGATTAGAAGTTACACGTTGCGGGGAAATCGAATGACAGATGCGCAGGCTGAAGCGATTACAAAATATTCAGATAAATTCTGCTTACTACCGGAGAGCCCAATTACTCCACATGAATTGTTTCCGAAATCGAAGGAGATAATTGTCGAAGTTGGCAGCGGCATGGGGGAGGCAACTGCGCTAATTGCAGAACAATTTCCCGATACTGGATTTATTGCAATCGAAGTACATACACCTGGAATTGGTGCGTTATTAATAAAAATTGCAGAAGGCAAACTTTCAAACCTTAGATTATTAGAAGACGACGCCACAGTTGCACTTAGAGATTCTATTCCGGATCACTCCATAAATGCTTTCCATATTTTCTTTCCAGATCCGTGGTCAAAAGTTAGACAACGAAAGCGTCGTATTATTCAAGAGCCATTCCTAGATATTCTGGCAAATAAATTGAAACCAAATGGAAGAGTTCACATCGCGACCGATTGGCAAGATTATGCAAATCATATTAGGACAGTATTTTTAGAACATTCAGCATTTGAAGGCGGGATTGTGGAGCGACCTGATTGGCGGCCGCTAACTAAGTTTGAAGGAAAAGGGTTACGAAAAGATCATAACGTCACAGATTTTACTTACATCTTAAAAAGTTAAAGCCTTCCATCCCGTTCGTACTTGCTAATTAAGTTAACTCTACGAACATGACGTTCATCACCTGGAAAAGATTCAGCTAAGAAAGTATCTACAAGTTCTAAGCAGAACTCTTCGCTATGCATGCGGCCACCGATAGAAATAACATTTGCATTATTATGTTCCCGAGCTAATTTGGCAGTTTCGATACTCCATACAAGTGCTGCTCGAATTCCTTTTACTTTATTTGCAGCCATTTGTTCGCCATTGCCAGAACCTCCTAAAACAATTCCGAATGAGCCTGGATCGGCCGATACGCCTTCTGCGCACAAAATACAGAAGACCGGATAGTCATCTAGCGCGTCATAAACATTTGGTCCGTGATCAATTACGGTATGGCCGTTACCTTCTAAATGTTTAACAATCACATTTTTGAAATCCAGACCTGCGTGATCGCTCCCGATATGAATTCTCATAGCGGTACTCTCTCAAAAAATAAGAAGAACCGCTGCACTCGAAACAGCGGTTCTTCCTATTGTTACTATCCCGTTCTTACCTACCCTAGGAGGAGTTAAGATTTTATGATCGGCCGTGACCTTTACCCATGCCGTGACCTTTACCCATGCCCCTGCCCATTCCTGGACCACGAACTTGGTTAACTTTTTCGGTTATGTGTGCGGTTAAGTTTGTCTTAAGAATTGTTGCTTTTGCTGCTGTTAATT
This sequence comes from Actinomycetes bacterium, assembly GCA_014190155.1. Taxonomy (GTDB): domain Bacteria; phylum Actinomycetota; class Actinomycetes; order Nanopelagicales; family Nanopelagicaceae; genus UBA7398. The sequence continues at coordinate 53,921 of BJFY01000008.1, read as the reverse complement.
TTCCTGCAGCAAGAGCGGCATCAATCTCTATAGTTTTAGCAGCAACTAGTGCAGTGATTAGTGCGGAAGTTTTACTTCCAGCAATTGCTGCAAGAGTTTCTCCTGCGCGCAAGCGAGACTTGATTGTTGCAGCATCAAGTCCAATTATGGAAGCTACTAATGCTTCTTTAGCTACATGATCTGCAATTCTTTCTGTTTTAGATTCAGTTTTTCTGTCCTTGTCTTGCGCTGAAGCAAGTCCAGCAGTTCCTAATGAAAGAACAAGTCCAGTAGCTATTGCTGCAGCTACAAATTTCTTTGTCACTTTCTCTCCTAACCATTAATTCAAACGCTTTGCGCTCGATGCACATATATAACTCATTGACCCTGTGGTAAAAGTATAGTTTTCCTTAGAGTCGGGTGTGAATTATGGACAAAACCCTCAAATTTATGCTCAGTAGCGCTTATCTGAAAGACGAGAATCCTCTTTTAACCGTCATTAGAGGGGGAGCACTCTACTTAGTGGAAGTCCCCAGCCATGGGGAACCAAAACTCTCTAGAAGTGGGTCGCGATGAAAGCAAAATCAAGAAAAACATTTCTCTTTCCTCTAGTAATTTTTACATTGATTGCAACACAAATTTCGACAACTGCAAGCTCTGGCGCAACACTTGGAAAGACATTTAAGGCTGCAGGAAGAACAACTTCTGCAATTCCAACAATGTTATTAAGCGGTAGCGGCGCACCTTCTGCTTCGGTTGGAATAAATGGCGATTTTTATATTGATACAAAAACATTTAATTTATTTGGTCCAAAAGCAAACGGGAAATGGCCCGTGCCAATTAATTTAAAAGGTCCAACTGGATTAATGGGTCCGCAAGGTGTTGATGGAAAAACTGGATCAACGGGATCAGTTTCGGTAGGCAGTATTGGTGATACTGGAGCACAAGGCACGCAAGGTGACACTGGCGCAACTGGTGAAAAAGGCGATAAAGGTGACACAGGCGCAACTGGCGCAACTGGAGAGCGCGGCGCAACTGGAGCTTCAGGTGGATCCGGTGCAACAGGTTCACAAGGTCCTACAGGTGCGCAAGGTGGATCCGGCGCAACCGGAAGTGCGGGTACACCAGGAGTAAATGGCACTAATGGAACGAATGGTTCTATCGGTGCAACTGGTGCAACTGGTGCTCAAGGATTGAAAGGTGATACCGGAACAGTTGGTAGCACTGGTAGCACTGGTAGCACTGGTTCTACAGGTCCATCAAACGCTTACTACATAAGTGTTGGAGCATTCACTTTAAATTCAAGTGCCTGGCCTTCATCTGCTGGATCGCCAAGTATTGGAACTTTAGAAGCTAATAAAAATTATGTTTTCGATGTAATTCTTAAAGGCAGAATTGCCAACAGCGTGACTAGTAAATATTTTGGTTTAACAAGCGCCTGTTCCAGTGGTTTAGCTACATTGAATGCAAACTATGTAGTTTCAGAATCATTTGATGTAATTAGTGAACTTGCTTCACATTCCTATGTTTTTCATGTGATTGGAACAGTTGCGATGGGAAACAGCGCAGGTTCACTTGCGTTTACAATAATTGATTTACAGGGAGTTAGTGGATCAAATGCAATGGTATTTAGTGGATCAGCGGTAATTCAATTAGTGGGGAGTATTGGATAAATAAACTCCAAGGAAAAATTGGAGCGGGCGACGGTAATCGAAACCGCATGGCCAGCTTGGAAGGCTGGAGCTCTACCATTGAGCTACGCCCGCGTTGTTTACGCGGTCTTGCTTCTCGCGGAGGAATTCTCTGCGAGGGGCATAGGTTATCGGGTGAGGTAATAACTTGGGAATTTCTCGTCTAGACTCTCACATTGCGCCGCGGGGCGTAGCGTAGTGGCTAGCGCGCCTGCTTTGGGAGCAGGAGACCGAGAGTTCGAATCTCTCCGCCCCGACCAATTCCATAAAAATCCTGACCGAGAATGAAACTGTAAAAAGGAGTTCCGTGAAAAGCGCCGTTGAAAAACTATCGCCAACTCGAGTTAAGTTAACTATTGACTTGGAATTCAGCGAGCTTGCGCCGCACATTAAAGATGCATACCAAAGCATCTCTGAGAAAATAGTTATTCCAGGATTCCGTAAAGGAAAAGTTCCACAAGCCATGATCGACCAACGGGTTGGCCGTGGCTCTGTTTTAGATGAAGCCATCAACGCCGCACTTCCGGTTTTTTATAGCCAAGCTGTGCGTGAACATGAAGTTCTTGCAGTTGGTCGTCCAAATGTAGATATCACTGAGCTTGAAGATAATAAGAAAGTCGCATTCACTGTTGAAGTTGAAGTACGCCCAGAAATTGAACTACCTGATTTTTCAAAGATTTCTATCAAAGTTGACGATGTTGCAGTCACAGAGAAAGATATTGAAGAGCAAGTAGATTCACTGCGCGCTCGCTTTGGCACCTTAACTGCTGTTGAAAAAAATGCTGCTACCGGGGACTTCGTTTCAATTGATTTAGTTGCAAAAGTAGATGGAAAAGAAATTGAAGGTGGATCTGCAAACGGAATTTCATACGAAGTTGGCTCCGGAAAGATGATTGAAGGGCTAGATGAAGTTCTTGTTGGTTTAAAAGTCGAAGACCAAAAAACTTTTAATGCACCACTTGTTGGAATGGCCGAAGGCGAAATTGGCGAAATAACTGTGACTTTGAAAGCGGTAAAGACTCGCGAACTTCCTGAGTTAAATGATGAATTTGCAAAGCTTGCAAGCGAATTCGATACTTTAACTGAACTTCGCGCTGATGTAAGTGAGCGTTTAACTCGATTAAAGAGCATGGAACAAGGTGCGCAAGCTCGCGATTTGCTAGTGCAACAATTAATAGACACTTTAGAAATTCCAATTCCAGAAGGAATTGTGGAGGAAGAAGTAACTGCGCATTTAGAGAAGGAAAATCGCTTAGATGACACAGTTCACCGCGCTGAAGTTATTGAAGAAGTTAAGAAGAGCCTGACTACTGAATTCGTACTAGATGCGATTGTTAGAGCTGAAAATATACAAGTTTCAGAAGCTGAACTAACTGAATATTTAATTCGTTCCTCTGCTCGATACGGAATGGCTCCAGAACAATTCGTGCAACAGATTTCGAATTCTGGTCAAATAACTTCCGTTGTAGCTGATGTTTCTCGAACCAAAGCACTTGCCGTTGTGTTAGAACAAGTGGCTGTTGAAGATGCATCTGGTCGTAAAGTTGATTTAGAAGCGTTGCGCCCTAAGCCTGAATTAGCTGAACCAACAGAATAATCGCTTCGCTCTAAGCGAACAAGCGCGCTTTTTCCATCTTTTTTGGTTTATCAGGAAGCAATTGCGCGTAAAGATTGTTAGGGTCAATACCAGAACAGATGGAGGAAATCGTGGAGCTTATAACGCCACAATCTCGCTCAGCACAAACAAGTGCGGGTGGATTGGAAGATCGAGTTTATGACCGACTTTTAAAGGAGAGAATTATTTTCCTAGGTTCGGTAGTCGAAGATTCCATGGCAAATGCAATCGCTGCACAAATGTTATTACTAGCTGCCGAAGATCCAGATAAAGACATTTATCTTTACATCAACTCACCCGGTGGTTCCATCTCTGCGGGTATGGCGATTTACGACACCATGCAATACATCAAGAATGACGTTGCAACAGTTGCAATGGGTCTTGCTGCATCGATGGGACAATTTTTATTATGCGCCGGCGCTGCTGGAAAACGTTATGCGTTGCCACACGCACGAATCATGATGCACCAACCTTCTGGTGGAATTGGTGGAACGGCAAGTGATATCAAGATTCAAGCAGAACAAATGTCTTTTACTAAAAAAGGAATGGCCGAATTAATTGCATTCCACACTGGCCAAAAAGTAGAAATTATCGAAGCTGATTCAGATCGCGATCGTTGGTTTGCTGCCGAAGAAGCAAAAGAGTATGGCTTTGTTGATCATGTTGTTAAATCTGCCGGCCAAGTAGCAGGAAGTGGTGGTACTGCCCGATGAAACAATCCGACCTAATAAATCAAGTGAGTCGATATGTGCTCCCAACTATTGAAGAGCGCACAAGTTATGGCTACAAACGCCTGGATCCATATACAAAATTATTTGAAGAGCGCATTATTTTCTTGGGTCAAGCAATCGATGACACCGTTGCTAACGATGTCATGGCCCAACTTTTGACTTTGGAATCAATGGATCCAGATCGCGACATCATGATGTACATAAACTCACCAGGTGGATCATTTACTGCTCTAACTGCAATTTATGACACGATGCAATTCGTTCGCCCGGATGTAATGACAATCTGTCTTGGTCAAGCTGCATCTGCTGCTGCTGTATTACTTGCTGGCGGAACTGCTGGAAAGCGTTATGCGCTCGAGCATTCACGAATTTTAATCCACCAGCCATATAGCGAAGGTGGTGGACAAGGTTCCGATATTGAAATTCAAGCTCGTGAAGTTATGCGAATGCGGACCCTTCTTGAAGAAATGTTAGCTAAGCACTCTTCACGACCAAAAGAAGAGATTGCTAAAGATATTGAACGTGACAAGATCCTCACTTCAGCTGAAGCAGTTGAGTACGGGTTAATCGATCAAATTCTCGCTTCGCGCAAAGCTTCAAAGAAGTAATTACTCTAAGAGCGAACAGCTTTTTAGTAATTAACGCGTATGAATCAAGACGCAACTAAGCACTTCCGCGTACCCTTAGCGCAACGGATTCCCCACGTTGAGAAGAGGACGTAATGACACGCATCGGTGAAAGCGGTGACCTGCTTAAATGTTCTTTCTGCGGAAAGACGCAGAAGCAAGTAAAAAAGTTAATTGCTGGTCCAGGCGTATATATATGTGACGAGTGCATCGAGCTCTGTAATGAAATTATTGAGGATGAGCTAAGCGAGAGCACCTCACTTGGAATTCAAGAACTTCCTAAGCCAACTGAAATTTTTAACTTTTTAGATCAATATGTAATCGGACAAACTCGCGCTAAAAAATCATTATCAGTTGCTGTTTATAACCATTACAAGCGAATTAAGTCTGGTGATGGAAAACGCGAAGATGGTGTAGAGCTAGCCAAGAGCAATATTTTATTACTTGGCCCAACTGGATGCGGTAAAACTTTACTTGCGCAAACTTTGGCAAAAATGCTAAATGTGCCATTTGCAATCGCAGATGCGACTGCTTTAACAGAAGCTGGTTATGTTGGCGAAGATGTTGAAAACATTCTGCTTAAATTGATTCAGGCAGCTGATTTTGATATTAAGAAAGCCGAAACTGGAATTATTTACATTGATGAAATAGATAAAGTTGCTCGCAAGAGTGAGAACCCTTCAATCACTCGAGATGTCTCTGGTGAAGGTGTACAACAAGCGTTGTTAAAGATTCTTGAAGGTACAACTGCATCAGTTCCACCACAAGGTGGTCGTAAACATCCACATCAAGAATTTATCCAAATCGATACAACAAATGTCTTATTTATTGTGGGCGGAGCGTTTGCTGGCCTTGAGAAAATTATTGAAGGTCGTAAAGGAAAAGCTGGAGTTGGATTTAATGCAACCTTGCAAAGCGAAGCTGATAAGAAAGTACTTGATCTATTTGCAGATGTAATGCCAGAAGATTTGTTGAAATTCGGCATGATTCCAGAGTTCATTGGTAGATTGCCGATAGTTACTAGCGTGGAGAATTTGGACCGAGCAGCGTTATTACAAATTCTTACTGAACCTAAGAATGCGCTAGTGAAGCAATATCAACACTTGTTTGAAATGGATGATATTGAACTTGAAATTCAACCGGAAGCGTTAGTTGTGATTGCAGATCAAGCTATTAAGCGTGGTACCGGAGCACGCGGACTTCGCGCCATAATGGAAGAAGTTTTGTTGCCGGTTATGTATGAAGTTCCATCAAAGAGTGAAATCGGAAAAGTTCTGATAACGCCAGAAGTTGTTTCAGATCGCGCGACCCCAACCTTTGTCGACCGCGGTGTAATGGGTCCAAAGCGCACGAATAAGCGTTCAGAAGAGAAGAGCGCTTAATCTAGACTGTCGCATTATGAGTGAGCTGCCATCAAGTTTTGTTCCTGCCGATATCGAGGGGCCGCTTTACGCTGCTTGGGTTAAAGCTGGTTATTTTAACGCTGATGCAAAGTCAGATAAGAAACCATTTACGATCGTAATTCCACCGCCGAATGTCACCGGAAGTTTGCATATCGGCCATGCACTCGATCACACCATTCAAGACATATTAATTCGCATGAAAAGAATGAAAGGTTTTGAAACTCTTTGGTTACCTGGAATGGATCACGCTGGAATTGCTACTCAAAATGTTGTAGAAAAACAATTAGCAGCAGAAGGTAAAACTCGCCACGATTTTGGTCGTGAAGAATTTGTTAAGAAAGTTTGGGAATGGAAAGCAGAGTCTGGCGGCGCAATTCTTGAGCAGATGAAACGCCTTGGCGATAGTGTGGATTGGTCACGTGAAGCATTTACAATGGACGATAATTGTTCACAAGCAGTGCTCACAATATTTAAACGATTATTTGATGCAGGTTTGATTTATCGAGCTGAACGAATCATCAATTGGTGTACCCGATGCTTAACTGCACTTTCCGATATCGAAGTTGATCATAAAGAAATCCCTGGCGAATTTGTTTCGATTGTCTACGGCGAAGGTGATGATCAAATCACGATCGCGACTACCCGCCCAGAAACTATGTTGGCTGACGGTGCGGTAGCGGTTCATCCTGATGATCCCCGTTATAAACATATGGTTGGTCGTTCCGTGTTACTGCCTTTAGTAAATCGAATGATTCCAATTATTGCTGACGAAGTTGTTGACCCTGAGTTTGGAACTGGCGCGGTAAAAGTAACCGCAGCTCATGACCCTAATGACTTCGAAATTGCGAGTCGGCATGACGTTGAATTGATTGTAATCATGAATAAAAACGGTGTTATCGAGAATACTGGAACTCAATTTGATGGCATGGATCGTTTTGATGCGCGTAAAGCTGTCGTTGCGGAGTTACGGAAGTTGGGCAAGGTTGTTAACGAAAAGCGCCCTTATTTACATTCAGTTGGACATTGCTCGCGATGCGAAACCATTGTTGAACCTCGACTTTCTAAACAATGGTTTGTGAAAGTTGCACCACTTGCTAAGGCTGCCGGAGATGCCGTTCGAAACGGTAAAGTAAAAATTGAACCAGAATCAATGGAACCTAGATACTTCGAGTGGGTCGATAACATGCACGATTGGTGCATTTCTCGCCAACTTTGGTGGGGACATCGGATTCCAGTTTGGTACGGCCCAAATGGTGAAGAGATTGTTGTTGGACCTGGTGAAAGTGCGCCAGCAGGTTATGAACAAGATCCAGATGTATTAGATACTTGGTTTTCTTCTGGGCTTTGGCCATTTTCAACACTTGGCTGGCCAAATGAAACTGAAGACCTAAAGAAGTTTTATCCAACCTCAGTATTAGTTACTGGTTACGACATTTTATTCTTCTGGGTAGCGCGTATGATGTTGATGGGGTTATTTGCGATGGATGGTGTTGCACCTTTCCACACCATTGCACTACATGGATTAGTGCGCGACAAATTTGGCAAGAAGATGAGTAAGAGTCGTGGTAATACCGTGGATCCAATTGAGTTTATGGATAAGTATGGATCTGATGCGCTCCGTTTTACATTAGCAAACGGAGCAAATCCAGGATCAGATCAAGCGTTAGCCGAAGAGTGGATCGGTGGTGCTCGTAACTTTGCCACCAAACTGTGGAATGCAACTCGTTTTGCAATCATGAATGGCGCATCTATAGCAGGAGATCTGCCAAAAGCTAAATCTTTAAATCACATAGATCTTTGGATTTTAAATCGACTAAATGAAACCATTAAATTAGTAGATAAAAATTTAGAAAAATATGAATTTGCAAAAGCTTGTGAAGCTATTTATCACTTCGCTTGGGATGATGTTTGTGATTGGTATTTAGAGTTAACCAAAGATGTATTCGCTAAAGGTGGTAATGAGGCCGAAAATACCAAGCGCGTACTTGGTCATGTATTAGATCAAATGTTCCGATTGCTTCATCCAGTTATGCCATTTATTACCGAAACCCTTTGGAAAGCTTTAACTAATGGCGAGTCGCTGGTTATTTCTAAGTGGCCAGTGGCTGATGCGCTCGTTGATGAAAAGAATGTATCTACGATGGTCTCTGATTTACAGAATTTAATTACTGAAATTCGGCGCTTCCGAAATGACCAAGGGATTAAAACTTCCGCAAAGATTCCAGCCCAGATACATGGGCTTAGCGTGGGTGAGCTCTCGAACTATGAAGGTGCAATTCGGTTTGTAACCAGACTGGATGAACCCAATGAAACTTTTGCGCCAAGTGCGAAAATAGAGATGGGCCGATTCTTAGTTGAATTCGATTTAACTGGAAATATAGATGTTGTAGCAGAACGAGCTCGGTTAAGTAAAGATTTAGCTGCAATCGAAAAAGATAAGCAAACGGCTTTAGTAAAATTAGAAAACGAAAATTTCATGGCTAAAGCTCCGATGGATGTCGTTAAAGAAATTCGGGAGCGCGCTGAATTCTGCGCAACAGAGACTATTCGGATTAACGCTTTGCTCGCAGCGTTGTCTGCAAAATGAGTTCAGCTGAAGATCTAGATAAATTAATTTTTATTGAGAAGGCTTTGCTCGCGCGCTGGCCAGAAAGTAAGTTAGAACCTACGCTGGAACGAATCGCACTATTGGCTGATGCACTTGGTTCACCACAACTTTCCTACCCAACAATTCACTTGACCGGAACTAATGGAAAGACCACAACATCACGAATGGTTGATGCACTCCTCTTTGAAATGGGGATGCGCACCGGGAGATTTACAAGTCCGCATCTAGAATCTTTCTTAGAACGAATTTCGATAAATAAATCACCAATAAGTGCAGCTGGAATGATTGCTACATACAACGACATTGCACTTCATTTAGATTTAGTAGATGAAAGGTCTGATAATCCGATTTCGTTTTTTGAAGCCATTACCGCTTTAGCTTTTGTGGCCTTCGCGGAATTCCCGGTAGATGTGGGAATTTTCGAAGTTGGCATGGGTGGTGAATGGGATGCCACAAATGTAATTAATTCAGCGGTAAGTGTCATCACCCCAATAGGTTTCGATCACATGCAGTACCTAGGCAATACGTTAATAGAAATAGCCAGAACTAAATCTGGAATTATTAAGCCACAATCAGTTGCGATTTTGGCTCACCAAGATGTAGAAGTTGCAAAAGTCTTGATGCAAAAATGCGTTGAAGTTGATGCGCTACCAATGCGAGAAGGCATCGAATTCTCTCTGCTCCGTCGCGACCTTGCCGTTGGAGGGCAGGTGCTCACAATCCAAGGAATTGCCGCAACTTATGAAGACATTTTTCTACCGTTATATGGTGCACACCAAGGTGAGAATGCAGCGGTCGCGCTGGCCACTGTTGAAGCATTTGCTGGCAGTAAAGAAATAGATCCCGATTTAGTGCGCACTGCTTTTGCACAAGTTGATTCGCCTGGGCGATGTGAAGTGATTTACCGAAATCCGACGGTTATCGCTGACGCAGCTCACAATCCACATGGCGCTGCTGCGCTTACCTTAACCATTTCTAACGAATTTGATTTTTCAACAATTATCGCAGTTGTCGCACCGATGGGTGATAAAGATGTAATTGGAATTTTAGAAGCACTTGAGCCTATTGCAGACAGAGTAGTGCTTTCAGCTAATTCATCACCGCGTGCAATGGATATTGCAGAGTTGGAGCGGCTAGCAAAGCAAATATTTGGCCATGATCGAGTTACTGCGATTCCAGCTTTGAGCGACGCGATAAGAAAATCAATAGAACAGGCAAAATTGGATAACGATATTAAGGATGGAAATTGCGCGGTCCTAATAACTGGATCTGTTGTTACCGCTGGCGAAGGTCGCGCGATTGTTAAGAAATACGGGTCGCATGTAAACACTTCAAATGAAATGAGAGATTAATGCGCATACTTGGTGCTGCAGTATTAGCAATGGAGTTTTTCTTAATGGGATTCGCTCTATTAATTGCTAAAGATAACCACGGTGGGTTAGCACTCGCCCTTGGTGGATTGTTAGCAATTCTTGCGCTCTTGAATGCGGGTTTACTAAAACGAAAATCTGGTTGGATTTCTGGCTCAATTTTGCAATTACTGATAGTTGTATATGGATTTGTGGTTCCAATGATGTTTTTCATGGGGTTACTTTTCGCAGGGCTATGGGTCGCTGCGATAGTTGTGGGGCGAAAAGGCGAGGCGGCGCGGGCAGCCCTGCTCGAAAACCCGAAATTAAGAGAATAGCCAGACCGCCAATACACTAACCCCGTGAGTAAAGAACGCACCTTAATATTGGTAAAGCCAGATGGCGTACGCCGCGGTTTAGTTGGCGAAGTTATATCTCGAATTGAAACTAAGGGTTATGAAATTACTGCGATGCGAATGCTAAATGCAGACCATTCGATTTTAGAAAAACATTATGAAGAACATAATGGGAAGCCATTTTTTGAACCACTACTTGAATTCATGTCCTCGGGACCAATCGTTGCAATGATTGCAGAGGGCGAACGCGTTATCGAAGGTTTTCGAACTATGGCTGGCGTAACAGATCCAACTGTTGCAGCTCCCGGATCTATCCGCGGTGATTTAGCGCGAGATCAAGGAACAAAAGTTGTACAAAATATCGTTCATGGATCTGACTCGGTCCAATCTGCAGAACGCGAAATTAAGATTTTTTTTAGCTAAAAAATAACTTCCCCGCAGTAAATATCAAAGAGGAGAGCAAGATGTCGAAGAACACCAGTCGTTGGTCATTCCTCGGTCGTGATATGGCGATTGATTTAGGAACCGCAAATACATTGGTATATGTACGTGGTCGTGGCATTGTTCTTAACGAACCAAGCGTGGTTGCAGTCAATCAAGAGACTGGCGCTGTGCTTGCAGTCGGAATGGAAGCAAAGAAGATGATTGGTCGTACACCTGGATCAATCGTCGCAATTCGCCCACTTAAAGATGGCGTAATCGCAGACTTCGACACCACCGCTCTGATGATTAAATATTTCATTCGCCAAGTACATAAGCGTCGTTATTTAGCTAAACCTCGAATCGTAGTTTGCGTACCAAGCGGTATTACTGGCGTAGAACAGCGAGCCGTTAAAGATGCTGGTTATGAAGCCGGCGCACGTAAGGTTTACATCATCGAAGAGCCAATGGCTGCTGCGATTGGTGCTGGTTTACCTATCCACGAACCAACTGGAAATATGGTCGTTGATATTGGCGGCGGAACGACTGAAGTAGCCGTTATTTCACTTGGTGGAATTGTTACTGCGCTATCGATTCGCGTTGGTGGCGATGAATTAGACCAAGCAATAATTAATTGGGTTAAACGAGAATTCTCATTATTGCTTGGAGAGCGCACTGCTGAGGAGATTAAAATGGCAATCGGTTCTGCGTTTCCACTTCGCGATGAACCTGATGCTGAAATTCGTGGTCGTGATTTAGCGACAGGTTTGCCAAAGACAATCGTGGTTTCTGCAGAAGATATTCGTAAGGCGCTCGAAGAACCAGTAAATGCAATCATTAATGCTGTTAAAGCGACGCTTGATAAAACTCCCCCTGAATTAGCAAGTGATTTGATGGATCGCGGTATTGTTTTGACCGGTGGTGGAGCCTTATTACGCGGTCTCGACGAAAGATTGCGCCACGAAACTAATATGCCAATTCATATTGCAGATCGTCCACTGCAAGCTGTTGCTGAAGGTTCAGGAAAGTGTGTTGAAGAGTTTGAGGCGTTAGAAAAAGTCTTAATCTCCGAGCCACGTCGATAGCCCCGTCCGGAAGTAACTATGGCACCGCGAGGTAATAGCCGAACTCGGCTTCTGTTAGTTATCTTGTTAGTAACTGCGCTCTTTCTAATTACTTTAGATTTGCGCGGGGTTAGTTTGATAACTAGTACTCGCACCGCAACTCAAACAATTTTCGCACCAATCCAAGGATTTACCTCACGATTATTTTCACCAATTGGCAATTTTTTTAGTGATGTCAGCCATCTTGGCCGTTCTGGCAATGAGATTGAAACTTTAAAGCGGGAAAATCAGAGTTTAAATGAGAAATTAGTTTTACAGGAAGATTTAAAAGGAAAGTTAACGCAACTCAATGCAATATTAAAATTAGCTGGTGAGGCGCAATATAAAATTGTTACAGCCCAAGTTATTGCTCGAGGAAGTACAACTTCATTTGGCCAAACCATCACGATTGACGCTGGATCTTCTTCTGGAATTACTCGCGATATGACTGTGATGTCAGGTACTGGCCTGGTAGGCGCAGTTAAATCAGTTACCAGCAATTCAGCGGTAGTTCTCTTGATGAGTGACCCTTCTTTTCGAATTGGAGTTAGAGTTGCCGGCTCACAGGTAATGGGAATCCTTTCCGGGACGGGGAGTAGATCGTTTGAATTAGAACTTCTTGATGCGACCGAAACTGTAAAAATTGGTGATGTTTTGTTGGCTCGTGGCAGTGATGGCGGTCGACCATTTGTGCCAGGTATTCCGGTCGGTCTAGTTACATATGTTGACAACTCTTCTGGGCAATTAACAAAGCATGCGCGAGTTGACAGTTATACAAAACTTACCGCTATTGGAATTGTTTCAGTCGTCCTTGCTCAAACTGGCGGAGATCCAAAAGACGCGCTAGTTCCGCCAAAACCTAGAGCCACACCAATTCCGACTGTAACAATCACCGTTACACCAACTCCATCACCTTCGGCATAGCACAGAACAGAACGATGTTTACCAGTCGAATTTTTATAACCGCTGGTTTTTTTGCATCTCTTTTTTTCATCCAAGAGATTATTTTTAACCAAATTCATTTTTTGATTGGCGGATTTTCCATCTACTTAGCAATTGTGATTACTTGGATCGCCATGGAGAGTAGAAATGGTGCGCTAATTTCTGGATTTATCGCCGGATTCTTTCTGGATTTAAGTCCTAATATTTTTTCGCCATTTGGACAGTGGGCGTTGGTTTTAACTGTTATGGCTTATTTAGTTTCAGTGAACAGAGAAGGACTTGGAGATTTGGTATCTAGACCTCTGACACTCTCATTAGTAGTTGGCGTAGGAGTCACAATAACTCTAGTTACATACTTAATCACCAGCGCAATTTTGGGGGAACAATTGATTTCGTTCTTCCCAGCGTTGCAAGAGCTGACCGGGAATTTAATCTGGACTTTGATTCTTGCACCACTTTATCTTCCAATTGTCGGTAAGTTCCATCAATTTACGCTTTCATCTAGGGACATTTAATGGTTGATCGTTCCCGCTTAAATCTAATTGTGGTGCAGATTTTTATTGCATCATTAATGGTGGCGCTAGTGGGTCGCCTCTTTTACCTACAGATTGCCGATGGTCCCCGTTATCGCGAAGCGGCGCTAAATATTCAGAGTCGAGATATCGTCACGCCAGCAAACCGCGGTGTGATTGTTGATGATCTTGGAACTCCTATTGCCATTAATCGCGCAGGGTTAGTTGTAACTGTAGATCGATCAATTATTGATAAGAAGCCAGATAATGGTGTTTCGATATTACAAAAAGTAGCAATTGTGTTGGGGCTAAATTATAACGATATTTACATTCGCACCAGATTATGTCCCGAATTACCTAAAGGAGATCGGGCAGGATGCTGGAATGGAACTCGTTACCAACCAATCCCTGTAACAAAAGAAGCAACAAAAGATCAAGCACTAAATATTATGGAACACTCAGATTTGTTTCCAGGAGTAAATGCAGAACCAATTTCAATTCGTAATTACCCATCACTTGAAGGTGAAAATGCTGCGCATATCCTCGGTTATGTTGGCCCAGTCACCGAAGCTGATATTAACAACAGTGCGAGCAAAAATTATTTTAGAAATGAATTAATTGGAAAGTCGGGATTGGAGTATCAGTACGATTCCTATTTAAGAGGCACGCCTGGAATTAAAACGGTGATCGTAGATCGAAAAGAAGCAATTACCCAACAATCGCGAGATACAAAACCAATTCCGGGTGATAACTTGATATTGAATATAAATGCCAAGTTGCAAGCTACGGTTGAAAAAGAGTTGTACGCTTCCATATTGCGAGGACGCTCTCTTGGACACCGAGCAGATTCAGGTGCCGCGATCGTTCTAGATGTCAAAACGGGTGCGGTATTAGCAATGGCTTCTTTCCCAACTTATGATCCAAATATTTGGGAAAACGGGATCACGGTTACGCAAGCTAAGAATCTATATTCAGAGAAGTCTGCAGTTCCTGCACTTTCTCGTGCAATTCAAGGAGCGTTTGCACCAGCCTCAACTTTCAAAGTTATCTCAACGGCAGCCGCAGTTCGCGCCGGATATAGCACTGAGGTCTCATACAACTGCCCAGCCAGCGTTCAAATTGGTAATCGAGAATTTAAAAATTTTGACTCTAAAGCAGCTGGTCGAATTTCACTAAAGACTGCGATTGCGATTTCATGTGACTCACTTTGGTATCAAATTGCTTACGATGAATGGGTTAGAGATGGTGGTTTGCGTCCTAAATCAAATGCCAATGATTACTTCTTTACTTCTGCAAAAGGTTTCGGCTTAGGAAAGAAGACTGGCATCGACCTACCCTCTGAAATTAGCGGTCGACTTCCAGATCGACAATGGAAATTAGATTGGTACGCCCAGAATAAGGATTTCTATTGCAATTACAAATATAGAGCTAAGAAATCACAGTTGACACAACTACTTATAGAAATCGCTCGCGAAAATTGCATTGATGGTGACAAAGTTCGTGCTGGCGATGCCGTTAACTTTTCGATTGGCCAAGGCGATACCTTGATGACGCCACTGCAGCTTGCATCTACATATTCAGCAATCGCAAATGGTGGCACGCTTTACCAGCCACAGATTGCAAAAGCTATTGTTAAATCTGATGGCACATTAGTTAAGAAGTTTGAACCAGTTGTAATTGGAAAGATCCCTGCCGATAAGAAAACTATTGACTTTTTACATTCAGCGCTGCGAGCGGTAGTAACTTCTGGAACTGGTGCAGGTTCATTCGCCGGATTACCAGTTGCGGTAAGTGGTAAGACTGGTACTGCTCAAGTATTTGGCAGGAACTGGGATGGATCTTCGAAAGCAGATACATCCTGGTTTGCTTCCTTTGCACCATCTGATAAACCACAATATGCAGTTGTAATGGTGGTTAGCCAAGGTGGTTTTGGAGCTAGTACGAGCGGTGTTGGTGTGCGTAAAATTTACGAAGCTATTTTTGGAACTAATGGCCAGAAATCAGTAATGCCAATGGGAATTCCTAGTACGATTCCAAATATTGATGTCACTAAATTTGGTGCACTCAAGAATGCGGTGAAACCATGAGTTCGCAATTTTCACTACGCACTAGACGAAATGAATTTGGCCAACGACGCGGGCTTTTTAATGGTTTTGACCACTGGCTGAGTGGCGCAGTTATTGGTTTATTAGGCCTTGGTATCGCACTTGTTTATTCAAGTACTCGACAATGGTTTGCTAGCAACGGCTTAGATCCGCAATATTATTTGAAGCGTCACATTATTAACATCATCATTGGCTTACTACTGGCTTTTGGTACCACGTTAGTTGATTATCGATTGCTCCGCGCATACACACCATTTATTTGGGGTTTAGGAGTAATTGGGTTAATAATTGTTTTAATTCCACACCTAGGAAGCGAGGTGAATGGTGCACGTGCGTGGATATCACTGCCCGGTGGTTTTCAAATTCAACCAGCTGAATTAGCAAAAATTTCAATTATTATCGGAATCGCAATGATTCTGGCAGAGAAGAATGATCACGATTCTTACCCAAGCAATTCCGATGTAATGAAAGCACTATTAGTTGCAGCGATACCAATGCTATTAATTGTTTCACAGCCAGATCTTGGAACTACAATAATTATTAGCGCATCGGTTGTAACAATGATTGCGGTTTCAGGTGCACCTACTAGATGGGTAATTAGTTTGCTTTTATTAGCACTTCTTGGTGGCTTTGTTGCAGTGAAAGCTGGAGTTGTAAATGATTTCCAATTAAAACGGTTGCAATCATTTGTAGACCCATCTGCAGATCCGCAACAGAGTGGTTATCAATTGCGACAAGCCCGAATCACGATTGGATCAGGTGGATTAGTTGGAAAAGGATTATTTAATGGCCCACAAACAAATGGTCGCTTTGTACCAGAACAACAGACGGACTTTATTTTTACCGTAGCTGGTGAAGAATTAGGTTTTCTTGGTTCTGCGCTAATTCTCTTTTTCTATTCAATCATTTTGGTGCGGGCATTTACGATAGCCCGTCGAACTCAAGATTATTTTGGTCGATTAATGTGTATCGGTGTAATTGCATGGTTTGCGTTTCAGACCTTTGAAAATATCGGCATGACGATGGGGTTGATGCCGATGACTGGGGTGCCGCTGCCATTCATCTCTTATGGCGGCTCCAGCATGTTCGCCACCCTGATCGGAATTGGGCTCCTCCAAAACGTCCATCTCCGAAGCCGATAGCTTCTATCCGTGCGGGGATTAGGCGGAGCACCCCGCTTCTGTCATACTTTCTCCAGCGCTTAGCGCATCTGATGTCAGTAGTTATCTCCGCTAAATCGGATTGATAGCCAGATCCAGATCGCAGCCTGAGCCAACCGAAGATTTTAAGAATAACGCGCCATATATCGGGTGCGACGAGAACGCTTTAGGGCGTAAAAAGGATTTGAAGATATGGCTATCGAGCCTAAAAAAGGGCGTAAGCGCGCAGTTAAAAAAAATACTGAACCCGCAAAGAGCGCTGACTCAATTGAAAAAGTTGAGAAAGCCCCAAAAGTTTCTAAGAAAGCTATTCCAGTACCACTATTTCAAGCAGCGCCTGCCACTGCAGCGCCAGCCAAGAAAGTAGCCAAAGTAGCTAAAGCTGTTGTTGAAAAGCCAGCGACTGTAACAACAGAGGTAAGTAGCGATGATTCGGATCCACGAAATCGCAAACGTCGTCGTCGTGGAGGCCGAGGTCGCCGTCGCCCAGGTGAATTTGTTACTACTAACAATTCCGAAGGTGCAACTGGTGCCGAAAGTTCCGATGATGAAAATAAGACAATCTCAAATTCAATTGTTGACGCTGAGACTGTTATCCGTAAGCGCCGTCGCCGTCGTCGATCCGATGGGGATGGCGTTGCTGCTGGCGAGATTGTTGAAGAAGATGGCGTAACTACAGTTGTGAAAGTTCGCGAAGCTCGGACTCCTGCTAAAAAAGAATTTGTAAAACGAGAAGATCGCCCACAACGTGCTGGACGATTTAAAGAGCGTGATCGTGGTCGCGGTTACTCTCGAAATGATTCTCGTGGTGATTACCGAGAAAATCGAAAGCGCGGCACAATCCTCACCGATGCTGAATTTTTAGCTCGTCGAGAATCAGTTGATCGCGAGATGTTAGTTCGCCAAAAGGGCGATCGAACTCAGATTGCGGTAATCGAAGATAAAGTTTTAGTTGAGCACTATGTAAATCGAAATAGCAATATTTCATATGTAGGCAACGTATATCTTGGAAAAGTTCAGAATGTCTTGCCTTCCATGGAAGCAGCATTCGTAGATATCGGCAAAGGTCGTAACGCAGTCCTCTACGCTGGTGAAGTTAATTGGGATGCAGCTGGATTGACTGATAACCAACCAAAGAAAATTGAATATGTATTGAAAACTGGCCAATCGGTTTTAGTTCAAGTAACTAAAGATCCAATTGGACAAAAAGGCGCTCGCTTAACTAGCCAAATTTCGCTACCAGGGCGTTATCTAGTATTTGTTCCAGGCGGGGGCATGAGCGGTATTAGTCGAAGACTTCCGGAAACGGAACGTGCTCGCTTGAAATCAATACTTAAGAATCTGATTACTGATGAAGAGGGCGTAATCGTTCGAACAGCTGCTGAAGGCGCAAGCGAAGATGAGCTAACTCGTGATGTAACAAGACTGAAAGCCCAATGGGAAGATATCAAAGTTAAATCCGAAACATCTGGCGTAGCTGCCCCATCACTCCTTTATGGTGAGCCAGATTTAACAGTTCGCGTTATCCGCGATATCTTCAATGAAGATTTCAAAAAATTAACCGTTCAAGGTGGGCAAGCTTGGGATGATATTCATAACTACTTAAATCACATTGCACCAGAATTAACTGCAAAAATTGAGAAGTGGGTTGGTACTAGTGATTTATTTACCGAGTATCGCGTTGACGAACAATTAACTAAAGCGTTAGATCGTAAAGTTTATCTTCCGTCAGGTGGTTCATTAGTTATCGACAAGACTGAAGCCATGATTGTAATTGATGTTAACACCGGAAAATTTATTGGTAAAGGTGGAAATTTAGAAGAGACAGTTACTAAGAACAATATGGAAGCTGCGGAAGAAATTGCTCGTCAACTAAGGTTGCGCGACTTAGGTGGCATTGTTGTGATCGACTTTATTGATATGATTTTGGAATCTAACCGTGAGCAAGTGCTTCGACGTTTAGTTGAATGTTTAGGTCGCGATCGAACCAAGCACCAAGTTGCTGAAGTTACATCGCTCGGCCTAGTGCAAATGACCCGCAAACGCGTAGGTCAAGGACTGATTGAAGCATTCTCAACGACTTGCGAAAGTTGCGCTGGTCGAGGAATTCATATTCATATGGAACCAGTAAATAAGAAATCACTGGATCGTGAATTAACGCCAAAGTTTGACGCATCTGAAAATAGCGATAATGAAGAAGATGTTTCAGATATGAGCGAAGTAGATGCATTAGATGTTGGCTCTGATAACGTTGCGGAATTAGATGAAAAACCACGATTTGGTCGCCGTCGCCGACGGGCAACCAGTAGTGGGGTAGTAAGCGGTGGATAAGGCCCAGTTTGACCCAAGGCCATGCTCATCCGTACGCTAACCCCCTGTTCAACATCTCGAGAGGAAATATTCCGGTGTATGCAATAGTAAAAGCTGGCGGACGCCAGGAGAAAGTCGCTATTGGCGATACCGTTTTCGTCGACCGTGTTGACGCTGCTTCAGGTTCAACCATTACCTTTCCTGCAGTTCTCGTAGTCGATGGTGATGCCGTTACTTCTGATCCAAAGATTCTCTCTGGCGTAAAAGTCACTGGTGAAATCATTGAAGAGGTAAAAGGCCCAAAAATTCACATCCTGCGTTACAAGAACAAGACTGGTTACCGTCGTCGTCAAGGTTTCCGGGCAAAGAGCACTCGCGTAAAAATTACCGCCATCAACGGCGTGAAATAAGGAGCTGAGAAACAATGGCAAGTAAAAAAGGTGTCTCGTCCACGCGTAACGGTCGCGATTCAAATCCACAATTTTTAGGTATTAAGCGGTTTGGTGGACAAGTTGTGAACAGTGGCGAAATTTTAGTTCGTCAACGCGGCACAAGTTTCCATCCAGGAAAAAATGTTGGCCGCGGTAAAGATGACACGCTATTCGCACTTGCTGCGGGTGCAGTCGAGTTCGGTAAAGCGCGTGGTCGTCGAGTAGTTAACGTGGTTCCGGTTTCTTAAAAAACGACCTTCATAAATTGCGGGTCCGTATGCACGGGCCCGTTTTTTATTTGATAAATATCGATTAGTAGAGAGGATGTAACGATGACTAGCTTCGTAGATCGAGTCACGTTGCATGCTTCTGCTGGCGGCGGTGGCGATGGTTGCGTTTCAGTTCGCCGTGAAAAATTTGTACCACTTGGTGGACCAGATGGCGGCAACGGTGGTCGCGGTGGCGACATTATTTTGAATGTAGATTCAAACGTCACAACACTTCTAGATTTTCACCACTCACCACATCGCTCTGCAACTTCAGGAAAGCAGGGCCAAGGCGACCGTAAAGATGGTCCATATGGCGAAGACTTGGTGATGGGTGTTCCAAATGGAACTGTTGTATTAACTACTGAAGGAAAAGTTTTAGCAGATTTGGTTGGTAGTGGCACTCGTTTTATCGCTGCACAAGGTGGTCGTGGTGGATTGGGAAATGCTGCGCTCTCATCTTCACGTCGACGCGCACCTGGCTTTGCACTACTCGGCGAACCAGGTGAAGCCCGAACTTTAATTCTTGAATTAAAAACCGTTGCTGATATTGCTTTAGTTGGTTATCCAAGTGCTGGTAAATCTTCATTGATTGCGGCCATTTCGGCAGCACGGCCAAAAATTGCGGATTATCCATTTACTACTTTGGTGCCAAATCTAGGTGTTGTTCAAGCAGGCGAAACTCGTTTCACAGTTGCAGATGTACCTGGGCTAATTCCAGGAGCAAGTGAAGGCAAAGGTTTAGGACTTGAGTTTCTGCGCCATGTGGAACGTTGCGCAGCCTTGGTCCACGTTTTAGATTGTGGCACGTTAGAAACAGATCGAAATCCGCTAGTTGATTTAGATGTTATCGAAGCCGAGCTGGCGCATTACGGTGGCTTAAATGATCGCCCCCGTTTAATTGCGCTTAACAAAATAGATTTGCCAGATGGAAAAGCGATGGCAGATATGGTGCAATCAACTTTAGAAGAGCGCGGCTATCAAGTTTTCCAAGTTTCGGCAGCAGCTCGCATGGGCTTAACCGAATTACTTTACGGAATGGCAAAAATTATTCAAAGTTCGCGTGTAAGTAGGGCTAGTGAAGAGAAGACGCGCATTGTGCTTCGGCCAATCGCAGTTGATGATTCTGGCTTTGATGTAAAAGCAGAAGAGGATGGTTCCTTCACGGTTACCGGAAATCGCCCACAACGTTGGGTGCACCAAACAAACTTCAGCAATAAAGAAGCAGTCGGTTATTTAGCTGATCGGTTAGCACGACTTGGCGTTGAGAAAGTTCTATTTTCACTTGGCGCAAAACAAGGTAGCGAAGTAAGAATCGGTACCGGTGAAGCTGCAATTATTTTTGATTGGGAACCAACTATTGAAGCTGGCGCAGAGTTACTTGCTGGACCGCGCGGTGATGATTTGCGGATCCCACGTGAATGGGAGCGAATGGAAGTTGAAGCCGTTGATCAACTCGATGATGACGAAATTGCAGAACAATGGGAGTACAAAGTTGCTGACCCAACGGATCCACGCATCGAGGGCGAGGTTCGATAATGCGCGATCGAGTTTCTGCCGCTCATCGAATAGTTATAAAGATTGGTTCCTCTTCACTCACTGGAAAATCTGGTGGGCAATTAGATTCAAAAGCCGTTGATGCACTTGTCGATGTTGTAGCTGGTCTAAAAAAATCGGGTAAAGAAGTATTAGTTGTTTCTTCGGGTGCAATTGCGGCGGGCTTAACACCACTTGGCTTAGCTACTCGGCCAAAAGATCTTGCCACGCAACAAGCTGCAGCTTCTGTTGGGCAAGGACTATTAATTCATCGGTATACCGAATCTTTTTCCAGATATTCCATTACCGCTTCTCAAGTTCTTTTAACGATTGAAGATGTAGTCCGCAGATCGCATTATCAAAATGCGCAACGCACGCTCTTTAAACTCATTGCACTCGGGGTAGTTCCAGTTATTAATGAAAACGATAGCGTTGGTACGCAAGAAATTAGATTTGGTGACAATGATCGAATTGCTGCACTAGTTTCACATTTAGTTGGCGCGGATTTGCTGGTCCTGGTTACTGATGTTGATGCGCTTTATGATGCGCCACCATCTTCGGCAAATGCAAAAAAGATATCTGAAGTACATGCAATTGATGAAATTTCAGAAGCTGTGATTGGTGGCATCGGATCTGCGGGAGTAGGTAGCGGCGGAATGGTCACCAAAGTTGATGCGGCTCGTATTGCAACGGGCGCTGGAATTTCAACGCTACTTACATCACTATCTGAAGTTGGTGCTGCTCTCGGGGGTGGTGATTTTGGAACCTTCTTCCACTCGTCAACAAGTAAAAAATCTTCACGGTTACTTTGGCTAGCGCATGCTGCGACACCACAGGGAAAATTAATTCTCGATGCTGGCGCAGTGACTGCAATAAAGGAACGTGGAGTTTCACTGCTACCTGCTGGAGTTACGGGAGTCGCAGGTGAGTTTATTTCCGGTGATACTGTCGAACTTGTCGGTCCCGATGGCGTTGCGATTGCTCGTGGCCTAGTTGCATTTGATGCTTCAGAAGTGCCACAAATGTTGGGGCGTTCCACTAAAGATTTAGCAAAAGAACTTGGCCCAGAATATGAACGTGAACTTGTCCATCGTGATGATTTAGTGTTGTTATAGGGGTATATGAGCGCCGATAAATTAGTTAAAGAATTAGCTGATAAAGCTCGAGTTGCAGCGCGCACTTTAGTTGCCGCAGATTATAAAACTCGAAAAAATGCACTGCTTGCAATTGCAGATGCAATTATTGCAAACACTGCTTTGATTGAAGCAGCAAACAGCGTAGATATGGCTCGCGAAAAATCTGCCGGAATGTCTCAATCTTTATTGGACCGATTGTTTTTAACGCAAGAGCGAATTGTCGGAATAGCAACCGGCGCCCGAAAAGTTGCTGCCTTACCAGATCCACTAAACCAAGTTTTGCGAGAGCGAACTCTAGAAAATGGGCTGCACTTAAAGCAAGTTACGGTGCCATTTGGTGTTGTCGGAATGGTTTATGAAGCCAGACCAAATGTGACAGTTGATGCGGCCGTGATTTTGTTAGCATCTGGAAATGCTGCGCTATTACGGGGCTCTTCGAGTGCTTGTGAAAGTAATGCTGCTCTAGTAAAAGTTATGCAGGATGCATTGAGCAAGAGTGCGATTTCAGCAGATGTAATTCAACTAATACCTAGTGAAGATCGTGAAAGTGTGCGTGCGTTATTAAATGCGCGGGGGAGTGTTGATTTAGTAATTCCACGGGGCAGCGCTGGCCTAATCCGAATGGTTGTAGATGAATCAACTGTGCCTACTATCGAAACTGGTGCCGGCGTTTGTCATGTCTATGTAGATGAGTATGCAGATTTAGCAAAAGCGCTACCAATCACGCTAAATTCAAAAACAAATAGACCTAGCGTCTGCAATGCCGCTGAAACCTTACTAGTCCATGAAAAGATCGCTAAGAACTTTTTGCCTGAGGCGTTAATCGCGCTATATAAAGCTGGTGTTAAATTGCATTGTGATAACCAAACGCTTTCCGTAGCTAATGGATTAGGAATTGACGCAACTTTAGCGACCGAAGAAAATTGGCATACTGAATATGGAACACTTGAAATGAATGTTGGGATTGTGCCTTCGTTAATTGCGGCTGCCGACCATATTGCTAAATTTGGTACAAACCACACCGAAGCGATTGTCACTGAATCGAAAGAAAATGCAGATAGATTCATTGCACTTTCAGATTGCGCCGCGGTGATGATTAATGCTTCAACAAGATTTACCGATGGTGAAGAGATGGGTTTCGGTGCTGAAATTGGAATTTCAAATCAGAAATTACATGCTCGCGGTCCAATGGGGTTGGAAGAGATGACGACCACAACTTGGATTGTGACTGGCACTGGACAGATTAGGTAAGGTGCGCACATGGCTGGAATTTCACGCGATGATGTCGCAAACCTCGCTCGGCTAGCGCGAATTGATATGACTCCGGCGGAGTTAGATCACTTAGCTTCCGAACTTGGGGTAATTCTCAATGCGGTTGCGCGGGTGCAAGAAGTTGCCGGTCAAAATGTTCCGCCAACATCACACCCATTGCCACTTCAAAATGTTTATCGTAAAGATGAAGTGGTTCCGAGTTTAACTCCAGAAGCTGCACTTTCGGCAGCGCCAGCAAGTGAAGCACAACGTTTCAAGGTACCAAAAATTCTTGGTGAAGAAGCGTAACGATGATAATTAAAAGAAACGCTGCAGATATGGCTGCCGCGCTTGCTAACGGAGAAACTACCAGCGTTGCCCTAACCCAAGCACACCTAGATCGAATTGCTGAAGTAGATAAAGATGTGCACGCATTTTTATATGTAGATACTGAGGGTGCACTTGCACAAGCAGCTCTTGCCGATCAGAAACGAGCAGCCGGCAAAAAACTTTCACCATTAGCTGGAATTCCGCTAGCTTTAAAAGATGTAATGGTGCAAAAAGGAATTCCAACTACTTGCGGATCAAAAATGCTAGAAGGATGGCGCCCACCTTATGACTCAACTGTTGTAAGCAAATTGCGCGCAGCCGATGTGGTGATTCTTGGCAAAACAAATATGGATGAATTCGCAATGGGTTCCTCAACTGAAAATTCTGCATATGGACCAACCCATAATCCTTGGGATCTGTCCCGAATTCCGGGCGGATCTGGCGGTGGTTCATCTGCATCACTTGCAGCATTCGAAGCGCCACTTGCAATTGGAACTGATACTGGTGGATCAATTCGCCAACCAGCAGCAGTAACTGGAACGGTAGGAGTTAAGCCAACTTATGGTGGTGTATCTCGTTATGGATTAGTTGCATTTTCTTCCAGCCTTGATCAAGCCGGCCCATGTGGAAGAACCGTTTTAGATACTGC
Organism: Actinomycetes bacterium; assembly: GCA_014190155.1. Classification (GTDB taxonomy): domain Bacteria; phylum Actinomycetota; class Actinomycetes; order Nanopelagicales; family Nanopelagicaceae; genus UBA7398. Next base: position 29,412 of record BJFY01000008.1, on the reverse strand, counting down.
GTTATTACATGAAACTATCGCTGGTCATGATCCGAAAGATTCCACAAGTATTAATGCGACAGTTCCAGCAATTGTTATAGCCGCCAAGAATGGAAATGTTAAAGGCCTAAAGATCGGTGTAATTAAAGAGTTACAAGGTGAGGGTTATCAAGCCGGCGTGCTTAATAGATTTAATGAATCACTTGAACTACTTGCCGGACTTGGCGCTGAAATTATTGAAGTTTCTTGCTCATATTTTGAATATGCGTTAGCGGCGTATTACTTAATCGCGCCAAGTGAATGTTCCTCAAACTTAGCCCGCTTTGACGCGATGCGTTACGGCATTCGCGTTGGCGATAAGAGCGGTGTTTCAGCAGAAGAAGTTATGAACCTGACCCGCGAAGTTGGTTTTGGTCGCGAAGTTAAGCGTCGAATTATCTTGGGAACTTATGCGCTTTCTAGCGGTTATTACGATGCTTACTATGGCAGCGCCCAGAAAGTGCGAACCCTAATAAAACAAGATTTTGATAACGCATTTACAAAAACAGATGTTTTAGTTTCACCGACTGCACCAACAACTGCATTTAAAATTGGCGAAAAAGCTGATGATCCGATTGCGATGTATTTAAACGACATTGCAACAATTCCAGTAAATATGGCGGGTATTTGTGGCATGTCACTTCCAAGTGGTTTAGCTGACGAAGACAATTTGCCCGCTGGATTCCAAATCATGGCACCAGCCATGAAAGATGATCGCCTATATAACGTAGGTGCAGCGCTCGAATCCGCGCTGTTAAGCAAGTGGGGCGCACCAATTCTTTCGCACGTCTCAGGCTTAGGAGCACGCGCATGAGTTTGAAATATGAAGATGTAATTGCAAAGTATGAACCAGTACTTGGTCTGGAAGTTCACGTTGAATTAGGCACTGCTTCAAAAATGTTCTGTGGTTGCAACACAATTTTCGGTGCTGAACCAAATACCCAAACGTGCCCAGTCTGTTTAGGGTTACCTGGCGCGCTTCCCGTTGTAAATGAGAAAGCTATTGAGTACACCATCATGATTGGGCTAGCTTTAAATTGTTCGATCGCACCATTTAGCCGTTTTGCTCGGAAGAATTATTTCTATCCAGATATGCCGAAGAATTTTCAAACTTCACAATATGACGAGCCAATCTGTGTAAATGGATTTCTAGATGTAGAGATTGATAGCAACGAGGGAATTAAGAAATTTCGTGTTGAAGTTGAACGGGTTCACATGGAGGAAGACACCGGTAAATCGCTACATGTGGGCGGTGCTACTGGGCGAATCCATGGTGCGGATTACTCACTATTAGATTACAACCGCGCTGGAATTCCGTTGGTTGAGATCGTTACCAAGATTGTGCCGGGAACTGGGAAATATGCACCAGAAGTTGCGCGCGCATATGTTGCCGAACTGCGCGACATTCTTCGTTCGTTAAATGTTAGCGATGTAAAAATGGAGCAAGGTTCACTTCGTTGTGATGCAAACGTGTCGCTTCGATTAATCGGTAGCGATGTACTTGGCACTAGAAGTGAAACTAAAAATGTGAACTCACTTCGTTCGGTAGAACGCGCAGTACGCGGTGAAATGATCCGACATGCAGAGTTATTAAATAAAGGGGAGCGAGTAGTTCAAGAGACTCGACACTTCCAAGAAGATACTGGACTTACCCGTTCCGGTCGTTCTAAAGAGCAAGCCGAGGATTATCGCTATTTTCCAGAACCAGATTTAGTTCCGATAGTTCCCGATGCAACTTGGATTGAAACAATGCGTGCAGCGCTTCCAGAAAAACCTTCGATACATCGCAAGCGCTTGCAAGAAGCGTGGGCAGTTCCAGATAAGGAAATGGCCTCGATGATTAACGCAGATGTATTAGAGATTGTGGAAGCAACTGTAATTCTTGGAGCTGATCCAACAAAAGCGCGTGGCTGGTGGCTCGGCGAAATTGCCCGAATCGCAAACGAAAAAGAAGTTGCAGCTACCGATCTTCCAATCACACCAAAAGATGTTGCCGAGATTGTGGCGCTAGTTGCTACTGGAGATTTGACGGACAAGCTAGCTCGCCAAGTTATTGAAGCTGTAATTGCGGGTGAAGGTCGACCAAGTGAAGTAATTGAAAAGCGTGGCATCAAGGTTGTCTCTGATGATGGTGCGTTGATGGCTGCGATTAAAAAAGCAATCTCCACCCAACCTGATGTGGCTGAAAAAGTTCGCGGTGGCAACGTTCCAGCCGCTGGTGCGCTAATTGGTGCTGTAATGAAAGAAACAAAAGGCCAAGCCGATGCCGCAAAAGTACGTGAATTGCTTTTGAAGCATCTGGGTCAATAAGGATTGTAAGATTCGTAAATGACTGATACCCCAGCCAACAAAATGAAGCCACGTTCTGGCTTAGTAACTGATGGCTTAGAACGCGCCCCTGCTCGCGGAATGTTGCGCGCTGTTGGTATGAAAGATGGCGATTGGGTTAAACCACAGATTGGAATAGCTTCGTCTTGGAATGAAATTACGCCATGCAATCTCTCGCTTGATCGGTTAGCAAAAGCATCGAAACAAGGCGTCATCGATGCTGGCGGATTCCCAATGCAATTCGGAACTATCTCGGTTTCCGATGGAATTTCTATGGGACATGAAGGAATGCATTTCTCATTAGTTTCTCGTGAAGTTATTGCAGATTCAGTTGAGACAGTTATGCAAGCTGAACGTTTTGATGGCATGGTCACTTTTGCTGGCTGCGATAAATCACTTCCTGGAATGATGATGGCTGCAGCCCGAATCGATGTCGCAAGTGTTTTTGTTTATGCAGGATCAACCCTGCCGGGACGAGTTGATGGTAAAGATGTAACTATTATCGATGCTTTCGAAGCAGTAGGAGCATGTGCGCGTGGCTTAATTTCGCAAGAACAAGTAGATAAAATCGAACGCGCGATCTGTCCAGGTGAAGGTGCGTGTGGCGGTATGTATACCGCAAACACAATGGCAACTGTTGGTGAAGCAATCGGACTTTCACTTCCTGGCTCTGCTGCGCCACCAGCAGTTGATCGCCGCCGCGATGCTTATGCAATTAAATCCGGAGCTGCAGTTGTGGAATTGATTCGTCAAGGAATCACAACACGGGATATTCTTACTAAGCCCGCTTTTGAAAATGCAATTACTGCCGTGATGGCACTTGGTGGTTCTACAAATGCGGTGCTTCACTTACTTGCAATTGCACATGAATCTGATGTGGATTTAACGCTCGCTGACTTCCATCGAATTGGTTCTAAAGTACCACTGCTTGGTGATTTAAAACCGTTCGGTCGCTTTGTGATGAGCGATGTCGATAAAGTCGGCGGCATCCCAGTAGTGCTTAAATCGCTATTAGATGCTGGTTTATTGAATGGTGATTGCTTGACTGTCACTGGAAAAACTATGGCAGAAAACCTTAAAGATATTGCGCCACCCGATCCAGATGGTGAAATTCTCCGCGCAACATCGAAGCCAATGTCACTCGGTGGTGGCATCACAATTCTTGGTGGTTCACTTGCGCCAGATGGCGCTGTCACAAAAGTTGCTGGTGTTGGCGTAGCTGAATTTGAAGGACCAGCTCGAGTTTTCGATCGTGAACAGTCTGCGATGGTTGCTTTAGAAAACGGAACTATTCAAGCTGGCGATGTTGTTGTGATTCGTTACGAAGGTCCAAAAGGCGGACCTGGAATGCGCGAGATGCTTATGATTACTGGCGCAATCAAAGGCGCAGGTTTAGGAAAATCTGTACTACTACTAACTGATGGTCGGTTCTCTGGCGGAACAACTGGACTTTGCGTTGGTCATATTGCACCAGAAGCTGTTGATTGTGGCCCGATTGCACTTGTTAAAGATGGCGATCGAATTCGAATTAATACAATCACTCGTCAATTAGATTTATTAGTTGATGAGAAAGATTTAGTCGAGCGGAAGAAATTATTTAAACCAGTACCACATAAATATCAGCGCGGCGTGCTTGCTAAGTATTCTAAATTAGTTGGTTCTGCTTCAAAAGGTGCGGTCTGCGACTAATCTATCTCCACAAGATCCATATAGCTTTCATTCCATAAATCTTCATCACCATCTGGAAGTAATAAAACGCGATCTGGTTTAAGTGATAAAACTGCGCCTTCATCGTGTGAAACCAAAATTACCGAACCTTGATATTCACCAAGTGCCGCCAAAATCTCTTCTCGGGATGCCGGATCTAAGTTATTTGTGGGCTCATCAAGAAGTAATACATTTGCAGCGCTAACAACCAATAGCGCTAACGCAAGTCGAGTTCGCTCACCGCCACTAAGTACTTTTACCGGTTTATGTACATCATCACCGGTAAATAAGAAGGAACCAAGCACGCTGCGCGCTTCAGCATCTTTTAAATCAACGCCGGTGTTATTCATGTTTTCCAAAATAGTTCGTTCATAATCCAAAGATTCATGTTCTTGGGCGTAGTAGCCAATTTTTAAACCATGACCCGGGACAACCTCACCAGTATCAGGTTCTAATTCGCCAGCCAACATCTTGAGTAGGGTGGTTTTACCAGCACCATTTAAACCCAAAATTACAACGCGAGAACCCTTATCAATCGCCAGGTCAACATCGGTAAAGACTTCAAGTGATCCATAAGATTTACTAAGCGCCGTCGCAGTGAGCGGGGTTTTGCCGCATGGAGATGGCGTTGGAAACCGTAGCTTTGCAACTTTATCTACTTTGCGAACATCAGCTAAATCGGAACGCAATTTATCGGCACGGCGGAACATACCTTGAGCGGCTTTCGCCTTCGAAGCTTTGGCGCGCATTTTCTCCGCTTGTTTCTCCAAGATGGCGGCCTTTTTCTCTGCAATTGCGCGATCAATCTTACGACGGTGCTCATCTTGTTCACGTTGCTGCAAATATTTTTTCCAACCCATGTTGTATACATCGATAACATTTCGGTTGGCATCTAAATAAAAAACCTTATTTACAACAGTATCAATTAAATTTACATCGTGGCTAATTATTACTAAACCGCCAGAATATTTCATTAAATAATCGCGAAGCCAAACAACTGAGTCTGCATCCAAATGGTTAGTTGGTTCATCTAGCAACAAAGTATCCGCGCCACTGAAGAGAATTCTGGCTAACTCAATTCGACGACGTTGGCCACCACTTAGTGAATCAAGTGGTTGCTCAAATAACCGCTCCGGGATACCCAAACTCATGGCAATTGATTCAGCTTCCGCAGTTGCGCCGTATCCGCCGGCAATACTAAATTCATTTTCCGCTCTGGTGTAGCGCGTCATTGCAACTTCAAGTTCATCGCCTTGCGCAATCGACATTGCTTCTTCAGCTTTACGCATTCGCGAAACTATTTGATCTAATTCACGAACTGAAAGAATTCGCTCTACTACTGAACCAGCTTCATCGCCGGTCCGTGGATCTTGGGGGAGATAGCCGATCATCCCGGTACGATTCACTTGGCCGCCTGCGGGTTGGGTTTCTCCCGCTAGAACTTTAGCCAACGTGCTTTTTCCAGCGCCATTACGACCGACAAAACCAACGCGGTCTCCGTGGTTGATGCGAATAGATACTCCGCTTACGAGTAATCGAGCCCCGGCTCGTAATTCAAGGCTTGCTGTTGAAATCATCAAACGAAGTTTCTCACGATAACTAGCCATTGATTTTCCAAATAAGCATGGCCATATATTGAGATGCGCATCTCATGGGTTGACTAGCCATGCGGGCGTGCGCGATAATTTGACTATGAAAACAGTAACTACCTCAGTGGTGATTCAAGAGCGCGCGATCTAGAAAAATCAGATCCCGCGCTACCCTCAGTTGAAACTGAGGGTTTTTCTGTTAGTGGAGTTAATTAGGGAAGGAAAGGAGTAGATCGGAATGAGCAACCAAGTAACTGGAGCGCAGAGCCTAGTGAAATCACTTGAGCACGCTGGTGTTGATGTCATGTTTGGAATTCCAGGTGGTGCAATTCTGCCGGCTTACGATCCGATTTATGATTCTAAAATTCGTCACATCTTGGTCCGTCACGAACAAGGCGCTGGCCATGCCGCAACAGGTTATGCCCAAGTAACTGGCCGAGTAGGAGTTTGCATCGCAACTTCTGGTCCTGGCGCCACAAATTTAGTTACCCCAATCGCTGATGCTGCAATGGATTCCGTGCCGATGGTTGCAATTACTGGCCAAGTTCCCTCAGCTGCGATTGGTACCGATGCTTTCCAAGAAGCCGATATCCGCGGTATCACAATGCCAATAACAAAGCATAATTTTTTAATAACTAACCCTGATGATATTGCTGGTGCAATTGCTGAAGCGTTCCACATTGCAAGTACTGGCCGACCTGGTCCAGTTCTTGTTGATATCGCTAAAGATGCGCTCCAAAAAATGACCGACTTTAAATGGCCAACCAATATTAACTTAGCTGGCTACAACCCAAAAACAAAACCAGCGAGCCAAGCTATTCGTGATGCTGCCGCTTTAATTGCGCAATCAAAGAAGCCAGTGCTTTATGTTGGTGGCGGAGTAATAAAAGCAAATGCGAGTAAACAACTATTGCAACTTGCAGAATTGACTGGAGCGCCAGTTGTAACAACCTTGATGGCGCGTGGCGCATTTCCAGATAGTCATTCACTTCACCTCGGCATGCCTGGAATGCATGGAACTGTTGCCGCAGTTACTGCGCTACAGAAGAGCGATTTACTCATTACTTTAGGTGCTCGCTTTGATGATCGCGTTACTGGAAAACTTTCTACCTTCGCGGTTAATGCAAAAATTATTCATGCTGACATTGATCCAGCCGAAATTGGTAAGAATCGTTTTGCTGATGTGGCAATCGTTGGTGATGTTGGCGAAGCCATGACAGCGCTAATTCCTGCGCTAGAGGCAGAGTTTAAGAAATCAAAACCAGATTTAACCCAATGGTGGAGCCAGATAGGCGCACTGCGCGCTAAATATCCAGTTGGATATGACCATCCTGAAGATGGCAGTGTTTCCCCACAATATGTGATTGAAAGAATTGGCGCTATCGCTGGACCAGATGCAATTTATGTTGCTGGCGTTGGCCAACATCAAATGTGGGCGTCGCAATTTGTTAAATACGAAAAACCACGCACTTGGTTAAATTCTGGTGGCGCTGGAACAATGGGTTATGCAGTTCCCGCTGCAATGGGTGCCAAAGTTGGCTTGCCAGATGCCACGGTTTGGGCAATTGATGGTGACGGTTGTTTCCAAATGACTAACCAAGAGTTAGTCACATGCGCGCTAAATAATATCCCAATTAAAGTTGCCATCATCAATAACGAAAGCCTGGGCATGGTTCGACAATGGCAGACGCTTTTCTACAACTCGCGTTATTCGAATACATCTTTAGAATCAAAACGGATCCCAGATTTTGTTAAGTTAGCTGATGCAATGGGTTGTGTCGGGCTTCGTTGTGACACTACGGGCGATGTAGATAAAGTTATTGAAGAAGCTATGGCAATTAATGACCAACCTGTTGTGGTTGATTTCAGCGTATTTCGTGACGCAATGGTTTGGCCAATGGTTGCTGCAGGTACATCAAATGATGACATTTTGGTTGCGCGGGAGACTGCGCCTGACTGGGATTCACAGGAGCTCTAATGGCCACCCATACTCTTTCGGTATTAGTTGAAAACAGCCCCGGTGTACTAGCTAGAGTTGCATCACTATTTTCGCGCCGTGGTTACAACATTGATTCACTTGCGGTAGGTCCGACTGAAAATTCTGAAATATCTCGAATGACTATCGTGCTAAATCTTGATGGACATGCACTTGATCAAGTAATCGCGCAATTATTTAAACTTATAAACGTGATTGGCATTTCAGAGATGACTGATACCGATTCGATTAAGCGCGAAGCTTTACTAGTTAAAGTCAAAGCAAAACAGTCGGAACGAGAGAAAGTTGCTGCTGTTGCAGCTAAATATAACGGCGTAATTGTTGACGAATCAGTTGCTTCGCTAACAGTCGAAGCAACTGGGCCAAGCGCAGATATTGAAGCACTGCTCAAATCACTGGAGCAATTCGGCATAAAAGAATTAGTGCAATCAGGGTTGATCGCACTTGAGCGTGGCAGCGTCACGCTTGCAGACCGTACGCTTAGCACTTCTGGGCTAGCAATTTCAGACCCCAATAGCGCAACCGCGGATTACCAGAACTAAACCAACCGAAATATATAAAGGAGAAATATCGTGGCAACTATTTATCATGATGAAGATGCAGACCTTTCAATTATTCAAGGACGAAAGGTTGCAGTCATTGGTTATGGTTCTCAAGGCCATGCTCATGCACTAAACCTTCGTGATAGTGGTGTTGATGTTCGAATTGGTTTAGCTGAAGGTTCAAAGTCGCGCGAAAAAGCAGAAGCTGAAGGATTGCGCGTACTTTCAGTAACAGATGCGGTAAAGGAAGCAACTGTGATTATGTTGCTAGCGCCAGACCACAAGCAACGCCACATTTACAATGATTCGATTGCGCCAAACCTTAAAGATGGCGATGCGCTTTTTTTTGCGCACGGTTTCAACATTCGATTTGGATATATCAAGCCAAACACGAATGTAGATGTCTGCATGGTCGCCCCTAAAGGACCAGGACATTTAGTTCGTCGTGAATTTGTTGCTGGCCGAGGCGTGCCAGATATCGTTGCGGTAGAACAAGATTCGACTGGAAACGCTTGGCCGTTAACGCTTTCCTATGCAAAAGCTATGGGCGGACTTCGCGCAGGTGCAATCCTTACAACATTTACTGAAGAGACTGAAACTGATTTATTCGGTGAACAATCAGTACTTTGCGGTGGCGCATCGCAATTAGTGATGTACGGTTTTGAAACTTTAGTTGAGGCTGGTTACCAACCAGAAGTTGCCTACTTCGAATGCTTACACGAACTTAAATTAATCGTAGATTTGATGTACGAAGGTGGAATCGCGAAACAACGTTGGTCCGTTTCCGATACTGCTGAATACGGCGATTATGTTTCTGGTCCTCGTGTTATCGATCCAAGTGTAAAAGCAAACATGAAAGCCGTGCTTGCGGATGTCCAAAATGGCACCTTCGCTAAACGCTTTATTGATGACCAAGATGCTGGCGCACCAGAATTTAAAGCGCTCCGAGCAAAAGGTGAAGCTCATCCCATTGAGGTTGTTGGTCGCGAACTTCGTAAGTTAATGTCTTGGGTAAAAGCCGCGAACAAGGACGATTACAAAGAAGGTTCTGTGTCGCGTGGCTAAACCAATCGTCTTAATTGCAGAAGAACTTAGCCCTGCCACGTTAGAAGCGCTTGGTCCTGATTTCGAAGTACGAAATTGTGATGGCGCAAACCGAAGTGAACTTCTTGCCGCACTTGGTGCTGGCGTAGATGCAGTGTTAATTAGATCTGCAACCAAGATGGATAGTGAAGCAATCACTGCTGCAAAAGGTTTAAAAGTTATTGCTCGAGCTGGTGTTGGATTAGATAACGTGGATATTGCCGCAGCAACTGCCGCCGGCGTAATGGTTGTTAACGCACCAACTTCAAACATTGTTAGCGCAGCCGAACTCGCAATCTCGCTTTTGTTAGCAAGCGCGCGCTCGATTGTTCCAGCGCACGCAGCGCTACGAAATGGCAAATGGGCGCGCTCTAAATACACAGGTGCGGAACTATTTGAAAAAACTCTGGGCATTGTTGGTTTTGGTAGAATCGGCCAATTAGTTGCTTTGCGGATGCAAGCTTTCGGTATGGATGTTGTCGCTTACGATCCTTACTTACAACCAGCGCGTGCAGCACAACTTGGGGTACGACTTATTACGCTAGATGAATTATTAGCGCAGTCAGATTTCATTACAATCCACTTACCTAAAACTAAAGAGACTGCAAACTTAATCGGTGAAGCCGCACTTAAGAAAGTTAAGCCATCGGTCCGGATAATTAATGCAGCTCGAGGTGGCGTACTTGATGAAGTCGCCCTTCACAAAGCAATAACCGAAGGACGTGTTGCTGGTGCAGGTTTAGATGTTTTTGCAACTGAACCTTGTACTGATTCACCACTATTTCAACTCGATCAAGTTGTCGCGACTCCACACATAGGTGCATCTACTGATGAAGCCCAAGAACGCGCGGGAATTGCGGTTGCAGTCTCTGTCCGCAAAGCGCTCTCTGGAGAGTTAGTTCCAGATGCAGTAAACGTTAAAGGTGGCGCAATTGATGAAGATATTCGCCCAAGTTTGCCGCTAGTTGAAAAACTTTCACAGGTGGCAACTGCAATTGCTGGTGAACTTCCAGTTTCGATTGCGATCGAAGTTAAAGGTGATATCTCGGGTCATGATTGTTCCGTACTTGCAACTAGTGCGATTAAGGGTGCTTTACTTGCAACAGGTGCTGAAGATGTTACATATGTGAACGCACCAAATATTGCGGAAGAGCGTGGTTTAACCGCAACCGTTACCACAAACGCTGAAAGCCCAGAATTTCGCAGCATGATCACACTTCATGCATCTTTTGCCGATGGAAAATTTGTTGATGTTCATGGCACTTTGATGGGTATTCGTAAAGTGGAAAAGATCATCGCAATTGACGGCTTTGATTTAGATCTGCCCCCAACCAGCCACATGCTATTTCTCCGTTATGGCGATCGCCCCGGAATTGTGGGAATTGTTGGTAACACACTTGGTAAAGCCAACATAAATATTGCAGGCATGCAGGTTGCCCGGAGCAGCGAAGGCGGGGAAGCGCTAATGGCAATCACGGTTGATTCTTCAATTCCAATGGAGATGGTTGCGATAGTTAAGAAAGAAACCGGCTCTAATTCCGTTACTTCAGTATCGTTGTTGGGATAAGTCATGACAAAATCTTTTAACCTTGCAGTAATCGGTGGCGACGGCATCGGCCCAGAAGTTGTGGCCGAAGGAGTTAAAGTTTTAGATGCGGTCTCCGCAAAATATGGCGTAACTTTCAATAAGAAAGAGTACGAACTTGGTGCTCGCCTCTGGCATAAAACTGGCGAGACGCTACCTGATGTAACGCTAAACGAATTAGCAAGAGCTGATGTAATTTTACTTGGCGCAGTTGGTGACCCAACTGTTCCGAACGGAGTATTAGAGCGCGGTTTACTATTAAAACTTCGATTCGCATTTGATCACTTTATTAATTTGCGACCAGCTCGACTTTATCCTGGTGTTAAATCACCACTTGCCGGCGTTTCTGAACTTGATTTCGTTGTGGTTCGTGAAGGTACTGAAGGCCCATATGTTGGAGCTGGCGGTGTTCTTGCAGAAGGCACGGTCGATGAAATCGCTACTGAAGAGAGCCTAAATACCCGACGTGGTGCCGAGCGGGTAATTCGAAATGCATTTACACGTGCGCAAGTACGGCCACGGAAGAAATTAACTTTGGTGCATAAGAATAATGTGCTTACCCGTGCTGGCAGTCTATGGACTCGGACCTTTAATGAAGTTGCAAAAGATTTTCCTGATGTAGCAACTGATTATTTACACGTTGACGCGGCTTCCATGTTCTTTGTTACTAATCCCGATCGTTTTGATGTTGTTGTAACCGATAATCTCTTTGGAGATATTTTGACCGATATTGCAGCGGCAATTTGTGGTGGAATTGGGCTAGCGGCTTCTGGAAACATTAACCCAACTGGCAAATTCCCATCAATGTTTGAACCGGTTCATGGTTCGGCGCCAGATATTGCTGGTAAAGGCGTTGCGGATCCAACTGCAACCATCATGTCAGTTGCGATGATGCTTAACCATTTAGGTTTAGTAGATGCCGCTAAAGATGTAGAGAGAGCGGTCGCCGCAGATTTGCTAACTCGCGGCGATAAAAAGCGTTCCACTACTGACATCGGCACACTTCTTGCTAACGCAGTGAAGGGGTAGATATGAAAATAAATATCACACCATCTGCAACTGCGTTGCCAGATGCAGTTCGCCAAGCAAAAGTAGATGAAGGCGGATTCGGAAAATATTTCACTGACCATATGGTGATTGCAAATTGGCACGTAGATTCCGGATGGGACAACGCGGAACTAAAAGCTTATGGTCCACTTTCACTTGACCCGGCAACAATGGTTTTACATTATGGCCAAGAAATTTTTGAAGGTTTAAAAGCATATTGGCAGCCAGATAATTCAATTAGTTTGTTCCGCCCGGATGCAAATGGAAAACGTTTTGCTAAATCGGCAAAGCGATTGGCGTTACCAGAACTACCTGTTGCAGCATTTATCGAAACGATTGAAGCTTTAGTAAAGCAAGATAAGGGTTGGGTGCCGCATAAAGTTGGTTCTTCGCTCTACATTCGGCCATTTATGATCGCAACTGAAGTTGCGATTGGCGTTCGGCCGTCAAAGAGCGCTTCCTACATTTTAATTGCCTGCCCAGTTGGTGCATATTTCTCAACTACAACCGCAGTTACGGTTTGGATTTCTACTGAATATGTCCGAGCATCTCTTGGTGGAACTGGTGAAGCTAAGTGTGGTGGAAACTATGCAGCATCGCTACTTGCGCAGCAACAAGCAGCAGCTCAAGGTTGCGATCAAGTTGTTTGGTTAGATGCGCTAGAACGTAAATGGGTAGAAGAGATGGGCGGAATGAACCTTTACTTTGTTAGAGGAAAAGGTAAAGATGCCACAATTTTTACACCTAAATTAACCGGCACGCTACTTCCTGGCGTTACGCGCGATTCAATCCTTACGGTTGCAAAAGATCTTGGTTATAAAACTGAAGAAGGCATGATCTCTCTCGATGATTGGCGCGACGGTGTTGCGAGCGGTGAGATCACCGAAACTTTTGCCTGTGGCACTGCTGCAGTTATCTCACCAATCGGTGGCGCTAAGAGCGAATTTGGAAATTGGCCAACAGGTGATGGCACTCCTGGGCCGATCACTATGCAACTTCGTGAACATTTGCTTGGTATCCAACATGGAACTATCGAAGATAAACATGGTTGGAATGTAAAGGTCTGTTAATGACAATTTCTGATTCGTTCCATATTTACGACACCACGCTTCGCGATGGTGCCCAACAAGAGGGTTTAAACCTTTCAGTTCACGACAAACTTACAATCGCTCGTCACCTTGATGATCTCGGTGTTGGTTTTATTGAAGGCGGTTGGCCTGGTGCTAATCCAAAAGATACTGAATTCTTTGCACTTGCTAAAAAAGAGTTAAAGTTAAAGAACGCAACATTTGTTGCATTTGGCGCAACTCGTCGCCCCGGCGTTAAAGCTGCCGATGATGTACTACTTCGCGCACTGGCAGATTCCGGAGCGCCAGCAGTAACGCTGGTAGCAAAAGCCCATGATCGTCATGTTGATTTAGCGCTGAAAACTAACTTGGATGAAAACCTTGCGATGATTCGCGAATCAATTCACTTCCTAAAAGAAGGTGGCCAGCGGGTATTTCTTGATGCCGAACATTTCTTCGATGGCTACCGTTCTAACCCGGCTTACGCACTTGAAGTTGTTCGAGTTGCCGCCGAAGCTGGCGCTGACGTGGTTGCGCTCTGCGACACTAACGGTGGCATGTTGCCGGATGAACTCTCGCAAGTTGTACACGATGTATTAGGAAAGAGCGCTGCACGTCTTGGTATTCATTGTCATAACGACACCGGTTGCGCGATCGCTAACTCACTCGCTGCGGTTGCTGCCGGCGCTACCCATGTGCAAGGCACGCTAAACGGTTATGGTGAACGAACCGGTAACGCTGATTTAGTTTCGATCATCGCGAACCTCGAATTGAAAAAGAAGCAATTAGTTCTACCTAAGAATTCACTCCACGAAGCATTCCGAATTTCACATGCAATTGCTGAAGTAACAAATGTGGCATCTAGTGCACGCCAACCATATGTTGGGATTTCTGCTTTTGCACATAAAGCTGGTTTACATGCATCCGCTATTAAAGTTGATCCTGCGCTCTACCAACATGAAGATCCTGCCAGTGTTGGAAATGATCGTCGAATGTTGGTCTCTGATATGGCTGGTCGGGCATCTATTGAATTGAAATCACAAGAACTCGGCATCGATATTGGTAGCGATAAAAGCGTCCTTACTCGAGTTGTAGAACGAGTCAAAGAGATGGAATCGCGCGGTTACACATTCGAAGCTGCAGATGCATCATTTGAATTATTACTTCGCGAAGAGATTGATGGAAAGCGCGCCCAATTTTTTAAGATTGAAAAATGGGAAACTGTTGTAGATCGGGGTGATGACGGCAGCGTTAAATCTCGCGCAAATGTCACAATTATTGCGCGCGGCCAAAAAATTGAATCTTCTGGGAGCGGGAATGGTCCGGTAAATGCAATTGATACTGCGCTCCGTACCGGACTTGAAAAACTTTATCCCGAACTTAATAAATTAGAACTGACTGATTACAAAGTTCGAATTCTTGAAGGCCGCCTGGGCACCGGCGCTGTAACACGCGTACTTGTTGAGACCAGCGATGGAAACGGCGAATGGAGCACAATCGGCGTTCACGAGAACGTTATTGCAGCTTCGGCAATGGCGCTAGAAGATGCAGTTACTTACGGGCTATTACGACAAGGCAAAATTCCCGAGTAGCCTTATCAAATGGAATCATCCTTGCTCAGCGAATATCGAGAGCATTTAGTAGTTGATCGGAACCTCTCCGAGAATTCCATCCGCGCTTATTTAGCCGATTTAGAATCGCTATTGCAACACATAAATAAATTAGGAATTACTGAATTTTCGCAATTAGATTTAAATCATCTCCGTTCTTGGCTAGCTAATTTACAAAGTAGGGGAGCCGCTCGTGCATCCATGTCACGCCGAGTGATTTCAATTAGGGCCTTTACTTATTGGGGTGCGAAAAATGGTTGGTTAAGCAGCGATATCGGCCAACAACTTGTGGCGCCAAAACCACAACGAACTCTGCCAAATATTTTAGATATTGAAAGCGCAATTTCCACAATGGATGCGTTAGCAACTCGCGTTGATGAGGGCGGCGGAATTGGCGCAGTAAGAGATCGTGCAATTGTTGAAGTTTTATATGCTTCCGGAATTCGAGTCTCCGAATTATGTGGTTTAGATATTCACGATATTGATTTCGATCGAAACACGTTAAGAGTTATCGGTAAAGGCGATAAAGAGCGAATTGTGCCAATTGGATTGCCGGCAGTCCGAGCTGTTAAAGCTTGGCTGGAATCGCGAGATGAGTTAGTAAACGAGGGATCGGGGAATGCAGTATTCCTTGGCACTCGGGGCAAACGCATTGATCAACGTACGGTCCGAGAAATTGTTTATATTGCAGTAGATGCACTTGGTGGAAATCAAAAAATGGGACCACATGGTTTGCGACATTCTGCCGCCACCCATTTATTAGAAGGCGGCGCGGATTTAAGAACTGTGCAAGAAATTTTGGGTCATTCATCGCTAGCTACAACGCAGATTTATACCCATGTTTCACAAGATCGATTGAAGGCGGCTTACAAACAAGCTCATCCACGAGCGTAATAAAAAGAGCTTAAGTAAGAATGGAACTAAACGGGTGCTCAGTTTGGATAATGCGAACTGATTTTGTCCGACCGCGCATCACGATTGAATTTGAAGTGATGTGGTGTGCACCGTATCTAACGCCTCTTAGTAATTCGCCATCGGTAATGCCGGTTGCGGCGAAGAAAACATCATCACCTTTTACTAAATCATCAGTAAAGAGAATCTGGTTTAAATCCAAACCCTGCCCTTGGGCTTTTTCGCGCTCTTCATCACTTTGTGGATGTAACCGACCTTGAATCGCGCCACCTAAACATTTCATCGCGCAGGCCGCAATAATTCCTTCTGGCGTGCCACCAATTCCCATAAGTAAATCGATACCGGTATTTGATCGAGCTGCTTCAACTGCGCCAGCTACATCGCCATCGGTAATAAATTTAATACGCGCACCAGCCTCGCGAATGTCTTTTACGAGTTGGTCGTGGCGGGGACGGTCGAGTACTACGACTGTAAGCGAGGAAATTTCAACGTGTTTGGCTTTTGCAACTTTCTGTAAGTTGACTTTTACTGGCGCTGTAATGTCAATGACATCGGCAGCTTCTGGACCGGTTACTAATTTCTCCATGTAAAACACGGCAGATGGATCAAACATTGCACCGCGAGCAGAAAGCGCAATTACCGAAATCGCATTATTCATTCCTTTAGCGGTAAGCGTTGTGCCATCTACTGGATCTACTGCGACATCGGCTGGAGAGCCAGTGCCATCACCAACTTCTTCACCGTTATAGAGCATTGGAGCGTTATCTTTTTCGCCCTCGCCAATTACAACAACGCCTTTCATCGAAACTGTTGAAATCATTTTGCGCATCGCATCTACTGCGGCTTGATCTGCGCCTTCTTTATTACCGCGGCCAACCCAACTTGAAGCTGCAATCGCAGCGGTTTCGGTTACTCGAACTAATTCAAGCGCGAGGTTTCGCGATGGAAGGGCTTTTGCCATGGCGACAATCTATCGGAAGCCCTTTATGTAACGGTTTTACGCAAGGCTTTGGGAAGTAGCGTGGATTTTGTACGCTGATGGCTCAGGTAGGATTTGGCCTGCACAGACCTTCGGGTTTGTGACATCTCAGTACTCAAATAACACCTCGGTCTGAATTCAAGGATAAAACCGCGAATTCAGTAGGTGACTCGAGTACGACGGGTTAAACAAAATGTTTAACCATAAACCGAGCGGGTTTTTTACGTGCGCGTAGAAAATCTTAAAAGGAGTGTGCCGCCATGGCGGTTGTAACAATGCGAGAACTTCTCGACAGCGGAGTCCATTTTGGACACCAGACTCGTCGATGGAATCCAAAGATGAAGCGTTTTATTTTCACAGAGCGTAATGGCATCTACATAATCGATATTCAACAATCACTTGCTTTGATTGATCAAGCATACGATTTCGTAAAAGATGCAGTCGCTAAAGGCGGACATATTCTTTTCGTTGGAACTAAGAAACAAGCACAAGAACCAATCATTAGCCAAGCAGCGCGAGTTGGTATGCCACATGTAACTGAGCGTTGGCTCGGCGGCATGCTTACAAACTTCCCAACCGTTTACAAACGCGTACAACGCCTAAAAGAACTCGAAGCGCTAGAAGCATCTAATGATCAAATGCTTACCAAAAAAGAACTTTTGTTAATGAAGCGCGAACGCATCAAGCTATTTAAAAATCTTGACGGTATTCGCAATATGACTAAATTACCTGCAGCTATTTGGGTTGTCGATACTAAGAAAGAACACCTTGCAGTCGCTGAAGCGCACAAACTTGGTATCCCAGTTATCGCAATCTTGGATACAAACTGCGATCCAGATGAAGTTGATTACAAGATTCCTGGTAACGACGATGCAATTCGTTCCGTAACCCTATTGACTCGCGTAATTACTGATGCAATTGCGGCTGGTTTGCAAGCACGTTCTGCAATTGCTGTGACTAAAGAAGCAGCAGCTGAAGCAGCACGCGCTGGTGCAGAATCTGTTGCAACCGGTGAACCGCTGGCTGATTGGGAGAAAGATTTACTTGGTGCAGCCGCAACTGAAGTTGCAGCAGAAGCACCAGCCACAACCGATGAAAGCGCAGGGGCATAAGTGGCGTATACAGCTGGAGATGTAAAGAAATTACGCGAGGCAACCGCGGCGGGAATGCTTGATTGTAAGAAGGCGCTAGATGAATCAGGTGGCGATTACGAAAAGGCAGTCGAAATTATTCGCGTTAAAGGTCAGAAAGGCATCACAAAGCGTGAAGGCCGAACTACTTCTAACGGCTTAGTTGTTGCTAAAGCAGATGGCAACACTGCAGTAATGCTCGAACTTAACTGCGAAACAGATTTCGTAGCAAAAGGCGATCGTTTCCAAGCAGCTGCTAATGATTTATTGGAACAACTCTTCGTAACTAAGATTAACGATGTAGCTGGTTTCTCAGCTTCAAAGTTAGCTTCTGGTAAGAGTGTGCAGGAACTTATCGACGAAGCTAATGCAACTCTTGGTGAAAAAATTGAACTTCGCCGCCTTGCAGTTCTCGATGGTTCGCCAGTCGGGTTGTATTTACACCGCACTAGTCCAGATCTACCACCACAAGTTGGCGTTGTAGTTGCGTTAACAAAAGCAAACCCAGAAACTGGTAAAGATATTGCGCAACATATTGCGGCGTTTTCACCGCAATACTTAAAGCGCGAAGAAGTGCCAGCTGACCTAGTTGAAAACGAACGTCGAGTTGCCGAAGAGACAGCTCGAAATGAAGGTAAGCCAGATGCGGCAATCGCCAAGATCACCGAAGGCCGAGTAACTGGATTCTTCAAAGACGTCACGCTCCTAGAGCAGGCATTCGCGAAAGATCAGAAGAAATCGGTCCAACAGGTTCTAGATGAGGCCGGAACTACTGTGTCTGCCTTCCATCGATTCCGCGTTGGTCAGTAACCTTTCCCTAGGGATTTAACGAAACTGATTAAGTAATAAAAGTTAAGAAAGGAGCACTCAAGATGGCTAGCAATCGAAAAAGCTATCGTCGAGTGCTCCTTAAACTTTCTGGTGAAGTATTCGGTGGCGAAAAAGGAATCGGTGTTGATCCCGATGTTGTGCATGATGTCGCAGCCCAAATCGCGGATGTAGTGCGAAGTGGCGTTGAAGTAGCAATTGTGGTCGGCGGCGGAAACTATTTCCGTGGCGCTGAGTTACAAATGCGTGGTATGGATCGCGCTCGCGCTGACTATATGGGCATGCTCGGTACCGTTATGAATTGCTTAGCGTTGCAAGACTTCTTAGAAAAAGAAGGAATCGATACTCGCGTACAAACAGCGATTGCAATGGGACAAGTCGCCGAGCCATATGTACCGCGGCGCGCAATTCGTCACTTAGAAAAAGGCCGAGTTGTAATTTTCGGTGCTGGCGCTGGAATGCCTTTCTTCACAACCGATACTGTCGCAGCGCAACGCGCACTCGAAATCGGCGTAGATGCACTCTTGCTAGCAAAAAGTGGTGTTGATGGCGTTTATAGCGCAGACCCACGAAAAGATAAGAGCGCTACTAAATACGAAACCATTTCATATGATGAAGTTTTAAGTAGGTCACTTGCAGTTGCAGATGCTGCAGCATTCGCGCTCTGCCGCGAAAATAGTTTACCGATAGTGGTCTTTGATTTAATGAGAAAAGGAAATATTGCACGGGCTGTTGCTGGCGAAAATATCGGAACGATAGTTTCCTAGCGTTTTCCTAATAAGTAAGAAGGAGCAAAATGTTGAATCTAGCCGCAATAACAAGTGACACCACTGGCAAGATGGCTAAGGCAGTAGATGTGGCAAAGGAAGATTTCGCGAGCATCCGGACTGGCCGCGCACACCCATCCATGTTCGGAAAAATTATGGTTGATTACTACGGAACTTTTACACCACTTTCACAATTAGCCTCAGTTCAAGTTCCAGAAGCACGGATGGCTTTAATTACCCCTTATGACAAAGGCGCAATGGCTTCAATTGAGAAAGCGATTCGCGATTCAGATTTAGGTGTTAATCCAGGCAACGATGGTGGCGTAATTAGAATAAATTTCCCACAATTAACGGAAGAACGTCGGAAAGAGTTTATAAAAGTCGCAAAAAATAAAGGTGAAGATTCTAAAATTTCCCTGCGCAATATCCGCCGTAACGCAAAAGAAGCGATGGAAAAATTAGAAAAAGATGGCGTAATCGGTAAAGATGATTTAACTAGAGCTGAAAAAGATTTAGAAAAAATTACCTCTGACCATGTAGCAAAAATCGATGAATTGCTCAAGCACAAAGAGGTTGAGCTTCTCGCAGTCTAGAGAAGAACTCTTATGTCAGATCTACATTCTTTAAACGAGGCTATCAATAAAAAAGCTGGACGAAAACTGCTGCCTTCAATAGCTGTTTCGTTAAGTTTGCTTGCGCTTATTTTTGTCACGATGAAATATCTGCCGATTGCCTTTGCTGGAGTGGTCACCGCGGCCGTCGTGCTTAGCGTGCGCGAATTGACTAGAGCATTCAAAACTGCTGAATTTGAAGTATCGCTCTTTCAATTGTCATCAGCAACAACTGCGCTTATGGTTTCATCATGGTTTGGTGGCGTGGCTGGACTTGCAGTTGCAACTGCGTTGCTATTACCAATTCTTTACTTCTTAATTTTACTAAAAGGAATAACCGGTTTTGTTAAGAACTCGACTGCTGCTACATTCACCCTGCTCTACCTTGGATTTCTTGGTGGATTCTTAATTCTATTAGCGCGACCACATAATGGTTTTTTAAATATTGCAACGTTAGTAATTTTGGTTGGGTGCAATGATACCTTCGCATATATTTTTGGTGTGCTTCTAGGAAAACATCCGTTAGCCGAAAAAATTAGCCCTAAGAAAACTTGGGAAGGTTTTGCTGGTGGATTGGTATTTGCTGCAATCGGCGGCGCGTTAGCTTTTCATTACATGCTCGAGTACAACCCGCTAATTGGTGCCGCGGTCGGTATTTTATGTGTGATTACCGCAACCGTTGGCGATTTAATTGAAAGTGCACTCAAGCGAGATTTATCAATAAAAGATATGGGGTCTTTACTCCCTGGCCATGGCGGCATGCTAGATCGATTAGATTCTGCGCTACTCACAGCGCC
This sequence comes from Actinomycetes bacterium, assembly GCA_014190155.1. Taxonomy (GTDB): domain Bacteria; phylum Actinomycetota; class Actinomycetes; order Nanopelagicales; family Nanopelagicaceae; genus UBA7398. The sequence goes on along the minus strand of BJFY01000008.1, from coordinate 8,816 downwards.
GTCACTTTGGTGTGTACTTGAACTAATTAAGCACTTCTCATGAGTGAAGTTAAATTAGTTTTCGAAGAACCAAAACAACGTAAAAAAGCGCCACAGCATTTATCGGATCTAGCTCCAGAAGAGCGTCGTGCTAAAGCGATTGAATTAGGGCTACCAGCTTTTCGGGCAAATCAAATCGCGACCCATTACTTCACGCATTTTAGCGATGATCCAGAGACTTGGACCGATATCCCAGCAACAATGCGGCCGCTAGTCGCAGAACATTTTATGCCAAAGTTAATTACTCTAGTTAAATCGGTCAATTGCGATGCCGGCAAAACTCGAAAAGATCTATGGAAGTTACATGACGGTGTATTGGTTGAATCGGTAATCATGCGTTATAAAGATCGCACCACAGTATGCATTTCATCGCAAGCTGGTTGCGGCATGAACTGTCCTTTTTGCGCAACTGGCCAAGCCGGTCTAACTAGAAACTTAACCGCCGGTGAAATTACCGCACAAATTGTTGCCGCAGCGAAAGCTTGCAACGATGGTGAAATCGGAGACGGGCCAACGCGGCTTTCAAATATCGTCTTTATGGGAATGGGCGAACCGTTAGCTAATTACAACCCAGTTATTCGCACCGTTAGAAATATTATTTCGCCAAACCCGGATGGACTTGGTATCGGTGCACGATCAGTAACGGTTTCAACAGTCGGTTTAGTTCCGGGTATTGAAAAGTTAATGAAGGAAGATATTCAAGTAACGCTTGCAATCTCACTTCACACACCAGATGATGAACTTCGCGACACTTTGGTGCCTATTAATTCTCGTTGGAAAGTTAAAGAAGTTTTGATGGCTGCAGATGCATATTCAGATAACACTGGTCGTCGTTATTCAATCGAATACGCAATGATTAGAGATATTAATGATCAAGCCTGGCGGGCGGATTTACTTGGTCGACTATTAAAAAACCGCGATGCTCACGTTAACTTAATCCCACTAAACCCAACGCCCGGTTCTAAATGGACAGCATCTCGCAAGAAAGATGAGATGGAATTTGTAAAAATTCTGGAAGATTATGGAGTTACGGTAACGGTTCGTGATACTCGCGGCCGCGAAATTGATGGCGCTTGTGGCCAGCTCGCCGCAGCTGAAAAAGTTTAATCAAGGGGTTTTAATTTTTAGCTTTAACGGGTAAATTCGGAACCATAACCAGGAAAAGGAATCGGAATGAAAACCTTAAACAATTTCATCAACGGCAAGAGCGTTCCTACAACAAGTGGAAAAACCTCGGATCTAATTAATCCAGCTACCGGTCAAGTATTCGCAAAGGCACCGATTTCCAACACGGCAGATGTAGATAGTGCTATGAACGCGGCCGCAAAAGCATTTGAAGACTTTCGTGATTCCACACCAAGCGAACGACAAAAAGCGTTATTAAAAATCGCAGATGCGATTGAATCTCGTGCCGACGAGCTAGTTGCTCTTGAAAGTGAGAACACCGGAAAGCCGCTAGCAGTTACAACTTCGGAAGAGATTCCACCCATGTTAGACCAGATTCGCTTTTTTGCCGGCGCTGCCCGGAACCTAGAAGGTCGTTCCGCTGGCGAATATATGCGCGGCATGACTTCCTTTATTCGTCGCGAACCAATTGGAGTATGCGCGCAAGTTACGCCATGGAATTATCCAATGATGATGGCAGTTTGGAAGTGGGCCCCAGCCATCGCTGCTGGAAATACTGTTGTTTTAAAACCAAGTGATACAACCCCCGTATCAACTCTCTGGATGGCTGAATTAATGTCAGAATTTTTACCTGCTGGTGTTTTTAACGTCATCTGTGGTGATCGCGATAGCGGTCGCGCACTTATCGATCATGCAATCCCGCAGATGGTTTCCATTACTGGTTCAGTAAGAGCTGGTATGGAAGTTGCTGGATCTGCAGCGAGGGATTTAAAGAAAGTTCACCTTGAACTAGGTGGCAAAGCTCCGGTAGTTGTATTTGATGATGCAGACTTAGAAGCTGCAGCCGAGGCGATTGCAATTGCTGGATATTTCAACGCTGGCCAAGATTGCACCGCTGCGACTCGAGTATTGGTAGAAGCGAGCGCATATGACGATATGGTCGCGCTATTAACTGACCAAGCCAAGAATAAAATTGCGATTGGCATGCCAGATCAAGACGTTCTGGTCGGACCAGTAAATAATGCCAATCAATTAGCCCGAGTCAGCGACTTCTTTAACCGCACCCCATCCCATGCCACGGTGCAGGCCGGCGGCGTTGCGCTTAATCAACCCGGATATTTCTTCCCACCCACTGTTGTATCGGGCCTTCGTCAGGATGACGAGATGATCCAAAATGAAATATTTGGACCAGTAATTACCATCCAGAAGTTTACTGATGAAGCCGAAGCAATCAGAAATGCCAACGGCGTGAAATATGGATTAGCTTCCAGTATCTGGACCAAAGATCACGGTAGAGCCATGCGGCTTGCTCGAGCATTCGACTTTGGATGCGTTTGGATCAACACTCACATTCCAGTCGTGGCCGAGATGCCACACGGTGGCTTCAAGCACTCGGGGTACGGCAAAGACCTTTCTCAATATGGGTTCGAGGATTACACCCGAATTAAGCATGTCATGACCAACCTAAACGCCTAATTTTGGTTGTAAAGTCCGCAGAGGAATTTAAATCGCCACTTCGAGTCAGAAAGTAGAGCCATGTCCGCCAATCAGAACGAGAAGTTAAACCCAATAACTAAATCAATTATCAATGCACAGCTCTCACGTCGTGGCGTACTTGCTGGCGTTGGCGCAATCGGTGCGAGCGTGGCGCTCGCTTCATGCGGAACTGGTGCTGGTGATACCGCCGTAAAAACTGTTGAAGATGTTAGCGATACCGAAAAAATTGTACGTTGGGCTAGCTGGCCTTATTACCTAGATTTCGATGAAGCTTCTAAGAAATACCCAACTCTTGAAGCATTTGCCGCAAAGACTGGGATTACTCCAACATATAAAGAAGATATCGACGATAACAACACTTTCTACGGCAAAGTACAAGGACAGTTAAAAATTGGTTCGGATATTGGTTATGACGTAGTAACTCCAACCGATTGGATGGTTGATCGTTGGATTCAGCTTGGATACGCTGCAAAATTTGATGAAGCAAACATTCCAAATAAGAAAAACATCCGTGCAATTTTAAACGATGTTGGCTATGACCAAGGTCGCCACTATTCATTAACTTGGCAATCTGGTTTTGCTGGTTTTGGTTGGAACACTGAAAAGATTAAAAAAGGCGTTCACACGATTGATGATCTTTTTGCAAAAGAAAATAAGGGTCGGATTATGGTGCTCTCTGAGCTACGCGACACCATGGGAATTATTATGCAATATCAAGGCGTAGATCCATCAGGTGCGTTCACTGAAGATCAATATATGAACGCAATCGATTTCCTTAAAGGAAAAATTGCAGATGGCTTTATCCGACAAGTAAAAGGAAATGCATATACTGAAAGTCTGGTAAGCGGCGATGCAGTAGCTGTTATTGGTTGGTCTGGTGACTTGTTCGTCCTTAAGACCGAAAACAAGGGTAAATTCGATTTCGCAATTCCAGAATCTGGTGGAACCCTTTGGAGCGATAACGTACTTATTCCATCAACTTCAGCTCATAAAAAGAATGCAGAAGCGCTAATTAACTATTACTACGAACCTGCAGTTGCAGCGCAAGTTGCGGCATATGTTAATTACATCTGCCCAGTTGAAGCTGCTCAACCTGAACTTGAAAAAATAGATCCAGTTCTTGCAGCCAGCCCATACATTTTCCCGGATGCCGCAACGCTTGCAAAAGTTAAAGTTTTCCGTGGTCTTACAACAGATGAGAGCACTAAGTTCCAGACTGCTTTTGATGAAGCAACTGGCAACTAAGTACTAATGTCGAACCCGAAAGTTTCGGACAGTAGGGGCGATTTACATCTCAACCGTTTAACAAAGCGGTTTGCTGATTTCATCGCTGTTGATGATCTTTCGCTAACGGTGCCGCGCGGTTCTTTCTTTGCACTTCTTGGCCCTTCCGGATGTGGGAAAACTACGACGCTGCGTATGATTGCCGGACTAGAAGAACCTACCCAAGGCATGATTTCAATTGGCGATACCGATATTACAACTGCAAAACCGTATCGACGTCCAGTAAATACCGTCTTCCAAAACTACGCACTCTTCCCACATTTAACTATCTTTGAAAACATCGCATTTGGCTTACGTCGTCGCGGTGTTAAAGATGTAAAGAAAGATGTCGATAACGTTTTGGAATTGGTAGAACTCGGACACCTTGCCGAACGTAAGCCAAACCAACTCTCCGGTGGCCAACAACAACGTATTGCGGTCGCTCGAGCGATCGTAAATAAGCCAGAAGTATTGCTTCTGGATGAACCACTCGGCGCACTTGATTTAAAACTTCGTCGCCAAATGCAGATTGAATTGAAGCGGATTCAGATGGAAGTTGGAATTACCTTCATTCACGTTACGCACGACCAAGAAGAAGCGATGACAATGGCAGACACAATCGCTGTTATGAACCAAGGAAAAATTGAACAGATGGGATCACCAGCAGAACTCTATGAGTCACCAAAAACTGCTTTCGTTGCTAACTTCCTTGGTCAATCTAACTTGATTAAAGGCAAAGTTAACTCAAGATCTGGCACTAACGCCTCAGTGAAGATTCACGGCATCGATATCGAAGTTCCAATTGCGCGGATGGCTTCACACGGTGACAGAGTATTAATTGGTGTACGCCCAGAGAAATTAAATATCAATGCCAATAGTAAGAATTCAATTGGCAACGGCACCGTTACGGATGCATCTTTTGTCGGCGTTTCTACGCAATATTTAGTTAAGACATCGTGGAATGAAGAGTTAGTTGTTTTCGAACAAAACGATGCCGGCGCTCCAGATATTAAAGTAGGGGATACCGTCTCAATATCTTGGGAACCAGCTCACACTTTCGCGCTTGATGGCGATCAAGATCTCTCTGCCGGTGCAGATGTAGATCACGAAGCTGATTAAGAAAAGCTAATGGCATTTTTACATGCGACTACGCACGCAAGTGCGCCAGCTATCGATAATGCAGCAAAGAAGCGATCGCTAACTCCTTACCTTTTACTTCTTCCAGGTATGGTCTGGCTGATTGGATTCTTTGTACTTCCAATTGCAACTCTGGCAAGTACCTCCACTATGACTCGTCCAGAAGGCGCAGCTGTTGGAACATATGTGCAATCACTTCGGTTTCAAAATTACCTTGATGCATTTAGCGCTAATAAAGATCAATTCTTGCGTTCATTTATTTATGCCGGAATTGCGACGCTTCTTGCACTAGCAATTGCTTATCCGCTCGCATACATGATTGCTTTCAAAGCTGGAAAAATGCGCAGTTTCTTATTAGTTCTTGTGGTGGCACCATTTTTTACTTCGTTCTTGCTCCGTACCATTGCTTGGACTCAGATTCTGGGGGATGAGGGACCGGTAGTTTCATTCTTAAAAGCGCTTCCATTTTTCAGTAATGACATCCGCTTAACTTCAACACCATTTGCAGTTGTATCTGGTTTAACTTATAACTTTCTGCCATTCATGACCCTGCCGCTTTATGCGAGTTTGGAGCGTATTGACCCTCGAACACTAGAAGCAGCTGGTGATCTGTACGCCAATGGTTTAACCACTTTTCGCCGAGTAACTGTGCCCTTATCTATGCCTGGCGTTGTCGCTGGGACTCTTCTAACTTTCATCCCAGCTGCTGGTGATTATGTAAATGCTTACTTATTAGGAAATCCAAATACTCGAATGATTGGTAACGTTATTGATTCGCGCTTCTTTGCGATTGTCGATTACCCCACCGCTGCTGCACTCTCCTTTACTTTAATGGCCGCTATCTTGATTTTAGTAACGCTCTACATTCGCAAATCTGGAACGGATGAATTGGTATGAAAACCACCACTCTTGCGCCAGCGCCAATGCCAACGCTTTCACACCGGGCTTCACGTTGGTTTGCCCGTAACTTAATCAGGATATACGCCGCACTAGCATTTATTTATCTATTTATTCCAGTTGCTTACACTTTTGCGTTCTCATTTAATGACGCCGGTAAGAGCAATTTAATCTGGAAAGGATTCACACTCGATAATTGGAAGAATCCTTGTGGAGCGCCAGAAGTTTGCTCAGCGCTGGGTAATTCACTCAAAATTGGATTAATCTCCACAATTCTTGCAACCATCCTTGGCACCATGATTGCTTTTGCACTTGGCCGTTATCGCTTTAAAGGGCGTTCAGTAATAAATCTTTTGATTTTTCTACCAATGGCTACACCCGAAGTTGTCCTTGGCGCATCGCTTTTAGCTATGTTTTTAAACTTCCGGATTAATCCAGGCATGACCACAATCATTATTGCGCACGTGATGTTCTGTATTTCATTCGTAGTAGTAACTGTTAAGGCAAGAATCGCCAGCCTTGATCCTCGGTTAGAACAAGCGGCTATGGATCTATATGCAAACGAACGCGAAACCTTTCGCTATATAACTTTGCCACTAGTGATGCCTGGTATCGCTGGTGCAGCACTTCTCTCCTTCAGTCTTTCTTTTGACGATTTCATCATTACAAACTTCAACTCCGGAACTGTTGCCACATTTCCTAAATTTGTTTATGTATCTGCTGCCCGAGGTATTCCAGCACAAGCCAATGTGATCGGTAGTTCGATGTTCTTTATTGCGCTAATTATTGTGGTAGTAGGTCAGATTATTAGCCGTCGAAAAAAACTTAAAGTAAACTAACTTAAGTTATAACGGAAAATTCTGTGTCCGAATTTTCTTTCTCCCACCCAGAGGTAGCCATTCTCAATCCATAACGAGGCGGGCCAACGGAACTCAGTTTCGCTCTGTCCAGGTCGAAGATCTGAAGTACTTGTTCCAGTGCCAACGAAAGCGTCGGGAGCAGTGCCGCTCATGGCAGCAGTAATCGAACTCCAGTAGAGCACGCGATGGAAACTTGTATCGGCAACATATAACGCATCTCCAACCGAAATCGCATCTTGTGGCAAATTCATTGTGTATGCAACTTTTCCAGTCGGCTCAGCACCAGCTTTTAACGTGGAAACGCTCCATATTAAAATGTGTGGTTGGTTGTAGAGACTTGCAGCAACCAAGTATTTGCCATCAGATCGAATGCGATTGGCCCCTGCAGTTAACGTGAAATCTGGGCTATCAGTTTTTCCAGTTGGTAGTCCAAGCCAAACATAAATCTTTTTTGCACCACCATCTAAAATATAGAAGTACTTATCATCAACTGCTACGCGAAGGTGCTCATTAAAGGTTACGGTTCCAATGGAGTCTTTTATATTTAAAATCGGAACCGAAGTTTTGGAAGTTGGGATACCTTCCCAGACCACAAATGTTTTCTCGCCTGCTGCGGCATAAATTGACTTACCGTCAAGCTTTCCAGTATCAGATGAGTCGGGTTGGAAATCCATCGCAAGGAGTGGATTAGGATCATTTTGGTTCTGCATACTCCAAACTAAATCAGGTTTTGCACCGCTAGTTGCTGGAATTTTCTTCCAAACGTATATCGCACGGTTAAAGTCACTATTGATTGCCATGGCACCATCGAGGGTGGCAACTTGGGGATTGGTAATTAAGTAATTTGTTTTTAGTGGATTCTCTACTGGCTTTGTAATAGTTGTAGATGCTAAGCCAAGATAGAAATCAGGTGTGGCGGTAGCGGACGGAATTCCTTTAAATACTGAGATACGGTTGCCATTATATTCGGTTATATACATGTATCCATTAACAATCTCAACATCGCCACCATCGCCACCTTCAAAATCTGTATTTGAGGCTAGTTGCTTGCCCGTTGGCTTTGTTGCAGGGAAACTTGTAAATTCTTCTAAAGTTTTAGAGAGCAAATATGCTATTCCTGTTGTGCGATCAAAAGTACCCATAGGCCATGCATAGTTTGAGTCACCAGGAACAATCATGTAATTGGGTTTAGTTGTGGCAGAGGTAGGAAAGGTTGTGTAAACATGTATTCCTTTATCCTCACCACATTTTCCGTTGTGATCGCCAGTCATTAAAACCGTACCGTTGCTTACCAAACCACGTGGGGTACCAATACATGTGGACGCGCTGCCATCTATGGAAAATGATGGGGATTCCGAACCTGTTGTTGGAAATGTATTCCAAAAAGATAATCTACTTTTGCCCGCCATAGATGCGACAACTCGGGTCCCATCTGACCAGATTCCCCAAGGCCAAGCATCTGCTCCTAAATCAATTGCATAACTTGCACTCGTACCAGTACTGGTCGGCATAGTTGACCATACTAAAATTCGAAAGTTGTCGCTATCGGCAACTAAAAGTTTTCCGGTTGATGTCACGATAGCATCACTTGGCCAGTTACATTGGCTAAGCGAATTACCGCTGGTAGTACTTGTGTTGTTTTGTTGGCAGAGCACAAAATCTGGTGCGGTTGTTGGACTTGTTGGAGCAGTTTTCCAAACTAGAATTCTATTATTTCCACGGTCAACTAAAATTAAATTACTGCCATCACTTGCTAGCCCACTTGGGTGATCAAAAAGTGAAGTGCCACTGGTACTCGCATATCCCATCGCTGCTAGATAACTCGATGGCGCTGTAGCCGATGAAATTTTCGTACCGGAGCTAGCAGTCAGTTCAGTATACGAAGATGAAACCTCGGTCACAGGACTCGAAGTAGATTGAGAAGGCTGTGGCTGTGGTTGTGGTTGTGGTTGTGGTTGTGGTTGTGGTTGTGGTTGTGGTTGTGGTTGTGGTTGTGGT
>BJFY01000007.1 GCA_014190155.1 Actinomycetes bacterium | reverse complement strand
AAACACCTAGCCTCATTTTTTTGAACCTTTGGCGGGTAATTCATAAGCACGGTTTGCGATTTCGTGACGGCGCTGCAGATATTCTGGCGATGAGTTTGAAATCAGATGTTCGAATCTTCTCGGAGCTTTAACAAATGCCTGTAGCTCTTCTGCTTTTGACGAATCAGAGTAAATAGGCGCTCCTGTAAGTTGCGGAGTATTTGCCTTATGTGGAAATAGCGTTCTATAGGAGAGTCCAACTTTTTCCAGAAAGAAAATAGTTAAATACTTAATAGCGTTGAGTGGGCTCTTTCGCAGAACTTCATAAATAGAATACCCACTATATTTAATACTTCGCAATATTTTAGTTTCTACTAACGGCTTTGAGAGAGTTAGCAAGAAATCAGCAATTTCCGCTGCGCCTGTTGTCGCTGGAAGTTTTGCGCAACTTTCGGATAGTGATTTCCTAACGCTCTCGATTTGAAGTTTCTTAACGGTATTTTCAATATCAGTAAGGTTTGATTGGTCGGCCATTAGCGCGACTCTGTTATCAGCACACCAACGGGCGCGAGTTTCTTGATCATCGGTACCTCGGATATTTGCTACAAAAACCGTTGGCAAACCAGCAGCCAATAATTCATGGACACCGTTATACCCTGCAGCACAAATACCAGCTTCGAAGGCATGAAGTAAGTCTGCCAATGGAAAGTAACGGACCACTTTGAGATCAAGTCCAGTAGGAGCTAACGAATTACCGTTCTTATCTTTTGGTTCTTTGGTCAAAACAACTTGTAGATCTTTCCATCCAATTAGCCCAGATAGTGCGGCTCGCATTTTTTCGTTTACATCTGCATCACCAGTACCGAGTTGAACCAAGACGGCAGGTCGATTCACATCCAGTCCTAATTTTTCTTTTGCCGCCTTTTTATTTAGCGTGCTACTTTCTTTATAAAGCGAGACAGGTGAAACTAATTTTGATTCCTTTCGTTTTGATGTTGGCCCTTTATCGTATGCGCGAGCGTAATCACCGGGTTCAATTACATAATCCATAATTTTTGATTGTGCTCCCAATACAAAGCGCTGTGGTTTCTTCTGCCATAAACCACGACGGATCCAAATTAATGTCAACTCAGGTTTTGCCATTTTTGCTGCGAGTATTCCTGGATATGGAACTACGCCATCAAAAGTAAGAATTGTGGCGCCAGTCTCTTCAACTAAGGCAAGAATTCGATCTTTTAAATATTTATCCCATTTATATCTAGGCATCAAACCGCGGTCTCGACCAGTTATATATTCGGCAGGGATTCCGGTTGCTTCTGGAATCTCTGCGACCGCGCTTGCCATTGAAATAATTATTGGATTGGCACGATCTTGAAGAGCCACTCCGATCGCCGTAGCACGAGCTAAATGGCCCATGCCAATACCGTTGCTAGTCGCAAGGATGATGGTTGGCTTTGCGTTACTGGCTTGCATGTGGCGAGAGTATCGGAAGCTATAAGTGAGTATCTAATAACGCCATGAGATACTTCCCAGATGAGCAATTTAAATGCTGGTGCATCCGTTGAAATAATTAGATTTCTAGAGTGGGATGAAACTGATGCTGCTGGGCACCACCATTACGCCAGCGTTTTCCGCTGGGTAGAAGAGTTAGAAGCAAAGCTCTATCGCGACCTAGGGCTTCCGGTAACGCTATTTGGACAGATTCCAAGAGTTAAAGTTCAAATGGAATATCGCCGTCGGATTTTCTTTGGGGAAGTTGTTAGAACCCAGCTAAATGTAATTCGCGTAGGCAATTCTTCAATGGAGCTAGATTTCAAAGCGTTTGTCGGCGATGAAATTGCGGCCGAAGGAAATTACATAATTGTGCATTCACCAGATAAAGAAACTGGTTCGAAAACTTGGCCAGCTGAGTGGAAGAAAAAATTTCTTAACGAATAATCTTTGCAACCATAGCGCCACTGCCGCCGCCAACGCCGCCACCTGGCCAGGTACCAGAGCCGCAAATAAATAGCCCATCAATCGGTGTTCGATGTCGATTCCAAGATGGAGTTGGGCGTAAGAAAAAGAATTGTGCTGGATGATGACTTCCGCCGAGTGAATCGCCTTTAATCAAATTGGCGTTGTATCGCTCTAAATCGGTTGGAGTTAAAACTTTTCGAGAAAGAATTTTAGATTTAATTCCGGGCGCGTAACTTTCAATTATTTCAATGATTCGATCCGCGTACTGTTCGCCAATTTGATCCCAAGTATTGCCAGAAATTTCACTACGGGCATCACCCTTAATATCTAGCGGTAGAACTCGTACTTGAATCCAAAGTACATGTTTACCTTCTGGTGCGCGTGATGAATCGGTTACCGTTGGTTGTCCGATAACTAGAGCAGGAGAACTTGGTAATAATCCCGCAGCAGCTTGGGTATATGTCATTGCTAAATCATCAATATAAGGTGCGATATGAATGTAATTGAATTCTTTAGCTTCTGTGGCTTTCCAAGGTGGAAGGTCATCCATTGCAAGATGGATCATCATCGTCGATAACCCAGGGCGGAATTTCTTCACTTCAGCCACTTTTTCAGAGTTAGATAGAGTTGAGTTTAATAGATTTGGAATTAGAGCTGGGTTTACATTTGCAATAATATTTTTTGCGTTAAATACGGCACCATCTGCAGTTCGGATTCCAATCGCTTTCTCATTCTCCGTAATAATCTCAACAACTTTTGAACTAACTTTTATGGTTCCGCCATTATCTGTAATTACACCAATTAATGATTTAACTAGAGTATCTGCGCCACCTTTACCTAAAACCATTCCAAACTCTTGTCCGCCAATAGATTCCAAGAATGAGAAGAGCGCACCGCCAGAAATATCTGGACCGTAATCTAGATGCATTCCCCAAATTGCAGCCAAGGCCTTGGTTTCAGGGTGTACAAAATATTCGTCAGTAAAAGCTCTTGATGATTGCAGCAGTAATCTAATTAATTGGAATAATCCGGTTGTACCTAATGCGCGCCAAGTTTTAAAAATTGACTTAGCAGCCGCAAAAGATGGCAACTCTGCACCCAAGAGCGGGAAGAGGTGTGGTGCAAATTTTCCAAGGAGAGCCGTTAAAGCTTGCCATGATTTAACATCGTTCGGTACAACTTTTCTAAGAGTGGCAATATTTGTTTCACGATCCATCACGATCCCAAGTGATTTACCATCTGGAAAGAGCGATATAAATGGTTTGTTAGAAGGAACAAATTCCAACCCATTACGGATTAGATCGTCTTTCAGTGCAGCCATAATTGGCCCGCCTGCAAAAAGACTTAAATTTGTAGCGAATAAATCGTGTTTAAAACCAGGCAGCGTTATTTCTTCGGTTCGAACTGCGCCACCACAAGAATCGTTAGATTCGAGAACTAAGGTTCGCTTACCGCGTTTAGCTAAAAGAGCTGCAGAGCTGAGTCCGTTTATGCCCGACCCAATAACGATTACATCAAAATTACTCATTTGCCGATCCTCTCACGCGCGCTAAATCAATTCAATAATTTGCCATTCTGGACTATCCATGAAAAATAGACTTAGATTTCAACACCAAGTCGCGGGGAGAATTTAAATGAGCCAGAAAAGTTATGACGCAATAGTTGTCGGCAGCGGAATAAACGCGCTGGTAGCTGGAGCAGTGTTATCCCAATCTGGTTGGAAAGTTTTACTTTGCGAGCGAAATAACGTTGCTGGCGGTGCAATTCGAACCGAAGCCGCAACTCTTCCTGGTTTTACCCACGAACTACTTTCAAGTTGGCATCCGTTATTTGTTGGCGGACCCGCATATGCCGAACTAGCCGAAGAACTTACAAAACGTGGAGTTATATATAAAAACACAACATCACCAACTGGTGTTGTTTGTAGCGCCGGTACTGCAATTCTTTCAACCGATCCAGTAGAGACTGCAAAAGAGATGGACCGTTTAGGCGATGGCGCAGCATGGAGCGGGATGATGCAAGAGTTTGGCGCAAAAATTGATTTAGCTTTTGGATTGCTAGGCGCTGATTTCTGGCGCACTAATTCGCTGAAGTTGGCACGCACTGCACGAAAACGATTTGGAAATCGCGGCTTAGTTGCAACTGGTGCGGAATTACTTGAACCAGCTGCACCTTGGCTCGATCGAACATTCTCATCGGAAGTTACGAAATCACTATTAGCGCCGTGGGCGCTACATAATGGACTTGGCCCAGATGATGCTGCAAGTGCTTTTATTACAAAAGTTATTGGCGCTGCTGTTGCTTTTGGCGGCATGCCTGTGCCGGTCGGCGGTGGGATAAAGTTAGTTGAAGCGTTAATTGGAATTATAAAAGATGCTGGCGGTGAACTATTAACCAGCGCAGATGTAGTAAAAGTTACAACTTCAAATGGCAAAGCTACCGGTGTAAAACTTGCCGACGGCCGAGAATTTAGCGCGACAAGATCTGTTCTAGCTTCGGTAACGCCGCAAGCGTTATATCAAGGCTTGTTATCTGAGGAAAAGATTCCAACTGAAATCACAAAATCCGCGGATTCATTTAGATATGGTCGCGCCGCAATTCAAATACATCTTGCGCTATCCGAACCACCACAATGGAAAGCGGATTCACGGTTAAAAGATGTTGCGATTGTGCATATCTTGGACGGGATGAATTCGTTATCTGAATCGGTAAATGCTTCAAATCGTGGTTGGTTAGCTAAGCGACCAACAATTGTGGTGGGACAACCTACAACTGTTGATCCTTCACGAGCACCTGCGGGAACATCGATACTTTGGATTCAATTACAGGAAAACCCACGAAAGATCCTCGGTGATTTAGCGGGTGAAATAAATCCAGGTGATGGTTCTTGGAATGAAGAACGGCTAAATAGATATGCAGATCGTGTGCTTGCTCAGGTTGCAGAGCAAATCCCAAACTTATTTAACGCAATCACTGCGAAAATTGTGCTTGGACCAGTGCAGATCGAAGCGATGAATAAGAACTTAGTTGGGGGCGATCCTTACGCTGGCGATTGCCGGGTAGATCAATACGCGCCATGGCGGCCACTTAGCGCTGCGACCGGACACCGAACACCAATTAAAAATCTTTGGCATATTGGAGCATCAACTCATCCGGGCCCTGGTTTAGGCGGCGGATCTGGATTCTTAGTTGCAAAACGATTAACCCAGAAAAGTATCTTGGAAAAATTAAGAAATCGTTAATCCGAAAATAAAAAAACCCGCCAGCTAAAATGGCGGGTTTTTTTAAATTAACTATTTATTTTGCAACTAGTGCTAACACGCGACAAGGGCTGCCAGATCCGCCAACAATCTTTAACGGAGCTGCAATCACGATTGCACCGGTTGTAGGCAACTTATCTAAATTGCGAAGTTGCGTTAGACCATATTTATTATTTCCAAGGAAGAGTGTGTGGCATGGGAACGGCATTGAGAAGCCAAAAGCTCCGCCAGCATCAGTTCCTACGGTTTCAACGCCCATGCCTAGAATTTCAGTCTTAGTTGCAAAGTACTCCGCACACTCAACCGTTAGACCTGGTGTGTGTGGACCATTTTCATCTGCGTTAGCAAATGCTTTTGCATCATCACCGAATTTTGACCAACCGGTGCGGAACATTACCCAAGCGCCTTTTGGAATCGCTCCATTAGCTTTTTCCCATGCCTGCACATGAGAAACGTCTAAACAGAAATCAGGATTTGCGGCAGCTTCTTTAGCAAAATCTAAAACTACTGCTGGACCAACTAAACGTGCTGGGGGTACTTGGGAAACATCGTCAAGGTCTTTACCAGTCACCCAGTGAATTGGCGCATCAAAGTGAGTTCCAGTGTGTTCGCCGGTATGGAAGTTATTCCAATACCAAGCCGGACCCTTATCGTCGTAACGAGAGATAAGTTCTAATTTAAAGTTTGCAGTCTGTCCCATCTCAGGTGGTAATCCAAGAATCGGTGTGCTCGCTTGCAATGGCGCTGTTAGATCAATAACTTGAACTGATCCCGAAGCTAAATCATTGGCAAGTGCTTTTAGGTCGGCCATTTACGTGCTCCTAACAAAGTTGTGGCTAAAACAGTTACGAAAATCTCCCACTAATTTGAGATATCGGCAAGGGGGGTTCGGGTAGACATCGCTCACACGGTAGGCGAAGATAAGCGGGGCCTGGGAAGCAGGTTCGCGGCGAGGAGAGAAACCATGGCAGAGCGCTCGTTTGCGGCTGAAGTTGAAAAGCTGCGCGTTGGTGCTGGCGCGGAATTTGCCGGCGAAGGAATTCTCGCTGTAACTAAAGCGCTGCTGCAATCTGGCGTCTCATATGTAGGCGGTTATCAAGGTGCGCCAATTTCGCACTTGATGGACGTGCTCGGTGATGCACACGAAATTTTGGAAGAACTCGGAATCCATTTTGAAAACTCTGCTTCCGAAGCAACTGCAGCTGCCATGTTGGCCGCATCAGTTCATTATCCATTACGTGGTGCAGTAACTTTTAAATCAACAGTCGGCACAAACGTTGCTTCCGATGCGCTCGCCAACCTTTCATCCGGTGGCGTTACCGGTGGTGCGCTAATTATTGTTGGTGAAGATTACGGCGAAGGTTCTTCGATTATGCAAGAGCGCTCACATGCATTTGCGATGAAATCACAAATTTGGTTAATGGATCCGCGCCCAAATTTAACTGCGATTGTGGATTCGGTTGATTTAGGTTTTAGATTATCTGAGGCTAGCAACACTCCCGTAATGTTAGAACTTCGACTTCGCTCTTGTCACATTCATGGCAAATTTATTGCCAAAGATAATGTTCGCCCTTCCTTCACTTTGAAGGATGCGATTGAAAATCCACGTCAAGATCCAGCTCGAGTAGTTTTGCCACCAGCATCTTTTGCACACGAGCAAGAAAAGTTAAATGTTCGTTGGCCTGCGGCCGTAAAGTTCATTAAAGAGAATAAAATTAATGAAGTTATAAATGATGGCGCGCAAGATTTTGGCATCATTTTGCAAGGCGGTTTATACAACACAGTAATTCGGGCGTTACAACTACTTGGACTTTCTGATGTCTATGGAAATAGCAAAATTCCACTTTATATTCTCAACGTTACCTATCCAATAATCGATGACGAAGTTATCGAATTTGCGAAAAGTAAGCGTGCAGTCTTGCTAGTTGAAGAAGGTCAACCCGATTACATAGAGCAAAACCTGCATGCAGTGCTTCGTCGCGCTGATGTTCCGACAAAATTATTCGGAAAAGAGATGTTGCCACCCGCTGGGGAATACACGCCAGCTCATGTAATTAAAGGAATCACTGAATTCATTAAAAAGTATGGACCAGAATTACTAGACCAAAACGCCCTTCCTGCAGTTGTTAGACCAAATGGCGATAAACCAACTTCACTAGAAACGCGAATTGCACCTGAGAAAGTGCACGGCCGACCACCTTCATTTTGTACTGGTTGCCCAGAACGCCCAATTTTTACAGCACTTAAACTCGCAGAACGCGAGACTGGCAAACACCACATCAGTGCTGACATTGGTTGCCACCTTTTTTCAATTTTGCCACCGTTTAATATCGGTGCGACCACGATGGGTTATGGGCTTGGGTCTGCCGGGGCATCCGCATTCCAATCGATAGAAACTGATAAACAAGTAATTTCGTTTATGGGCGATGGTGGTTTCTGGCATAACGGCTTAACAAGCGGAATTGGTAATGCAGTTTTCAATCAGAGTGATGGTCTAACAGTTATTGTAGATAACGCTTATAGCGCTGCAACTGGCGGCCAAGACATTCTCTCTTCGCAAGCTGATAATGAATTGCGATCTACTAAACATCCGATTGAAGCAGCAGTCCGCGGAATTGGCGTCAAGTGGGTAAAGACAATTACCAATACCTACAAAGTTAGTGAAATGCGTGAAACTTTTAAAAGTGCGCTGACTGGAAGCGTTAAAGGTCCGAAAATTATTGTGGCGCAAAGTGAATGTACGTTAAATCGGATGCGTCGCGAGAAGCCAGCAATGGCTAAGAAAATTAAGGAAGGCAAGCGAGTTGTGAAAGAGCGATTTGGAATTGACCCGGACACATGCACTGGCGATCACTCTTGTATCCGCATAAATGGCTGCCCATCACTAACAATTGCACCAAATCCAGATCCAATGCGAAAAGATCCAGTGGCGACGATTCTTAACACTTGCGTTGGCTGTGGCCTCTGTGGCGAAGCCGCTCATGCCGCCGTTTTATGTCCTTCGTTTTACCGGACTGAAGTGATTACTAACCCATCAATTTGGGATAAAGCAAAATTAGCAATCCGGAGCGCAGTAATTGGTTTCTTGCAGAATGGAATTGAACGACGGTTAGTTGGAATCCAACCAAATGCTTAATCAATCTAGACCAATCACAATGGCAGTTTTAGCTATGGGTGGCGAAGGCGGCGGCGTTTTAGCTGATTGGTGTATCGATATAGCTGAGCACTCAGGTTATTGGGCACAGACCACATCGGTACCGGGAGTTGCGCAACGAACTGGTGCAACGATTTATTACTTAGAATTTTTTGCAGATGACCAGAGCAATAAAGAACCGATCTTAAGCACGATGCCAACACCTGGCGAGGTAGATATTGTGATCGCTTCAGAATTAATGGAAGCTGGTCGCGCCGTGTTTCGCGGATTTGTAACACCTGAGACCACAACCTTTATCGCATCAACAAACCGAGTTTATTCAATGACTGAAAAGACTGCGATGGGAGATGGTCGAGTAAGTTCGGAAGAGTTGTTAAGTGCTTGTGAAGCAGCAGCCAAGAAATTTATTTCGGGAGATTTTGCAGAAGTTGCAGATAAAAGTGGAACTGTTATTTCAGCCTCGCTATTTGGCGCACTCGCGGGCAGTGGCGCACTGCCATTTTCCAAAGATCAATTTGCATCTGCAATAGAGCGAAGTGGCGTAGGAGTTAAAAATTCTTTAATAGCATTCGAAAAGAGTTTTGAAATCGCGCAAAATTCTTTAAAGCCAAAACCAAATCCAGTTTCTATTTCAATTGGTGCGAAGCCTGCCGATGCACCAACCGCTAATTTAGGCTTAACTCCTGCGCAAGAGCTAGAAATTCTCAATAATCCAAATGGAGCGGTTGGATCAAAGTTACAAGGCCTTGCTTCTAGAATTAAAAGTGATTATCCAAGCGCTGTTACTTTAATGACTATCAGCGGAATTAAACGAACTGCGGATTATCAAGATGCCGATTACGCTAAAGTTTATTTAGACCGGTTAGAGGCAGTTAAAGAATGCGATTCAGTATTTGGTGATGGCACATATCGGACGCTCAACGAGGTAGCCCGATATACCGCACTCTGGATGACTTACGAAGACACAATTCGAGTGGCTGATTTAAAAACTCGTCGCACTAGATTTAATCGAGTTAACGACGAAGCGCGGGTTGGCGATAATCAAATTATGCAAGTCCGTGAATTCTTACATCCAATGGCTGAAGAGATCGCTGATACTTTGCCAACTTTTTTGGGTGGTTGGATAATTAAAACTAAGCCAGTAACTAATTTTATAAATAAATTAACGATAAATGGTATGCGTCTGCACACTACCTCACTACATGGATATTTTTTGCTCTATATTTTGGCAAGGCTTAAATTCATCCGCCGCCGTTCGCTGCGATTTAATCTTGAACAAGAACGCATTGATCAATGGCTAACCAAAATATTAGCTGTTATGCCCGAAAATTATGATTTAGCTTATGAAATTGCCGAAAGCGCCAATGTAATCAAGGGATATGGTGATACTCATAAAAACGGTTGGCGTAACTTCACTTCATTAATGAGTGAAGTAGATAAATTGCGCGAATCTAAGGATTCAACCGCAGCAACTAGAATTTCGACGTTGCGAAGTGCGGCACTATCTGATGAAACTGGCGAGAAGTTAAGAGCGTTGCTTTAAGGCTTAACTCTCTTCAAACTTTGCCGTGATTTCTGCATAAGTCATAAGTGAACGAGCTGCTTCAGCTGCCATCTTTTCGCGTTCTAGATTTCGCTCAAGTTGGACTTTTGCTGATACATATTGTTTTGGCCATTTCACATCTAGATAACCGATTTTTGCAGCTTCATTCAGGGTCCATGCTGGATTAGCTAAATGCGGACGAGCTATTGCACATAGATCGGCGCGACCAGCTGCAATTATCGTATTTGCATGATCAGCCTCAGAAATTGCGCCAACTGCGATGGTTTTTATGCCGACCTCGTTTCGGATTTGATCTGAGAATGGAGTCTGGAACATCCGACCATAAACTGGCTTCTCTTCTTTTGAAACCTGCCCAGACGAACAGTCAATGACATCTGCCCCAGCAGCTTTAAATGCACGCGCTATTTCAACGGCATCTTTTGGGGTAATTCCACCTTCTACCCAATCATGAGCTGAGATACGAACGCTGATTGGTTTACCAGCTGGCCAGGCGGCGCGGACTGCGTTGAAAACTTCTAGCGGATAGCGGAGTCGATTCTCTAGCGAGCCACCGTATTCATCAGTTCGTTTATTAGTTAGTGGGGAAATAAATGAAGAAATTAAATAGCCGTGGGCAGCGTGCAGTTCTAGCCAATCGAAACCAGCTTCAGCTCCAGCATTAGTTGCGCGAACAAAGTCAGCTTTAACTCGGTCCATATCTTCGCGAGTCATCGCCCTTGAAGTTTGGGAAACGCCTGCTAAATATTGTTGTGGTGATGCTGAAATTAATTCCCAGCCACCACTTGCAACTGGTTTATCGATTCCCTCCCAAGCTAAGTTTGTTGCACCTTTTGCACCAGCATGACCAATTTGCATCGCAATTTTGGCCTCGGAATTTTCGTGAACAAAATTTACAATTCGTTTCCATCCGGCAGTGTGTTCTGGGGTGTACATACCTGGGCATCCTGGCGTTATTCGAGCATCTGCAGTCACGCATGTCATTTCGGTAAATACCAATCCTGCGCCACCCATTGCACGCGCACCTAAATGCACAAGGTGATAATCAGCAGGTATTCCGTCATGAGCTGAATATTGCGCCATCGGCGAAACCACAATACGATTTTTTAGAACTACATCACGAACTTTTAACGGTGTGAGCATCGGTGGGATTTGGCTACCGGATTTTGGCAAGGGTACCCCGGCATCAGCAAATGCTTTTTCAGCATACCAACGTTCGTATCCATCTAAGAAGTTAGCATCGCGTACTCGTAAATTTTCATGGCTAATCCGTTGCGATCTAGTTAGTAACGAATAATTGAATTGCTCCGCAGGAAGTCGGGTGTAGCGATCTATATGTTCAAACCACTCCATAGCGTTACGGGCTGCGTTCTGGATTTTTAAGACTTCTACAGATCGCAAATCTTGGTAAGTTTTTAGAACTGATTCGAGGTTTACTGAACTATCACCAGAGCCCGCAGCAAGAGTCTCGAATGAGCGTGCAAGTTCAATCGCATCTTCCATCGCTAATTTAGTTCCAGATCCAATAGAGAAGTGCGCAGTATGAGCCGCATCACCCATCAAAATCGTTGGGACTTTCTTTTCTTTAATAGTGTTCCAATGGATCCACTCTTGGCAGATGACTCTAGGGAATTTAATCCAAATAGCCGACCCTCTTAAATGCGCTGCATTTGTAAGAAGCTTTGCACCATCAAGGTGTTCTTTAAATAAATTTTCGCAGAAAGCAACAGCTTCTTCTTGCGACATATCTTCTAGGCCAGCTTTTTTCCAAACTTCTTCTGGGGTTTCAACAATAAAAGTCGAAGTGTCACCATCAAATTGATAAACATGAGCTTGGAACCAACCAAATTCAGTCTCTTTAAACAAGAAAGTAAAATCCTTAAACATCTTCTTGGTACCGAGCCAAACGAAGCGGCAGATACGAGTATCAATATCTGGCTTGAAAGTTTCAGCGTAGCGGGTTCGGATTGCACTGTTTAAACCATCAGCTGCTATTACCAAATCAGCATCATATTTAGCAGCCATTTCTTGATCATCTTTCACTTCAGTTTCAAAAACTAAATTTACGCCAAGTTCTTCACAACGTGTCTGCAAAATATTAAGTAACCGCTTGCGACCGATTCCGCAGAAACCGTGGCCGCCAGAGATAAAACTTTCATCATCGATCCGTACATCAATGTCATCCCAATGATTGAATGAACCAAGAATTTCGCGAGCAGTTTTTTCATCTGCTCGCACAAAATTACTAAGCGTTTGATCAGAAAAAACAACACCCCAACCGAAAGTGTCGTAAGGGCGATTACGTTCAACCACGGTTATTTCATGGGCTGGATTCTGTTTTTTCATAAGAATTCCGAAGTAAAGCCCAGCAGCGCCGCCGCCAATTGAAAGAATCTTCATAGCTCTCCTTTACCTTTTTCCCATCCGGTACATTTCGAATTACAGTACGGCGATAATAACCGTGCCAAGAATAGGGTTACTTACTTACTTCTGCCAGAGATAGTGATTAGGGTTACTACATGTTAAGTCCGAGATTTAATGGCAAAGCCGCAATCGTTACTGGGGGCAGCGGTGGTATTGGTTCTGCTATTGCAGAGGCGCTGCTTAGCGAAGGCGCAATGGTTGCAATATTTGACACCAACCAAGAGACCCTACAAAAGAGTGTCGCCGCCTTTTCTACTTCTGGATCAAAGGTAATTGGGGAGGTAGTGGATGTGCGCGATGATGCTGCAGTCAAGAAGGCGGTTGATGCAGTCGCCGAAAAATTTGGCCGGGTTGATATTTTAATTGCAGCAGCTGGTGGATCGCTGGGCACACCGCGCGATTTAAATGAGATTAGCGAAGCAGACATTGATTTAGTCCTAGATGTAAATGTAAAAGGGACTTTTAATTGTGCGCGCGCGGTAATAGAACATATGAAAAAAGCTGGAGGCGGTTCTATCGTTACTTTTTCTTCGATTGGTGGTCGTGGCGCAAGCCCAGTAACGGGCGTTCCATATGCCGCTGCAAAATCTGCCATTCTAGGTTTAACTCGCAGGCTTGCGCGCGAAGTCGGTGCTGACAAAATTAGAGTAAATGCAATTGCGCCTGGACTTTTCTTAACTGGACGGTTGCAAGGGATGTTTGACGCACTAGCCGAATCTGAAAGAAATGAAGTGCTAAATGCAATTCCGCTAAAACGGATGCCAGAGATAAATGAATGTGTTCAGCCAGTTTTATTTTTAGCCAGTGACGCCGCTTCTTACATGACCGGAACTGTTTTAGATGTTAACGGCGGCAGATTGATGCCTAGTTAGACTTTTTCTTAAAATTAGGAAATGCAAATTCTTTCCCATTTGTTACCCCTGAAGATCGCCACAATAGAGCCACGACTAAAGTGGCGGCAATGAAAATTGCCCTCGCACCGTTTGGTAAATCAATCGATAATCCAAAGATTGCTTTACCTTGTTCCATCATCAGTAAAACTTGTCCGACTGAGATCACAAGTAGAGTGCCGACAAGCGCACCCCAAATACTGCCGCTACCGCCAATTACCAACATTGAAAGTGTAAGAAAAGTGAAGCCTAAGTAATAATCTTGCACTTGAACTGTTCCTGCTACATGTGAGTACATAGCGCCAGCTAAGCCAGCAAGTGCCCCAGAGAGCGCAAAGGCAATTCTTCTAACCCGAATAATGTTAATTCCAAGAGCAGGTGCCGCTAAATTATCTTCGCGAGTTGCTCTTAGCGTTCTACCGATACTAGATACATTCAATAGATAAACAAGTACCAAAGCCACTAAAGCTAATAGCAGCGGAATGAATAAATTCTGAAATTTGGGAACACCTGGTAGCGCTTGAGAGCCTGGGCCAAATTTCGTATTGTTGAAAAAGAAATTATAAGCAACACCTAACAAAGCGAAAGTTGCGATTCCGGCTGCAAGACCATTCAATCTCATTAAGAAAACTCCAGTTATTCCTGCAACTACGCCACCAACAATTGCAGCAATCAATAAACTCAGATAAAGATTTACTTGAATATCTGCAATTGATTGCAATAAATCTGTCATTGATAACGCATTATTTTTAATTCGGACTGGCGCTGTTAAGAGACCCGAGACAAATGCTCCCAACATCGCGAAAGCGCCATGTCCAAATGAAAGAACGCCTGAATTTCCTACGAAAACTTGTAAAGCAAGAACCATTACAAAATAGCAAAGCGCAAATTGCACGGTAAGCATCAAGCTTGCTGAACTAAAACCGATTAAGCAGGATGCAGCAGTAATAATTAGGATTGGACCAAAGAGTTCAGTTAATGAAAAGCGGGTAATTCCGCTGATGTTCTTAATTTTTTCCATCAGACTCTCTCCATTTCATTAGCTTTACTCATGATTCCACCAGGTCTAACTAGAAGAATTATTAATACTAAAAGGAATAACCATGAATACGCATAAACCCGCGCATTTCCCAGAAAAGTATTTAGCAAACTAAGAATCACACCAACCATGAACCCACCGAGAGCGGATCCTCTAAGCGAAGATATTCCTCCAATAACTATTCCAACCAGCGCCAGAATTGTTATGTTGACGCCATACATCGGCGAAACTTGAGGGTTTTCAACTACGACGATGAATCCGACAATTGCAGCAAGAACGCCGCTAATCGCAAACGCGGCAGCAATCAATCGATTAGAACGGACTCCAAGTAAACGTGCAGTTTTAAAATCGATAGCTGCTGCGCGAAGCTGTAAACCCAAAGAAGTACGTTCAATTAAATATCCAGCTATTAATAAAATCACGATAGTAATTACTACCGTTGCAATACTAGAAATTGTGACTGATGCTCCAGCAACTTTAACCTCACCACTCATCCATGGCGCAATTGCCGCAGATTTAGGTAAAGCTCCAAAAATCAACTCATAAACGCGTTGTAGTAAAACTGAAAGCCCAAAAGATGCAATTAACATGATTGCTGGCCCAGTTCCCCGAAGCCTTCGATAAATTAAAAGTTCCATCGCGACCGCTAATAGCGTAGTTACGACCGCAGCAATTATGAAACTCACCAATAAAGGTAGGTCATTAGTAACAACGAGAATGTATGCAGAAATTGTGATTAATTCAGCATGCGCAAAATTAACTAAACGCATAACACCGAATACCAAACCCAAACCTAAGGCAGCAAGTGCATATGTTCCGCCGAGACTAATCGCATCTAGTATCGCTTGAATCATTTAGTTATCCGATCCAAAGTAAGCGTGCTTTAACTTCAATTCATCTTTCGCATCCTCAGGTGTAATTCTTGCTTGGATCTTGCCATTTCTCATTATTAAGGTTTCGTCAGCAAAGCTAGTTACTAAGTGCGCTCTTTGTTCGACGATAATTACAGAGGTGCCATTGGAAATTATCGATTTAAGTTGATCAAAAACATCCTTAATTACTGTTGGCGAGAGACCTAAACTAGGTTCATCTAGCAATAAGATTTTTGGGTCAGCTATAAGCGCTCTTGCAATTGCTAACTGTTGTTGTTGGCCGCCACTTAACATTCCTGCTTGATGTTTTGCATGCGAAGTCAGAACCGGGAAGATTTCCTTGACTTTATCAAGTGCCTTTTTACTGGTTGATTTATCTTGTCGGCCAGTAAGTCCAAGTTGAAGATTCTCAGCAACACTCAATCCACCAAAGATTTGACGGCCCTCTGGAACTAGACAGAGACCCAATCTAACAATATCTTCTGGACCTTTTCCTAATATCTCAATTCCGTTTAAACTTATCGCTCCAGACTTTGGTTGGATTTCTCCCACAATAGTCTTTAGTAGTGTTGATTTTCCAACGCCGTTTGGTCCCACAATTCCAAGAGATTTTCCTGGTTCAATTTTAAAAGAAATGCCAAATAAGACTTCTACTTTTCCATATCCGGAATATACGTCATTAACTTCAAGAAGCGACATTATTTTTTACTGCTTTCTGCAGTTTCTTCAAGTGAGGTATCACCCAAATAAGCACTCTTAACCGCATCATTATTTAGCGCATCAAATGGGGTGCCATCAAAAATAAGATTTCCAGTGTTTAGTACAACCACCCTGCTACATGCCTTCGCGACAAGACCAACATTGTGTTCGACTAAAAACATCCCACAACCTAAGTCCTTATTTATTTTCGATAGCGCATCAAGCAAATGTGGAACTTCGTGTTCATTTAGTCCGGCTGCAGGCTCATCCATAATTAAATATTTTGGATTTGCCGCTACTGCTCTGGCAAGTCCGACTAGGCGCGCATTTCCATGAGAGATGCTTCCGGCCTTTAGGTTAGCTAGCGGATCCAAATTTAAGATTTCTAAAATGGAGTTGGTGCGCTCATTTGCGATTTTGGTCGTGGTACCCAGCCCAAGAGCACCAAGTGCAATATTTTCCGATACCGGCAAATTTGAAAAAAGTCTTCCGGATTGAAAAGTTCTAGCTAAACCAATGCGGGCTCGATCATGTGGGGCCATTCCATCAAGAGAGTTTCCATCAAGTGAGACTGAGCCACTATCTTGATGTTCATAACCTGCAACAATATTTATAAATGTTGTTTTCCCAGCACCATTTGGGCCGAGCAAGCCAACCATCTCACCAGAATTAATTGTGATGGATACATTCTCTAAAACTTTAAGCGCGCCAAAAGATTTACTAATACCAGTCGCGCTAAACGAACTTTCCACCACTTACCACCTCTCCAATGCGGCACAGCCTAATATAATAAAAATAGAGGTGTGTGACTGTTGGTCACACACCTCTATCTATTTAATTGTTACAACCTCAAACTAAGTTACTTAGTTGGGAAGGTTGGCTTTACTGCTGCGCGATATTCTACAAATGCATGCTTTCCGTTAGTGACAGTTATGACTGCCATTGGGCGGGAAACGTTGACGTGCAGAGTGTCTGTAAATGAAGTTGGGCCAGCGGTTAAATCTTCGTTGGCAAACTTATTCATTTCTGCAGCCATTGCTTTTCCGTCAAATGAGCTAGCGCGTGTTGCAGCTAACGCAAATGCTTCAATTGCTGATGCACCGGTAATCAGTCCACCTGTAGCAGCGTCTTGACCAGTTTTTTCCTTAAAAGCAGCAAGAAGTTCTACTACCTTTGGATTTGAGTCATCACCAAATACCGAGGCGTAAGTAACTGTTGTGAAGTTACTGAGATTTGGAACAGCACCTAACCAGAAAGCACCATCAAGTCCAAAGCCAGAAATAACTGGAGTGTTTAAGCCACCAGCACGAATTGCTGCAAGAGCTTCGGCTCCACCGCCTGGGTAAGAGCAAAGTGCAATTACGCCAGCTGCATCTTTCTTAGCATTAGCAACCTGTGCTTTAACTGGCTTATCGAGTGCACCAGCTTGAGTTTGGCTGAATTGTTGAACTGATTTCACAGTTCCACCGAGCTCTTTGAATCGAGCTTCGAAAGCATCGCATTGGCTTGTTGTATAAGCGATAGACATATCTTTAAAGAGCGTTGCAGTCTGACCAAGTTTCTCATATGCATACTCAGCCATAATCGCAGCTTCGCCAGGTACGGCAGAGCCAAGTGAATAACCAAGATCAAGTCCATTATCTGGACCCATTGCGGTTGAACCAACGCATGGAGCAATTACGAGAACTCCAGCATCGTTAGCAACTTGAGAAGACTTTAAATTAATATCAGCATCACAAGTAACGAGAAGTAGTTTTGCACCTTTGGCGATGAGATCAGTAGCAATCTGTTGTCCTTTATCGGGATTTGTTTCAGTATCAACAGCTTCTAAAACTAGTTGACAACCGTTAACGCCACCCGCAGCATTGATTTTATCGACTGCGATCTGTGCGGTGGTCAAAGCTGGACCATCAAATGGGGACATGAATCCAGTCTGTGCCATTGCTGCACCAATCAGAATTGGCTCGGTGCAATCAACAGCTTTTTCGCTACTACTGGAACAGCCAGTAAGCGCGAGCGCAAGCACCACAAATCCAATTGCTAATCTTTTTGTAAATTTCATTTATGCTCTCCCTATGTTTATTATCCTTTGACCTCATTATTGAGGGCAACTTCCGATAAGTGACAACGATACTTCTCCCTTTGCAACGTGCTTTCAAGTATCCGCAGATAAATATTCGATAACTTTCCATGTGACCTAAGGCACTTTTTAAGGTTAAAGTTCACATAACGGGGGTAAAAAGGAGAGGATTGCACCATGGCTCTTGATACCGCTGCAAAATATCGTGATCGGTTTCCAGTTTTTGGATCCGTTGCATATTTAAATAGTTGCTCCCAAGGTGCGCTCTCCCATGAAGTGCGTGCCGCTTTTAGCCAATATTTAGATGGCATGGATGAACGCGGATCACTTTGGGAAGAGTGGGTTGGTCGTCAAGAAGATGTTCGCGGACTTATTGCGAAAGTTTTCAGCACAACTCCAGATCAAGTAGCAATTACTACTTCTGCGTCTGCAGGCGTTTCTTCTTTAATGAGTGCAATTGATTTTACAAAAGGCAAAAACAAGATTGTTACAACTGGTTTGGAATTTCCAACCGTTGGCCAAATTTCACATGCGCAAGAACTTCGTGGTGCCGAGATTGTGCACGTTCCCGCAGAAGCTGATAATCGGTTAGATATCGCAAAAGTTGCAGCAGCAATCGATGATAAAACAGTTTTAGTAGCAGTGACTCATGTTTGTTATCGTAACGGTTCGATGACCGACATCAAAGCTATTGTTGATTTAGCACATTCACGCGGTATTCCAGTATTGGTTGATGCTTACCAATCTGCCGGAGCAATCCCAATTAACTTTGAAGAATTAGGTGCAGATTTCTTAGTCGGCGGCGTATTGAAATATATGTTGAGCTGCCCTGGCGTTGGCTTTATGTTGGTAAATAAGAAGAATGTTATGAAAGCAATCCCAACTATGACCGGTTGGTTTGCAGCGCGCGATATTTTCGCAATGGATATTATGAAATACGATCCAGCACCAGATGCGCGTCGATTTGAATCTGGAACGCCACCGATACCAAGTCTTTATGCTGCAAAAGCTGGACTTGGATTACTACTTGAAGTAGGTCTAGATAATGCATGGGCACATACCAAGGTTTTGCATAACCAAATGCGCGAAGGCATCACTTCACTTGGCGGAAAGTGCGCGACCCCTGCTGGAGATGGTTTTCATGCTGCGATGCTCGCCGTCAAAGTTACCGATGAACACGCAATGGTTGCCGCAGTTGCCCAAGATAAAGTTGTGATTTCATCGCGCGATAGCAATATCCGAATTAGCCCACACTTTTATAACAACAGTGAAGATATTGAGCGGTTACTTGCTTCTATTGCAAAAAATAAACATTTACTAGCTTAAAACTTAAATTAACGCAGCATCCAAAGTAATGGTTGCGCTGGCATAAAGTTTAGAAACCGGACATGTTTTCTTGGCTTTTTCAGCATAAGTTTTGAAATCAGCGTCACTCATACCTGGCACAGTCCCGCGGCAAACTAAATGAATTTCGGTAATCCAGAAACCATCGGCCTTACCCTCTAATGTTGCGGTCGCTTCAGTTTTAATAGTTACAGAATTTCCATCAATTCCAGCATCTTCTAAATCGCTAGTTAGCGCCATTGAGAAACAACCAGCATGTGCAGCGGCAATTAGCTGTTCTGGGTTTGTGCCTTTTTCTTCTTCAACTCTGGCAGTTAAGTTATATGGAACTTCTGGACCACCTAATCCAAACTTCATCGAACCTTTACCAGTTGGAACTGGACCTGACCAAATAGCGGAACTTCTATGTTTACTCATAGACCAATCATACTCTCTGATATAGATTGCTGCCATGTCGGCCGGAGTAGTTAGAGATATAAATTGCGTCAAAGCTAATATTATTTCGCCAGCAATTTCAGCATTTGAAACAGTCCCAGGCGGGCCATACGCCGAACCACTCCGATGCGAGCAATATGAATTCTCTGCAGCCGCATCACACCAATTAAATAACACTCTTTGCGATAGTTATATATATGTATTAGATGGCGCAGGCGCAGTTGAAATAAACCAAAATAGGAGTGAGATTTCTGAAGGATCCGCCATTCTTACTTATGCGGGAGAGGTCTTAGTAATTTCAACTTCTTCAAAGATTTCTTTCTTAGTCATCGAAGTCCCGTCACCTATTACGCCTTGGGGAAGCGCGCTGGCAAAGCCAATCGATATGGCGAAGCGAGTAATCATTACTAAATTAGGTGCAACAAATAAAGAAGCAGCCTCAAGCGATCGCGAATACGAGACGCTATTTAATGAAAATAATGGCAGCCGTGGTGCCACAATGTTTGTTGGATTTATTCCATCATCTGGCGCACCAGATCACTATCACTTGTATGACGAAATTTGCGTAATAGTTCGTGGCGCTGGCGGATTAGTAACTTCAGAGCGTCCACTTCAAGAGTTGAAAAAAGGTTCAGCATTTCATGTTGCACCTAGATTTCTACATGCAATCCATAATCCAAATCCAGAAGATCTTTGGATTTTGGGTGTGTTCCGGCCGGAAGGCTCACCAGCAGCAGCGTTTTATCCAGATGGACGCCCTGCCCCAGTAGATATGATGGATAAATGAGCGAAGCAAAAAAACCAGTACTCGGTGGAACTGCTAAAAGTGATTACGAAAATTATGTTCGCACCGATGAGTTATTAAGTCTGCAGAAGAGTCCAAGTGAATGGGAACATCGCGACGAGCTGCTCTTTGCAGTTGTGCACCAATCATCAGAACTCTGGTTAAAGCTAGCGATTAGCGAACTTACCGAAGCTACCGACTATTTGAAAAAGAACGATATCCGTGGCGCACTTCGCCTATTTGATCGAATTGCAATCTGCATGCGCCAATGTCATGAAGCCCTTGATATGTTAGAAAAAATGTCGCCTTGGGATTACCAACAAGTTCGACGTGCGCTCGGTCATGGCTCCGGGTTTGATTCGCCAGGATTTAACGGACTTCGTAAAGGAGTTCCAGGACTTGGGAAAGAATTTCATCGTTTGTTAGGTGAAGCCAATATTGATCTGTTAACGCTTTATTTAAACGATCGCAAATACGAAGACCTTTATTTGTTAGCAGAAGCTCTTACAGAGCTAGATGAACGGATCTATCTTTGGCGCCACCGCCACTACAAAGTTGTGGAGCGAAGCATTGGTGCAAAAGTTTCAGGCACTCAAGGGACTCCGGTCGAAATCCTTAGCAAGTTGAATTCCTTTACATTTTTCCCAGAAATTTGGGATATCCGAACCACAATCACTAATCACGCATTGGCAGAAGAAGCGAAGAAGTCCGCTTACTAATTTAAGTTAAATATAAAAAGGCCCACAGTTTCCTGTGGGCCTTTTTTGTAGTCCGCGCATAATCTGCGCAACTCTGACTCAGTTGAATAAATATTAACATCTTTTTATTCTCCACATTCTGAACAAGTCTCAAAAAAGCGATCTATTACTCAATTTAGATTGCACTTTGTGTATCGCTGTAGCTCAGCGGATAGAGCGCAACTTTGACTCAGTTGAAGGTCGTGGGTTCGAATCCCATCAGCGATACGCACACTGAGTGACTTTGTAGTTAGTCGCGCGAAGTCACTCAGAACTTAAATTTGATTTGCCTTAGCGGAACTGATTGAAATCAGGTGAACGCTTTTCGGTAAAAGCTTTGCCACCTTCTTTAGATTCATCGGTTTCGGTATATAAATCAAGGACATCAAAAGCTAGCGATTGAATGCCACCAATATGGTCAGAATCAGCATTAAATGAGTGCTTTAGTGTTTTAAGCGCAGTAGGTGAGAGCGATGCAACTTTTTTCGCCCACTCGCGTGCACTTGAAATTAATTGATTAGGCGCAACAACTTTATTAACTAAACCCCAACGCTCAGCAGTCGCGGCATCATATTGTTCACATAGGAACCAAATTTCACGCGCACGTTTTTCGCCAACAACGCGGGCTAAATATGCAGTGCCAAACCCGGCATCAAAAGATCCAACTCGGGGACCAACTTGGCCAAACTTTGCGGTTTCGGACGCAATTGATAAGTCGCAGAGCACATGAAGTACATGTCCGCCACCAATTGCAAAACCATTAACCGCCGCGATGACTGGCTTTGGAACTGCGCGAATTAATTTATGAAGTGATTCAATTTCAAACATTCCGGTTTCGGTATCGCCATAACCACCGGTAGTTGCGCGTTCTTTTTGATCGCCACCAGTACAGAAAGCTTTTTCACCAGCGCCAGTGAGAATTATTGCGCCAACGTTTTTATCTACCCACGCATGTTTAAATGCTGCAAGCAATTCGTCAACAGTTCGACCTCGGAGAGCGTTATAGCG
Organism: Actinomycetes bacterium; assembly: GCA_014190155.1. Classification (GTDB taxonomy): domain Bacteria; phylum Actinomycetota; class Actinomycetes; order Nanopelagicales; family Nanopelagicaceae; genus UBA7398. The sequence goes on along the minus strand of BJFY01000007.1, from coordinate 64,508 downwards.
ATCTGGACGATTAATTGTGATTGTTGCGATTAATTCTGATACTTCGTAAGTAATATCAGTGAACTCGCTCGGTTTAATCATGGCGATACTTTACTCGGCAACTTCAATAACAACAGCGATGCCTAGCCCTACTCCGATACAAGCGGCCGCGATACCAATACCGCCACCTTGGCGCTTTAATTCACGAGCGCAATCAACGATTACCCGGGCTGCCGAACCTCCGACTGGATGACCAATCGCAATCGCGCCACCATTGATATTTACGCGCTCTGGTTTGATTTCTGGAATTTCATGGAGAACCGTTAAAACCATGGAAGCAAATGCTTCGTTAATTTCCCAAACTTTGATATCACTCACTTTTCTATCTACTTTCTTTAAAACTTTATGAATTGCAGATACAGGCGCGCGGGAAAACTCATTTGGCTTTGTAGCAGTTACTTGGGTAGCAAGAATTCTTCCGATACCGGGAAGTCCAAGTTCAGCGCAATTAATTTCACTTGTAATCAACATTGCAACCGCGCCATCATTTATTGGAGAAGAGTTTCCAGCAGTTCCAGTTCCACCTTCAGAGAAAGCCGAAGGTAATTCGCCAAGTTTTTCCAGCGAAGTATCGCGACGGATTGATTCATCAGATGTAAGCCCGTTAAATGGAACTACAAAACCATCATGGATTTTCTTATCCCAAGCCACAGCAGCGCGTTGATGGGAGCGGAGTGACCATTCATCTACTTGTTTTCGAGTAATTCCAAACCTTTGACTTACTTCTTCAGCGCAACGACCAAGACTTTGTATCCAGTCTGCCGGGAATTTGGGATTAGTCATCCGCCAACCAACAGTTGATTGGTTAAGCACTAAATCAGTGGTTTGCTCTGGTTTCTTTTTTGAGCCACGCTCTACTATCCAAGGTGCCCGGGACATTGATTCAACTCCACCTGCAATCACATAGTTGTAATCACCAAGTCGAATTGCTCGAGATGCTTGAATCACAGCTTCGCCACCTGATCCGCATAATCTATTTAAAGTTACACCAGGAATGCTTTCAGGAAGTCCAGCAAGTAGCGCACCCATTCGCGCAACATTTCGATTATCTTCACCAGCACCATTTGAATCGCCCATAATTACATCGTCAATTAATTCCAGATTTAAATTTGGAACTTTCTTAACTAATTCAGAAATTGTGAAAGCCAATAAATCATCAGGTCGAACTTTGGAAAGAGCACCAAAATAAGCGCCAAATGGGGTTCTTACCGCCGCAGAGATGATGGCTTTACGCTCTTGCATGTAGCGTATTATTGACCATCCGCAGCATTACTCGCCATTAACATGGTGTTTTATGAAACGATATTACGCACATGGTGCGCTTATGGAGGGGGAATTCTTAAATGGATCGACAACTCCGGATTTTGGTAACTGGCGCGGGGCGCGGCATCGGCAAGGCTATAGTTTTGCAATTAAAAAATGATCCGCTTAAACATAAAATTGCCGTTACTGCTCGAACAGAATCTGAATTGAATGAAGTTGTTATCGGTGCACTTGGGGAAACTCTAGTAATCGCAGCGGATGCAACTTCGAAAAATATTCCAAATGAGATTATTTCTAAAGTAGTTGCCACGTGGGGTGGCATTGACGTAATAATTCTTAATGCGGGCGAAGCAGATGTGCGGAAAATTGAAGACACTACAGATGCGATTTGGGAAAAGACGTTAGCAATAAACACTACAGCACCATTTAGATTCATTCGTGCCGCTACACCAGTTATGAAAACTGTAAATTATGGTCGAGTAATTGTGATTGCAAGCATTGCAGGCTTAATGGGTGAAGCATTTGTCACTGCATATGCCGCTTCAAAACATGCTGTAGTGGGAGTAGTCCGTGCTAGCGCTGTCGAATTAAGTAAGTACGGAATTACTGTGAATGCGCTATGCCCTGGTTATGTTGATACGCCAATGCTAGATAAAGGTTTAGATGTAACAGCTACAAGGACTGGTAAAACTCGCGATGAGTTACGAGCCGCTTTAGCTTTAAAACAACCAGGTGGCCGATTATTAACTTCCGATGAAGTTGCCATCGCTGCAATTGATTTTATTAGCAATGGTGAAACTGGCCAAGCGCGTTGGTTAGATGCCACCACAATTGGGGAGAAAAAATGAGCACATTAAAGCGAATAAACCCAGAGTCATTAGCTGCTCCGATTGGGTTCTCACATGCGGTTGCTACCGAGGGTGGGAAATTAATTTTCCTTGCTGGCCAGACTGCCTTAAACAAAGACGGTGTAATCGTTGGAAACGGCATTGTGGAACAGTTCGAAAAAGCACTTTCTAATTTATTAACTGCGCTATCTAAGGCTGGCGGAAATCCTTCTAACTTAACGAAACTTTCAATTTTCTCAGTGGATCCCGAGAACTACCGTGCAAATGCGCGTGAAATTGGGAAAGTTTGGCAGCGATTAGTTGGTAAAGATTATCCGGCGATGACTTTAGTAGGAGTAACTCGGCTTTGGGATATTGAAGCGTTGGTAGAGATTGAAGGGTTTGCTGTTCTTTAATGAACAAACTTGCAAATCTTTGGTCTGCTAAATCTGTTGCAATCATCGGCGCTACCGAACGCGTTGGCGCAATGGGAAGGTTGCCAATTGAGTATTTGCTAAAGCATGGATACCAAGGTGAAATTTTTCCAGTAAATCCAAAAGGTGGCACTATTCTAGGAATAACTGCTTTTGCTTCAATCTTTGAAATTAATAAGCCAATTGATTTAGCGCTAATAATGGTGCCATTCAACGCGGTTGAAGCAGCAGTATCAGATTGCGCAAGCGCTGGCGTTCCCGTTGTAACCGTTATGGCATCTGGATTTGCTGAAGCGGATGCAGCCGGATCAATAGCGCAAGATAGATTGGTTTCAATTGCGAAAAAATCTGGGATGAGATTAATTGGACCAAATTGCATTGGTTCGGTCGGTGGCGCTGCAAAATTGACCGCAACTTTTTCACCAGTTTTTTCATCGGATAGCACTGCACTTTTGGCAGGCTCACTTGCGTTAGTAAGCCAATCCGGTGCGCTCGGTTATGGCACTTACTCGCTCGGCTTGGATCGAGATTTACCAATTGGTGTTGTAGTTACAACTGGAAACGAAGCTGAAGTAAGTACAATGGATATCGCAACGGCGCTCTCTGAAGATAAAACCATTGCTGGAATTTTAATTTATACCGAAGGTTTAACTGAGATTGCACAGTTACGTGATATAGCAGCAAAGAAACCAACCGCAATTTTAAAAGCCGGACGATCTGAAGCCGGTGCCGAAGCAGCAGCTTCACATACAGGTGCGTTAGCAACTGGTGATCGAGTAGTTGATGCCGCGATCAAAGCTACCGGAGCGGTGCGAGTGAACAATGTAGAAGAGTTACTTGATGCTGGCGCAGTTTTTACGACTGGTACGAAGTTAATTGGAAAACGCGTAGCGATTATTACAACTTCTGGTGGAAGTGGAATTCTAGGAACTGACGCGCTGGAAGCATGCGGACTAGAGCTAGCCGAGTTAGCACCCAAAACCATTGCAGCGCTAGATGAATTTATCCCAAGTTACGGAAACTCTACTAATCCAGTTGATGTAACTGCCGCTGTGATTTCGTCACCAGAGTTATTTGAAAAATGTATGGCGACATTGGTTAATGATAAAAATGTTGATGCAATTATTGCGGCTTTCTGTGTATTGGTGGGAGACGATGTGGAGCGAATTGCTAACGCTCTTGGTGCTGCTGGGAAAGTTAGATCTTTGCCAATTGTTGTGGCTCGAACTGGTGCGCAATCACTAGCTCCATTAGCTGCAAAAAAATTGGCACAATTTAATATTCCGGTTTACCCGACACCAGAACGTGCTGCTCGGGCACTTGAATTATTGCGAGTAGTTTCACTTCCAATCCCAAAATATTCACGCAAGCCGCTAGTGCTAACAACCGCAACCCCCAATGCTGGTGCGAGCGAGGTAGAGCTAAAGAATTTATGGCAAAGCGTTGGTGTGCCAGTTCCGGAATCATTAGTTGTTTCCAAGAAGAGTGACGTTAGTGCAGCGGTTATGAAAGTTGGTGGCCGAGCAGTGTTGAAAGCTGTTATCCCAGGTTTGCTACATAAGAGCGATGCTGGCGGAGTTGCACTAAATATTTCTACTGAGCAAGCCCCAGAAGTTTTCGATCGTTTAATTTCAATTGCAAAAAGTGGCGAGGCATCAGTTCTCGTAGAGCGTTTTATACCTAAAGGCGTTGAAGTATTAGTTGGCATTACGCCGTCACCACTTGGTCGAGTATTAACGATTGGTGTCGGTGGTGTTTTGACTGAAGTTATTAACGACACTGCACTTCGGCTTTTACCTGTAAGTAATGAAGATGTAAATACCATGATTGACGAAACTCGCTTGGCAAAATTATTTGCTGGAGTTCGCGGTGCAAAAGCTGCGGACCGTGCCGCATTTATTGAGCTCGTGCTAAGAATCACAGATGCAACTGCTGGTTGGGATGATGGTTTTGAGTTAGACATAAACCCTGTAACTGTTCTATCGGATGGCGCTTGGGTGTTGGACAGCGCTTACGTCGCAGCGAATAATTAAGAGATTGAACTAGGAGAGCCCAATGGATGTCGGAACAATTGTTGCCCGGTCCATGCGGCGTTATCGGGATCGAATTGCAGTCGAAGGTCCCGAAGGATCGATAACTTTTGGCGAAATTGGTTCTCGAATTTTTCAACTAGCAAGAGCGTTGAAAGAACTAGGACTCGCAGAAGGTGATCGAGTATTAGATCTACAATCAAACCAAAATACCTATATTGAATCTGATTTAGGAATATCGAGTGCTGGACTTTGTCGGGTCGCACTAAATTATCGGCTACACCCAACTGATTGGGTTCGAATTACTAAAGATTGCGGCGCCAAAGTATTAATTATGGATGCAAAGTTTTGGGATGAAGCCGCCCCAGTTCGAGAGATTGTGGATCACATAATTTTAATTAAAGGTGATCATACTGGCACGATTAATTACGAAAATTTCTTAGCAAAACAATCCACCGAGCCGCTTTTACTCGCAATTAGTCCAGATAGTTTAGTTTCATTAAATTATTCAAGTGGAACTACTGGAAATCCTAAAGGTGCGATTCGAACCCATAGAAATCGGTTAGCTAGTTTAGGAAACATAGTTACGGATATTTTTGGTCGCACTCTTAATGAGAGTGATTGCTGGGTCCATGCGGGTCCAGTTACACATACAAGTGGACTTTTTGTGTTGCCATATTTTGCATTTGGTGCTAAACAAATAGTGCAAGCAAAGTATGAACCCGAAGCGCTGGTTGAGGCAATTCAACATCGCGGTGCAAACGCAACCGCGCTAGTTCCGACAATGGTGGCGCGCTTACTTTCCATGGAAAATATGACTCGTGAAAAAATGTCGAATTTAAAAATGCTTGGTTACGCCGGTGCCCCAATGCCGCCAGAACAAATTCGCCAGTGTTATGACCGGATTACAAAGAAGATGGTGCAGTACTACGGTTTAGTTGAAGCAATTCCTCCGGTAACAGTTTTGAGCGCTGCTGATCATGAACTTGGGCTATTTAAAGATCCAGAAATTCTCACTAGCGCTGGAAACCCTTGCACTACGGTTGAAATTCGAATTGTTGATGAAGCTGGTAAAGATGTACCGCAAGGTGAAATCGGTGAAGTGATTACTCGTGGCGATCACGTAATGCGTGGTTATTACGGTGCGGCTGGTAACGATCCAACTGTTACAAAAGCTGTTCGTAATGGCTGGTTACATACTGGCGACCTTGGCCGCCTAGATTTAGATAATCGGCTATTTCTAGTAGATCGCAAAGGCGACATGATTATTAGTGGCGGTTACAACATATATCCACGCGAGATTGAAGATGTGATTGCAGAGGTATCTGATATTTCTGAAGTAGCGGTGATGGGCGTCTTTGATGCTGAATGGGGTCAACGCGTAGTTGCCATGGTAACTCTTGCACCAAACGCAACTGCAAAAGGTGACGAGCTTGTCAATAAAGTTCTAGAGCATTGCAAATCCAGAATGGCAACATACAAAAAGCCAAAAGAAGTTTTGATTGTGGAAGAATTCCCGTTGAATTCAACTGGGAAAATTGCCAAGAAAATTTTGAAAAAACAACTAGAAGATCGAAACAAATAATGAGCGCAACCGAAAAACCAGGCGAGTATCCATACACTCGCGGCATCAAGCCCGATGCTGGCGTTTGGACAATGGGTCAATATGGGGGTTTTGGCACACCGCGCGAAACAAACGAGCGTTTTAAAATGTTATTAGCGCAAGGCTTAACCGGTTTTAGCGTCGCGTTAGATCTTCCAACACAACTCGGACTTGATTCTGATCACCCACTTGCTCAAGGTGAAGTTGGCAGAGTTGGCGTCGCAATTGATAGTTTGGCAGATATTGAAGTGCTAATGGATGAGATTCCACTTGAGAAGATCAGCCAAGTAAGAACTACTGCAAATTCAATTGGGTATATCTGGGCTGCCATGTTTATTGCCCTCGCCGAACAACGCGGGGTTGATCCAAATCAATTCGGAATGTTTATTCAAAATGACGTCTTGAAAGAATATATCGCGCGCGGAACTCAAATTTTCCCAGCCGAAGCCGGTTTGAAGCTCTCGGTAGATGTAATTGAATATATCGCGCGTGATATTCCGAAATGGGTTCCGTTAGCGATGAGCGGCTACCACATTAGAGAATCTGGTTCAGATGCGATTCAAGAAGTGGCATTTACTTTTGCAAATGCGCGCGAGTATTTAGATAAAGCGTTAGAGCGAGGCGTAACTATCGATCAAGTAGCGCCAACGCTATTTACATTTTTATCTTCCAACATAGAGTTTTTGCCGGAGATTGCAAAATTCCGGGCAGCGCGTAGAACTTGGGCGAGAATTGCGCGCGAAAAATATCATGCAAAGGATCCACGATCTGAGCAATTAAGAATTTTTGCATTTACTGCCGGCTCATCGCTAACTGCGCACCAGCCAATGAATAACGTAGTTCGCACCACGGTAGAAATGTTGGCAGCCGCTCTTGGCGGTATTCAAACTATGCACGTTTCTGCTTTTGATGAAGCGCTCGGGGTTCCAACCGAAGAAGCAGCAATGCTTGCGCTACGTACCCAACAAGTTGTGGCATTTGAATCAGGTGTTTTGGATGGCGTTGACTTATTAGCTGGTAGTTATGAATTAGAGAGAATGACTGACGAACTTGCAGAGAAAATGTGGGAACTTCTAGAAAATATTGAAAAACGTGGTGGTGCGCTCGAATGTATAAATAACGGTTGGTTCTCTAAAGAACTTTCTGAAAAGGCTTACCAATTTTCCATGGATGTCGAAAGTGGAAAGCGAAAAGTAGTTGGTGTAAATATTTTCCAAGCCGAATCGCCACCTTTCAAACCTTTCGCAATCGATCCGCAAAGCGAGATTGATCAAGTTGCTTCCCTAAAGAAATTGAAAACAAATCGAGATAACGAAGCTGTGAAAATTGCGCTAGCCAATGTCGGAGCGGCGGCAAAAGCTGGAGAAAACGTGGTTGGACCCTGTGTTGTCGCAGTTAAGGCCTATGCCACCGTTGGTGAAATCGTGGATCAACTACGCGAGGTCTATGGAAAGTGGCGTCCGAACACCACTTTCTAATGCCATAATTACGCCTCGTAAATCATGCCTCTCTAGCTCAGTGGTAGAGCAGCCGCCTTGTAAGCGGCAGGTCGTCAGTTCAATCCTGACGGGGGGCTCCATTTTTCTGGTTAAGCACTAAAGTCTAGTTTATGGCTGATCGAGATTTCGATGTCGTTGTAATTGGATCTGGTTTTGGTGGCTCGGTGGCTGCGCTCCGATTAACTGAAAAAGGCTACCGGGTAGCAGTTCTTGAAGCTGGCCGAAGATTTACTGATAACGATTTTCCTAAAACATCTTGGCGGATTTCAAAATTCTTATTTGCACCGCGGTTAGGGCTGCGTGGAATTCAAAGAATTCACGCGCTTCCCGATGTTTTAGTTTTAGCTGGTGCTGGCGTAGGTGGCGGATCATTAGTTTATGCAAACACTTTATATATACCACCAGATACTTATTTTGAAGATAAACAATGGAAAAATATTACGGATTGGAAAGCCGAACTTAAGCCTTGGTATGACCAAGCATCACGCGTATTAGGAGTTGCTGATAATCCATTTTTTTCACCATCCGATAAAGCGATGCAAGAAGTCGCTAATGATATGGGGGTCGGCAAGACATTTAAAATGACGCCATTGGGAGTTTATTTTGGTGAAGGAAGAGGTGTTTTAGCTAAAGATCCATTTTTTGGTGGCGTTGGACCAGAGCGCAACGGTTGTATGCAATGTGGCGCATGCATGACCGGGTGTCGGCATAATGCGAAGAATACTTTGCCAAAAAATTATTTAGGACTTGCAGAAAAAGCGGGAGCAAGAGTTTATCCAGAACACACAGTGACCAAGATCGAAGAATTAAAAGATGGCAGTTGGAGAATTACCGCCCGCAAAAGTAGTGCTTGGTTTGGCGGTAAAAGAAAATTTACGGCGAGCCAAGTTGTGGTAGCGGCTGGTACCTATAACACCCAGAAGTTATTGCATAAAATGAAGCGAGATGGGGTGCTTCCAAAAATTTCTAATTTTTTAGGAAAACTTTCCCGAACTAATAGCGAAGCGTTAACCGGCGCAATGATGCCAAAGCATTTTAAAAGTGATTTTTCGCAAGGATCTGCAATCACTTCATCTTTTTTTCCGAACGAACATACCCACGTTGAGCCAGTCCGATACGGCAAAGGCAGTAACTTGATGGGGCTATTACAAACAGTTATGACTGATGGTAATACCGCAAAAAGTCGTCGCAAAGCTTGGCTTCGCGAAGTAATCAAGCAACCAGCAACACTTTTTAAAATACTTGATGTTAGAAAATGGAGTGAACGCACTGTCATTGCACTTGTAATGCAAAATGTAGAGTCATCGGTATCGGTAACTGAAAAGCGGGGCTTATTTGGGTGGCGCTTAACTTCAATCAATGATGCTGAACACCCAAACGCAATCTATATTCCAGAAGCAAATGAAGTTGTGCGCAGAATTGCCGAAAAGAACGGTGGCGTTGCTGGTGGCCACCTAGGTGATTTGATTGGTGCGCCATTCACAGCGCATTTTGTTGGTGGTTGCGTTATTGGAGATAGTCCAAATAATGGCGTGGTTGATGCTTATCATCGAGTTTGGAACTATCCAAATTTACATGTTGTCGATGGTGCAAGTGTTACCGCAAACCTAGGTGTAAATCCATCGCTAACAATTACCGCACAAGCTGAGCGGGCATTCTCATTTTGGCCGAATAAAGGCGAAAGTGATCAACGTCCTTTACAAGGTGAGAAGTATTTAAGGCTAAATCCAATCGCGCCAAATAATCCATTTGTTCCTGAAGGTGCAATCGGCGCGTTACGAATTTCCTAGTATTTCTTGCTGCCTTGCCTTCCTGCGATTAGGATATTTTGTAATAGGGAAATCTGGTTTTGCATAAAAATCTCGAATTACTGATTGCATTAATTCGGCTTGTTCTTTAACAACATAGTGTGAAGCACCTGGCAACATGGCTAACCTTCCATTAGGAAAAGCTTCATACATTTCAAATGTATGCGCACTTCCAAAGGGTTCGTCATCGCCAGCTAATATCAGTACCGGAACTTCAATTTTAGATAATTGTTCTAAAGTCATATTAGGTTCAGTAGCCCAAACTTGAAATGCTTTTGTAACTATATCTACTAAGAGTTCCGGATCCTGATCACTTCGCTCAGCAAATAACGCTTTATCTTCGTCCGGAACTTGTACGGTAGATAAATTAAAAGATAAACCCGAATCATGGTTGTAGTTGGTTCCGATTGCGATAATTGATTTAACTAAATCTGGCCGCTTTAGCGCTATCAGCAGTGAGATAATTCCACCATCACTCCACCCAATTAAATGAGTTGGCCCCTTTATAACATCTTCAATATAGGAAATCGCTTCATCAGTTTGAAAATCAAAATGAAAATACCCATCACGAATTTTGGTACGCCCATGCGCACTTCGATCATATGAAAAAACGTGGTGGTCGGTCGCAATGGCAGGCAAGACCGTGAAATCCCAATCCTCAGTGCTGCTTAATCCGCCATGCATCAAGAGAACTGGTTCGCCATTATTTTTGTGGATAACGCTCCACACTTGATGACCGCGCACGTTTATATAACTCATAGTCAGTAAGAATCCATGATGTGACGGTTACCTCGATCAAAAGTTAAATAATTCCAGGTCCAATCGGCGATAGTTCCAATCTTGTTTCGACCACCCAGCAAGTAGAACAAGTGCAACCAGAGCCAGATAAACCAAGCAATTGCGCCACCAATTTTAATTCCCTTAACTTCGACAACCGCTTTATGTCGTCCAATTGTTGCCATCGATCCTTTATCAACATAGGAGAAATTTTTAAGGGTACGCCCCGCAATTAGCGCTGCGATTTGTTTAGCAACGAATCTTCCTTGTTGCATGGCTACCGGAGCGACCATTGGGAGGAACTTTCCAGATTTATTTTTAACTCCAGAAATATCACCAATGGCCCAAATATGCGGATAATTCTGCACTTGCAACGTAGGTTCTACTGCGACTCGATTTGCTTCAATTGGTAGCGAAAGTTTTTTAATAGTTGGCTCGCCCATTACTCCAGCCGCCCAAATCGTAATCCCTGATTCAATGGAATCACCATCGCTAAAAAATATTTTTGCTTCGTTTATTTCTTTTACGGAGGCGTTACAAATAACTTTTACGCCAAGTTTCACTAAATCTTTCGCGGTTCGCTCTGATAGCGATGGCGAGAATGTCGGAAGCAATCTTGGGCCAGCTTCAATTAGGTAGATATCGATATTGTCAGCCGCGTTTTTAAAATCAGAAGCTAGCGGTCCGCGTCTTAACTCCGCCATCGCGCCGGCCATTTCAACTCCAGTTGGGCCGCCGCCAACTACCGCGATAGCAAACCTGGAATCATCTTCAAACCTACATAAATCTTCAAATCGGCGCATCACTGCCGCACGGATAGTTAAAGCTTCATTGACGCTCTTCATGCCAAGCGAAAACTCTGCTACCCCTTTAATCCCAAAATCATTTGTTGCTGATCCCATTGCAATTACTAGATGGTCGTATTCGAGCACTTCACTTGAGTCTAATTTCACCGAGTTGTCACGATGGTTAATAGATATTGGTGAGCCCATTCGGAATTTAATGCCAGAATTTCTGATTGCGCCACGAACTGGATAAGCCACATGATCTGCTGCAAGCCCAGCCGTTGAAACTTGGTATAACAACGGGAGAAATGTTTGGAAATTATGGCGATCAACCAAGGTTACTTCAGCAAAATTCGCTAACCCGCGAGCCGCGGTTAGCCCACCAAAACCTGCGCCAAGAATCACAATGCGTGGCTTCTTTTCGTTTGGCTTATTCATAACGCAAAGTCTACTGTTAATTCCATGAGCGACCAGCGGAAAATCTTAGTGACCGGAGCATCTGGGTATGTTGGTGGCCGATTGGTAAAAGCGCTCTTACAGGAAGAAATGGCAGTACGAATATTTGTCCGTGAAAAATCAAAAGTATCTGGCCAACCATGGGTAAGCGCAGTAGAAATAGCAACTGGCAATGCCAATAATTACGATGAAGTTTTGACGGCGCTAACTGGGATACACACCGCTTTTTATTTACTACACTCAATAAATCTCGGATCTAATTTTGATGAGATAGAAGCGGCGATGGCCCGTAACTTTGCTAAGGCTGCGAGTACCGCTGGTGTAAAACAAATTGTTTATCTTGGTGGTATAGCTAATGATGCCAAGAGTAGTAAGCATTTAGCTTCACGCGCCCGAACTGGAAGTGAACTCGCAACTGGCTCAACTCCAGTAATGGAAATTAGAGCTGGAATTATTATTGGTTCAGGTTCGGCTTCATTTGAGATGCTCCGACATTTAACGCATAGATTGCCGATTATGACAACGCCAAAATGGGTTGCAAATCGGACCCATCCGATTGCGATTCGCGACGTACTTTGGTATTTAGCGCATATTGCAAAATTAGAAAAACCAATCTCTGGAATTTTTGATATCGGTGGACCTGAAATCTTGACTTACGCCGATATGATGCAAAAATTTGCCAAAATTTCTGGCCTGCGTAAACGGTTAATAATTAAAGTTCCCGTTCTCACACCACAACTTTCCAGTTTATGGATTGGATTAGTAACGCCAGTCCCAACAGCCCTGGCTCGACCGTTGGTTGGTTCGTTAATAAATGAAGTTGTAGCAGATCCAAAAAAGAGTTTGAATGGAATCATTCCGCTGCCACCAGAAGGGTTAACTGGTGTAACTAGAGCAATCGAATTAGCGTTAAGCCGCATCTCTGCCAATGCCGTAGAGACTCGTTGGTCTGATGCTGCAATCCAAACTGCGCCGTGGCAAAAAGCGCAGAGTGATCCAGCGTGGGCGGGCGAGATGATTTTAAGGGATTTTCGCGAAGTGATTACCGATGCGCCAATCGAAAAAGTATGGGAATCAATCGAACAGATTGGTGGCGAGAATGGTTGGTATGGCGCAGACTTTCTATGGTTCATGCGTGGTTTATTAGATCGCGCGATTGGTGGCGTTGGGTTACGTCGAGGCCGGCGGGATCCGAAAACTCTCAGAATCGGAGAGAGTTTAGATTTTTGGCGTGTTGAAAATATCGAAAAAGGGAAAGTATTAAGGCTTTATGCCGAAATGATTCTTCCAGGAAAAGCTTGGCTGGAATTTCGAGTAAGCGAAGTTGATGGCAAAACTAAAATAATTCAAGAGGCGACTTTCGCACCACATGGACTTGGTGGCCAGCTGTATTGGTACTCCATACTCCCACTTCATAGTTTTGTATTCCCTACAATGTTGCGCAATATTGTTCGAAGTGCAAAACGTAAAGTTATTTTTGGATAAGCTGTGCACGAATTTAATGATGAAGTTGAGAAGTTAGCTGCCGAAATTCTTGAGTATTCATTGGTGCGGTTAAAAACCGATCCACCACTTGATGGTCCAAGAACTTGGGAAGATTTATATAACGAAGTTGGCAATACCATCACTCCAGAAGGCTTAGGTGGACATGCCGCGTTAGCGCTATTCAAAGATGTCTTAGCGAAAGCATGTATCTCAACTGATCACCCGCGAAATCTCGCGTTCATTCCATCCGCCCCTAGTGAATATGCAAACTTATTTGATTTAGTTGTTGGAGCTAGCGCTTTATATGGCGGCTCATGGATGGAGGGTGCTGGCGCAGTATTTGCCGAAAATCAAGCGCTGAAATGGATTAGTGACTTAGCAGGGATGCCTGAAAGCGCGGGCGGGGTTTTTGTGCAAGGCGGCACGATTGGGAATTTATCAGCTTTAGTTGCAGCTCGTTATGACGCTCGACAACGTTACCCAGAGATAGATAAATGGGTGATTGCGTGTTCGAAAGAAGCACACTCATCAGTCAAATCTGCGGCCGATGTAATGGATGTTGGCATTTTACAAGTTGAACCAGATGAGAATTTCAAATTGCAGGGAGATACAGTAGCGAAAGCGGTAGATGAATATCATTTAAAGAATCCAACACATCGAATATTTGCTGTTGTTGCAACTGCTGGCACTACAAACTTAGGTGTGATAGATGATTTATTAGGAATAGGCAATGCAGCAAAAGCCCGCGGAATTTGGTACCACGTCGATGGTGCATATGGTTTGGCTGCGCTCTGTTCACCATTAGTAAAACATTTATTTGGTGGAGTTGAATTAGCTGATTCTTTAATTGTTGATCCACATAAATGGTTATTTGCACCGTTCGATGCTTGCGCTTTGATTTATCGAAATCCAAATATTGCAAAAGCAGTTCATACACAACATGCAGGTTATTTAGAGTCGGTGGAGACTGGAGAATGGAATCCATCCGATTATGCAATTCATTTGACCCGTAGAGTTCGCGGCTTACCATTTTGGTTCTCACTGGCAGCACACGGTACGAATGAGTACGCAGCCGCTATGGATAAAACCATGCTTGTTGCGCGGGAAGGTGCCCGACTAATTAATGAGCATCCAAATTTGGAATTAATTATGGAGCCAGAACTTTCAATTGTTGCTTTTAAACGAATAGGTTGGAAAACAATCGATTATCAAAATTGGAGCGCAAAATTATTAGACGATCAGATTGGGTTTGTTACACCTTCATCGCATGAAGGTGAGTCAATTTTGCGATTTGCGATTGTGAACCCATGGACCAAAGTGAGCGACTTAGAGTTGATTTTGAGGACGCTTTAACCTCCACCGATTTGTCGGTTTCGCCCCATAAGATAGGAATATGGAATCCGGTGGTACCAACGATGCAGCCCAACTAAACCCAGGGCTGAGTGAGTTAGAGCTTCGGATTCTGGATTTTGAGCGGCAATGGTTCCGATATTCAGGCGCTAAAGAGAGCTCGATTCGTGAGCTATTTGATTTAACGCCACCGCGCTATTACGAGGTATTAAACGCGCTAATTGATCGCGAAGCTGCGCTATTAGCCCAACCCATGTTGATTAAGCGGCTCCGGCGCTTGCGCGATGCCCGAACCGAAGAGCGTTCAGCCGCTCGCCTCGGGCTCTACAAGTAATTCCCAACCCCAAGACCCTCGGTTTGCTTGAGAGGGAATACCTACCCTAGATTTGGCGTTAGCACTCGACGGGTGTGAGTGATAAAAGACGCCCGATTCAACTATAAATAGGAGTGGAACAACTATGGCAAAGATGATTGCCTTTAATGAAGAAGCACGTCGCGGCCTAGAGCGCGGCATGAACATATTAGCGGATGCCGTGAAGGTAACCCTTGGACCCCGTGGTCGAAATGTAGTTCTCGAAAAGAAATGGGGCGCCCCAACAATTACAAACGATGGCGTATCCATAGCAAAAGAAATTGAACTTGATGATCCATGGGAAAAAATTGGTGCCGAACTCGTGAAAGAAGTTGCGAAGAAGACTGATGATGTTGCCGGTGATGGTACAACTACCGCAACCGTATTAGCCCAAGCGTTAGTTCGCGAAGGTCTCCGTAACGTTGCTGCTGGCTCAAACCCAATGGCGCTAAAGCGCGGAATTGAAAAAGCTGTTGATGCTATTTCTGCCGAACTAAGTGCGATGTCAAAGCCAGTTGAAACTCGTGACCAAATTGCTGCAACCGCTTCAATCTCAGCTGCTGATTCCACAATCGGCGACATGATTGCAGAAGCAATGGATAAGGTCGGCAAAGAAGGCGTTATCACAGTTGAAGAGAGCAACACTTTTGGTTTAGAGCTCGAACTTACTGAAGGTATGCGTTTTGATAAAGGATATATCTCGGCTTACATGATTACCGATACCGATCGCATGGAAGCGATTTTAGAAGATGCCTATGTATTGATTGCAAATAGCAAGATTGCAAACATTAAAGATCTAGTGCCAATCCTTGAAAAAGTAATGCAATCCGGTAAGCCACTACTTATTATCGCTGAAGATATTGAAGGCGAAGCGCTCGCTACTCTTGTGGTGAACAAAGTACGTGGAACTTTCAAATCTGTAGCAGTTAAAGCTCCTGGATTTGGTGATCGCCGTAAATCGATGTTGCAAGATATTGCAATTTTGACTGGCGCAACCGTGATTTCTGAAGAAGTTGGCTTAAAGCTTGATGCTGCAACTTTGGATCTTCTTGGTAAAGCCCGCAAGATCGTTATTACAAAGGACGAAACCACCATTGTTGAAGGTGGCGGCGATGACGAGCAAATTAAGGGTCGAGTTAACCAAATTCGTGCTGAAATTGAGAAGAGCGACTCAGATTACGACCGCGAGAAATTGCAAGAACGGCTAGCGAAACTTGCTGGTGGCGTTGCAGTTATCAAAGCTGGTGCCGCTACTGAAGTTGAACTGAAAGAGCGTAAACACCGGATTGAAGATGCAGTCCGAAATGCTAAAGCGGCTGTTGAAGAAGGCATTGTTGCCGGAGGTGGCGTTGCACTTCTACAAGCATCTAAGAAAGCATTTGCTAATTTGAAACTATCTGGCGATGAAGCTACTGGCGCAAAGATTGTTGAGCTTGCAGTTGAATCACCACTTAAGCAGATTGCTATAAACGCTGGACTTGAAGGCGGCGTAGTAGTTGAAAAAGTTCGCAACCTCGAAGCTGGATTTGGATTAAATGCCGCAAGTGGCGAATACGTAGACATGATTAAAGCTGGAATTATTGATCCAGCTAAAGTGACTCGTTCTGCTTTACAAAATGCAGCATCAATCGCAGCACTTTTTCTAACAACTGAAGCAGTCATAACTGATAAGCCTGAACCTAAGTCAGCAGCTCCAGCTGGTGGCCCTGGCGGCGGCGATATGGATTTCTAACAAATCTAATGGCATCTAAAACTTCGAAGTCGCGGGATATTTTCAGTGCTGCAGAACTAGCTAAGTCTGCAGCTATTGAAGATGCCCGCGATTCGAAATATGTTGGCGAAATAGTTTCGATTGAATCCGATGAAGATCATGTTGCTACTTACTTATTTGAAGCATCGCTACCTGGCTATATTGGTTGGCGATGGGCTGTAACAGTTACAAAAGTTGATAGTGATAGCGCACCAACAATTTGCGATGTAGTTCTATTGCCAGGTGTTGATTCTTTACTTGCCCCAGATTGGATTCCTTACCGAGATCGAATTCAACCTGGTGATGTTGGCGTTGGCGATGTTGTACCAACCGCCGCAGATGATGAACGATTAGTTCCAGGTTATGCAATTCTCCCTGGTGATGAAGAGTTAGAGCTCAGCCAACTATTCGAATTTGGTTTAGGTCGAGCCCGCGTGCTTTCAATCGTTGGTCGTGATCAAGCAAGCAAACGTTGGCACGAAGGCGATCGCGGACCGAACACCCCAATCGCGCAATTCGCACCAAAAAACTGCGCATCTTGTGGTTTCTATATTTCAATAGCTGGTTCGCTTCGCCAGGCTTTTGGCGTATGCGCCAATGCAATTTCACCGGAAGATGGTCGCGTTGTTTCGATCGACCACGGCTGCGGTGCGCACTCGGAGGCGTTAGTAACCGAATAAACCCCTTACCAAGTCGCATTTGATCTGCGATAAAGTATTCCTCTGCCCGCACCCCCGCGGCTTACAAAAACGAATACTTAAAACTTGAATTGGAGATTTTATGCCGACTGGACGCGTTAAATGGTTCAGCCTTGAAAAAGGTTTTGGTTTTATTGCATCAGATGAAGGCGAAGATGTTTATCTCGCTGCCGCAAATCTGCCTGACGGTGTCACAACCGTGAAGCCTGGAACCAAATTGGAATTTGGTGTTGCAGATGGTCGTCGTGGCCCACAAGCGCTTTCAATTCGAATAATTGATGCACCACCTTCATTAGCAGCAAATGCTCGTACCAATCAGGATGATCTTGCTGTGATTGTAGAAGAGAGCATTAAAATGTTAGATCGCGTTGGAAATGGTTTAAGACAAGGTCGGTATCCATCAGATGCTGAAGCAGCTCGCGTTGCTAAAGTTCTGCGTGGTATTGCTCAACAAATCGAAGGTTAATTACTTTCTCTTTTAGCTCGACGAATTGTGTATCGGATTCCTAACAATCCGAAAGTAATTCCAAGTGCGCAGGTGTATAAAACTTTACTAGCAGCGTCAGTCGCAAGCGCGAACACAAAAACAACAATCCAGGCAATGATTCCTGCCACTATTACTGGTATGGACCCTCTCATGGAAATAGAGTACTCCAATGAACTCGATGCGGTCTTTCAAGCACCGCAACTTTAGAATTCTTTATCCGGCAAGTACTGCTTCAAATATTGGAACTTGGGCACAACGCGTTGCACAAGATTGGTTGGTTTTGCAGTTAACAGATAGCGGAACATATGTTGGATTGGTCGTGGGGTTACAATTCTTGCCAGCTTTGCTTTTAAGTATGCAAGGTGGAAAAATTGCCGATAGATTTAATAAGCGTAGAACTCTAATTATTTGCAATATCGCTGGTGGAATCTCAGCTACAACTCTTGGCTTACTTGTCATAACTGAACATGTAAAACTTTGGCATGTTTTCTTCTTTGCTTTTGCACTTGGTGCTGCCAGCGCAATCGACGCCCCAGTTAGACAGAGTTTTACCGCAGAGATTGTGGGTAAAGCTGATTTACCAAATGCAGTAAGTCTGAACTCTGCAAACTTCAATTTAGCAAGACTAATCGGCCCTGGAGTCTCAGGCTTATTAATTGCGGCATTTGGCACCGGTCCATCCTTTTTATTAAATGCGGTTTCGTACTTATTTATTATTACTGCACTTCTATGCTTGCGTGAGCGTGATTTGTTTATTGAGAATAAGCCCAACTTAAATGCCAAGATTTCCGAAGCTTTCAATTATGTTAAGGCAAGACCTGATATTACTGCAGTAATGATCACAGTATTTTTCACTGCCACTTTTGGATTAAATTTTATGATCTTCAATACTTTGATGGCTACAAAAGTTTTTTATAAAGGCGCGGCATCTTATGGAGCGCTCGGTAGTATCTTGGCTATCGGGTCACTAACCGGCGCGCTAATTTCTGCACGGTTAGAGAAGAAACGAGATCCATCTTATGTAATGCGCGGTGCTGCGCTATTTGGGATAGTCGTTGCCATCGAAAGTTTTGCGCCTACGTTTACTATTTACGCAATACTGCTGCCAGTTGGTGGATGTATCGCCTTGCTTACGCTGATAAGTGCAAATTCCATGGTGCAGTTACGAACTGATCCAGCCATCAGAGGTCGAGTAATGGGAATTTATTTAACAATTTTTATGGGTGGAACCCCGCTAGGTTCGCCACTCATCGGTTGGTTGAGCACAACTATTGGCGTGAGAGAGACGATGTTATTTTGCGGCATTATTACTTTTACCGCTGCAACTGTTGTTTACTACAAATTCAAAGGACGAATCGAAACCCCAGTCAGTTTCTTAGTTGGGGATGTTTTAGAAGCTACTTATGAGAATAAGTAATACCAAGGTAACGAGGGTAATAATCGTGACGATTCGCCTGGTTCGATAATTCATAAATGATTAATCCAATTCTTTGGTTGGGGTAATAAGTACTAAAACTATTGCAATCAGAACTATTATTGGAACCATTAAATAACCTTTGGAAATGCCAATCTGATCAGCTAAAAATCCAAGTAAAAGCGGTGCAACCGCAATCGCCGAACCTGCCCCAAGTGCGCTGATTCCCAGTGCTAAATCTGGACGTTGTTCGCTTAATCTAATTAACCGTAAGGAATTTAAAGTGAACTGCATGGAAATCCCGAGTCCAGATATCAATAACCCCAAGAAGGAAAAAAGTGCGTTATGCGAAAACCAAAACATCGCGAAACCTGAGAGTTGGAATACAAGCAAGAAAATTAATCGTTGATCAAGATCAATATGAGTCATTAGTAATGGACCAAACCATCGACCAAGTGCCATTCCTAAGCTGCCAGCAAGCACTGCAATGGTTGCGCCAGCCACAGTGAAATTTGTACGATCTCTAAAAAGGGAAGCACTCCAAAACGTCATAGCAAATTCACTTGAAATACAGAGCGTTATAGCCAGCCAACCAATCCAATATTTGTTACTTAATTTTCCACTCTGCCTGCCTGATAGTTCTGGAATATGTTCTTCACTATGGTGTTTTCGTGCAAATATATAAAGTGCAGCACCAGATGGAAAAATTAATAAAAGACCGAACCGCCAATTTATTGAAGTTCCAGCTAACGCACCAATTAATAGCGTTCCGAAAACCACAAATAATGAATTAACGCCATTTGCTTGCGAAGCTGCTCGAGTTTGATGGCTCGTATAATGGTTTGTGAGTAACGCAAAACCAGAATTTATCGTTAGTGAAACGCCAACTCCAATTATGGCAGATGCCGAAATTGAAATTAATGGAGATGGTGCAAGTATGAACATCATTGCGCCAACCCCAAATATGCCAATTCCAATCCAAGAAGTCTTAAACCTGCCAAATTTATGAACTACTTGAGCATTTAATAAACCAGCAAGAATGCTCGCTAATCCAAGTGATGTTCCATGTAACCCTGCGATAGCACCACTTGTTCCTTGGTCGCCTTGTAATAGCGGTTGCGCTGGGCCAAAACCGCCCATAAAAAAACCAAATACTGCGGATTGCAGCGCAACGCTCCAGAACGTTGCGTCGTGATTAAATTTTTTATCTGTTGGCGTACTGCTCATATCATTTTGCTAGCGCAGAAACTACGTATTCGATACAAGAAATTAGCGCATCGATATCGGCAGGGTCCACAGCAGGGAACATGCCAATTCTAAGTTGATTCTTACCGAGCTTTCGATACGGCTCAGTATCGACTATGCCGTTAGCGCGTAAAACTTTAGCAATTTCAAGCGCATCAATTGATTCATCGAAGTTAATGGTTGCAACTACATTTGAACGAGCGGCCGGATCGGTAACAAACGGCGATGTATAACTTGTTTTATCGGCCCAGCCATACATTTTTGCAGCAGATTCTGCACTTCTATCAGCGGCAAATTTTAAACCGCCATTATTGTTCATCCACTCAATTTGTTCAGCCAACATAATTAGAGTTGCGACTGCAGGCGTGTTGTAAGTTTGGTCTAACTTACTATTTTCAATAGCAATGTTTAAATCAAAAAATGCTGGAACCCAACGGCCGCTCTCTTTAATTTTTGCAGCTCGGGCTAAGGCAGCTGGACTCATCAAAGCGATCCAAAGCCCACCATCTGAGGCGAAAGATTTTTGCGGAGCAAAGTAATAAGTATCAAATTCAGTTGCGGAAACTGCTAACCCACCGGCACCGCTAGTTGCATCTACTAAAACTAGCGCGCCATCAGTTCCAGCCGGGCGCTTGATCGGCATGGAAACTCCAGTACTTGTTTCGTTATGAGTAAGTGCATAGACATCAACGCCAGATTCTGCAATTGGAAGTGGATGAGTGCCTGGTTCGGATTTGATAACAGTGGGTTCATCGAGAAAAGGCGCAGCTTTTGCAGCTTCTGCGAATTTAGATGAGAATTCGCCAAAATTTAAATGCTGCGATTTCTTTTCAATTAAACCAAAAGTCGCAATATCCCAAAATGCAGTAGAACCACCATTTCCAAGTACTACTTCATAACTTTCAGGTAATGTGAAAAGTGAAGTAAGTCCAGTACGAACCCGATTTACTACTTGCTTTACCGGCTTTTGTCGGTGCGAAGTTCCAAGAATATTTGAACCACTCGACACTAGAGCCGAAATAGCTTCGGGTCGAATTCTTGATGGCCCACAACCAAAACGACCATCAACTGGCTTTAAATTATTTGGAATTATTATCGGTTCGCTCATCTGCGTAGCCTAGGGGTAGAACCTTTCTAGGTTCCATTGGGTTTTCGCGGCGGCATCGTAAGTTCGCACATATCGAACTCGATCATGCAATCTGGAATATCTACCTTGCCAAAATTCGATACTAGTTGGAGTGATTAGGTATCCACCCCAATGTGGTGGGGTCGGGACCGGAGCACCTTCTGGATATTTATTTGCCAATTCGGAGTAAGCCTTCTCCAAAGTTTCTCTGGTAGCTAATCGTTTTGATTGGTGGCTAGCCCATGCGCCAATTTGACTCGACCATGGTCGCGTTGCGAAGTAAGCCTCGCTCTCCGCACGTGCAATTTTCAAAGCAGTTCCCAAGACAATAACTTGGCGCTCCATGGCATACCAAGGGAAGAGAATTGAAACGTTGGCGTTAGCAGCAATATCAATCGCTTTTGCCGATTCATAATTGGTAAAAAAGGTAAAGCCATTTTCGGTTACATCTTTTAATAAAACCGATCTTGAAGTTGGCTGATTTTCAAACACGGTAGATAGAACCATGGCATTTGCTTCGACAATGAATGGATTAGTAGCAGCATCTGCGAGCCACTTCGTGAATTGCGAAATTGGATTTTGGTCGAGCTTGACCTCGCTTAATCCAACCTCACCATATGATCGGCGCATTGCCGAAACCTTGGAACGGATATCGGCGAGTGGTGGTTCTTCTGTTTCGCTCATAGGTGTATCTAACGTCACTTTCATACTTTGGGCACCTTTAGCCAAGTGGTTTTACCGAACTAGGCTTTAACGGCAGAATAGGGAGTGGATATTAAATTCTTCGGGAGGCGGCATCATGAGCGATGATTTCAAACCAGGTTTAGAGGGAGTAATAGCCTTTGAATCGGAGATCGCAGAGCCGGATAAAGAAGGTAGCGCGCTCCGTTATCGCGGTGTTGATATTGAAGATTTAGTTGGTCGAGTTTCATTTGGAAACGTATGGGGTCTTCTTGTAGACGATGAGTTTAATCCGGGACTACCAAATGCTGAAAAATTCCCATTACCAGTTCACTCAGGTGATGTGCGCGTAGATGTACAAGCTGCGATTTCTATGTTGGCACCTGCTTGGGGTTTAAAACCACTTTTAGATATTGATGACGCCGAAGCACGTAGCAATTTAGCGCGGGCATCGGTAATGGTGCTTTCTTATTTAGCGCAAGCAGCCCGAGGTGTTGTGCTTCCTGCTATTCCAGAATCTGAAATAGATAAAGCACACACTGTCGTGGAACGAATGATGATTCGTTGGCGCGGCGAACCAGATCCGCAACATGTCAGAGCTGTCGATGCATATTTTGTTTCTGCAGCCGAACATGGAATGAATGCTTCAACATTCACGGCTCGCGTAATTGCATCAACTGGCGCAGATGTTGCAGCTGCACTTTCTGGCGCAATCGGCGCGATGTCCGGTCCGTTACATGGTGGTGCACCTTCGCGAGTACTTCATATGATTGAAGAAGTTGAAAAAACTGGAGATGCAGCTGGATATGTAAAAGGATTATTAGATCGTCATGAACGGCTGATGGGATTTGGTCATCGGGTTTATCGTGCCGAAGATCCGCGTGCTCGTACACTTCGTCGTACCGCAAAAGAATTAAATGCGCCTCGTTATGAAGTTGCTGAAGCGTTGGAAAAAGCGGCACTGAAAGAACTTCGCGAACGTCAACCAGATCGAGTACTAGAAACTAATGTTGAATTCTGGGCTGCAATTATTTTGGATTTCGCCGAAATTCCTTCGCACTTATTCACAACAATGTTCACTGCGGCACGTACCGCTGGTTGGTCGGCACATATATTGGAACAAAAGCGCACCGGCAGACTAATTCGGCCATCGGCTAGATATATCGGTAAGGGGCCCCGCAAACCTGAGGCAGTTCAGGGTTGGGATAACTCGGTACCAGGGGTCCATAACTAATCTCTGAATTTCAGCAATCACTCCTTTTATAACAATTTGATATAAAAGGCGTTTAATCACTGGATCAATGAGGGTTTGGCTTGGAATAACGCGCCCAATTGGGCTTAAATGAACCATTGCCTTACCCCTCGTAATGGCAAATTAGGTGAATTTAGGAGAAAAATGCGTAACGGAAAATCCCTCAAGGCGTTAGCGCTTTCGCTAGCACTTGCAGTGAGCTTTGGTGTTTCCTTAACACCAGTGCACGCAGCAAGCACAGAAATTTTGGTTTGGGCCGATGAATCTCGTGGACCAAACTTAACTAAAGTAATGGCAGCAAAAAGCGATTGGGTTGCTGGATATAAAGTTGTTATCCGCACTTTTTCAAGCTTCGATGCACTTAAGGCCGCTGTAGATGCTGCCACAGATCTAACTGGACCAGACATTATTGTTGGTGCAAATGACTGGGTACCAACCGGCGCAAAGAGCGGAAAGCTTGCTCCAATTACATTGACTGCAGCTGTTAAAGCACAATTCAATTCATCACAATTCTTCGATCTTTCCTACAAGGGAAAGCTTTATGGAATTCCACTAGATATTAATAACGTAGCGATGATCTACAACACTAAGCTAGTGACAACTAAGCCAGCATCATTCGGCGACATGGTTACTTACTACAAGACAAACAAAGTAGCCAAGGGTCTAAAAGCTGGACTCTGTGTTGCTGGTGGCGGTATGTCATGGGGTGCACATCAAGTATTTTCAGCGCTCGGTGCTGATGCATACATGATGAAGAAAGATGGCACTGTAAATTACGGGCAATCTTTCAACCCATCTCTATTCGGAAACAATGTAAAAGCGTATTTGCTTGATGGCAAAAAGAGCAATGGTTTCTTCCCAGCATCTGATACCGGATGTAAAGATAACTTCCTTGCCGGAACCGTCCCATTTGCTGTTATTGGTAACTGGGAATGGCAAAGTTATGTGGATGCAGGTTTCACTATGAACTTAATGCCAGTCCCAGGTGTAACTGCTGGAACTTACGGCAAGATGTTCGGTAGCGTGAGCGGCGCACTTCTTACTAGCTATGCAGCAAAGCACGGCACAGAAGCAGCAGCAAAGTCACTTCTTGTGAACTTCTTTGCGTCAACAGCTGGCCAAGTTGCTTACCAAGCACTTGAAAAGCGTCCACCTGCTGAAAAGGGTGCACAAACAAGCGCTGGCGTTACTTCTGGCCAAAAAGGCTTCGGATCCGCAGCTTCACTTGCTGGTATTCCACAAATTGGTGCTTTCCTTAATAATAATAAGGGTGGCGCAAGCTATTGGGATTCAGCTCCAGCATATTGGACTGCAGTTCTAGTTGATGGAAAAGATCCCATTAAAGAAGCTCGTAAACTAGCTGCAATCTGGAAGACAAACGTAATTTCTGGCCAAGCAGATCTTTAATAAGTCGCTAAGTTAGAAGTCAAGTAAGTTGATTAGAGAGTATGGGTGGGGATTCCCCGCCCATACTCTTTCTTATTCAACCTAAATTTTAATTAAGGCGGAAGTAATAAGCGATGGTTGCCTTCTTTCGAGGTAAATTAGCCTTTGCTTTTAAAGTTTTGTTCTTAGCTGGAATCTCAGCGCTACTAGTTTTATTGTTAATAAGTGCCTTAGGTCAAAAACAATATGCCATCGGAATATTTTTAATATTAGTAGTAATCGGACTCAACTTTACTTATTTAACTAAAGTTTCAATTCCACTTAAATTCTTTTACCCAGGGTTAATTTTTCTACTTGGATTTGTGGTCGCACCAATTGTTTTTACTTTGACAATGTCTACTTATAATTACAAAACTGGAAATTATATCGGCAAAACTGAAGCTATAACCCAGATTCAAAAATTAGCAATCGAACCTGATGCAAGTGGTTCTACATTCGACATAATTGTAGGCAAATACAACGGGACAGAATCTGCCATCTTGGCCTCCGACACCGTAAAAAAACAATATTTTATTTCAACTTATGACAAAAGAATAGATTTAAATGTTACTGATATAAAAGTGAACGAGTATCAAGTCGCTAGGGAAGCTTATAACTTTAAAGCTTTAGCTGATGCCGAATTAGCTGGCGCCGATAAGTTGCTTTCTAAAAGCAGGTTCTTCTACACTTCGGAATTTTTTATAGCCTTAGAAGGTTTTGACGTTGGCGCGCTTTATCGCCAAAAATTGAATTTCTTAGCTATTCAAGACGCGTTTCAAAACATCGCTACTGGTGCAATCTATAAAGATAACGGTAAGGGTAATTACGCAAATGTAGATGCGCCTGGTGAAATCTTAGAACCAGGCTGGCGTGCGCCAGTTTGGTTTGAAAATTACAGCAAACTATTTCTAGATCCAAAAGTACGAGAACCACTTATTCGGGTTTTCATCTGGACTGTAGTCTTTGCAGTATCTAGTGTTTTAACTTCTTTCGCATTTGGTTTATTGCTGGCGCTTGCACTTAATAAGCCGATTCGAGGCCGACGGATTTATCGTTCAATATTGATTTTGCCTTATGCAATGCCAAGTGTTATGAGTATTTTGATTTGGGGCGGTATGTTTAATACCGAGTTTGGTGCCATTAATCAATTACTTGGTACGGATATCGCTTGGTTTCAAAGCGTAACTTTTGCAAGAGTTGCAGTAATTGTGGTAAATCTCTGGCTGGGATTCCCATATTTCTATTTAGTTACTAGCGGTGCGTTGCAAGCCATTCCATCAGAGTTAAACGAAGCGGCCGCAATCGATGGCGCATCCCCGCGCCAAATTTTTTCAAAGATTACCTTGCCACTTTTACTTAGAATTCTTTCGCCACTTTTGATTGCATCTTTCGCCTTTAATTTCAATAACTTTAATCTAATCTATCTATTAACTGGTGGTGGCCCTAAGAGCACTCTGGATGGCGATATCGCTGGCGCTACCGATATTTTGATTAGCTATACCTATCAAATTGCTTTTGGTTCGTTTACCCAAGATCTTGGTCTAGCCAGCGCGATCTCGGTCGTAATCTTCTTATTGGTGGCATCAATTTCACTTTACGGTATTCGTAAATCTAAAGTACTAGAGAGTTTTGTATGATGAATTGGCTACGCGAGAATTTATGGCGCCATGTTGTCGGCATTTTTATGGTTCTCTTTGCCATTTTTCCGCTTTATTTAGTGGTCATCTCTTCAATAAACCCAAGTGGTAGCCTGCAAGTAACTTCTTTTATTCCTAGAGAGTTCTCTTGGAAGAACTATCAGATGCTTTTTAATGATCCGACAATTCCTTATCTAACTTGGATGAAGAACTCACTCGTTATCTCAGTGTCTGTTGCGCTTTTATCAGTGGTTATAAGTGCTTCTTCTGCCTTTGCTTTTAGTCGATTGAAATTTAGAGGTAAGAAGTCTGGAATTCAATTATTACTTTTGATCCAAATGTTCCCAGCGATTTTAGCGTTATCTGCTGTTTATGTGATCATGGAGCGGGTGGCAGTATTTGCACCACACTTTGGGTTAGGGACCCAACCGGGCTTACTATTGGTATATCTTGGCGGCGCGATGGGTGTAAATATCTGGTTATTAAAAGGTTTTGTTGATTCCATTCCGGCTGAACTAGATGAAGCTGCAAAAATTGATGGCGCAAGTGCAATGCAAACATATTGGTTGATTTTTGTACCGTTGGCTGCGCCAGTTCTCGCGGTAGTTTCACTTTTAAGTTTTATTGGAACGTTTAACGAATTCATTTTAGCTCGACTCTTCTTGGTGGATATGGGTAGTAGAACTATTGCGGTTGGCCTTCAAGGATTTATCGGCGGTCAATACTCACAGAATTGGGGTCCGTTCGCTGCCGGATCTCTAATCGCATCAGTTCCAATTGTCATTATTTTCTTATCGTTACAAAAATACATCATTAGTGGTTTAACTGCAGGATCTGTAAAAGGATGATAAGAAAGAGTTTTATTGTTTCACTGGTTGCAACTATTTTTATGGGGTTATCAATTTCGAATACTCCAGCAGCAACAGATTTAGGGTTAAATCGAGATTTCAAAACTGAAATGATTTATTTTGCAATGATTGATCGTTTTTCAAATGGTAATAGCAAAAATGACCTTGGTGGATATAAAGATCTTAGAACCAGCTCCGGATATGATCCTTACGACACTGCTTTTTACCATGGCGGGGATATTCAGGGCCTTAGCAATAAATTGGAATATATAAAATCGCTAGGTTTCACTGCGCTTTGGATTACCCCAGTCTTCCGAAATATCCCAGTCGGCGTTGATGGGAAAAGCGCTGCATATCATGGTTATGCAATTGCAGGGTTCGATCAAATTGATTCGCATCTAGGAACCATGGCAGAGTTCAAAGCATTTGTAGCGAAAGCGCATTTACTTGGTTTAAAAGTGGTTTTAGATATCGTAACTAATCACACTGCAGATGTGATTAGTTACAAAGAGAATTATGATTATCTCTACTTATCTGAAAAACCTTACAAAACTTCAAACGGTAAAGTATTTGATATTGTGAAATTAGCTGGGACCTCTAAATTTCCAACTGCTAGCCAATTAAGTGCAAAAACTAGTTTCCCAAAAACCGCCGTGGTAAGTAAAGCAATGGCAAATATTAAGAGCCCGACTTGGTTAAATGATGTTCGGCTATATCACAATCGCGGTAAATCAACATTCCAAGGTGAGTCCGGTCGCTTTGGTGATTTCTATGGGTTCGACGACATCATGACGGAATCGCCACAAGTTGTAAAAGGATTTATTGATATTTATTCTAAATGGATTTCGACTACGGGAGTAGATGGCTTCCGAATAGATACTGCGCGCCATGTTGATGAAACGTTCTGGCAAGTATTTATTCCAAGCATAAAAACAAAAGCAATTGCGAGCGGTAAAAAAGATTTCCCAATGTGGGGTGAAGTTTATGATTCGAGCCCTGAAACTTTGGAGTATTGGGCAAGATACGGTGGCTTTACCGAGTTATTAGATTTCCCAGTGCAGGATCGAATGTTGAAGTTCATTACTTCAGGCGCTGCAAATCAGTTAGCTACATTGTTAAATTCAGATGATCAATACTCAACTGCCACCGTTGATCCAAGAAATTTTGGAATTTTCTTAGGCAATCATGACATGGGGCGAATTGGCGGCTTTATCGGTGGAAATGTGAATTCAGATTCCACGTTATTGCGCGATCAAATGGCGCATGCACTGCTCTTCACTATGCGCGGCGTTCCAATTGTTTATTATGGTGATGAATTTGGCCTAATGGGAGATGGCGATAAGGAAGCGCGTCAAGATTTATTCGTAACTTTGGTAGATCGATGGCGTAAACAACAGCGAATTGGTGGCGAACCAATTGGAATGGGTAAGAGCAGTTTTGATACAACTAATCCACTGCAACAAACAATTCGCGATCTAACCAAACTCCATGGCTCTTCAACCGCATTCTCAGCGGGTGCAACTAAAATTCGAATTGCAGAGAATGGACTGTTGGTCTTTAGTCGTTTTGATTTAGATACCGGCAGAGAATATTTGATGACATTTAATAGTTCTGATG
Organism: Actinomycetes bacterium; assembly: GCA_014190155.1. GTDB lineage: Bacteria > Actinomycetota > Actinomycetes > Nanopelagicales > Nanopelagicaceae > UBA7398. The sequence goes on along the minus strand of BJFY01000007.1, from coordinate 35,620 downwards.
CGGCGATAACCGGAAGTTTTGATTCCGAATATCTTGCAAACAGATGGGAGAAAGTGCTTGGCGATGGCACAGCCTCAGCCTCTACTAAATTAATGAAGATCACTGTCCCAGCTTATGGGTGGGGCGTATTTCTTTCAGAAATGGTAAAAAGTTCAGTTATGCCTGAAGTCAGAATGAATAAGCCAACGCGGAATCCAATGTTGCGAGACCGCTTTAATTTGGAAGCAACAATTAGCGGCGCAGATGTTGCAGAAGTGCAATTTCAATATAAAGATGGCGCAGCTTGGAAAAGTTTAGGTACCGATACTTCGCCAACTTTCAAGAGCGATTTAGATGCGTCCGGACTTTATCGAGTCTTCCCGCTAATTTCTGAGATAAAATGGTCAACCAAGACTGAATTTAGAGCAGTAGCTTTCTTTGCAGGTGGAGTTGAAACTAAATCTGAAACTTTCTTATTTGCCAAGCCATAGCTTTAATGCAGTTGGAAGATATTTAGCCCAAGCTTTCTCGTTATGTCCAGTTCTCTCATAAACTTTGCTTTCAAAGTCACGATGTAAGTGATAGCCATTTTTAAGCATTAATTCATCAGCTAAATCCTGAAATGGCTTATATTCTCGATCTAAACCTTTTGTACCTCTGCTCATCCAGATTTTATGTTTATCAGGTTTGGGTAGTGCGTTTATTAAGGATTCAACCAAAGGTATTCCGCCAATGGTCCAATGCGGCGAAAACGCCAGAGCGGTCCGATAAAGATCGGGTCTTCGGGCAACGCCATTAAGTGTTGCTAGCCCACCCATACTAGAACCGATCATTGCGGTATTTACCGGGTTAACTTGAAAATTAATTTCAGCTGAAATTGCAGGAATGATTTGATCAGCAATCAAATCCAAGTATGCATTCCCATTTAGTTTCTCTAATGGAATCTTAACCTTGGTTGAGGGAGTTACCTCTATGCCAGATTGGAATATATCTTGTGGCGAGAGATCTAAAGCCCGACCCCATGGTTCTTTCTTTGTGCCGATATGAAATACTGCAATGATTAACGGGGGTGTGATTCCTAAATCTTCCGAAACTCGAATGGCGGATTGCGCCATCTCCCAAGTCTTATTCTTATGCGTTGAAGTATGGCCATCAAATACGTTTTGACCATCGTGTGCAACCAAAAGATGCTTCGTTTTACTATTTGGAGCCCAATAATCGACAGTTCGATCTTCAAAGATAACTCGGGTAACCCAACCTGGAACGCCGCGGATTTGGAAGCGCTTAATCTCTTTCATACTGGTTAAATCTACCCATGCCCAAAGGGAAAGTAGCGATTATCTGGTTTCGACGAGACCTTCGAATTAATGACCAACCTGCGCTATTGGCTGCAATTGAATCATCAGAGAAGGTGATTCCACTTTTTATTCTCGACAAGGCACAGATTCAAGAAGCTGGCGCAAAGCTATTGGCATATATGGGTCAATCGTTAAGAAAATTAGATGAATCACTTGGTAATAACCTGCACATAATCGAAGGTGATCAAGTGGAAGTTCTTTCTGTACTTATTAAAAAGCATGAGGTTCAAGAGGTTCATATTTCAGCAGAGTATGAACGATACGGCGCAGAACGTGATGCTCGAGTGGAAGCAGCGGGAATTAAGTTAATTCGTACAGGTAGTCCATATGCCGTTACACCAGGACGAGTTCTAAAACCTAGTGATGGAACTCCATACAAGGTTTACACGCCTTTTTACAGAGGATGGCGAACTCATGGATGGCGAGCACCAGCTGTAACACCAAAGAAAATAAATTGTGTAGAACCAACGGCTGAATACCGTAGTTTTCCAGATTTTCGATTACCTGAAGGTGTTGAGATCATTGAGGCTGGAGAAGCGGCAGCATTAGCTAGGTTTAAAGAGTTCAGCAAAAAAGCTCTTGATTCATACGATGAGAGTAGAAATCTTGCCGGCATTGATGGAACTTCAAAGATGAGTACATACCTAAAGTTTGGCGAGATTCATCCACGAACTTTATTGAAAGGCCTTGGAGAAGATAAGGCCCACGATACTTTCCGTAAAGAGATTGCTTGGCGCGAGTTTTATGCTGATGTTCTTTTTAATAATCCTATGACTGATCGTGAGTATTACGTACCCCGCTTTGCCCAGATGCGCTATGACAAGCCTGGTGCACAATTTAAAGCCTGGTGTGAAGGTAAAACTGGATACCCGTTTGTTGACGCGGCTATGCGCCAGATAGTTAAGGAAGGCTGGATGCACAATCGCACCAGAATGGTGGTTGCTTCATTTCTAGTTAAAGATTTACATTTAGAGTGGCAATTAGGTGAGCGATTTTTCCGTGAACATTTAGTTGACTATGACGTTGCTTCGAACTCGCATGGCTGGCAATGGACTGCTGGTTGTGGCACAGATGCCTCGCCTTACTATCGCGTTTTCAATCCAATCGAGCAGGGAAAGCGCTTTGACGCCGAAGGTGAATACATAAAAAAGTATGTCCCAGAACTTTCGCATCTAACTGCAGCAGAAATTCACGAACCTTGGCTAGTTGGAGCTCGTTATAAAAACAATTACCCAGAGAGAATTGTGGATCACGCGTTAGAGCGATTGGAATCGCTAGCCCGGCTTGAGGAAATTAAACCGAGCCAGCAATAATCAATATTTAGAGTAAATTCTTAAACTAAAAAGTTAGTGAATTGCCAAGGATCTGAAGTATCGTATTTACGGTTATTCCATCCCGCATAAAGATCATTACGAGTTTGCAATGGATCCCAATCAGCTGCTTCGGAATGAAATCCACCCCAATATTTTTCAGCATAAGGTAAAACTTCGCGCCAAGGCATATCGTCCGGTACTAATAGCCCTTTATTTGGATTTGCCATAATCCAAGCAACAGCTGCAAATACTGCAGATCCAACTTGAACTGTGGTCGCAGATTGGTTTGGTACCAATTTACGAGAATCGTGAATATTTAATAGTGAACCGGTCCACCAAGATTTATATGCATGGCCCATTAATAAAACACCAAGTCGATCTTCACCATCAGTAATTTCATCATTCATAATTCTTTGATTTGGCGTCAAATCCCATTGGCGCATCTCTAACTCGCGCATCGAGACAATGGCTTCATTAGATGGGCAATATGCGTAGTGCACGGTTGGGCGATACATGGCTTGCTCACCTTGCCAGACTGTTAAGTGATCTGAGAGTGTAAATGCTTCACCATGTCGAACGACCATTCCAGTGGTTTCACAATTTGGTACCCAAGAACGCACCCAAGTTGTTGCGCCAGGTTGGGCCATCAAAATCTGATTTTTTGGACCAGTTTTATGTTCATAAGCATTTGGTGGTAATAGTTTTTCGTGAGTACCCCAACCTAATTCGGCTGGCGCAATCCCTTCTTCATAAAATCCTTCCACGCTCCAAGTATTAACAAACTCATTTAGTTGTTTTGGCTTATCAGTTACTTGGGTATCGCGCTCTGCAATATGAATTACTTTAATTCCAAGGTGTTGGGCTAGTTCGTTATATGAATCAGCTTCTAACGCTTTCTCTACTCCGGGAGCAGCAATTCCATCTTTTATTGCACGAGTTGCAATATCAACCATAGATTTCTTAACTAAGTGTGAAACCAATCCAGGATTTGCACCATGTTCTACTACTGCAGTTGCACCAACTTTTTTCCAAGTAGCTTTCATTTCGCGAAGTTTCATATGTCGGTAATAAAGCGTGCGTTCGGCAGGTGGTCGAGATGCTCCAGCAGAATATGGATCCCACTCTTCTACTGAAGTATTTAAGTAGAGAACGCCGCGATCGTGACACCATTGCAAAATTACATTGGTATCAATATTCCAAGCAAGATCTAATAAGAAATCGCCTTCTTTTAGATGTTGGCTTAACTTTTGATCAATATTTTCTTTTGAGATTTGGTCCTGCACATAAGTTGCGCCTTTATCGAGCGCACTTTGAACTCTGGATCTGTTGTCTCGTTGTTCAAAGATCGTAATCTGGTTCGCATCTACTAGATGCTCGATTAAAAGTGGAAGTACACATTGTGAAACCGAACCTGCACCTAGAATCAAAACTCGATTAGTAAACTTCTGTGGCAATTAAGACCCTCCCCATAAAGCGCTTGGTTTCTCGAGGTTCTCGAGCGGAGTGAGAACGGTATCTAATGCTGGCGATATATCAAAAGCACGCTAACCAAGACTGGGGCGCCAACAAACTGCGCCAGCGCCACTACGTTTTGCTTCATACATCGCCAAGTCAGCGCGGTGGAGTAATTCATTGCTTGGCTTATCCGGATCATTTAGCGCTTGTCCGATAGAGACATCTAGCTTCACTTGGTTAGCAGCGATTGTGAATGGATATGAAAGCGTTGCTCGTAGCGCCAATGCACTATCAATACCTTCGCTACCTCTTATCAGCACGCCAAATTCATCGCCGCCGAGTCGGGCCAATAGCGCGCTACTTGGTAGCGCTCTGGAAAATCTAGTAGCAACTTGACGAAGTAATTGATCTCCAACATCATGACCGAAAGTGTCGTTAATATCTTTGAAACCATCTAAGTCAAGAATTAAGAGCGAGCCTTCACCTTTACGGAATATTTCCAATTCTGCAAGGAATTTTCGGCGATTTGCTAATCCGGTTAATTCATCAGTACGAGCTAAAGCTCGCTCGCTACTTATAGCTTTAGCGTCATTTAGCGCAACTAACATTCTTGCAAAAGCGAGTGTAATTGTGACAAATGCGGGCGCTAGCGAACCAAAAGTAAAAAAATTTGGATTAAGGATCGCAATTACCAATACTAAAATGCTTGCAAATAGCGCAAATGTAACAGCTATGGCATTTAACTTGCTCTCCTTGTTGCTCTCATCACCCTTGTGCCAAGTTGATTCTGCGATGAGAATTATTGAAAGCAGCCAACCATCGTCGGTCAATGATCCAAAAGAATAAGTACCATGCGCAGTCGCCCATAAAAAATATAAGTCTGACGCAGCAAATATTAAAGTTCCAGAGACCAATAATAAATTCCGAAGTGAGATTTTTTGGGAGATTGCGATGCTGCAAACTAGAGTGAAGAGCACCAAATCACCTAAAGGATAAAAAATCGATAAGAAAATATCGAGCGAATTACCTGAAAAGGTGGCGGTAACAGGTTTAATTAGGAGAATTCCAATTGCGGTAGTTGCCCCAAAAGCCACGATTATCGTGTCAAGAAATTCTAAAGATTTGCTGGTTCTAGAATTACGCATTTGGCGAGTAAGTCCAAAAATAGTAAAAGGGTAAAAGATTAAGTAGCCGGCATCAATTAATAGATCTGGAAATTGAAACCCAAAGAAGGAGTTCCAAGAAGAGGCTATCGAGCCAATTAGCCAACTTCCTATAGCAAGGCTGATACCGATACGGACCCATCGGTCATTTACCTTCGGTGATACCATGACAACGATTAGTGCGAAAAATGGGATCAAATTAAATATTAATAATTCACTCCACCAGGAAGGATTCGTCAATTCACTGCGAATTCCCAGATGGAGAATGAGGATAACTAAAGCCAAACTCCGTAATATCGGATAAGTTCGCACCCTAAATCGTAACGAGGAGTGAAAGTCATGGGGAATGCGGATTTGAATTTATCTACAGCAGGAGAGCTAATAAGAGAGTCATCACTTACCAGACGCGGCGTTCTTTGCGGAATTGCCGCGATCTCATTGGGATTTATTCCAGAGGCAGCCGTTGCAGCGAAAGGGGTAACGATTCTGCCTTCTGGGAAAGTAGAAGTATTAATAGCAAGTAATCCAACTCTGAAAAAGGTTGGTGGGTTAATTCAAGTCGATTTTACAAATGGACTATCGGTTGCCGTAGTTAGAATTTCAACCGCTGCTAAAGGTTTTAAAGTATTAAATCTAGCTTGCACCCATCAAGGCGTTCCATTGAAGCAAAAAGGTGCTACTTGGACATGCCCGGCGCACAATTCGCAATTCTCAATTGATGGAAAGTTAAAGCGCGGCCCAGCTACTTCCGCGCTTCTAGAAATTCCGTTTAAGGCAACCGCTAAAAGCTTAGTGATTGGTTAAAGGGTACAGATCAAATCTCGGTTAGTTTTTGCAAGATCTACCTGGGGTTCAATTACAGTTGGGTAACCAAGAACTTTATCTCTAGTCTTTTTCTTCGCATCAATATCTGCTTGGGTCTTTTTAAGTCCGGCAGATAAACGTTCCGCGTTAATAGCCCCAGTCTTATAACTTGTTGCAGCTTGGGTGCGAGCAGTCGCAGCCCTAGTCCACATGGTTTTAGTAGCAGCGTTTATTCCGGCTTGATTTGCTTTAGCTATATCTGCCGCAGCCAGCGCGGTTGAGCTCTCAGCTTGCGCGCGATATTTAATAGCTTTCGCATCCCAAACGGCTGCTGCTGCTAATTTTGCAGGGAGCGCCGCTTCTAATACTTTAATTTCAGCATCAAGTTTTGCAGATGTATCTTTTGACGAGGCCGTTATTTTTACAAGATCTGCTCGTGCGCCAAGTAATACTTTATGAGCATCTACACAAGCCACAATTGTCCAAGTTAACTTTGCAGTTTTCTTCGTTTCAAGAGTATATGGATTCTTAGCGCAAATATATTTCTCGCCACTGATAGTGGCTTTGGCACCTGCTTTCGGGCAAACCGCTTTTGCTTTGTTGGCTGCAAAAGATGGGGTTGCAACTACGGTTGAGATAGCGAGCGCTGCTATCGAAGTCAGGGCTGCAAATTTACTTAGGCGACGTACTTTCATTTTTCCTCCGATAGATCAATCTGCTCAAGCGAATTTTCGAGTGATGAGCGCCTTATGGGGGTAAGCGTAAGGGAGCGCACCAGATTAATAAGGTAAGGAAACTCGAGTTCTTGCAGTGAATCCTCTGTGAACTCGAATTATTTCGCTCGATCTCGTTGTTTCACCCGTACATTCATACCAATTTTGCGAATCATGGGTCTTGGTCCGAATCGAGTTATAAAACTCAAAATTGCATATTGCCACCCAGGTACCGAGATTGCTTTTCCGTTTTGGGCTGAGCGCCAAGATTCTGCAACAACTTTCTCCGAATCCAGCCACATAAATTTTGGTAACCCACCCATTTTCATCCGGCCACGTTGATGGAATTCAGTTCGAGTAAAGCCTGGGCAGAGCGCGCTCACATTTACTTTAGTACCAGAAAGTTCGGTATGCAGCGATTCACTTATTACAGTTAAGTAAGACTTAGCAGCGCTATATGTTCCGCTGGCGATCCAGCTAGCAACGCTGCTGACATTGATGATAGTTCCAGAATTTCGCACTTTCATACCTGGGAGCACGGCGTGCATAAATCGCATAGGCGCACGCACTAAAACGTCCAAGAGTTCGGTCTCGGCTTTGATTTCGCTAACTGTGAAAGCCTTATTTATCCCAAAGCCAGCGTTATTTATTAGTACAGATATCGGATTAGTTTCAGAGCGAAGTCGAGCTTCAACTATTTCGCAATCTGCAAAATTAGTTAAATCAGCTCGTAATACTTCGGCTTTGATTCCATATTTTGCAGTTAATGAAGCAGCTCGTTCTTCTAATCTAGATTCATCTCGAGCCACCAAAATTAAGTCATAACCTTTATCAGCTAATAGCCTAGTGAAAGCTTCACCAATTCCAGAAGTTGCGCCAGTTACTAGCGCAGTACCGATTGCCATCAATTTACTTCTTAACTTCAGCAATCTCTTCGTCACGAATATGCCAAGAAGTTCCATAATTTTCCAGAAGCTCTAAGAATGGTTTTGGATCAAACCATTCTGGGCCATTTACGCCAAGAGGCTTCCAGGTTTCGTTATGAATTAGCTCCATCGCAATTACTGGATTTATTGCAGTCTGCCAAACTACGGCTTGATCGCCATATTCCTTCATCGACCATTCATTATCAACAACGTTGTAGATGTAAATAGCTTTTGGATTTCCAGCCTTATCTAGACCTTTAACAAGAGCGCCAGCGCAAGTTTTCCCGCGCATCCGAGAGCCAAGTGTTGCGGGATCTGGAAGCGAAGCGGCAAGTAAGTCGCGTGGTGAAACTGAAACACCTTGCACATCAACATTCTCTTTACGATCCATACCTAACATGTTGATGGTTTTAAGAATCTGAATAAATTCAGCGCCAAGGCCGTATTTAAAGTTAACTTTTTTGGCATCAATCTTTTGCGGAATTAGCACAACCTCTTCGTGCTCAACATTTACGCATTCAACCGGTCCAATCCCTTCTGGAAAATTAAAGATTTCCAATTCACTAAATGGCGCGGTGGTAAACCATCCTCGGCCATCTTCCCAAACTAGTGGCGGGTTTAAGCACTCTTCGATTGTGGTCCAGATAGAGAATGAAGGTGCAAAATCATGACCTTCAACGCGCAAGTTAGAGCCGTCAAGAATTGTAATTGAATCAATCTTGCTAAAAAGTTCATCACTTGCATATTTAGCAAAAACATCACTCATCCCTGGCTCTACACCCATACCAATTAGCGCAAAAATCTTTCGTTCATGCCAGTTCCAATCACGTGCGAATTGTTCATCGCCAAGCTTTACACCAGTTTCAGTATTTGGATAATGTGGATGAGCGCGCGAAAGTGACATTGCCATATCGATGTAATTAACATTTTCAATTTCACAAGCTAAGAAAATTGGCATTACATATCGCGGATCAACTGCGTTAATAACTACATCTGGATCAGCTTTTCGAATTAACTCTCGAATATCTTCAAGCTCGGCAGCATTAACTTGTGCAGCTGATAAACGAGGATCCTTAACGCGATAGACGGCTTCTTCAGCGCGGGCAAGCGTTCTATCCGCAATTACCATAGAAGTAATAAATGATCGGCGTGATGCGATATTAGCTATCGCTCTACCGACTCCGCCCGCTCCGATTACGAGGGCTTTCATAACAAAACAACTCCAAACAAGTTTTTTTGGAGTCTAGCCCAGCGCGCTATAAATAAGCAATTTACGCCTACTTTAAGCGGGTAATAGAATCGCGCAATATTAATTAAGTCCTCGTAGCTCAGTGGATAGAGCAACCGCCTCCTAAGCGGTAGGTCGCAGGTTCAACTCCCGCCGAGGACACTTAAAATTTAATTAATGAGAAATAGTAAAACGTCTTAGCGCTTTAGGTGTCCACCAATTTTGCTCGCCAAACAATCGCATTAAGGCTGGAACTAGAAGTGCCCGAATTAAGGTTGCATCTAGCAATAACGCAAACGCGACTCCAAAACCTAGCATCTTTATTGACGTAACTCCGCTAACCATAAATGTTCCGAACACAACTGCAAGTAGGAGCGCCGCAGCAGTAATGATTCGAGCGGAACGCTGTAATCCAGTTGCAACTGCTTCAACATTTGTTCGACCAGCTTCGTGTTCCTCTTTAATTCTCGATAAAAGAAATACTTCATAGTCCATAGATAAACCAAATGCCACAATCGCAATCAAGATAACTGAACCAGTATCAAGAGTTCCAGTAACGGTGAAATCTCCCACCAAAAACTTGAGATGACCATCTATAAAAATCCAAGTAATAATACCCATAGTGGCTGCAAGTGATACAAAATTAAGAATCAGAGCTTTGATCGGCAGAATTATCGATCCAGTAAAAACAAATAGAAGCAAAAGAACGCCAATTGAAATCCAAAGCACAACAAGTGGAAGTTTCTTTGAAGTCGCACCTTGGGTATCAGCGTAATCTGCGGCCACGCCACCAACTAAAGTGCCGATTGGCACATTAAGTGCGCGTACCTGATGAATTAACTGCTCCGCTTGTGGTGTTCGTGGCGACATGGAATGAATTGCGACTAATCGAACATCTTCACCAACCACTTGCATTTCACCAATTCGGACGATATCTGGAAGCTTAGCTAATTCAGATTTAAATTCTGTTATCGAATTAATTTGGGAAGCGCCATTAGGAATAATGATTTCAATAGGATTTCCTTCTTGGCCGGAGAAGTTTTCCGCAATAAATCGAGCCGCCGTAGCTGAATTATTTGATGCTGGCAAAACCCGACTATCAACTTGAGAGAACTTGATACCTTGAATTGGTGCCATTAAAACGGAGAGAATAATTCCGGCTAACATCACCACGGCTATCGGACGCTTCATCACAATTCGTGCGATATCCGCCCAGCGGCCATCTTCTTTAGGTGTGATGGCACTTTTACGGACGACACCTTTATCTATTTTATGACCCAGTAGCGCAAGAATTGCTGGTAGTGGAATTAACGCTGCTGCAACCGCAACCGCAACTACGGAAACTCCGGCATAACCCATGGATCGTAAGAAATCTTGCGGAAAGAAAATCAACGAAAAAAGCGTGATCATTACAGTGATGCCAGAATAGAAAACAGTTTTACCGGCGGTCTTTAAAGTATTTACTATTGCGTCTTCTACGTTTTTTCCATGATGGAGTTCTTCGCGGAATCGGTTCACCATTAAGAGCGCGTAGTCAATTCCTAATCCAAGGCCTAAACCCGTAGTTAAGTTAAGTGCAAAAATTGAGACACTAGTAAATAAAGTTATGAGATAGAGCACGAAGAAAGCGCCAAGAATTGCCGAGACTCCAACAAGTAACGGCATCGCAGAGGCGACCATCGCGCCAAAAATAAAGAGAAGTAGTACGAAAGTGAGTGGTATTGAAATAGTTTCGGCTAACTTAAGATCATTTTTGATTTTAGTATTTATCGAATTAGCAAATACCGCACCACCAGATGCGTAGATTGATAAATTTTCAAATTTACCTTCATAAGTATCGCGGTAGTGACCACCTAGCGCATCAAAGCTACTAAAGTTGTCAGCATTCAAATAAACAAAAAGATAAGCAGATTTTCCATCGTTACTCTTGAGCGTTGGCGCACCACCGGCGCTCCAAAATGAAAGCACGCTATCGGCGCTTGGTTCACTTTTAACTTTAGCTTCAAATCGAGCAGCGCTTGCCACGACTTCTGGATCAGTTACAAGTTTCTCTGAGTGAATTACAAAAACCACAGCCGGGTCTTTAACTTTAAATGTGTCTTCTAAATATTTAAAAGCCTTTGCGGAATCACTATTTAGGTCGGAATAGCCACCACTATCTAGTCTAGAGAAAGCAAGCGATCCAACGCTGCCAAGGATTATTACTGCTAATAAAAAGATAGAAAAGGTACGCTTACGGCGCTTAACTATTGCGTGACCGAGCGCTTCAAACACTTTAACTCCCAAAATGGATTAATTACGGTAAATTATCTATTCGCAATTATATTTGAGATACTTACTTTACGAAAATTGAAAATAATCTGGATTAGAAAATGGGGTGAGCATGAGCGAAATATTGCCGAAGGTCACCACGGATGAGATTGATTTAGAAAAAGACGATAAAGATCGTGATGCTGAAATTAAGCGGGATAAACCACCACATCACGAGTAGTTAATTAGTACTTATACTTTTTGCTACTGGTGCGGGTGTTGCCGCAGCCGCGGTAGCCACTGGTGTGGGCGTAGCGTTAGCACTAGCGCTTGCAGCTTTTCGCGAATCTGTTTTATAGAAACCTGAGCCTTTGAAAACTACACCAACATTGGAATAGACCTTGCGCACATCTTTGCCGCACTCTGGACAGTTAGATATTGGTGCATCCGAGAAAGATTGAACCGCCTCGAAGGCATGTTCGCACGCGTTACAGACGTATTCATAGGTAGGCACAAGGCATAATTCTAGATTGATGAGAGTATTGAGGCGAATCGAGTCGAAGTCAGGAACGGGGCTAAGCGTGCGGAAACCGGTAGTAGTTGCAGTATTGCTTGGTTTGATCGCTATCGCTGCAGTCAATCCAGCTTCAGCAAATTCTATAATTAGCACATTCCCAGCAAGTGATGAAGTTCTAACGGTCGCACCTAACTCAGTAACCATAAATAGTTCTGGTGCATTAATGGATTTAGGTAGCCAAATAACGGTAGTGGATCCAAATGGCGTTCGCGTTGATGATGGTTCTATAACCGTAGACGGAAAGAATTTAATAGTTGGATTGAAACCATTAACAATTTCTGGAGCTTACTTAGTTACTTATGAGCTATTAACCGTAAACGATGTCCCACTTGACGGCACTTTTAAATTCACCGTGAATGGGTTATCAGAAATAACTAATTCTACTAATTCACCCGCCCCAGAACCATCTAATGATAAATCAAATCCAAATAAGACTACCGATTACTTGGTAATTGGGTTACTGGTTTTTGCATTCTTTATGCTAATTCTACTCTCACGTTTTGCTAGAAAAACTTTTAGGAAGTAAGAATGTTTTCGAAGGGGGTAGCGATCGGCATTCCTGATCCTGGCACGTTCGTAACTTTACTTACCCCCATTGCAAATTTTTTCAGCATAAGTTTTGGTGTGGCTTGCATCGGCTTGCTTTTTTCGATTAGCTTTCTACATTTAGAAACGAACGGTTTCTTACGCGATTCAGCGACAAATAATTTAAAGTGGATAAGTACTTTTGCAATTCTCTGGGCAATCTCTGAGATGTTGGTAATTTTATTAACGCTTAGCAATCTTTTGGCTCAACCAATTACCGCTTCTTTGGATTTAACTTCGGTTCGTTCTTTCTTATCGCAAACCTCACTCGGTAAAGCTCAATTAACCCAACTTGTTATTGCACTAGTAATCGCAATTGTAATTCCAATAATTCGCAATATTCGAGGATCGATCACGCTCTTCCTACTTGGAATGGCTGGAATTATTACCCCAATATTTCAAAGCCACGGGAGTGAATCTGGGCTGCACGGCTTAGCTATTGGTTCGCTGATTTTCCACGTTATCGGAATTACGCTCTGGGTCGGTGGCTTGGTTTCACTATTTTTCATAGCACCAGAAATTAGAAATATTGCACTGCCAAGATTTAGCGGAGTAGCGCTATGGGCAGCGATTATCGTTTCGGTAAGCGGTGTAGCAAATGCATGGACTCGACTTAATTTTATTTCTGCTTGGAGTTCCAAATACGCATATATCGTGATTGCAAAAACGGTATTAGCTGCGATTCTAATTGGAATTGGTTATAAATATCGCAAATTTATAATTAATAATCTAAGTGGCACCCCTGCGATGATCCGTCTGATTTTTAACGAGCTTTTCATTATGTTTGTAGCAATTGCACTTGGCACGTGGTTATCAATTTCAGCCCCGCCGTTAATTAATGGCGTAGAACTAGATGTTGATCGAGCTCTTTCAATTACCGGTATCCGAGCGCCGGCAGCGCCAACACTAAGTAATTTACTTTTGGGATATGAAGCAGATGGTTTTATTCTCGGCGCACTTTTAGTTTCTACTTTTCTATACATTCGTGGAGTTGTACTTTTGAGCAAACAAGGCGTTAAGTGGCCAATAGGAAGAACAATTTCATTTGCACTTGGGATTGCAGCGATTGATTACGCAACAAGTGGTGGACTTGGGCTCTATTCGCATTTTGCATTTTCGTTTCACATGATTGCGCACATGATTTTAGGGATGATCGCTCCAATTGCAATAATTTTAGGAGCACCCATAACGCTCGCGTTGCGGGTCTTTCCGGCTGGCAGAGATGAAAATGAGCGCGGCATAAAAGGTTTGCTAGTTGCAGTTTTGCACTCGAAACCAGTTACAGTTTTGACCCATCCAATAGTTGCACTGGCGCTCTTTGATGGTTCGCTATTTATTATGTATTTCACTTCGCTCTTTGGAAATTTAATGACGGGTCATTTTGGCCACCTATTTATGAACATCCATTTCATATTAGTTGGAATGCTTTTTTTCCATGTGATTGTAGGAATTGATCCAAACCCTAGAAAAGTTCCACATCTAGCTCGAATCATCGTACTTTTTGCAGCTATAAGCATTCATGCCTTCTTTTCCATCACTTTAATGTCATCAACCTCGTTATTAGATGGTGGCTATTTCGCATCGTTACAACGGCCATGGTTTGTGGATTTATTCGCTGACCAAAAACTTGGCGGATCTATTGGCTGGGCAATGGGTGAAATTCCAATCGTAATTGCGTTAATTGCAACTTTTATACAATGGGTTCGGGATGATGCCCGTGAAGCTAAGCGCTTTGATCGCAACGCAGATCGGTTGGTTTCTGCTGGGAAACCAGATGAGCTCGCCGAGTACAACAATTACCTAGCAAAATTAGCAGAAAATGATCGGCGTAAAAATTAATTCGGAGTGGACGGGAAAGCGAAGAAGTGGCTTAATTGCCTAATGGAATCGCTCTTTAAGCTACCTGATGAATATAAAGCTCTGCGCGAAAGCGCTCGAGCACTTTCAGAGAAGAAAATTGCGCCTTTTGCACAAGATGTAGATGCGAATTCGAGATTTCCACAAGAAGCAAGAGATGCATTGCAAGCAGCCGGATTATTAGCAGCCCACGTGCCTACCGAATTTGGCGGCGAAGGTGCGGATTCACTTGGCGTTGCAATTATTATTGAAGAAGTCGCAAGAGTTTGTGCTTCATCTTCATTATTGCCAGCCGTAAATAAATTAGGTTCATTGCCGTTAATGCTTGCCGGAACTCTAGAACAGAAGAAACGTTGGTTAATACCGTTAGCTCAAGGCAGCGGTTTTTCTTACTGTTTATCAGAATCAGAAGCGGGTTCTGATGCTAGCGCTATGAAAACTAAAGCCATTAAAAGTGCGACTGGCTGGACTTTAAATGGCAGTAAGAAATGGATTTCAAATGCGGGAAGTTCAGAATTTTATACAGTTTTAGCAAGTACTGATCCAAGCAAAGGTTCAAAAGGAATCTCAGCATTTGTCGTAGAGAAGAGCGATCCTGGTGTTTCGTTTGGCGCACTAGAAAAGAAGATGGGATTTAAAGGCTCGCCAACTCGTGAAGTTTATTTCGATAATGTAGAACTTAATGATGATCGCAGACTTGGCGAAGTAGGTTCCGGATTCGCACTAGCTATGCAGACTTTAGATCACACCAGAATCACGATTGCGGCTCAAGCGCTAGGCATTGCCCAAGGTGCTTTTGAAGCGGCGACAAAGTATTCGCATGAGCGTAAGCAATTTGGGAAAGAGATATTCGATTTCCAGGGCGTGCAATTTATGTTGGCTGATATGGCGATGGAAATCACTGCAGCTCGAGAACTAACTTATGCTGCAGCTGCAAGAAGTGAACGAAATGATCCAGATTTAACTTTTTATTCTGCAGCGTGTAAATGTTTTGCCTCAGATGTAGCGATGCGTGTCACGACAAATGCTGTGCAAATACTCGGTGGCTACGGATATGTAAATGATTATCCAGTTGAGCGAATGATGCGAGATGCTAAATTAACCCAAATTTATGAAGGAACAAACCAGGTACAAAGAATTGTAATGGCTCGGCATCTAAATGATGTCAATTAATGCTTTTGCTAAACCTAACTAAAATTTCTGGGGTAGCTGCAGCATCTAATGTTTGATCATGAACCTCTTGTGGGAGTTCGATGCTGGTTAATTCACCTTGATATATCAGCGCCACTTTAAATCCAGTGATGAGTGATAACGCGCGATCATAATAACCGCCACCTTGACCCAATCTATTTCCGCTGTGATCTACATGAAGTGCTGGCACAATTACAAAGTCAATATTCTTAATTCGCTCTGGCGCAATTGCATCACCAATAGGTTCCATTATGTTTTTATTTATCTTTAAAGTTTTGATTTTACCTTTCCAGATAACCCAATCAAGAAAATTATCGCTACGCATTCTCGGCAATAATAAAGTTTTTTCACTCTCTAATATCGTTTGATTCAAGCCGTTAGTATCCGGCTCGTCCCCATAGGAGATATATGAAGCAATCATGGTTGCACTCTTAAATTCGATGGAATCAATCAAGTGGTTCCATGTGACCGGTTGCACCAAAAATTTGCGATCTACTCGGAAACTTTGTCGGAGCGATTTTTTCTTGGCTCCATTTGTTGGAAGTTCCATGGGATTAGCCTAGATTCAAAGTAGAGTTTAGGCATGAACGAAAGAATCAAAGTTAGTGAGTTTGCGCAAGCGCTTCTGGAACTTTCTAAACCGATTGACCCTTTTGACATGCCGTTGCTTGATGCGCACGGCGCCACTCTTGCGCGGGACGTTTATGCTGGCGAGCGATTAGTTCTGCGGGAAGGTTCAAGAATTAGATCTACCCAAATTGGCTTGGCCGCTTCAATCGGACTTGATCGCCTACCAACTCGACCACAACCTCGAGTAGTTGTTATCTCTGCTGGAAATGACTTAGTTGAACCTGGCCAAAAATTAATTGACGCTAATGATGAGTTTGAAACAAATTCTTGGTTGTTGACGACCGCAGTAAAAGAAGCCGGCGCTGTTGGTTATCGAGTTCATATGATTCCGGAAACTGATGCAGCTTTGAAAGATATTATCGAAGACCAACTAGTGCGGGCAGATCTAATTGTAATTAGTGGCGAACGGGAAGATGAATCCTTTGATTTGATTACCGGAGTGCTGCAACAACTTGGCACAGTTACCGCAGTAACACCAAATATTGAGGGTAGCGGTAATCACAACTACGGAACAATTGGTCCAGATAAAACCCCAGTTGTAACACTTCCCGGAGATCCAATTTCAGCTTATATCTCAGCCGAACTTTTCATTCGTCCCATGATTAGAAGCATGATGGGTTTGCGTGATTTACACCGCCCAGTAATTAAGACAAAACTTACAAATGATGTTTTGAGCGAGGCCGGTGTTCACTCATTCATCAGAGCAGTTTTTCCAAGCGAAGCCGATAAATCTAAAGTCACCGCAATTGAGAACCAATCTGATTTAGTTGGCCTTTCCGATGCACATGGCTTAATTGTAATTCCAGAAGATCTCACGAATGTAAAAGCTGGTAGCGAGGTAGACCTACTTTTGTTAGAGCGCCGATTTAACTAACATGACCGGGAAATCAAAGTCAACATGGCCGGTCGTTATCACTGATGGAACTTTAGTTCTAAGACCACTTAGGTTTCGTGACCGCGGTGTTTGGCTTGCCAGCCGCCGATTTAATCGTGAATGGTTGCAACCCTGGGAAGCAACCGCTCCAATCAAAAAAAGTGATTCTGCATTGCCGTCATATTTTGAAATGGTCTTGCACCATAATCGTGAAGGTCGGGCGGAACGGACGTTGTCACTAGCAATTTGGAGCGATGAAGAATTTATTGGCCAAATCACTTTAGGCGGAATTGCTTTCGGCGCTTATCGCGGTGGCCACATTGGCTATTGGATCGATCAAAGATTGGCTAATAAAGGATTGACTACAAGAGCAGTAAAGGCTCTTACCAAGTATGGATTTGATGTAATGCAATTACACCGAATCGAGATTAATTTGCGCCCCGAGAATGGTGCATCCCGAAAAGTGGCGGAAAAAGCTGGATATAAATTAGAAGGTAATAGAGCTAATTTTTTACATATCGACGGGGACTGGCGCGACCACATTACTTTTGTAGCAGAGAATCCAAGAATTTAAATTTAAAAAGGTTGGCAAAATTAGGTACGAAATACCCGATTAGTCCGGTTTCCCAGTTTATCTTTAGCCATCATGGGTTCCGGTTTAATCTATCTAATCATCGTCGGGATGTGGATTTCCTATTTTCTGCCGAGATGGGTTTCAAACCACGAAGAAGTATCCGGTAAATCTGTTGAACGATTTAAAAATAGCATGGCAGCAGTGGCTCAGAGTTCTGGAGTTCCAACTGAAGTAGAACTTGCCATGGAAAATGAACACCAACTTTTAATGCGTAGAATTTCATTTACATCGCTATCAACGCTTCTGCTAATTAGTGGAATTCTCGCCGTATTTAAATTGTTATCTCCAATTGCAATCTTATTACCAATCTCTGGCCTAATTTTATTTGTGGTACATGTACGCCATCAAATATCTGCACTTACTCACGCGGCTCGTACTCAAAGAATTATTTCTAATAACTCAGATTCACCATCATCAACAAATTATGCAGAATTAATAAATAATTCAAAAATTACCGTCGAGCGTAGAATTCAAGATACTTCTAAATATGAAATTAGCGATGAATGGATCCCGTTGGCAGATCGGGTTGAAAAGATTTCGCAAGAGCTTTCTGGAATAACTTTGCTACCTAAAGGAAGTTCCCAAACCCGAGAAACTTGGGAACCACAGAACGTGCCGCTTCCAACTTACGTCAGTGCACCTAAAGCAATCACTCCGAAACGTATTATTGATTTAACAATTCCAGGTGCATGGAGCGAAGAGCAAGAAAAATTACGTGCAGCACTAGATGCAGTAGCACCTACAAGAGATCAAATATTCGATCAAGAACTTGCTGATCAAGCAGCGGAAGCGCTACGTGCGAACCGGGCTGCCAACGAATAAAAATATTTAAATCCAGCTGTTAAACCACATTCTGGCGTGCCAATCGTCATAAGTAGTAATTGTTGCTACAAATAATGGAAAGAAATAGAGAAAGCAAAGTGCGATTGCAACATGGAGCGCAATTAAAGCTGATTTTCTAGCCTTATAAGTTAGAGGATCTTCTAATAGCTTGGAAAAGCAGTATATGAGAGCCAAAATTATAAAGGGTTCAAAGACCACTGCATAAAACGAAAATACGGTTCGTTTTTGAAAGAAGAACCAAGGTAAATAACCGGCTGCTATGCCAGCCAATATTAGCCCAGTTAATTTTTCACGACGGCTAACAAAATATCCAAAAGTTACAAATAACGCAGCAGTGCCGAGCCACCAAAGCAAGGGCGTGCCAAGTGCGACAACTTCTTGGGCACATGTTGAACTTCCACAAGTTTTTGGCGATTGGTAATAGAAAGATGTTGGTCGTCCAAGAATTAACCAACTCCATGGGTTTGCTGAATATGAATGTGCTTCGATTAATCCAGTATGAAAATTTAACATCTCGGCGTGATAGTGCCAGAGTGAACGTATTGATGTTGGAATAAATGAAAACAATCCGCCGCGTTCATCAGCCCATTGTCGATCCCATCCGCGTTTTGAGAAAAACCAACCACTCCATGAAAAAATATAGATTAGCGCGGGTGTAAAAAATAATTGGGCGATACGTTTTGAGATTTTATTTAAATTTTTATTTTTAATCTCAAAGAAAAGCGCAATTGCTAACAACGTTACTAAATAGTAAATACCGCTCCATTTCGCGCCAATCGCAAGCCCTAACGCAATTCCCGTCCACCAATATTTTTCCATAACAAAAGTAAAAAACGCCAACAGAACAAAGAACATCAAATAAATATCTAATAGCGCCGTCCGAGATAGCACCAGGTGTAACCCATCTAGCGCCATCAAAGCAGCGGCGCTTGTGGCTAAGAAAATTGAATTGAAAAGTTGCTTAGCGATTAAATAGATTAAGGTAATAGCGAGCGTGCCGAGAAGCGCACCCATAAATCGCCAACCAAATTCATTATCCCCAAATAATTTAATCCCGATTGAAATCATCCATTTTCCGATTGGAGGATGCACAATAAATTCTGACGATGTTTTATCGACTTCGACGCCATACTTCAAATAATCCTTTGCGCCATCAACATAATAAACTTCATCGAAAACGTATCCTTTTGGCGTTGCTAGATTCCAGAATCGAGTTATCGCGGCAAATAGCGTGATCATAATTAAGGTGAATCGTTCGCGCACTCGCATGACACAATTAGAGCATGGCGCACCTGATTTTGGCAGCAGTCCCGTTGGGAAATCCTGGAGATGCTTCTAAAAGATTAATCGAAGCGCTACTTTCTGCTCGAGTAATTGCTGCTGAAGATTCCCGAAAACTTTCACGGCTATGTAAAGACTTGGGAATCACTCATACTGCACGGGTAATTTCATTTTTTGAAGGAAATGAAAGCGAGCGTGTTGTTGAGTTACTTGAAATATTAAAAAGTGGAATAGATATTTTAGTAGTTACAGATGCTGGTATGCCAAGCGTAAGCGACCCCGGATACAGGTTGGTCCGAGTCGCAATTGATAACGAAATAAGTATAAAAGTTTTGCCAGGACCAAGC
This sequence comes from Actinomycetes bacterium, assembly GCA_014190155.1. Lineage (GTDB taxonomy): Bacteria > Actinomycetota > Actinomycetes > Nanopelagicales > Nanopelagicaceae > UBA7398. The sequence goes on along the minus strand of BJFY01000007.1, from coordinate 15,612 downwards.
GCTGTTTTAACTGCGTTAGCTATTTCTGGGCTACCGACGGATCGTTTCTGTTTTGAAGGCTTTGCACCGCGGACATCTGGCGCTCGAGATACTTGGTTTCAGAAACTTGCGGAAGAAGAGCGAACCATTGTGTTTTTTGAGGCACCACATCGATTACACGAATCTTTAATTGCAGCAGCAGGTGCGTTAGGTAGTGATCGCGATGCCGTTATTTGTCGCGAACTTACCAAAACTTATGAAGAAATAGTTCGTGGAAAACTTGACCGATTAATTGTATGGGCAAGTGCAAAAGAAATACTTGGTGAAATTACATTGGTAATCGCTGGATTTAATCCAAGTAGCCGAGAATTTGTCCCAGCTGAGATTATTGCAAAAGTTTTAGCGAAAGAGAGTGCGGGTGAGCCGCGAAAATCCGCAATTCAAGCAGTCGCACAAGAGTTACATCTACCCAAGCGCGAAGTTTTTGACCTGATGGTGAAATTTAAAAACGAATCCTGATTAGAATATGCAAATGTCCGCCAGTGCCGAAAAGTCGTTCTATCTAACGACTCCTATTTATTATGTAAACGATGCGCCACATATCGGTCATGCCTACACAACGGTGGCGGGTGATGTACTCACTCGTTGGCATAGACAAAAGGGCGAAAGCGTTTGGTTCCTAACCGGAACTGATGAGCATGGTCAGAAAGTTATGCGCACTGCCGAAGCCAACAATGTAAAGCCAAAAGATTGGTGTGATCGGTTAGTAAAAGAAGCCTGGATACCAAATTGGAAAGCGCTCCACGTCGCGAATGATGATTTTATTAGAACTACCGAAGAACGACATGAAGTTAGAGTTCAACGTTTCTTACAAGGACTGATGGAAGCTGGGTTCATTTATGAAGCTAAATATGAGGGCCCTTATTGCGTAGGTTGTGAAGAATTTAAATTACCTGGCGATTTAATTGAAGGAAAATGTCCCATTCATTCCAAACCAGTTGAAATGTTAAGTGAAACTAATTGGTTTTTTAAGCTCTCCGCATTTGTCACACCGCTTTTGGAGCGCTATAAGAATCATCCTGAAACTTGCGAGCCAACCTCAGCCCGAAACGAAGTAATCGCATTCCTTGAAGGTGGTTTAACTGATTTATCAATATCTCGTTCCACCTTTGATTGGGGAATTCAAGTTCCTTGGGACAAATCACAAGTTGTCTATGTTTGGTTTGATGCGCTCTTAAATTACGCAACTGCAGTTGGATTGGGCGATCCCGCAGATTCAGTTGGTGGAAAACAATTTGCAAAAACTTGGCCCGCAGATGTCCACTTAGTCGGGAAAGATATTCTCCGATTCCACGCCGTAATTTGGCCAGCTATGTTGATAGCGGCAGGACTACAACCGCCTAAGAAAGTTTTTGCTCATGGATGGCTTTTAGTAGGTGGCGAAAAAATGAGCAAAAGCAAATTAACTGGAATCGCACCAAGTGACATCACTGATCATTTTGGTGTGGATGCATTCCGTTACTACTTCTTACGCGCAATTCCATTTGGCAGTGATGGATCTTTCTCATGGGAAGATATGTCAGCTCGATATACCAGCGAATTAGCTAACGATTTTGGCAATCTAGCCTCTCGTTTAGCCGCAATGGTTGAAAAATATTGTGCTGGTGTATTACCGGCAATCGCAAAAGAAACAACACTTGAAGATGCCCTAGCTAAAACTGTGGTTACTGCTGATAACGCAATTTGTGCTTTAGATTTTCAAAGTGGAATAAACGCCATCATGGATTTTTGCAAGCGAGTAAATGGTTATGTAACTGAGAAAGAGCCATGGATTTTGGCTAAAGATGATTTGCGCCGTAGCGAGTTAGAAGCTGTGTTATATAACACCGCTGAATCGCTACGAGCGCTTGCTGTATTGCTCCATCCGATAATGCCAATTTCTACCGAAGCGCTTTGGGTTTCACTCGGCGCAGAAAGCACGCTTGGAAAATTATCAGACCAAAAGATTGGCGAAGTTTCTAATTGGGGCCAACTAAAACCTGGCACGACAATTTCAAAGGGAGCAATTCTCTTCCCGCGATTACCAGATGTAGAAACAAATGGCTGACCGGCACAATCGCGATATCGATCGACCACCCGCAAAGCTGCCAGAACCGCTTGGAGTAACTTGTGTAGATTCACATGCCCATTTGGAATTGATTGATCAAGGTAAACCCGCAACCGATTGGCGCATCGGTGAAGTATTAGCAATTGCAAAGAGCGTTGGGATTGATCGAGTTGTTCAAGTTGGTTATTCAGCGGAACAATCTAAATGGTCTGTTGAATGTGCTGAGTTTTGGAACGAAACAGTTTTAGCCACAGTAGCGCTTCATCCCAACGAAGCACCAGTTGTTTCAGATTTAGAAGCCGATTTAAAAATTATCGATGAATTAGCAGGACGAGAACGAGTTCGCGCTATTGGTGAAACTGGATTGGATTTCTTTCGAACGCCGCCAGAGCTTCGCGATCTCCAGAAATACTCATTTCGCAGACATATCGAGATAGCGAAACGTCATAAAAAAGCATTGGTAATTCATGATCGCGATTCCCATCGGGAAGTTTTAGATGTACTAAAAGAAGAGGGTGCTCCAGAATTAACGGTTTTTCATTGCTATTCTGGGGATGCAGAAATGGCGCGCGAATGTATCGAGAATGGTTATTATTTATCGTTTGCGGGAACAGTGACTTTTAAAAACGCGCCAGAGCTTCGCGAATCTGTAAAATTAGTACCCGCAAATTTAATTTTAGTTGAAACTGATTCACCTTTCTTAGCCCCGATGCCAAATCGCGGTGCTCTAAATACGCCAGCCCAGATTCCAAATACGCTACGAGCGCTAGCGCGCGAACGAGGCGAAGGTTCAGACGAACTCGCTGGAATTATAAGTGCGAATTCCGAACGAGTTTTTGGTGCTTTTCGGTAATGGCTAATGAGATCGCGCTACTTGGCGCTACCGAGATTCGTGAAATTGCGAGCAGATTAGAGCTGCGTCCCGCAAAATCTATGGGGCAGAACTTTGTCATTGATGGAAATAGTTGTCAGAAAATAGTGCGGGTAGCTAGCGTGACTTCAGATGATTTGGTTCTGGAGATTGGCCCAGGCTTAGGTTCGCTCTCGCTTGCGATTTTGCAAGCCGGTGCAAAATTAGTGGCGGTCGAAATTGATAATCGACTTGCTAATGAGTTACCAAATACTTTACGCTCGCATAATTGTATTCCTGATACTTTTACCGTAATAAACAAAGATGCGCTCGCAGTTAATGAACTTGGCAAAATTCCAACAAAATTAGTTGCAAACTTACCGTATAACATTTCAGTACCAGTTTTATTACATATCTTGGCGAAGTTTCCAAGCATTACCAGCGGGGTAGTAATGGTACAAACCGAAGTTGCCGAGCGATTAGCCGCTAAATCTGGAAGTAAAATATATGGAATCCCGAGTGCGAAAGCGGCATGGTGGGCTGGTTTATCACTAGGCGGCACAATTTCTCGATCGGTATTTTGGCCAGTTCCAAATGTTGATTCAAGTTTAATTAAATTTCATCGTCACCAGCCGTTAGGCAGCGAGGTCGAACGGAACCTAACATTTACAGTAATCGACCAAGCGTTCAGTCAGCGCCGAAAAATGCTCCGTTCAGTTTTAGCAGATCTCTGTGGGGGCAATAGCCAAGCCGAATCTATTCTTACTGCAATTGGGATAGACCCAACGCTCCGTGGTGAATCGCTGACAACTTACGATTTCCTAAAAATAGCTATTGCTTTAGCAAAGAAATAATTCCAGATTACCAATAGGCTTTCGTTTCATGAATACTGGTGTAGTTGTCAGGGTCCCAGGAAAAATAAACCTGCAACTATCTGTTGGCCCACTTAAAAAAACTGGATTCCATGAAGTGGCGACGGTTTTTCAAGCAGTTTCACTATTTGATGATGTAACCGTTAAGAGTGGTCCGCCAAATGTTGGAATCGAAATAAAAATTTCGGGTGAAAATACTGACCATATTCCAGTAAATCAAAATAATTTAGCTTATAAAGCTGCGGAATTGATGGCTAAGAAATATAAAGTTTCTACTGATTTAGCGATTCACTTAAAGAAAAATATCCCAGTTGCCGGTGGCATGGCTGGCGGCAGCGCGGATGCTGCCGGCGTCATTGTTGGGATTGATGCCATATATAACTTAGGTTTAAAACGTGATGATATGGAAAAGGTTGGGCGCGAAATTGGTAGCGATGTACCGTTTGCAATTTCTGGTGGGATTGCAATTGGTACTGGCAAAGGCGACCAGATAACGCCAGCGCTCTCTCGCGGTAATTATCACTGGGTTTTAGCGCTATCTGCTTCAGGGCTTTCAACCCCAGCTGTCTACAACGAATGCGATCGCTTGCGCGAAGGAATGAGCATTATTGCGCCAAGCGTTAGCGAACCGTTAATGCAAGCACTTCGCTCTGGTGATGCTAATGAGCTAGGTAAAACTCTAAGCAATGATTTACAAGCTGCAGCATGTTCGCTCCGTCCAGCGCTTCGATTAATTCTTGATGTGGGTATGGATTATGGCGCGCTAGGTGGTTTAGTTTCGGGTTCTGGTCCAACGGTTGCATTCTTAGCCGAGGATGAAGAACATTCCCTTGATTTGATTGTTGCGTTAAAAACTAGCGGCGTTGTGGGAAATGTTTTGCATGTTGGTGGCCCAGTTAATGGAGCGCGGGTAATCGAAACGCTTTAGCTATTTCTTTTTGGTAACTTTCTTTTCTTTATTTAATTTTTTCGAGCTAGACATTTCTGGCTTAGATTCCAAGCTAGATAATCCGTTCCAAGCTAAATTAACTAAATGGGCTGCAACAACATCACGAGAGGGCCAGCGAGTATCTAGCCACCATTGCCCGGTAAGTGCGACCATCCCAACTAACATTTGGGAGTACATCGGCGCCATCTTCGGATCGAACCCACGGGCGGCAAATTCAGCGACAAAAATATTTTCTACTTGACTTGCGATATCGCTAATCAGAGTTGCAAAGGATCCAGATTGTGCGCCAACAGTTGAGTCACGCACCAATATTTGGAATCCATCGCTGCGAGTTTCAATATATGTAAGAAATGCAATCGCAGCTTGTTCGGCACGCGCCCGGGGACGCCCTGTAGTTAAAGATGAGGTGATTAAAGTTAATAACGCCGCCATTTCGCGATCTACAACGACCGCGTACAACCCTTCTTTGCCACCAAAATGTTCATAAATAACCGGCTTAGAAACTTTGGCCGCCGCCGCGATTTCTTCAACGGTTGCACCTTCAACCCCTTTTTCGGCAAAAATTGCGCGTGAGACTTCAATCAATTGTGAGCGGCGTTCCGCGCTACTCATCCGTCTACGTGGGGCGCTCATAAGCCCAACGCTACGGGTTTCTCGCGATCTGCAGTAACTCTGGTCGTAAATAGGAAAAAGATGCGAGAGAATACGGGTTCCTCCATTGTGTAGTGGCTAGCACATGGGCCTTTGAAGCCCAGGGTCCAGGATCGATACCTGGTGGAGGAGCCACGACCACATGGAGATAGTTAGGCTTCAGCTAGACCAGAGTGAGGAGCGCTGTTGAATCGCCTAGATCTTGCAATAGTTCTGGCCGCGGGTGATGGCACCCGAATGAAATCAACAACTGCGAAAGTTTTACACGAAATCGCAGGACGCTCACTGCTCTCCCATGTATTGCACGCAGTTTCAGAATTGCAACCAACTCACACTCGCGTAGTTGTCGGCGCGCAACATGAAGAAGTCACTTCGCACCTAAACGAGATTGCCTCTAAAGCGCACCCAGTCTTACAAGCAGAACGAAACGGCACTGGCCACGCGGTTAGATTAGCGCTCGAAGTCGGGGCAGTTGATGGAACCATCTTGGTTACCGCTGGCGATACCCCATTGCTTACTGGATTAACGCTAACCGAACTTTTTGCCGAACACATTAAAGCTGGAGCGGCTGCGACGGTGTTGACTGCTGAGCTTCCAGATCCATTTGGTTATGGTCGAATTATTCGGGACGAGAACGATGAACTTCTTAAGATTGTTGAAGAGCGCGATGCCAGCGAAGTCGAACGCGATATTGTGGAGATCAATTCCGGGGTGTATCTATTTGATGCAAAAGCGCTCGCTGCAGCGCTCACAAAAATCACGACCGCAAATGCGCAAGGTGAAGAGTATTTAACTGATGTAATTGCAATTATGAAAGCTGATGGCGCGAAGGTAATTCCAATTGTTGTAAATAACTTTACCGAGATACTCGGAATTAATGACCGCTCCCAACTTTCAGAGTGCGCCTCATTTATGCGCGATCGGATTAATCATGCACTTATGGTTAGCGGAGTTTCAATTATTGACCCAGCCACAACTTGGGTGGATTTCACTGCTGAAGTCGCGCCAAATGTAACGCTACTGCCGGGCACTTCTATTTCTGGGCATACTGTTATTGAAGCTGGCGCAGTAATTGGACCTCGGAGCACGCTGACAAATTGTCGCGTTGGCGCTGGTGCAAAAGTTGTGGAGTCACATTGTGCTGGCAGCGCAATTGGTGCAAACGCAAACATTGGCCCGTTTTCATATTTACGCGATGGCAATGACATTTCGGCCGATGCAAAAGTTGGCGCATTCGTTGAGATGAAAAATTCTTCACTTGGCCAAGGCTCAAAAGTCCCGCACCTTTCTTATGTGGGCGATGCTTCAATCGGAACTGGCACAAATATTGGGGCTGCCACAATTTTCGTTAATTACGATGGCGTTGCAAAACATCACACTGAAGTTGGTGACTATGTCCGAATTGGTAGCGACACAATGTTGGTTGCGCCAGTCACGATTGGCGATGGCGCATATACCGCAGCCGGATCTGTCATCACCGAAGATGTGCCTGCTGGCGCAATCGGTGTAGGTCGCGCGAAGCAACGAAATATTCTGGATTGGGTATTACGAAAACGCCCAGGCACTAAATCCGCAGAAGCCGCTAAGAATGTGAAAGGGTCTGCCTCATGAGCGAGATTCGGTTAAGTTCTGAAAAACGGCTCCGATTATTTTCTGGTCGTGGGTATCCAGAACTCGCCGATAGCGTCGCCGCTGAATTAGGAATTCCATTAACGCCAACATCTGCTTATGATTTTGCAAACGGTGAAATCTTTGTGCGATTCGAAGAGAGCGTTCGTGGTTGCGATGCTTTTGTGATTCAAAGCCATGCAGCGCCGGTTAATAAACAGATCATGGAACAACTAATCATGGTAGATGCGCTAAAGCGTGCTTCCGCAAAACGAATTACCGTAGTAGCACCTTTTTATGGCTATGCGCGCCAAGATAAAAAACATCGCGGCCGCGAACCAATATCTGCGCGTTTGATGGCAGATCTTTTTAAAACGGCTGGCGCTGATCGGTTGATGGTGGTTGATTTACATACTTCGCAAATTCAAGGTTTCTTCGATGGACCAGTTGATCATCTTTTTGCACTCCCACTTCTTGCAAATTATGTTGGCAGCAAAGTTGATCGCACCCGGCTAACCATTGTTTCGCCAGACTCCGGACGGGTACGAGTAGCAGAACGTTGGAGCGATCTGCTTGGCGGCTGCCCAATAGCATTTATTCATAAGACTCGTGATCCGCGAATTCCTAATGAAGCCATCACTGGTCGAGTTGTTGGTGATGTAACTGGACAAACTTGTGTAGTTATTGACGACATGATTGATACTGCTGGGACCATTACTAAAGCAGTAGATGCTCTTATCGAAGCCGGCGCGAAAGAGGTAATAGTCGCTGCTACTCATGCAGTTTTCTCTGGTCCTGCAGCAGAACGATTACGTAATTCAAAAGTGAGTGAAGTGGTAATTACTGACACATTGCCAATTTCAGAAGAGAGCAAATTCTCGAATTTAACGGTGCTACCGATTGCGCCATTAATTGCCCGGGCTATCCGCGAAGTTTTTGAAGATGGATCAGTCACAAGTCTTTTCGATGGGATGAGCTAGCCCCGCTTTTACGCGGCAGATAATCGCCGTTTTGCTTTAACTCGACCGCTCCCACTAATCTGTCGCATGTAACGGCGAGGGATAAATCTCGACAATCCGTAATCGACGCAGACACAGGAGCAAACGAAGATGGCTGAAATAACAATAAAGGGAACAATTCGTACCGAATTTGGTAAAGGTCCTTCCCGTAAAGCACGACGCGACGGCTTAGTTCCCGCCGTTATTTATGGCCATGGCGAAGCGCCAACTCATATCTCACTACCAGCACGTGAAGTTGGAATTGCTATCAAGACTGCAAACGTACTTCTCGATATCGATCTAGGCAGCAAAACAGAATTAGTACTACCTAAATCAATCGTTCGTAATCCGCTAAAAGGAACGCTTGAACATCTTGATCTTGTAATCGTTCGCCGTGGTGAAAAAGTTATCGTTGCAGTCCCAGTTCACGCCACTGGTGAATTCGATCGCGACGGAATTTTAGAACATGTTAACAACACAATTGAAGTTGAAGCAGAAGCAACTGCAATTCCAGCATTTTTAGAACTCGACATGACCGGTTTAATGGCTGGCGAATCTAAATATGCTGCTGATGTAGTTTTGCCTGCTGGCATAACGCTAGTAAGTGATCTAAAGATGACCGTGGTTCATCTTTCAGTTCGTGCCGCGCCAGAAGAAGTTGTTGTTGCTGCACCTGTTGAAGGCGATGCAGCTGCTGCAACAGCCGCTGCTCCAGCTGAAGGCGAAGCCGCGAAAGAAGAAAAGAAGTAACTTTTCTTTCGACGAGGCTAACCTTGCTCTATGGCTAATCGTTGGCTCATTGTCGGACTTGGTAATCCAGGTTCGGAATATGTGAATACTCGTCACAATATCGGCGCGCTCGTAGTTGAGCGAATGGCGACACAATCTCAAGCAAAGTTTTCGGCTCATAAAGCGCGCGCAGATATTGCTGAAATTAGATTAGGCGTTGGTGGCGAAACTCCAGTTTTAATTCTGGCGCGGCCACGTTCATTTATGAATGAATCTGGCGGCCCAGTAAAAGCTTTAGCTGATTATTTTTCAATCTCGCCAGATCAAATCATTGTTTTGCATGATGAATTAGATATTGATTTCAATTCGATTCGAGTAAAACTCGGCGGCGGCGATAATGGCCACAACGGTCTAAAAAGTGTTACTCAATCGATGGGAAGTGGTGAGTATTACCGAATCCGAATGGGAATTGGTCGACCACAAGGCCAGCAAGACCCAGCCGACTTTGTGTTAAAGCAATTTGCTAGCCAGGAGAAGAAAGATCTTGAAGTCTTTCTAGCCGAGGGTGGTGATGCGATTGAATCGCTAATCACGCAAGGACTTGAAAAAACCCAACAAGATTTTAATTCTTAGTTTTATCAGCCAGTATTTCGAAGGCCAGCCGCAACTCCATTTATTGTAAGTAGTAATGCGCGTTGGATTAGCTCTTCATTCGCAGCGCTCCCAGAGCGAACTTTGGCAAGTAATGAAATTTGAAGCAGATGAAGTGGTGCGAGGTAAGTGTCTCTAATTTGTAAAGTTCGCGACAAAATCTCTTGATCACCAAGAATCTCTCGCTTTTTAGTTAGTAATAGAATTTCTGTTTTAGTTAATTCAAATTCAGCTTCAATAGTTGTTAAGAAATGATGCAGTGAAGGATCCACTAGAGTTTCAACATATTTGCGTGCCATGACTAAATCGGTTTTAGCTATAGTCATCTCCACGTTACTGATAAAGGTACGGAAGAAGTGCCAATCTTTAAGCATTTGTTGCATTACCAAATCCTTGCCAGATTCGCGAGCAGCTTTTAAGCCGGTACCAACACCAAACCAACCTGGAACGATTTGGCGCGATTGGGTCCAACCAAATACCCAAGGAATAGCCCGCAAACTTGTAAGGCCGGAGGTAGCATCCGGACGGCGCGCTGGCCGCGAGCCCAGGAATAAATCACCTAGTTGTTCAACTGGAGTTGAGGCATAGAAATATGCTGGTAAATCCGGATGATCAATTAAGGCGCGATAACGTGCAAACGATGAATCGCTAATCAAATCCATGCAAGCGTTCCAATTTTCTAAATCAATCGGTGCCTGTCTTGGTTTTCGATTCAGCACGGTTGCTTCTAACGCCGCCGCAAGCGTTAATTCAACATTCTCACGAGCTAATGCGGGCAGCGCGTATTTATCGGAAATAACTTCGCCTTGTTCGGTCATCTTTATTTGGCCATCAAGTGAACCCCAAGGGAGCGCAATTAGCGCATCGTATGTTGGGCCGCCACCGCGACCGACTGAACCACCACGACCGTGGAAGAACCGCAACTTAACGCCATGTTTCATCGCAACATCGCGAAGTCGACGTTGCGCCCGATGAATCTCCCACTGGCTGGTTGCAATGCCGGCATCTTTATTTGAATCTGAATATCCAAGCATTACTTCTTGAATATCTCCACGAAGTCTCACTAGCTTTCGATAAATTGAAGTTAATAACAATTCATCGAGAATTTCAGCGGCCGAACGTAACTCTTGTACCGTTTCAAGTAGCGGCGCGAATCCAATTTTTGCAAACGGGGATGCGCCATCTAATTTAATTAAATCTGCTGATTGCGCTATTACGACAGCAGCAAGCACGTCAGTAGCGCTCTTAGTCATGGAAATTATGTAAGTTTCAATGATCGTTGGGTCAAAATTTTCTAGCGATTCTTTTATTGCCACAAAAGTATTTAGCGTCTTTTTTGGAATCTCGGTTAGTGCCGCAGTATTTGGCTTGGTATTTGATTCGAGAATATTCGCGAGAAATTGATGACGCTTATCTCGAGCCAGAGCGCGGTAATCTTCATGCGCAAAAAGCTCTACTAAACAATTTTCGTGAACCCCAGAATGCTCTCTGATATCCATTGTTGCATGGGTTATGCCAAAGGCGGTGATAGTTCTGATAGTTCGTTCTAGTAATCCAGTAGCAATTAATTCGCCTTTATGCGTTAGCAGCGAGTTATACATCAGCAATAGGTCAGAAATTAGCTCTGCAGTATCGTGATAATCGCGACCATCGATATGTGTCTCATTTTTGGCATGGCGCGCTCTAGTTAATTCCAATCGATGTCGGATAGCAGTTGCTTTCAATCGATACGGTTCTTCAACGTTTATGCGTTTAAATCTAGGTTCGATTTCTGGAATATTTACTAAATCTCTTGCTACCGAATCTTCTAATTCTTTAGAAGTCCCAGCAATTTTGGTGGAAACCGAGAGCGCTTGTCGAAGCTCGTCGAGGACTTCCAAGGTAACTCGAATTGCGTGGCCCATCTGTAACACAATTGCTTTTTTTGTAATGGCTGGTGTGATATTTGGATTTCCGTCGCGATCGCCGCCGATCCAACTTCCAAAACTAAGTGGTTTTGCGGTTGGGGATAAGTTGATATTTAGCCGTTTCAATTCGCGAGCAAAATCATCCAAAACTTCTGGAATAGTGTGGCGAAATAAATCATCCAAATAATAAAGCGCATTTACGGCTTCATCTAACGGTTCGGGTTGACCAAGTCGAAGTTCATCGGTCTGCCATAGTAAGTCAACGGCTTCAGCTAACCGGCGCGATTGGCTTCCGCTGGCTTGTTCATCTAACAGGTTCGCAATGGTTGCTAACTTACTTAATACCGAACGACGTGCAGCTTCAGTTGGATGCGCGGTAAATACAGGGCGCACTGAAAAATTAGCTAGCCAATTTTTTATATCACTATCCGTAAAATCTTTATTCTCGAATTTTGCTTTCTCAATATGGTCAACCGCTCGAGAAATCCAAGAACTGCCATCTTCACGCGCTCTAGCGAGAATTCTGGAACGATGCACTTGTTCTGCCACGTTAGCTAAATTGAAATAGGTATTAAATGCTCTTACTAATTGGACACATTCATCGACTGTTAATGTTGCTAAAGTTTTCTCAGCGCCGCCATCGCGTACTTCTTTTCGCACTTTTTCAACTAAATCTAAAAGGTGTGTGCCTTCTTGTCGGACTAAAGTTTCACCGAGTAGATCGCCGAGCCTTCGGACATCAGCGCGCAAATCCGCATCATCATTGGCGATAACTTGATGTGGTTCCACGGACATATGGCTAATCATGTCAGCAAGTCGACGGTAGAATCTCCTTGATTAAGCCCCCTTTGATACCCCAGGTATTGAAAGTTGGGGCCAATTCGCGTTGCGCAAGTAAGAAGCAAGTATGGAAGGAGCGGTGATGCAAGGGTTATTAGATGTACTTGCACGAGCAATCGATCTCGATAAGTACTTTACGGAATCAATAACTGATGTTGTCTGCGCGCAATCGCTTACGCCATTTCTATTAAGCCATCGCGCAAGCGCCAATCCAATCGTAATTGTCACGCACTCAAGCCGTCGCGCCGAAGATATCGGGAATGAGTTGTCGGCAATATTGGGTAACGATGCAATCATCCAATTTCCAGCTTGGGAAACGCTGCCACATGAAAAACTAAGTCCAAAGAGCGACACAGTCGCGCAACGAATTCATGCGCTCTATCAATTACAGAACGCAACCAGCAAGACGAAAATTCTAATCGCTCCAATTAGAGCCTTAATCCAGCCGTTAATCGGCACAATTACCGAAACTCCATTACTGCAGTTGGAAATTGGTAAAGAAATTTCACGCTCTGATTTAGTTTCACAATTAACTTTTATGGCTTACAACCGCACCGATTTAGTTGAACGTCGCGGGGATTTCGCAGTGCGCGGTGGCATCGTGGATATTTTCCCACCACTAGATGAACATCCAGTTCGAATTGAATTCTTTGGTGACGATATCGAAGAGATGCGCTATTTTGCAGTTTCGGATCAGCGAACTTTTGCACCATTCCTTGGCAAATTAGAAATCTTGCCTTGTCGTGAGCTGTTAATTACTGATGAAGTTAAAGCTCGCGCACTTTCACTTGCCGAGAATTTTCCGGAGCTAAGTGATATTTGTACGCGAATTTCACAGGGTACTTATGTAGAAGGCATGGAGTCGCTAGCTTCAGCCTTATCACCTTCGATGAAGCCGCTTCTTTCTTATTTAAGCAAGGGGAGCGAACTAATTCTTTTAGATGAAGAACGAAATCGATCCCGAACACTCGACTTAGTAAACACCAGTAATGAATTCTTAGAAGCAGCTTGGTCTAACGCTGCAAATGGTGGCGCAACTCCCATTGATTTGCGTAACTTATTAGGCGGTGGCACTTATTCATCATTTGATGAACTTCGCGATTATGCTCAAAATATTGGTAGTTTTGGCTGGCGCAGTATCAATAACTTTGGTGACGATGATGCAACATTTATCGGAGATTTTTTACCGCATGAACCTTATAAAGGCAATAACGAAAAAGTTGTTGGAGATATTGCTAATTGGTTCCGAAATGGTTACTTAGTTCTCTTATCTGCACATAGCCATGGGTTAGCGGATCGTTATTTCGAGATACTAGTTGATTCCGATATACCGGCCAGCAAGAGCGAAGCGGTAAAGAGAGCGCCCTCGCGTGATGGCGTAATTGTCACAACCTCAAGTTTGGAATTTGGTTTTATAAATGATGTGATAAAAGTTGTACTGATTACTGATAAAGATATTTCAAGTCATCGGAATACAACTGGCGAAGGTGTAAAAATGCCATCCCGTCGGAAGAAAACCATTGATCCATTAGAGCTAAAAGCCGGCGATTACGTAGTACATGAACAGCATGGCGTTGGTAGATATATCGAACTAGTTAAGCGAGATTTCGGTGGCGCAATTCGTGAGTATTTAGTTATCGAATATGCATCTTCCAAGCGCGGTCAACCGGGTGATCGCATCTATGTTCCAACCGATGGTCTTGAACAAGTAACAAGATATGTAGGTGGTGAAGCGCCAGCGGTACACCGCATCGGCGGGTCCGATTGGATAAAAGCAAAATCTCGCGCCCGTAAAGCAGTTAAAGAAATCGCTGGTGAATTAATTAGACTTTATGCCGCACGCACTAGCGCGCCAGGTTTTGCTTTTTCAGCCGATACACCATGGCAACGCGAGTTAGAAGATGCATTTGTATATGTCGAAACTCCAGATCAACTTTCTACTATTGATGAAGTTAAACGCGATATGGAGCGGCCATATCCGATGGATCGAGTTGTTTGTGGCGATGTTGGTTATGGCAAAACTGAAATTGCAGTGCGCGCTGCATTTAAAGCGGTGCAAGACGGAAAGCAAGTAGCAGTACTGGTTCCAACTACGCTCTTAGTGCAACAACACCTCGCTACCTTTACCGATAGGTACACCGGGTTTCCGATTAAAGTCGCAGGTTTATCTCGATTTAACTCAGCTAAAGAAAATAAGGAAATTCTCGATGAGTTAGCCCATGGCTCGATTGATATTGTGATTGGCACTCATCGATTGCTTTCGCAGGATGTAGTTATTAGGGATCTTGGCTTAGTAATTGTTGATGAGGAGCAACGGTTTGGCGTCGAACATAAAGAGAGCCTAAAGAAAATGCGGACCTCGGTAGATGTGCTCTCTATGTCTGCTACGCCAATTCCACGAACTCTGGAAATGGCAATTACTGGAATTCGAGAAATGTCCACAATTACAACGCCGCCGGAAGAACGTCATCCCGTACTTACCTATGTGGGCCCGCAAGATGATAAGCAAGTAACTGCAGCAATCCATCGCGAACTGCTTCGGGATGGCCAAATTTTCTATATTCACAATCGAGTCGAGAGTATTGATATTACAGCGGCAAAGTTGCGAATTTTGGTGCCAGAAGCCCGAATTGCAATTGCGCACGGCCAGATGAATGAAACTGCGTTGGAAGAAGTAATCCTAGCTTTTTGGAACCGTGAGTTCGATATTTTAGTTTGCACCACAATTATTGAAAACGGAATTGATGTTGCTAATGCAAATACTTTATTAGTTGAACGTGCTGATTTATTTGGTCTCTCCCAACTACATCAAATTCGCGGTCGAGTTGGCCGAAGTCGAGAGCGCGCATATGCCTACTTTTTATACCCAGCAGATAAACCGCTAACTGAACTTGCGCTCGATCGATTAACTACGATCTCGACACACACTGATTTAGGTTCTGGAATGCAAGTTGCTTTAAAAGATTTAGAAATTCGTGGCGCCGGAAATTTGCTCGGCGGTGAACAGAGCGGACATATTGCGGATGTTGGTTTTGATTTATATATGCGAATGGTCGGAGAAGCGGTTAATGAATATAAAACTGGTTACTTTGAAGAGACGCCTCGCCTAAAAGAATGTCGGGTAGAACTTCCGGTAACAGCGCATTTACCGCACGATTACATTTCAGGTGAGCGACTCCGCCTCGACATTTATCGCCGCCTCGCGGATGCGCAACAACAGAGCGATATCGATGCGATTCGTGAAGAGATGGTAGATCGCTTTGGTGAGCCCGCTAGCGTAGTTAACGTTTTATTGAAAGTAGCTGCGTTACGAGTTATGGCTAAGAACCTTGGAATTAGAGAAGTAATTCTCCAAGGAAACTATCTTCGGATTGGCGAAGTTCTACTCCCCGAATCCACACAACTACGAATGCAGCGTCTCTATCCGGGCACGCTTATTAAAAGCGCGATAAAAGTAATCCTGATTGCCCG
>BJFY01000006.1 GCA_014190155.1 Actinomycetes bacterium | reverse complement strand
CTCCGCGAATTAATACCAAGACAGCAATTTGAAGTTCCGATTCAAGCAGCTATTGGTGCAAAAGTAATTGCACGTGAAACTATTCGAGCGATTCGAAAAGATGTGCTCGCAAAATGTTACGGTGGCGATATATCGCGAAAGCGTAAACTTTTAGAGAAGCAAAAAGAGGGTAAAAAGAGAATGAAGATGGTGGGACGAGTCGAAGTTCCACAAGAAGCATTTATCGCTGCGCTCTCCACAAACGCTGATGCCGATAAGGCAAAGAGCGCTGGAGCAAAGAAATAACTCCTCAAAATCTCATATGAGCAGATACCTGTAGTAATCTTTTGGGATGCAGATTAAGGTAAGTGTTTACAAGGGTATCCTTCTTACCCTGGCCCTTACTCTAATTCCAATCTCGGCAATTTCTGCGCAGAAGATCACTTCTGGAAGTGCCTGCAAAGTATTGAATCAAAAAGTTCTTTATCTAAATAAGACTTATACCTGCGTTAAATCTGGGAAGAAGTTGATTTGGAATAAGGGTGTCGCCACACCAACACCAACGCCTTCACCTACATCTTCACCTACATCTTCACCAACACCAACTCCAAACGTTAATTTGCCATTACAAGGTGTGGATTGCTCGCTAGTTGGGCAAAAATTTACAACTTCGTACGGCTTTATACGTTGTGATTGGGAAGGAGGATACAAAAATGCATGGCACGAACATCGAATTCCTGTTCTCTCTAACTCAATGTCCAATAATTACAAGATAGCTCCAGTGACTGGACAAACTTGTGTTCAGTCTGGCGATACATTTGATGTTCCTGCTGGATATTTGGAGTGCCGCTATATTTTTGGCGGAAAGCTCGTGTGGATGAAAATAAACAGCGTAAAGAATACATTTACAAATTTGTTAAGCCCTTCTGGAACTGAAGTTTGCAAGCTGAAAAATTCAGATATAGATGAAAGTAAATTACCCGCGAATACTCGAGGGGGTGTTCGCGATCCATTTATCGCAGCTGGTTTTCCAACAATACCGCGTAGCACTTGGACAAACCCAGGAGTTAATAAGGCTCTCGTCGTGGGTGTAGATTTTCCAGAACTGCGGGGTAATGATTCTGACCTTAAAAAAATGAACGCATACGATAAAAAAATGAGCGATGAATGGTATTCATATTTCTCAAATGGAAAAAAGCGTTACGAACTGACCACTATTGATTATTGGTTCCACGCTACAAAAAGCGCCAAGAGCTACAGTTTCGACTATTCATCTGATCCTAGGGGTGTTGATGGGAATTCGCTACATGACGCGGTAAGTCAAGAAATGATAGATATGATTACAAAAGATATTGATCTGACTCCATTTACGACGCTCTATATTATATTTCCGGACGGTGAAGTTACTTTAGATAGAGACTGGATAGTAAGGAATCGACCGTTCAAAACTAAAGAAGGCATCAAGAATTTAAACATTTTTGGATGGGGTAAAGATAATGAATTAATGGGAACTATGCGTTGGGCCTATTACATTCATGAAGTTGGGCATGATGCACCTTGGATTGGACATGCTCCTGGTAATGGTTGGCCATTTGGCATAATGGCAAATCAATCAGGTATTTCAGAGTCGCTTTTTGCTTGGGAACAATTCCAATCTGACTGGTTGCCAGATAATCAAATTTATTGCATCGATAAAGATGCGCTCACTAAATCGGTAGTCTCGCTAACACCGATGGAGCGCGAGGATAAGCAAACTAAAATGGCCGTTATAAAACTTAGTAAAACTAAAGCAATAGTGATTGAATCACATGGAATTGATAAGTGGAGCTCGTTCAACAAAAACGATAGATCTTATCCTGGTGGATTTTATGGGGTGATGGCATATGTAGTTGATATCGAAAAGGCCGTCGCCCCTCCAGTGGCAGCTGATGGTCGGTCCATTCTCGACGACACTGGAAATGATCCTAAATATCCAAGATGGGCCTACTGGCAGAAGGTTGATGGCTCAGCATCTTTTCTTGCCGATTTTGATTTCAGAAGTGGGAGTGAACCATACAACCGTTATATCGCAACTTTGGGTGACACATTCACGATAGAAGGCGTTCGCATAAAATTGACCGGCGCAGGTGATTACGAGACGATTGAAATTACGAAACTTTAATAGTTCTTGAATTAGATTGCTTCTCAGAGTTACTAATTATTTGCGATCTAGGAGAGAATGATCCCTATGGCGCTATCGTTTTACGTTCACATACCGTATTGCGTAAAGCGCTGTGGTTACTGTGATTTCAATACCTACACACCGAGCGAATTGCGCAGCGGTGATTTATCGGCAGATATCTCGGGCGTATCTGAAGGGTATATAGATCGAGTTTTGAAAGAAATTGATCAAGCCAGAAGTGAAGTTAGTGCTGCAATAGTGCCAACGATATTTTTTGGCGGTGGAACTCCGACACTTTTGGAGGCGCATGATTTAAGCCGAGTTATTTCCAAAATCAAAAGCGAATTCGAAGTAAGTAAAGATTGTGAAATAACGATAGAGGCTAATCCCGATACCGTTACCGAAGATTTACTTACAAAATTACGAGAAGGTGGCTTCAATCGAATTTCTTTTGGAATGCAATCCGCAGTTCCACATGTGTTAGCAACTCTTGATCGGACTCATAAGCCGGAAGGTGTTGGTAGGTCTGTAGCATTAGCAAACTCAATTGGATTTGAGCACATCAGCGTAGATTTAATTTATGGCACACCTGGTGAATCAATCGCGGATTGGGAGATTTCAGTAAATAGCGCGCTATCAATGGCGATTGATCACATAAGTGCCTATGCGCTAATTGTTGAAGCTGGTACAAAACTTTCCAACCAAGTTAAACGTGGCGAATTAGTAATGCCAGCCGATGATGAGACTGCGGAAAAGTATCGGATAGCTGATGATCTTTTTGCCAGTGCTGGATTTAGTTGGTATGAGTTAAGTAATTGGGCTAAACCAGGTGGTGAATGCCGCCACAATATTAATTATTGGAATGGTTCAAATTGGTGGGGGGTTGGGCCAGGCGCACATTCTTTCTTAGGAAATGAACGCTGGTGGAATGTGAAACATCCAAGCGCTTATCAGGAACGAATAGATTCTGGGCTTTCACCAAAATTAGCGGGAGAAACTTTAACTTTAGAAAATCATAAAGATGAGAAAATTATGTTGCAAATTCGACTAGTCGATGGAATTGATCGTAAAACTTTAACTTCGGAACAAAATTCAAACGCAGCTAGATATCTTGAAAGTGACCATATTTCGCACTCGCATTGGTCGCAAGGTCGGGTTGTGTTAACCCAATCGGGGCGCTTAATCGCGGACCGAATCGTGCGCGAATTAATGGTGTAGTACCTTTTCCACCATGAACGCATCTAATACGCAGGTTCCAAATATGGAATCACGTCAATTAGAAATCTTGCGCGCAATTGTTGAAGAATATGTCGCTACTGAAGAACCCGTTGGCTCTAAATCAATTGCACAACGGCACCATCTTGGAGTTTCGCCAGCAACAATTCGAAATGAAATGGCGGTTTTGGAAGAAGCTGGGTTGATTACACAACCTCATACCAGCGCAGGCCGAATTCCAACCAATCGTGGATATCGATTATTCGTAGATAAATTGGCAACCGTAAAGCCATTCTCGGAGCCAGAACGCCGTGCCATCGAAACATTCTTAGAAGGTGCTGCGGATTTAGATGATGTAATGGATCGTACTGTGCGCTTACTTGCGCAAATAACTAAACAAGTTGCGGTTGTTCAATATCCATCGCACTCTGAATCTAAAGCGAAAGTTGCGCTAGCTGGAACTGCAAATTTAGCGCGCTCTAGCCATGAGCAGGCATCAGATATTCATCCAATTTTGGAAGCGCTCGAAGAACAAGTTGTGTTATTACGGCTATTGAGCGATGTTGGCGATTCAATGCGTGTACGAATTGGAGATGAACAGTCGGAAAAGAATTTGCAAACCACAAGCCTGGTCTCTATGAGTTACGGGCAAGATGGCAGCCCTGCTGGCGCATTAGGTATCATTGGGCCAACTCGAATGGATTATGCGAGTTCTATGTCGGCCGTTACTGCTGTTGCAAGATATGTTGGAAAATTCTTAGGGGATAATAAGTAACTTATGGCTGACCTTTACGAAACCCTTGGCGTAAGTCGAGATGCAAACGCTGACGAGATAAAAAAGTCATATCGAAAATTAGCGCGCGAACTTCACCCAGATGTAAACCCTGACCCTGCAGTACAAGATCGATTTAAAGAGATAACTGCCGCTTATGAAGTTTTGAGTGATCCGAATAAACGACAAAATTACGATCAAGGCGGCCAAGGGTTTAATGGATTTGGTAATGCCAATTTCGGGTTTGGCGACATCATGGATGCATTTTTTGGTGGCGGCGGAAACTCTCGCGGACCAAGGCCAAGAATGCGCCATGGCCAAGATGCGCTAATTCGAGTTGATATTGAGTTAGCCGAAGCATGTTTTGGTACCGACCGAGAATTAAATGTCGAAACCGCAATACTCTGCACGCAATGTTCCGGAAGTGGTTGCGCCAGTGGCAGTAATCCAAAAACTTGCGAAATTTGTCGCGGCAAAGGCGAAACTCAGCAAGTTACAAGATCTTTTATTGGCCAAGTTTTAACAAGCAGACCATGTGCTGCTTGCCAAGGATTTGGCTCAACGATTCCAACGCCTTGCGGCGAATGCGCTGGCGATGGTCGAGTTAGGTCTAAGCGAAGTTTGGATATAAAAATCCCGGCTGGCGTTGAGAGCGGAAACCGAATTCAAATGTCGGGCCAAGGTGAAGTTGGCCCAGGCGGCGGCCCAGCTGGGGATTTGTATGTTGAAATTGATGTCGCAGATCATGACTTTTTGGTGCGCGAAGGAAATGATTTACATGTTTCAGTCTCAGTACCAATGACTGGTGCAGCACTTGGAAGTAAAGTTAAAATCGAAACTTTAGATGGCGAGATTGAAATTGAAATTAAACCTGGAACTCAGAGCGGCAGCGTTTTGCCGATTCGTGGAAAAGGCATTACAAAATTGCGCGGTTCTGGTCGTGGCGATTTATTTGCCCATATCGATGTTCTGATTCCAAACAAACTTTCCAAAAAAGAAGAAGATCTACTCCACCAATTTGCAGAGGCCCGTGGTGATAAGGCAAATAGGGGCGAAGTTAAGCAACGGCACGAAACTGGATTTTTTGGTAAATTTAACGAAGCATTTCGAAATAGAAAATAAAGTGCGTACTCTTTTTATTATTAAAGAAATCCCTAATAGTGGCATTGCAATTATCGATGGCGATGAAGGTCACCACGCTGCCACCGTACTTAGAATTGAGGTGGGCGAAGAAATTTTAATTTCGGATGGTCGCGGGAATTGGGCTGAAGCGGTTGTTCTGGAACGAATTAAAAAATCAATTTCATGCGAGATTACTAAATCTGGTGCAATCGGACCTGCCGCTATAAAACTTACCTGCATTCAAGCGTTGCCAAAGAGCGATCGTGTAAAAGAAACCTTGGAATTATTAACTGAGGCTGGCGTGGATCAAATTATTCCGTGGTCAGCGAGTAAATCAATAGCAAAGTGGGGCGATAAAGCATCGGGGCTGCAAAAATGGCAAACGCAGGTTCGTGAAGCCAGCAAGCAAGCACGCAGATTTCGAATCCCAGAAGTCATAGATTTAAGATCTACTAATGAACTGAAAGAGCGGTGCTGTGATTTTGATTTAATTTTAGTTTTTCATGAGTCGGCAAATATTTCATTCACTACTTTAATATCAGGTTTAGAAGTGAGTGCCTATAAAAACATTGCGGTGGTAATTGGCCCAGAAGGAGGAATTTCCGAGAGCGAAATCGAAATTTTTGAATCCGTAGGTGGCAAATTAGTTAAATTGGGAGTGCCAGTATTTAGATCAGCACATGCAGGCGTTGCGGCGCTTGCCGCTATCCAGACAGCCTTTAAGATGTGGTGAGGAGGAAAAATGTCTTGCTTGTTTTGCAAAATCGTAAGCTTAGAAATTCCTGCCGAATTAGTTGCAGAAAGTGAATTATCTGTTGCCTTTAACGATATTTCTCCGCAAGCCCCAACCCATGTTTTGATTGTCCCAAAAAAACATTTTCCAAATGTTGCAGAGTTAGCTAATAATAATCCAGCAACGGTAGCCGACTTATTTTTGTTGGCTGAGGAGATTGCCAAATCTCGGGGCCTAGTTGGGTATCGCACGGTTTTTAACACCGGAGCGGAGGCAGGACAGAGCGTTTTCCATGCCCACCTGCATTTATTGGGTGGTAGATCGCTGCATTGGCCGCCTGGTTAAGCGTTCAAATACCAATTTGAGAAAGTTCCATTAAGGTTGCCCTAATGAATCGCATTGTTATAACAATCCCAAGCGCCGTACCTATGGTTGCGCTCACCGGACCACAAGATGTTTTCCTGAGAATGCTTGAAAAATCTTATTCACATTTAGCAATAACTGTGCGCGGCAACGAATTTATTTTGCGTGGTGAGGCTGGTGATGTAGCGCAATTTCAAGGGTTGATTACCGAACTCGTTGCGATCATTAAATCTGGCCAAGCGCTCACTGAAGACGCAGTTCGTCGATCGATTGCAATGGTAATTGGCGACATAAATCAACACCCAGCGGAAGTTTTATCACTAAACATTCTTAGTAACCGTGGCAAAACAATTAGACCTAAAACTGCCAATCAAAAGAAGTATGTAGATGCAATTGATCGCTCAACCATTACATTCGGAATCGGACCTGCCGGAACTGGAAAAACTTATCTTGCAATGGCGAAAGCAATCCAAGCGCTACAGTCAAAACAAGTAAATCGAATTATTCTTACTCGACCAGCAGTCGAAGCGGGTGAGCGACTTGGCTTCCTGCCAGGAACACTTCATGAAAAAATCGATCCATATTTGCGCCCCCTATTTGATGCGCTACACGAAATGATTGATCCGGATGCGATTCCACGCTTAATGGCAGCTGGAACGATTGAAGTAGCCCCGCTTGCATATATGCGTGGTCGAACTTTGAATGATTCATTTATTATTTTGGATGAAGCCCAAAACACGACTCCAGAACAGATGAAGATGTTTTTAACCCGATTGGGGTTCGGCTCTCGCATGGTAGTCACCGGCGATGTAACTCAAATAGATCTGCCTAATAGCGCCCAATCTGGCTTAAGAATCGTTAGTGAAATTCTGGAAAATGTTGAGGATATTTCATTTATAGAGCTTTTTTCAGATGACGTGGTTCGCCATCGCTTAGTTAGTCAGATCGTTGATGCTTATGGCGCTTGGGATGCTGCGACCACAAATTCACCTAGATCAATTAGAACTTCGATCAAGCCGGGGAGAAGTGAACGTTAACCGCTTGCGGTGACGCCTATGCCTATCGAATTTATTAATCACACTTCTGCTGCTTGTGATGAAGGTGCTTTAATTTCGCTTACCAAATTTGTAATTAGCGAGATGGGCGTGCATCCTGATTCCGACTTGAGTATCTCATGTGTTGGTGAATCTGAAATGACTTCGTTACATATCCAATGGATGAATGAACCAGGCCCAACTGACGTGCTTTCGTTCCCAATGGATGAAATAAAACCAAATTCTGCAGCCGATGGCCCAGGATTAATTGGCGATATTGTTTTATGCCCAGCAGTTGCTGATAAACAAGCAGAACTCGCCAAGCATTCAGCGCAATCTGAGATGGAACTTCTGACTACTCATGGCCTATTGCATTTACTTGGATATGACCACGTAATTGCCAATGAAGAACAGATTATGTTTGCAGTACAAAATGAACTTTTATTGAAGTGGCGAAATATATGAATCCAATAACCATTCTTGAAGTTTTAGCGTTATTGGCATTTGCTGGATTTTTGGCTGGCAGCGAGTCTGCAATAAATTCAATTTCTCGGATAGCTGTCGATCAAATTGCGGAGAAATCGCCAAAGCGAGCAGCCTTGGTCCGCAAAGTAATCAATGAACCAGCTCGTTATTTAAACGTGGTATTACTAGTAAGAAAAGCTTGCGAACTAACCGCAACCGTATTTGTTGCGGAGAGTTTTCTGCAAATTATTGATAACAGCACCGTAGCGATCACAACCGCCATCACAATCATGCTGGTACTTTCCTATGTAGTGGTAGGCGTAGGGCCAAGAACTTTAGGCAAACAAAGAGCAAGTGGCTGGGCAGTGCCAGCAACATATGTTGCTTTTTTCTTAGCAAAAATACTTGGTCCGGTAACAACACTCTTAATTGCAATCGGAAATGCAATTACTCCCGGCCGTGGCTTTCGTACGGGGCCGTTCGCATCGGAAGCTGAGTTACGAGATTTAGTAGATCAGGCACATGAACGCGGCCTGGTGGAAGAATCTGAACATGAGATGATTCACTCAGTCTTTGAACTTGGTGACACGCTAGTTCGCGAATTGATGGTGCCAAGAACCGAGATGGTTTGGATCGAACGTTCTAAGTCGCTACGGCAAGCGCTATCGCTTGCACTCCGATCCGGGTTTTCGCGAATCCCAGTAATTGATGAAAATTTAGACACAGTCGTAGGTATCGCTTATGTTAAAGACTTAGCGCTACGAAGCCATGAATATCACGAAGCTGAACAAAGCGAAAAAGTTGATGAACATTTACGGAGCGCCACGTTTGTTCCAGAAACTAAAACTGCATCCGAACTACTCAAAGAGATGCAACGAGATCAAATTCATTTAGCAATAGTTATTGATGAATATGGTGGCACTGCGGGTTTAATTACCATCGAAGATATCTTGGAGGAGATTGTTGGTGAAATTGCAGACGAACATGATGATGATTTAGATGAATTTGAGTGGGTTAATGATAATCAAGGGCGAGCTTCGGCTCGGTTACATTTAGAAGATTTAGCAGAGTATTTGAAAATTGAATTATCCGATGAGGAACAAGAAGATGTAGATACCATTGGGGGTTACATGGCAAAAATACTTGGCCGGGTACCGATTCCAGGCAGCACACTTACGTTGCACGGTTGGCAAATAACTGCCGAGCGAATTGTTGGCAGACGGCACCGAATTGGAACAATTCTCGTCGAGCGAAATAATTCTGAAGCAACCACGAAGCAATCGCTCTAAAAAACCTGCACTAGACTGCGGTAATGCGCATAGTTAGGTTTACGCCACCAGCCGGTTCGGTACTTGGCACTGACCCACATTTTGGTGTGCTTGAAGATGAAACCACAATTCGTGCCATCGCCAGCGATCCGCTTTATGCCGGAGTCCATAAATTAGAAAGAACGGTTGCGCTAAAAGATGTGCGCTTATTGGCTCCCGTAATACCTAGAAGTAAAGTGGTTTGCATTGGGAAAAATTATGCTGACCATGCAGCTGAAATGGGAGGCGATGTGCCGGAAGAGCCAATTATTTTCTTAAAACCAAATACCTCAGTAATTGGTCCAAATGATTTAATTCAATGGCCAAGCTCGAGCGAGCGAGTTGATCATGAAGCTGAACTTGCCATCGTGATTAGCAAAATTTGTAAAGAAGTTCCAAAAGAGCGTGTCAAAGATGTAATTTTTGGTTACACAATTGCAAATGATGTAACCGCTAGGGATTTGCAGAAGAAAGATGGCCAATGGACCCGCGGAAAAGGATTCGATTCTTTCTGCCCACTTGGGCCATGGATTGATACCGATTTTCAACCTGGCGACCAAGCAATCACGGCAACAGTTGATGGCGAACTCAAGCAGAGCGCAAAGTTATCCGAGATGATTTTCAAGATTCCAGAGATAATTCAATTCGTGACAAATGTGATGACTCTGCTTCCTGGCGATGTGATTTTAACTGGCACACCTGCCGGCATCGGACCGTTAAATCAAAATGGTGAAGTTTCGATTTCGATTGCAGGTTTAGGTACACTTACTAATAGGGTTTCGCTCCGTGGCTAACGATTCGTTAAAAAAAGAGATTCGGGTTCGGTTTGCCCCATCCCCAACCGGTGATTTGCATGTTGGAAACATCAGAACTGCCTTATTTGATTGGGCATATGCCCGTCACACTGGTGGCAAATTCATTTTTAGAATTGAAGATACCGATCGCGAACGCGTAACCGATCAATACATTGCGGCAGCAATCGATACTTTGCGTTGGCTTGGTTTGGAATGGGATGAAGGTCCTGAAGTTGGTGGGCCATATGGTCCTTATCTACAATCGCAACGGTTGGACATTTATGCAAAATGGGCGCAAACTTTTCTGGACAATGGTGATGCTTACCGCTGTTATTGCAGCACCGAAGAGTTAGAAGCGCGTCGGGAATCACAACGGGCCGCAAATTTAGCGCCTGGTTATGACGGAAAGTGCCGAAACCTTTCAGCTGCAGAAATTGCGAAATATGAAGGTGAAGGACGAAAGCCAGTTACGCGAATGCGGATGCCCGATGGCGAAACCCAGTTCAATGACGCAATTCGCGGTGATTTAGTTTTCGAACATAAGTTTGTACCAGATTTTGTATTAGCTCGCGCAGATGGTTCACCGCTTTATACCCTCGCCGTAGCGGTAGATGATGTTTTGATGAAAGTTACCCATATTTTACGTGGTGAAGATTTGCTTTCTTCAACGCCACGTCAGATTCGGGTTTACCAAGCCATGGGCGTTGCCCCAGAAGATTATCCAATTTTTGCGCACTTGCCATTTGTGATGGGCCAGGACAACACCAAACTCTCGAAACGAAATGGTGAAGTATCGATTGCTTGGTATCGAGATGCGGGTTTCTTGCCAGAAGCAATCTGTAATTATTTGGCGCTATTAGGATGGTCGCCTGGTGACGATCGCGAGAATGTAACCATGCAAGAGTTAACCGAATTATTCACGGTCGAACGGGTTAATAGTTCGCCGGCTAGATTTGATATGAAAAAACTCGAAGCAATAAACGGTGACAAAATTCGTGCGCTAACTATTGATGACTTTTTACTACGTGCGCTGCCTTTTGTTACTAACGCCGGAATAATTTCCGGAACAGATAGCGAAAAAGCTGTTATTAAATCAGTATTACCGATAATTCAGGAACGGATTGCAAAGCTCTCAGAAGTACCCCAGATGGTTAAATTTCTATTTGGGGAAAGCGTTGAAATTGAAGGTGAATCTAAGGAGAAGATTTCAGACGAGGTATCTAAAGATGTATTGCGCCGATCGCTAGCAGCGCTAGAACCGTTAAAGATTTGGAACCATGGCTCGATTGATGCTGCGCTTCGTGCGGTACTAATTGAAGAGATGGGTTTGAAACCGAGAATTGCATTCGGTGCGGTTCGAATTGCGGTAACTGGAAGTCATATCTCACCGCCGTTATTTGAATCTATGGAATTACTTGGTAAAGAACGCGCAATTACACGCATAAAAAACGCAATTTAGCTTAACTTTTTCAGGGTATCCTTGGCGTGCAACATTGGGGTATGGGGTAATTGGCAGCCCAGCTGATTCTGGTTCAGCTTGTCTAGGTTCGAGTCCTGGTACCCCAGCGATAAAATTTAATAAGCACGGCCCCGTCGTCTAGTGGCCTAGGACTCTGGCTTCTCAAGCCAGCTACGCGGGTTCGAATCCCGTCGGGGCTACACACTTTTAAAAAAGATTTATTTTTTTGAAATTATTTCACTTAATCGCGCAGCAGTTGCAACAACTGCGGCCGCATGAATTCTTCCTGGTTGTCTACCCAATCTTTCGATTGGCCCGCTAATGCTTACCGCAGCAATAACTTTGTTGTTTGGTCCGCGTACTGGTGCGGAAACCGAAGCTACCCCAGGTTCGCGTTCGCCAATTGATTGCGCCCAACCGCGACGCCTTACGGCCGAGAGATGCGCGGCGGTAAATCTCGCATTCGTTAGCATGCGATGTAATTTATCGGCATCTTCCCAGGCCAAAAGAATCTGCGCAGCCGATCCGGCTTGCATTGTGAAAGCTGCACCGATTGGAACTGAATCACGTAAACCAGAAACTCGTTCTGCGGCTGCCACACAAATCCGTTGGTCACCTTGGCGGCGATAAAGTTGTGCGCTCTCGCTAGTTGCATCTCGAAGCGTGATTAGAGCGGGCGTTGCGGCGGCGAGCAATCGATCTTCACCAGCTGCCGCGCTAAGTTCACCCGAGCGCGGACCCAATACAAATCGGCCAGTTAAATCTCGCGCCACCAATCGGTGAAATTCCAGCGCTACCGCTAATCGGTGCGCGGTCGGACGCGCTATTCCGGTTGTGGCAACTAATTCGGCGAGGGAGTGTGGCCCGGATTCGAGAACGGTAAGAATACGGACGGCTTTATCTAATACGCCGACTCCGCTATTCTTCTTGTCCACACTCTGATAATGCCATCTCAGGATGTGAGAAGCAAGTTAGATCTAGATTGGAAAAAAATGGGCAAGACGTTAGCGGAAAAGATTTGGGAAGATCACGTAGTTCGTCGCGCCGATGGCGAACCAGATTTGCTTTACATCGATCTTCATTTAATCCACGAAGTTACCAGCCCACAAGCATTTGATGGCCTCCGCTTAACTAATCGGAAAATTCGTCGTCCAGATTTAACGATTGCGACCGAAGATCACAACACCCCAACCCAAAATATTGACCAACCAATTGCTGATCCAGTTTCAAAGCTACAAGTCGATACTTTGCGGAAGAACTGCGCCGAATTTGGCGTGCGGATTCATTCGCTTGGCGATATTGAACAGGGCATCGTGCACGTAGTTGGTCCACAACTTGGATTGACTCAACCAGGTATGACAATCGTTTGCGGCGACTCACACACCTCAACGCATGGTGCATTTGGTGCGCTGGCTTTTGGAATCGGAACTAGCGAAGTTGAGCATGTGATGGCCACCCAAACTCTGCCATTAGCACGCCCAAAAACTATGGCGATAAATGTAGAAGGAAAATTAAAATCTGGCGTAACCAGCAAAGACATTATTCTTGCGATTATTGCAAAAATCGGCACCGGCGGTGGTCAAGGTTATGTACTTGAATACCGCGGCAGCGCAATTCGCGAACTTTCAATGGAAGGCCGCATGACGATTTGCAATATGTCCATCGAAGCTGGTGCTAGAGCCGGTTTAATTGCGCCAGATAAAACCACTTTTAATTACATAAAAGGTAAACCACATGCTCCAAAAGGCGCAGACTGGGATGCTGCAATTGCATACTGGTCAACGTTAGTAACTGACTCCGATGCAAAGTTCGATGCCGAAATTAATTTAGATGCCAGTGAACTTGCGCCATTTGTAACTTGGGGAACAAATCCAGGCCAAGGTTTACCACTTAACTCAAATGTGCCAAATCCAGCCGAGATTGCAGATGCTGAAGCACGCGGCGCAGCAGAACGAGCTCTAATCTATATGGATTTAACCGCCGGAACCCCCTTAAAATCAATCAAAATTGATACGGTTTTCTTGGGCTCTTGCACCAATGGCCGTATTGAAGATTTACGAGCAGCGGCTGAAGTTATTAAGAATAAAAAGATCGCGAGCTCGCTTAGGATGTTAGTAGTACCAGGATCTGCGCGGGTTAGATTGCAAGCAGAATCCGAAGGTTTGGATAAAGTTTTTATTGATGCCGGCGCAGAGTGGCGAAATGCTGGATGTTCCATGTGTCTTGGTATGAATCCAGATCAATTGAAGCCAGGAGAGCGATCCGCATCCACCAGCAATCGCAACTTTGAAGGTCGCCAAGGAAAAGGTGGCCGAACTCATCTAGTAAGTCCATTAGTGGCAGCAGCAACCGCGCTTCGCGGCACGCTTTCATCACCGGCAGATTTGTAAGAACGGATATAGGGGCAACCATGGAAAAATTTATTCGCCACACTGGAAGCGCACTTCCACTTCGTCGGAGCAATGTCGATACCGACCAAATAATTCCAGCAGTATATTTAAAGCGCGTTACTAGGTCCGGTTTTGAAGATGGACTTTTTTCAGCTTGGCGGAGCGATTCAGAATTTGTTTTAAATAAACCTGAATATTCGAAGGCTTCCATTTTGGTTGCTGGCGTTGATTTTGGAACTGGCTCATCGCGCGAACACGCAGTTTGGGCGCTCCAAAATTATGGATTTAAAGCAGTAATTTCGAGCCGCTTTGCCGATATTTTCCGCGGGAATTCACTTAAAGGTGGACTTCTAACCGTGATACTTCCGCAGGAACAGGTAGAAGCGCTCTGGCTTGCAATTGAGAGCGATCCAACAACTCAAGTTACCGTCGATTTGGAAAGTCGAACCGTTACTTACAACGACGTTACTTGTTCATTTGAACTTGATGATTACACCCGCTGGCGCTTACTGGAGGGCCTAGATGACATCGGCTTAACGCTTCGTCACGAAGATGTTGTTACGAGTTTTGAGGAAAAAAGAGCGGAATTTAAGCCTAAAACGCTACCTGCATTGGCATAATAAAGGCTTTTGCATACAACCCTAAACCCGTAATTGAGAGTTTTTTACGCATAAAAAGTGTGCTTTTTGAAATTATCTTATTGCGACACACCGCAGTTAATGCGGTAAAACCTTGATTTTCTTGCGTAAATTGTAACCAGCGTTAAGCGAATGCTTAACTTTACGCGTAAATATAAGGGGAATTTAAATGAACAAGACCCAGTTCATTGCTTCGTTGGCTCCGCATTTCAACGGAAGCAAAAAAGAAGCTACACACGCTGTAGATATCGTTTTCGATTCAATCGTACGGACAATTCACAAAGGTGAAGATGTAACGATTAATGATTTCGGTAAGTTTAAGAAAGTTGATCGTAAAGCCCGTAAAGGTCGTAACCCTTTTACTGGCGAAACCATTCAAATTAAGGCAAGCAAGAAAGTTCGCTTTCTTCCTGCAAAGGCGCTTAAAGAGACCATCGCAGGTATGCGCAAACTTGAGCCAGCTCCAAAGCCAGCTCCAGTTGTAAAGCCAGTTGCAAAGAAAGCTGCTCCTAAAAAGGCTGCGAAGAAAGTTGCAAAGAAAGCTAAAAAATCCGCTCCAAAGAAGGCAAAGAAAGCCGCCAAGAAGCGCAAGTAACATCTTTTAATTAAAGAGCCACGAGAAATCGTGGCTCTTTTCTTTTTTCATGGCCAAATTGATTTAGGCTCTAAGCATGGTTACCTACGATCCGCCGCAAGGAAATCCGCTTGGAAACAACCCTTGGTTTCAGTTTGGTGCAAATATAGTCCGGCCGCTATTGAATTTAGTAGCAAAGAAGGATTGGCAAGGTGGCGAGAAATTGCCTAAAAGCGGTGCTGCGATAGTTGTTTGTAATCACCTCTCTTATATAGATCCACTTACTTTCACTCACTTTCTTTTTAATAGTGGCAGAGCGCCGAGGTATTTAGGAAAAATGGGCGTCTTTAAAATTCCGGTTATCGGACGAGTTGTTAGAGGAGCTGGCCAAATTCCAGTCGATCGCCAATCCCCAAATGCAGCTAAAGCTTACGAACATGCAATCGCGGTTCTAAAAGCTGGACATTTACTTGGCGTGTTTCCAGAAGGAACTCTCACCCGCGATGAAAATTTCTGGCCGATGCGTGGCAAAAGTGGCGTGGTAAAACTTGCTTTATTGACTGGTGCGCCAATAATTCCGTGCGCACAATGGGGTCCAGAACGCGTTCTTCCGCCATATAGCAAAAAAATAAAATTATTCCCGCGTACCAAGATTTCTATTCGCGTCGGAGAACCACTAGATTTTTCAAAGTGGCAAGGAAAAGTTGAAGATTCGATTGCACTTGAGGAGGCGACTGATTACGTCATGGATTCAATAACATCATTATTAGAAGGTATTCGTGGCGAACGCGCGCCAGAAATTAAATTTGATCCAAAAAAATCAGATCTGCCAAGAATTGGAAATTTCAAAAAAGCTAAGAAGCTAAAATAATGACCTCAGTTTCAGTAATTGGTTCAGGAGCCTGGGGGACAACGCTTGGCCAAGTTCTCTGCGACGCTGGAAATGATGTCTTGCTCTGGGGAAGAAACCAAAATGTTGTAAATGAAATAAACCAAAAGCACACAAACGAAGCATTTCTACCGGGTGCGAATTTACCCGATTCGCTAAAAGCAACTACTGAGATTGAAGTAGCGCTTAAGCGAGCTGACGTAGTCGTTCTCGCAATTCCCGCTCAAACACTTCGGGTTAATTTACTTAATTGGAATGCTTTTTTCCCCACAAATAAACCAGTGATAAGTAGCTTAAAAGGTATTGAAATTCAAAGTAATTTACGGATGTCTGAAGTAATTAGAAATTGTTTAGCAATATCGGATTCATTAGTTGGAATAATTACTGGTCCAAATTTGGCAAGCGAATTGGTATTACGACAACCAGCTGGCGCGGTCGCAGCGTCTACCAGTCCTGAGATTTCAAAATTAATCGCTAGGTTATTCAAAACTAATTATTTTCGAGTTTACACATCTGATGATTTATTAGGGTGTGAGCTGGCTGGATCAGCAAAGAGCATTATTGCTCTTGCAGTTGGCATGGTTGTCGGCATGGGGCTAGGCGAAAACACCCAAGCCACAATCATCACGCGAGGGTTAAATGAAGTAAGCAAGTTAGGTGTTGCGCTAGGAGCAAACCCACTAACTTTTGCTGGTCTCGCTGGCATGGGTGATCTAGTTGCAAGCTGCTCATCCGGATTATCTAGAAACCGAACTTTCGGTGAAGAGTTAGGTCGCGGTCGTTCCATGAGTGAAGTTCGTTTAAAAGTGAATAAAACGGTTGAGGGTGTTGCAACCGCCGGTGCGGTATTAGAAATCGCACATTCATTAGGCGTAGAAGTTCCCATAATTCAAGCTGTCGCGGATGTAGTAAGTAATACCCTTACCCCTGCAGCAGCAGTACAAAGATTGATGGCGTTAAATATTGGGGCGGAGATTGATCACGTATGAGTAGCTCGAAGAAAATTCGAGTCGCAATCGTTTGTGGCGGCCGTAGTAGCGAACATGAAATTTCCTGTGTTTCCGCTAACGGAGTTCTTTCCGCGCTCGATCAAGAAAAATTTGAAGCAATCTTAATTGGCATTACTGAAGCAACTGGCGAATGGGTTTTATTAGATAAGGCTGAGCCATTTTCCAAGAAAGTAAATGGTTTGCCTGAAGTACCAACTAGCGCACCGAAATTGATCGCGGATATTCATGGGATTAAGAATGCTGACGGTACTGATTTAGAAATTGATGCTTTCTTCCCGTTACTGCATGGCGCTTATGGCGAGGATGGCACCATTCAAGGGTTATTTGAAATGATGGCAAAACCTTATGTGGGTTCTGGAGTTTTAGCATCTACGGTGGCTATGGATAAATCCTTTGCGAAACCAATCTATGCATCCTTTGGATTAGCAATCGCAGAAGGTTTCGTATTGCAAAAACGAGATTGGGAATCTAATAAGAGTTCTCAAACTGAGAAAATTTCCAAAATGGGTTTCCCAATTTTTATAAAACCGGCGCGAAGTGGTTCTAGTCGAGGTACCTCAAAAGTTAAATCAACACCTGAAATTGAGAGCGCGGTTAATGCAGCGCTAGCGCTAGATCCTAAAGTAATGATTGAGAAAGCTGTAATTGGCCGCGAATTAGAATGTGCCGTTTTAGAAGTAGGAGGTGAAGTTCGAACTTCAGTTGTGGGCGAAGTGCGCGTACTGGGCAATCATGAATTTTACGATTTCGAAGCTAAATATTTAGATGGCTCAACTGAATTCGATATTCCAGCAAAAATTTCAGTGGAAAAAACTAATGAAATTCAAAACGCGGCCCGCAAGGCTTTTCAAGCTCTCGGTTGTGAAGGTTTAGCCCGCGTGGATTTCTTCTTAACGGCAGAGGGCACCGTGATAATTAACGAGTTAAACACTTTGCCTGGCTTCACTGCGACCTCAGTTTTCCCAAAGCTCTGGCAAGCAACTGGCCGAAATTACAGCGCCATCATTACTACTTTAATTGAGTCTGCATTGAGCAGATCACAAAATGTGGTTCGGTAAGTTAAAAGGCTTACTCAAAGCCTCGCATTTTGGGCCAACGCTATTAGTAACGACTATTTCTTTCGGATTTGGAATTTACTATTGGTGGGAAGGTCCGGCTTACCTGATTGCGTTCGGAGTATTTGTTGGTCAGCTTGTTGTTGGTTGGAGTAATGATCTCTACGATTATCAAGACGATCTGAGCCACAACCGAAAAAATAAGCCGCTAGTTTCTGGGCAAATAACAGAAGAATTGCTGCAAAATTGGTTGAAGTGGGTAACGCCCTTTTCATTTATTGCTAACCTCGTCGGTCCGCTCGGGATAAAAGGTGGCCTCGTATATATGTTGGGCATTCTCTGCGGAGTCGCATATAACTTCTACTTTAAGTTTTCAGTTTTTTCACCGCTCCCGTACGCAATTGCCTTTGCTGCGCTACCCTCATCGATTGCAATATCAAAAGAAATAACTCCGCCAGTATGGATGTGGTTGGGCGGTGCGCTTTTTGGCATGGCGGCACATTTTATAAATGTACTAAAAGATATGAAAGAAGATCAGATCAGCAAAATTGGGGGATTGCCGCAAAGATTAGGTACCGCAAAATCTATTTGGGTAGCAGTAATTTTGATTGCCCTAGGAATAGCCGCAATAATAATTATTAGCTAATTCCAGCTAGACATCAATTTGCGAGCCATATATGGTTCGTAAATGAAAAGGATTTCTATACTTTCAATTCTTATCCTGGTAGTTGTTACAGGTTGTAGTAATGGTAAGGAGTCTGCTCAATTACATAAGGAAAAAGTAGAGCAACAAATAAGTAAGTTGTGTTTCCTTGTAGTTAATGGAGCTGATGTATACAAACTGCAAAATGAAGGTAAATCAGCCAGAAATCAGGCAAGTGAAACAAAAATTAATATAACGACCGAATACGTTGACTTGCTCGGCGAGTTACAACGATTAGATGCTAACTATATCCAATTGGATACTGATGTTAAAATCTTTAATTTTTGCGGTATTCAATGAAGCGAAGTTTAATTTTAGCAATAAGTAATGTTTTTCTTCTGTCGAGCTTGCTTTTGCCTGCAGCAATTGCTGCTGGTCCGCAAACTCCAAGTTGTGGTAACTATAAAGTAACCAGGAATGAGGTGATTGTTGGAGTTAAATTTCCAAAAGGAAGCTATCAAATAAACGCCTTTGGAATTCCCTGCACAAAAGTTATGGGAAGCAAAGGTTTATTTGCGCAGTTCCTCAAATTAAAAGATAAAGACCCACTACCTAAACCCTGGCGTTATCTAGCCGATGCAATTGGAGCACCAAAGTTCACTTCAGGACCAGGAGTCGGATTTCGTGTTGAGTTAATTACACCAACACCAACACCAACACCAACTCCAACTCCAACTCCAACTCCAACTCCAACTCCAACTCCAACTCCAACTCCAACTCCAACTCCAACTCCAACTCCAACTCCAACTCCAACGCCTCAATACACAATGGCTAAAGTAAGGGCCAATAACACCAGCGCAAGTTGTTGGACGGTCATTAATGGAAATGTGTATAACTTGACCCTCTGGATCGAAGCCCACCCAGGCGGACCTTCGGTCATCCGTGGCTTATGTGGTGTAGATGGAACAAATAATTTTAATTCACAACATCAGAATCAATCCAATCCGACTCAACGCCTAAGCAGTTACCTCTTGGGGCCACTAACCAACTAAAACTCTCAACATTTTTTTAGCTGCCAATTTAACTTATATATATTTTTTTAATTTTGCAACTACAATACGCAAATGCGCCTAAAACGTTATGCACTGACTTTCCTTTTAGTTGGAGCTTTTGGCCTCCTTAGTTTTAGTGCGATTGCAGCAACCACAATTGTAAAAGTGGGTAGTAGTTGCCCCAAAATCGGCGAGACAGCTGTTCAGAAATCCCTTACTTATACTTGCGTTAAAAGTGGAAAAAGACTTATATGGTCAAAAGGAGTACCCATCACGCCAATTGCTGCGCAAAATTTAGTACTTACAACTCCTTCCTACATGCCAACTCCACCTAAAGGAGGAAGTGATGAGTACCGATGCTTCTTGCTCAACCCAAAGTTTGTAAAAGAAACATATTTAAAGTCAGTAACGATTACACCAGATAACATGAAGGTCTCACATCATGGAATTTTATATCGGGTTTCATCTATGAACGTTGCACCTACCGAAATACTTGATGCCGAGAGCGTTGAATTGGGCTGGCCATGTTTTGGTGACACTGGCATACCGGGTGCAACTGCATTTACACCAGCATCACCATCAAGCTGGATCTCGTTCTGGGCGCCTGGAGGTAATTTTAAATCCTACCCAACTGGAACAGGTATGAAATTTAACGTGGGAGATCAATTTATTTTACAATCTCACTTTATGGTAACGCCCGCATATTCTGATAACGAAAAAAAAGCTTCGATGAAAATCACAATCGAATACGCAGCAAACACCGTTGCAGAACTAAAAACTATGTTGGTAGCGGCGCCGATTGAAGTACCGTGCGCTCCAAGTGAATCCGGACCACTTTGCAATCGCGAAGCCGCGCTAGCAGATTTAGCCAAACGAACATCTGCTAAGGCCGCGCTCCAAGAAACCGCTTTGCTATTTCTTTGCGGCAAAAGTCCAACAAAACCGATACCAAGCGCGGTCTCTGACTGTAGCGTGAGAGTGAATTCATCCATGAAAATTTATGGCGCAACTCCACACATGCATCAACTTGGCAAGAGTGTAACAATTACACATACCAATATTGTCACTGGTGAAGTAACTACTCTATCTACGCGGCCACAATGGAATTTTGATGATCAACGAACAGATTGGCTAGCAACGCCAATTGCTGCCCAAATAGGTGATCGAGTCTCGGTTACGTGTACCTACGATGTTGGGCTGCGCTCGCTATTGCCTATCTATAAAAACTTATCGCCAAATTATGTAGTCTGGGGTGAAGGTACGCGTGATGAGATGTGCTTAGCAATAATTAATTACACGGATTGAACGAGCTAAAACCCGATTACAAACAATCAGTCTTGAAAAAGTAAGGAAGAAGTTAGTTGGTTTCGGCGATTAAGTCTTAGTGCGAAGTTACTGGACAAGTAAGGGTTCGAGTAATTCCGGGTACTGCTTGAACTTTTGAAAGAATAGCTCGACCAAAATCTTCCATGCTTGGAGATTCAGCACGCATGATTACATCGTATGGACCAGTTACACCTTCGGCGATAGTTACGCCAGAAATTGCAGATACCGCTTTAGCAACGCTGCTGGCCTTGCCGACTTCAGTTTGAATCAAGATGTAGGCCTGTACTGACATGTTTTAATTCCTCCGTTTGGCTAAACTTCTATCTACTGTGCGTTTCTGACCCTAGCGCATCTAGGCTATCCAAGGGAACTAGTTATTCTGGCTAAAGCGAAAGCAGGCAAAAGCGCGCATGAATGAGAGTGAGATTCTCGAGCGGATCGCAAGAATATTCGCGCGTGACGGGCGTTATACAAAGGATTTGATTCTCGGAATTGGTGATGATGGCGCGGTAATTTCTGCTACGGATGACCCGCTAGTTCTCACGACAGATTGCGCTATTGAAGGAATTCATTTTAAAAGAGAGTGGTCTAGCCTCCGGGAAATTGGCGCGAAAGTGGCCGCAGCTAACCTCGCTGATGTTTATGCAATGGGGGGTGTACCAAAGTTCCTTTTAGTTGCAGCGGCGATTCCAAAAGGTGCCAGCAACGAGATTTTCGAATTAGCTGAAGGCATTGCAGTAGAAGCAGATCTAGTTGGCGCACAAGTAATTGGTGGCGATTTATCAAGTTCAGAGAAAATCATGATCACAATCACCGCAGTTGGTACAACGACTAAACCAATCAAGCGTAGTGGTGCAAAAGTTGGAGATGTAGTTGTGGTTACTGGGCTAACTGGTTGGTCGAAAGCTGGCTTAAATTTATTACAAAAAGGTCTTACTAATTCAGATAAAGCCATTTCACAATTTAAAAAACCAAATCTGCCATATTCCAGTGCCGAGAAACTAGCTATAGTTGCAAATTCAATGTGCGATGTAAGCGATGGTTTGCTCGCTGAGGCGAACCATATCGGTAAGGCAAGTAGCGTCACGTTAGAAATTGATTCAGAATTGATTTCTAAACTTGCAGAATTTTCTGAGATTGCGACATTAGGCAGGGAAATTTCATCAGATCATTGGGAATGGATTTTAAGTGGCGGCGAAGATCACCAATTCTTGGCGACAGTTCCAGCAAATTCAGATTATGAAAAGCATGGAGCGTTTAAAATTGGCACGGTTAAAGCGCACGGCAAAACCTATGTGGAATTAGTTGGAAGAGCGATGCCGAACGAAGTTGGGTTTTCCCACTTCTAAATTAACGGGAGACTTTGTTTGCTTTCATGCATGAAGTGCAAACATTTTGGCGCTTTGTGTATCCACCAACGAGGGTACGGATGCGTTGAATGTTTGGATTCCAGCGGCGACGAGTGCGTCGTTTTGAGTGCGAAACATTGTTACCAAAGCTGGGGCCTTTGCCACAGATGTCGCATGTCGATGCCACGGTATTTCTCCCTGCGTGATGTTGATTTCTTTTACCCTCAAGGTTTGAGGGGAGTTAGTGAAGCGGGGGCAAGATTAGCCTGAAGGTCGCACCTTTCGCCAATTTGCCCAAGTCGCGCCAAGTTTCAGCGGGGAAATCGCTAACTTTTTGGAGAGAATGAAGCATGGCCAACGGCGTTTTGAATCTTCCGATTATTAAGGTCGTTGGCGATCGAACGGCGAAAGTTCTTATCACCCAACTTGGAATTGAAACTTTAGGTGATCTGCTCCGACATTACCCACGTAGATATGTGGCTCGCGGCGAACTGACCGATTTACAAGGGTTGGTCGAAGGCGAAGAGGTAACGATTCTTGCTGAGATTGAAAGTACTAAGGTGCGAAAAATCCCAGGACGTAAAGGCGGCATACTGGAAGTTGTTGTTACTGATGGCCGAGCAAAACTTTCGCTAACATTTTTTAATCAAGCGTGGCGCGAAAAGGAATTGCAATCCGGTAAACAAGGTCTCTTTGCTGGGAAAGTCGGAGTATATAAAGGCAAACGCCAACTTTCACATCCGGACTATCAATTAATTCCAGATGGCAATGATGTTGATTCTGCGATTGGAGATTTCGCAGGCAAGTACTTACCCATGTATCCAGCAACTGCGAAGTTGCCATCATGGAAGATTGCGCAATGTACGGCGATGGCAATCGAAGCTCTAGAGGATATTCCAGATTTCTTGCCGAAAGATGTTAAAGATAAGTTTGGCTTTCCAACACTGAAAGAAGCCTTCACGCAAGTCCATAGCCCGGAATCACCGGAGGCAGCGGAATTAGCGCGCCAAAGATTAACTTTTGACGAGGCGTTACTTTTGCAATTATTACTTGTGATGAGGAGAGTCGAGTTACATAAGCTTTTCGCAGTTTCTCGGAAAGTGCGATCGGGTGGACTTCATGAAGCTTTTGATAAGAGAATGCCATTTCGATTAACTGCGGGTCAGATTGAAGTTTCGCAAGAAATTGAAGAAGACCTTGCGGCGCCACATCCGATGTATCGCTTACTACAAGGTGAGGTAGGTTCCGGTAAAACCATAATCGCACTTCGCGCGATGTTAACAGTTTTAGATTCTGGCGGCCAAGCTGCGTTATTAGCACCGACGGAAGTATTAGCAGCGCAACATTTTCGTTCATTTCATAATTTATTGGGGGATTTGGCAAGTGCGGGACAAATCGGTGGCGATGCACGGGGTACTCAAATAGTTTTATTAACTGGATCGCAAAGTGGTGCAGCGCGAAAAGAATCGTTACAAAAAGCGCAAAATGGTGAAGCTGGAATAATAATCGGTACACATGCTCTGCTTAGCGAGAATGTGGAATTTAAAGATTTAGGTTTAATAGTGGTTGATGAACAACATCGCTTTGGGGTAGAACAACGCGATGCGCTTCGAGCAAAAGCAAATAATCCACCACATGTATTAGTGATGACAGCTACGCCGATACCACGAACGGTTGCGATGACAGTATTTGGTGACTTAGATGTGTCGACACTCCGAGAGTTACCGGCTGGAAGATCACCAACTACAACTCACGTGATTCCCGAATTGGAAAAGCCTGGTTTTATCGAGCGAGCCTGGCAGAGAATTCGCGAAGAAGTTTCGACCGGTCATCAGGTTTATATTGTCGCGCCTCGAATTGCTGAAAATGATTCAACTGAGGATGCAATGAATTCACTTGGGCTTAGCGCAGAAGCGTTAGCGCGAGTTAAACGATTGAGCGGTGATGGCGATGAAGAATTAGAAAATGAAAAGAACGAAAAATTCCCGATGGCTTCCGTCTCTGAGTTATATCCACTCTTAGGGCAAGGCGCTTTAAAAGGTCTGAGAATTGCGGTTTTACACGGGCGGCTAGCTTCCGATGTAAAAGATAAGACTATGTCAGAGTTTTCACGGGGCGAGATTGATGTGTTGATTTCTACAACGGTGATTGAAGTTGGCGTGGATGTGCCAAATGCAACCATGATGGTGATTATGGATGCCGATAGATTTGGAGTATCGCAATTACATCAATTAAGGGGGCGAGTAGGTAGAGGAAGTGCGCCTGGACTCTGCTTACTAGTTTCAAAAGCTATTCCTGAAAGTCCGGCAATGGAGCGGTTAAATGCAGTCGCTTCAACTCTCGATGGCTTTGAATTAAGTCGAATTGATTTGGAACAGCGCCGGGAAGGTGATGTGCTGGGAGCTTCTCAATCTGGTGTTAGATCTCATTTAAGATTATTGAGAGTGCTTCGAGATGAAGAATTAATTGAGAGCGCACGTGAGATTGCAACTAAATTAATTGATCAAGATCCAGACTTGTCAGAGAACCCATTGTTAAAAGTTGAAGTAGCGGAATTGCAAGCGCTGGAAAGCGCAGCATTTATCGATAAACGCTAACTCTGAGAGAATAATCCAATGCGAATTATTGCCGGAATGGCAAAAGGGCGGAATTTAAATTCCCCTATCGGTGATACCCGCCCCACCTCTGATCGCGCACGAGAAGCACTTTTTTCCACTTTGGAATCCGAACTTGGCGCGCTAAATGATAAATATTTTTTAGATTTATATTCGGGTTCTGGCGCGGTTAGCGCGGAAGCGCTTTCCCGAGGAGCTGCGCTAACTCATGCCGTCGAAAACGAAGAGAGTGCCTTACAGATTCTGCGCAGCAATTTAGAACTTTTTGAAAAGATTGTTGGCTCTGGTACCTATCAAGTTTTTAATTCATCAGTTGCGAGATTTTTAAAAACTAACATTAATATTAAATACGATGCAATATTTATCGATCCGCCATATGAATTTGCTAATGAATTAGTAACTGTTGATTTAGAATTATTGCTTGAGAATAAATTATTAAAATCGAATTCCATCATCGCAGTAGAGCGAGATTCAAAGAGCAAGCCATTTTTATGGCCAAGCGGAATTACGGAGCTGAAGGTTAGAAAATACGGCCATGCGGTGATTTACTATGGATTTCCCTCTCAGAATGGATAAGCATGCGATTTGTTGCTAGCGTTTTCACATGAAGCGCGCCGTCTGTCCTGGATCTTTTGACCCAATCACTTATGGGCATCTCGATGTTATTGAGCGCGCCAGCGGATTATTTGATGAAGTCATTGTTGCGGTATTGGTAAATCGAACTAAAGCGAGCCTGTTTAACGTAGCTGAACGCATCGAAATGATTACTGAGGTTACGGCTAAATATAAAAATGTAAAAGTAGATTCTTGGTCTGGGTTATTGGTTGATTTTTGTAATGAGCATAAAGTTTCAGCAATTGTTAAAGGACTTCGCGCCGTCAGTGACTTTGATTATGAGCTTCAAATGGCACAGATGAACTTGCAATTAAAAGAGGTTGATACCTTGTTTATGGCAACGACTCCAGCTTATTCATTTCTCTCTTCTTCACTTGTTAAAGAGATTGCAACTTACGGCGGCGATGTTTCGGCCTTAATCCCACCAAAAGTATTGACCCTAGTAAAAGCACGTTTATTGGAAAATGGTGAACATGGACGCAATTGAGAAATTACTTTCAGCGATTACGACGGTGGCAGAAGCCCGATCAGTTCCGCTTTCCGCATCCTGTGTAATTCATCGCGGCGAACTTTTGGAAATCCTCAACGAAGTTAAAGCAGCCCTTCCTCGAGATTTGGAATCCGCCCAAGATCTGTTGGCTAGTCGTGATGCAATAATCGAAGACGGTCAAGCCAGTGCAGAACAATTAATTGCTCATGCACGCGAAGAAGTTTCACGAATGGTGGAACAGACCGCAATCGTTTCCGCAGCACGCGAAGAATCTTCGAGAATTCTTGATGAAGCGACATTGGCTAATGAATCGCAACGCGAGGAAGTGGATGCATACATTGATTCCAGACTCGCCACGCTAGAAGTTATATTAAATAAGACGCTAGATGCGATTAACCGCGGGAGAGAACGGCTTGCTGGCGCAAGCGATAAAGATGTACTTTCGCAACTACGCGACTAACTTATAAATCATGTCGATAAAAATTAATACAAATTCGCCATTTTTTTACAATGCCCATGATTTACCGCGCCGAGCCGGTGAAATGCGCGAAGCAGCGCTGGAAATAAAATTATTGGATAATTTAGGAATTCCTTTGCTTTCCGTCCCATCGGGAAGTTCAGTTTCATTAGGACTTAGATTGGAATCAGTTGATGAAGGAATTCTGGCAACTGGCCAGGTCCACGCAGTTGCAATCGGTGAATGCACCAGATGTTTGGATTCAATAACTTTTCCGATCAATCAAATGTTTCAAGAGCTCTTTGAGTATGAAGCTAAACCAGATCGAAAGCAGAAATCCAAGGCGACTGATACCGATGATCTTGATGTTGACGACGCCTTCTTCCTGGTCGGTGATTTCCTCAACCTGGAAACACCAATTCGAGACGCAGTAGTTCTTGCGTTACCAATAAATCCGCTCTGTGATGAAGATTGTCCGGGGTTATGTGTAACCTGCGGCGAAAAATGGGAATCGCTTCCAGATAACCATGAACATGAGGTCATTGATGCCCGTTGGACTGGGCTAGCCAATTGGGATAGTTCGAACGGGAAAAGCCCAGAGGTCACCGAGAAATAGCCCCGTTTTTACAAAAGCCTGCCTTATAGGGGATACTTACGTCCTCGTAAAAGATTGCCGTTATAACAGGGAGAACAAAGTGCCACTACCAAAGCGAAAGATGTCCCGCTCGCGCACGCGTTCCCGTCGCAGCCAATGGAAGACCACACCTGCTGCAATCGCAACTTGCGATCAATGCCAACAACCAAAATTGCAACACACTGCTTGCCCAACGTGCGGTACTTATAACCGCCGCCAAGTTCTAGAGGTTTAACTCTGAATTCCCAATTAGCTGAAAAGCTAGGGATCTCGGTAAGGCTAGATCTACTTGATCTCGCGCTAACTCACCGCTCGTTTGCATATGAATCTGGTGGATTACCAACTAATGAACGTATGGAATTTCTTGGCGATAGCGTTCTTGGATTAGTTGTTACCGAAGCGCTTTATGAAAGATTCCCAGATCTTGATGAAAGCAGATTGTCACCGCTCCGATCTGGCGTAGTAAATATGAGAGCGCTCGCCCTAATAGCGCGCGATTTAAAACTTGGTGAAAATTTAAAAATTGGCAAAGGTGAAGAAAACACTGGCGGCCGCGATAAGAATTCAATTTTGGCGGATGCTTTTGAAGCACTTGTCGG
Source organism: Actinomycetes bacterium (assembly GCA_014190155.1). Taxonomy (GTDB): domain Bacteria; phylum Actinomycetota; class Actinomycetes; order Nanopelagicales; family Nanopelagicaceae; genus UBA7398. The sequence goes on along the minus strand of BJFY01000006.1, from coordinate 85,833 downwards.
CGCAATTTATTTAGATCATGGATATGAAGTTACAACCGCAGTCGTACTTCGACTTATGGAAGGTGTAATTGCGGAAGCGGTCGAACGTGGTGCGGGCCTGGATGGAAAAACTGCGTTACAAGAATTGGTAGCCGCAGCTGGATTAGGCGTACCCGAATATCAAATAACGGAATCTGGGCCAGACCACGATAAAGATTTTGTAGCTGTCGTAATTGTTAATGGAAAAACTTTTCCGGAAGGAAGTGGCAAGAGTAAACGCGAAGCTGAACAGATAGCTGCACGTGTTGCTTTCGAAGAACTATCTCGTGGAAACGAAAGTGCCTGAATTACCAGAAGTTGAAACGGTACGTCGAGGCCTTGCGCAAAATATTTTAGGTAAAAAAATAAGTAAAGTTGAAGTTTTTCATCCCAGAGCCACAAATCCAAAATCTATTGCCCCGCTTGATTCTCTTACTGGATCAAAAATTATTAGCGTGAATAGACGCGGAAAATTCTTATGGTTGGAACTTAATCGCCCTGAAGTTTTGCTGGCACACCTTGGGATGAGTGGGCAATTCATAGTTAGTAAACGAAATGCCAAGGTAGAAAAACATATGCGAGTTAAAATTTCACTTAATACAAAGGCGTTTGAAGTACGATTTATTGACCAGCGAACTTTTGGTTGGCTTAGCGTCGATCAAAGTAGCGCTGGGATTCCAAATTCTGCGGCTCATATCGCGTTAGATATTTTTGATTCAAAGTTCAATCGCAACGTAGTTAAAGCTAATTTCTTACAGCGAAAAACCGAAATTAAGCGCGCGTTATTAAACCAAGAGATTATGAGTGGAGTCGGAAATATCTACGCAGATGAATCTTTATGGCTAGCAAAAATTCATCCGGAGCGAGCGTGTTCAGAGTTAACAGATTTTGAGTTAGAGCTCTTATTAGATTCGGTAGCAGAAGTAATGGGCGCAGCGTTAAAAGTTGGTGGCACATCTTTTGATGAGCAGTACAAGAACGTAAATGGTGAAAGTGGATATTTCGATATTGAACTTTGCGCGTACGGTCAAGATGGGCAGCCATGTTCAAGGTGCGGAAGCGAAATCCGCCGAATTGCCTTCGCGAATCGGTCATCGCATTTCTGTCCAAAGTGTCAGGTAAATCGAAGGCCGAAAAAGCGGAAAGTTTAAAAAATAGGTGAGAATCCCGACAAGCGGGCGGAATGACCCGTTCTTTATGGGTTGGGGCGATAGGTTTTCCCCATGTATCTCAAGAGCATTACCTTAAAGGGCTTTAAGTCCTTTGCAGCTCCGACGACGCTCAGATTCGAGCGCGGCATCACCTGCGTGGTGGGTCCCAATGGTTCTGGGAAAAGTAACGTTGTAGATGCGCTTGCTTGGGTAATGGGTGAGCAAGGTGCAAAGAGTTTGCGCGGCGGGAAGATGGAAGATGTAATTTTCGCAGGCACATCCGGCCGAGCCCCATTAGGTCGCGCTGAAGTTTCCGTAACAATCGATAACACCGATGGCGCGCTCCCAATTGATTACACCGAAGTAACGATCTCGCGAATCCTTTTCCGTAATGGTCAGAGTGAATATCAAATCAATGGCGAAAATGCGCGGCTGTTAGATATTCAAGAATTGCTGAGCGATAGTGGAATCGGACGAGAGATGCATGTAATCGTCGGCCAGGGGCAACTCGATGCGATTCTTACGGCAAACCCGGAAGAACGTCGTGGATTTATTGAAGAAGCTGCGGGCGTGCTTAAGCATAGAAAGCGGAAAGAGAAAGCGCTTCGAAAACTCGAATCCATGCAGGGAAATTTAGCGCGGGTACAAGATCTAACCGTCGAACTTCGCCGCCAACTCAAACCGCTTGGCAAACAAGCGGAAGTTGCCAAAAAAGCTGCGACTATCCAAGCTGATGTTAGAGATGCGCGCTTACGCCTACTTGCGGATGATCTGATCGCTTTGCAATCTACGATTAATGCTGAGGTGGCAGATGAAACCTCACTACGTGCGCGCAAATCTATTGTTGATAATGATTTGGAGAAATTCCGCAATCGTGAAATTGAAATCGATCAAATTTCAGCAATCGAAAGTCCAGAACTTTCCAAATCCCAAGAGAATTATTACCAACTAACCTCACAGCGCGAAAAACTGAGAGGTACCCAGAATTTAGCGTCGGAGCGGGCTCGCTTTTTAGCAGAAGAGGCGGAAGAAGCTAGGAGTAGTGGCCGAGATCCAATTGCGTTAGAAGAAGAAGCGCGTGGGCTTCGCGCCGAAGAAGAATTATTGAATACAAATCTTGATCGATCTAGAAATGAATTAATGAGTGCGAGTAACCAACTTTTACAATTAGAAACTTTACTAAAAGCGGAAGAAGATGGCGTTGCTGCAGCGCTCCGTGCAATTGCGGATTTGCGTGAAGGAACAGCGCGACAAGAAGGCCACATTAAGAGTTTAAACTCGCGAATTGAAAGTGGAAATGCCGAGATAACTCGACTTTCTAGAGCTAAAGATGAAGCGCAAGAGCGTGCCGATCATGCCCAACAGGAATTTGCAACGTTGGAGAGTGAAATTGCTGGTCTTGGTGCTGGCGAACTTAATTTAGATGCAAACTTTGAAAAGAATAAAACTGATTTAAATAGCGCCAAATCTGAACTAGAGAGAATTAATGCAGAATTAAATAAAGTTGAGCGAGATAAAAGTGGCGCTGAAGCGAAATTGGATGCGCTGAGACAAGTCACAATGCATCGAGACGGCAGTGGTGCGTTGCTTACAAACACCCGTGGAATTGAAGTTCGTGGCTCGTTAGCATCGTTGATCTCGATTGATAACGGTTGGGAAAAAGCGATAGCGGCTGCTCTGGGGACGCTCTCAGATGCGATTGTTGTCGCAGATTTGCGGGGGGCGGTTTCAGCGTTGGCTTATTTGAAATCAGAGGGCGCCGGTAGCGTAGATATTCTAATTGTTGGTTCGCCAGAAGTAACTAATTTGCAACTACCCGCTGGTCTCACCGCCTTATCAAGTAAAGTTTCGTCATCTTCGCTGGGTCGAGTATTACCTAGCTTGTTAAGTGGCTATGTTGCAGCAGAAAGCCTTGATCAAGCCCGCGAAATTGTCGCAGCAAATCCAACCGTTACTGCAATAACTCGAGATGGCGACGTAGTTGCTCAATCCAGAGCTCGTGGTGGCTCGACAGTAAAGAATTCCCTAATTGAAATCAATGCAATGATTTCCGATGCTGAAACAGATTTCACCAGATGCTCGCATTCAAGCGATCGTTTAAAATTTGAATTGTCTCGTTCTGAAGAAAATATGCGAAGCGTGCAATCAAATTTTGAGGTCGCGCTAGCAAAACTAAATGAGTCAGATGCAAAGATGGCCGGCATCGCTGAGCAGATGGCTGCTGCAGGACAAGGTGTAAAGAGCGCAAATGCCGAAATCGAACGGCTTAAAACTGCGATTGCCGAAGCATCAATCTCGATTGAAACCGATCGCCGCGAACTTGAAATTGCAGAAGCTAAATTTAACAATAATGAAGAAGCGAAAGAACCTGATACTTCGATGCTTGAATCTTTAAGGTCTCGGGTAGCGACATCAAGAGCGCTTGAAGTAGAAGCTCGACTTAAATTACGAACTGAAGAAGAAAGGGTGGCTGCAATAACTCGCAGGGCATCCGATTTAGAGATTGCTGCGAAATCTGAACGCGAAGCAGCTTCAAGAAGCATTTCGCGGCGCGAAGCTCGTGCTCGAGGTGCAGTAACAGCACAATCGATTGCTGATACCGCTTACGAAGCGCTGATTCAAATTGAAGTTTCTATTTCTAGAGCTGCGTTCGAACGCGAACGTCTTGAACATTCTAGAACCGAACGTGAGGGTGAAACGCTCGCAATTCGCGCCCAGATTCGTGAACTGGCTACCGAGTTAGAACAATTAACTTCTAGTGTGCATCGCGATGAAATTGCTAGAGCAGAACAACGTTTGCGTATTGAACAATTAGAACAGCGAGCAGTTGAAGAATACGGGGTAGACATTCCAGTACTTCTTGCGGAATATAATCCAGAAAAAGATGTGCCAACATTTATTGAAACCGAAACTGGCGAGATCATTCAAGGTGATTTAATTCCTTACCGCAGAAATCAACAAGAGAAACGATTGGCTAGCGCAGAACGCCAACTAGCTTTGCTCGGTCGAATTAATCCATTGGCGCTGGAGGAGTACTCAGCCCTAGAAGAACGGCTCCGCTACTTGGCCGAACAATTGGAAGATTTGAAGAAGTCCCGTAAAGATTTGCTGGACATTATTAAAGAAGTTGATGACAAAGTTCAGGAAATTTTCTTGCAGGCATTTAAAGATACAGCGCGTGAGTTTGAAATTATTTTTGCGAGATTGTTCCCAGGCGGTGAAGGTCGATTAATTCTTACTGATCCTGATGATCCATTAACTTCTGGTGTCGACGTTGAGGCACGTCCTCCTGGAAAACGAATTAAACGGCTTTCATTGCTCTCGGGTGGCGAACGCTCATTAACCGCAGTCGGGCTATTAATCGCAATCTTTAAAGCTCGACCAAGTCCGTTCTATGTAATGGATGAAGTTGAAGCCTCCCTTGACGATACCAACCTTGGTCGATTGCTCGGTGTATTGGAAGAACTTCGTGCTGCTTCGCAGTTAATTATCATCACGCACCAAAAGCGCACTATGGAAATTGGTGACGCACTTTATGGCGTGACCATGCGAGGCGATGGCGTATCTGAGGTTATTTCGCAACGTTTGCGCGAAGTCGAATCCGAAACTGTTTAAAGCTCGTCATGAGTTTATTTAAGAAACTTTTTGCAAAACTTTCGCGAAGTGATATCTCGGCATCAGACCTGTTAGAACTGGAATTATTATTAATTGAAGCAGATTTAGGTGCAGATGTCGCGAGAAAAATTATCGAAAACTCAAAATCTCGGAAAAGTGAAGATTTCTTGGAATCTGTCAGAACAACACTGTCAGAATCGTTATCTAAGAAATCCAGAGAAATTTTGCACGATAGCAAGAAACCAACCGTAATTTTGATTATTGGTGTTAATGGCACTGGTAAAACAACTAGCGCCGCAAAACTGGCTAACTACTTGAAAAACGAAAACAAAAAAGTATTAATAGCGGCAGCCGATACTTTCCGAGCAGCTGCGGTTGCGCAAATCCAGACTTGGGGGGAGCGTATTGGCATCCCAGTAATATCAGGAAACGATGGCGCAGATCCAGCCGCAGTTGTGTTTGATGCCGCTAAGCGCGCAATTGCCGAAAAATTCGATTACTTAATCATCGATACCGCGGGCAGGTTACATACAAAAGATAATCTGATGGCTGAATTAGAAAAAGTTAAGCGAGTTGTGGAGAAAGTTATTCCGGTTTCTGAAATTCTCTTTGTTTTAGATGGCACAACTGGGCAAAATGGGTTAACTCAAGCGCAAATATTTAATGAGAGCGTTGGTTTGACTGGCCTGATAGTTACTAAGTTGGATGGCAGCGCCAAGGGTGGAATCGCGATCGCGACTGAGGCGGCTTTGGATTTGCCAATCAAGTTCATCGGAACTGGCGAAACTCTCGCTGATTTCTCCCCCTTTGATTCCGCGAAATACCTGGAAGATTTAACGAGCCTGTAACAAAACCGGGAGAAGTGTCACTTTCCCGAAACGATTCCTTGTCCTCGCCTGTAATAGAAGTGCGCCATTCTTCACCTATCTCAACGGTGAGAATCGCGGCTGAACCCCATTTTGGATAAGGGAAAAGAAATGACCGAGATTGTATTGAATACTGGCGATACCGCTTGGGTATTGGCGAGCACCGCTTTAGTTTTATTAATGACTCCTGGATTGGCGCTCTTTTACGGTGGCATGGTTCGAGCAAAAAGTGTTTTAAATATGATGATGATGTCAATGATTACGATTGGAATCGTTAGCGTCCTTTGGGTGATTTATGGATTCAAATTAGCATTTGGATTTGAATCTGGATCACAATGGTATGGATCGTTATCGCTTTCTGGACTGGGAAGCGCTGTCAACGAACTTACTAATAATGGTGGAATTTATCCGATTCCATTATTGGCATTTGCAGCATTTCAATTAATGTTCGCAATCATTACGCCAGCGCTAATATCTGGTGCGGTAGCAGATCGAACAAAATTTAGCGCTTGGAGTATCTTTGTTGCAATCTGGGTTTCCGTCGTTTATTTCCCAGTCGCACACTGGGTCTTTGCCTTTGGAAATAAAGTTGGCGATACCGTTACTGGCGTGGGATTTCTAGCAGCACGCGGAATCGAAGATTTTGCAGGTGGCACTGCAGTTCATATCAATGCAGGTGCAGCAGGTTTAGCGCTCAGCTTAATTCTTGGCCGTCGAGTTGGCTGGCGAAAAGAAGTGATGCGACCACATTCATTACCAGTTGTATTACTCGGAGCTGGATTACTCTGGTTTGGTTGGTTTGGTTTTAATGCCGGCTCAGCGCTCGGAGCTAATGGAATTGCAGCGCTTGCGCTAATGAATACTCAAGTTGCAACTGCAGCAGCGCTCTTAGGGTGGATTGTTGTTGAAAAACTTCGGGATGGCCATCCAACAAGTTTGGGTGCCACTTCTGGTGCAATTGCCGGATTGGTTGCAATCACGCCAGCTTGTGCATTTGTAGCGCCATGGGCAGCAGTAGTAATTGGTTTAATTGCTGGCGCACTTTGTTCATTAGCAGTGGCTATGAAATACAAATTTGGCTTCGATGATTCGCTAGATGTGGTTGGAGTGCATTTAGTTGGTGGACTTTGGGGATGTATCTCGATTGGTTTCTTCGGAAGCAGCGCTGTTAATAGCATCGGTTTAGATGGGCTCTTCTATGGCGGCGGTACTACTCTCCTTGGAAAGCAAGCTTTCGGAGCATTCATGGTGATGGCTTACTCATTCGTTGTAACTTTAATAATTGGGCTCATTATCCATAAAACAATCGGGTTCCGAGTTAAACCGGAAGCTGAAGTTGCTAGCATCGATCTAAGCGAACATGCTGAATCTGCATATGAAATGGCACCATCTTCAAGAGGAGGATTTTCCGTATGAAACTTATAACTGCAATTCTCAAACCATTTAAGTTAGATGATGTTAAAGATGCTTTGCAAGCATTTGGCATCGCCGGAATGACAGTCTCCGAAGCGAGTGGTTTCGGCCGACAGCGCGGACATACTGAGGTCTATCGAGGTGCGGAGTACACCGTTGATTTAGTTCCAAAAATTCGCCTTGAGGTTTTAGTGGATTCGGAAGATGTAGAGGCAGTTATCGATGTCATCGTAAAAGCTGCTGCTACTGGCTCAATTGGTGATGGAAAAGTTTGGGCAACGCCGGTGGAACACGTGGTTCGAGTTAGAACTGGTGAACGAGGTCCAGAAGCAATTTAGAAAATAAAAATGGGGACACGCGAGCGAAGAGACCGATCTAATTCGGTTGATGCAGAGTTAATCGGTCTCTTTCGTGCTGCTCAAACGTTATCCGGCACGGCAAAAGTTACGCTGGTCGCAGTTGGCGGATACGGCAACGGTGAATTATCGCCAGGTTCAGATATCGATATTCTTATTTTGCATGATGGTTTGCTGACCGAAAATGATTTGAGTGGTTTTGTTAATGCGCTCTTATATCCACTCTGGGATAGCGGACGCGCGGTTGACCATTCAGTAAGAACTCGTGCACAAACGCGGGAGACCGCAAGTTCTGATGTAAAAGTTGCGATGGGGTTGCTCGATAGTCGATTTATCTGCGGCGACCGTGATTTATTTGAAGTGACTGCAAACGATGCTAATGAAGAGTGGCGCAAAAGTGCAAAGCGATATATTCCGCAAGTCCGTGAGCTTTCGCGAGAACGGAGTAATCGAATCGGAGAGTTGGCTTATTTACTCGAGCCAGATTTAAAAGAAGCCCGTGGCGGATTACGTGACATCACTGCACTTAGAGCAATTGCTAAATCTGGCTTAGTCGTAATTACTTTCGATCGTATAAGTAACTCCGAATCAATTTTACGAAATGTACGAGATGCACTTCATATAGTAAGTGGCAGAAATCGCGATCAACTCCGTTTTATCGAGCAAGACAAAGTGGCTAGATATTTGAATTATAAAGATGCCGATGAATTAATGTCGGAAGTTGCTAAAGCTGCGCGTGCTGTCGATTACTTATTGGAGTTAACGTGGCATCGACTAGATCAGATCCAATCAAAGCGATTCTTTAATCGTGAGAAAACTGTACGAGTTGAACGCGGCTTAGTAATCGAAAGTGGCGAATTGCGAATCGAAAGTGGCTATGAAATTACTGCTGATCCAATTGTGGGCTTACGCGCTGCGGCCGCAGCCGCGCAATTAGGAATTCCGCTATCTATTGATACTTGTATCCAACTTGCAGCAGAGTTGCCACCAATGCCCACACCATGGCCACGCGTTGCTCGTGAAGAGCTAGTAACGCTAATCGGAGCGGGTGCAAATATGGTTCGAGTTTGGGAAGCGCTCGACCAAGAAGGATTGATCGAAAAATGGATTCCAGAGTGGACGCATTTGCGATCGTTACCGCAACGAAATGTGTTGCACCGACATACAGTCGATCGGCATATGGTTGAAACCGCAGTACATGCGGCAGCTTTAACCCGCAAGGTTCATCGCCCAGATTTACTCTTATTTGCGGCGCTCTTTCATGATGTTGGAAAAGGTTTTCCCGATCATGATCACTCGGATTTTGGCGCAACTTTGATGGCGCCGTTAGCGGAGCGCTTAGGTTTCGATAGCGCCGATGTGGCAACTTTAATTTTGTTGGTTAAGGAGCATCTATTGCTCTCGGCGATCGCCACCCGCAGGGATTTGGATGATCCCGCAACAATTTCAAATGTTATTGAAAAAATTCCGAGCGCGGAATTGTTGGAATTATTGCATGCGCTAAGCGTCGCTGACGGTGAAGCAACAGGGCGAGCGGCTTGGAGCGATTGGAAAGCAACGCTAGTAAATAATTTAGTGAATCGGTGCAATGCTGCGCTAGAAGGCATAACGCCAGCAAATCAACTAGAACTAACCGATATCCAAATTAGAGCAGCGGAAGCTGGTGAATTAAAAGTAGATCTAATTGAAAAAGAAGGCGAGTATCTCGTGGAAATAATTGCTCCGGATAGCACTGGTCTGCTCGCAACTATTGCTGGAGTTTTAAGCATTACAAGATTTGATGTGCGGTCAGCGCGTACGCGTTCGCATGGAAAATCTGCGGTTATGACTTGGGTTGCCCAATTAGATGACCACGTGAGCCCGCCAACACCACGAAAATTATTAGAATTAATTCAATCTGGGTTAGCTGGTCAAATAGATTTTTCAGAAAAAATTGCAGGCCGAGTTAGGAGCTATCAAAAATTTCCAGGTATTCCAGTTCCGCCACCAGTTGTAACCGCAATCACGGACGCGACCACGCAAGCTACTGTGATTGAGGTACGGATGCATGACCGCCCTGGGCTGCTGTATACGATTGCAACTGCAGTTACTTCAGCTAAAATTGATATTAAAGCTGCAATTGTTTCCACTTTGGGAGCTGAAGCATTTGACACCCTCTATGTAACACAAGTCGATGGTTCTCCGCTTGAACCCGAGCGTGCCATCGAATTTGCGCGCGGGTTAGAAGCTCGACTGAAATAGTAGGATTCGCGCATGTTCGATTCGTTAACCGGAAAATTTGCTAACGCCTTTACTGCACTACGCAATCGTGGTCGTATCGGAACGGGCGATATCGATGAACTTTGTGGTGAAATTCGTAAAGCACTGTTAGATGCAGACGTAGCGCTTGCCGTCGCAGAATCTTTCGTAGCTAAAATTAACGAGCGGGCACAAGCTGCGTTACCGCAATTGCGACAGAGCACCAATCAATCTCAGGCTATTTACGCCATCGTTAATGAAGAATTGATTTCTATTTTGGGTGGAGCTGCTCGCCGTATTAGATTAGCTAAGAATCCACCAACTGTAATCATGTTGGCAGGGTTACAAGGTTCGGGTAAAACTACGCTTGCCGGAAAATTAGCGCACTACTTCAAAACCCAGGGTGATACGCCACTTCTGGTCGCAGCAGATTTGCAGAGACCAAATGCGGTAACCCAATTATCGGTTGTCGCAACAAATGCAAAAGTCCCAGTATTTGCACCAGAAGCTGGGAACGGATTGGGCGATCCAATTAAAGTAGCGCGGGAAAGTCTTAAATTTGCCCGCGAAAAAATGCATAACATTGTAATTATTGATACCGCAGGACGGCTAGGCGTAGATCTTGAATTAATGAATGAAGCAAAAGCAATTCGTGATGCAGTAAATCCTGACGAGATTATATTTGTAGTCGATTCGATGATTGGTCAAGATGCGGTGCGAACTGCGCAGGCATTTTTAGATGGCGTAGGTTTTGATGGGGTGGCGCTGACTAAATTAGATGGCGATGCTAAAGGTGGCGCAGCACTTTCAATTGCACAAATCACAGCTCGACCAATTATGTATGTTTCAAATGGTGAAAAGTTACAAGACTTTGATCTTTTTTATCCCGATCGAATGGCGTCTCGAATATTGGGGATGGGGGATATCCAATCTTTAGCCGAACAAGCAAAGCAAGCATTTGATGGTGATACTGCTGCGAAATTGGAGAGCAAATTTGTAGAAGGTGATGATTTCACTTTAGAAGATTTTCTAGAACAGATGCAGGCGATGAAAAAAATGGGTTCAATGAGTAAATTACTTGGGATGTTGCCCGGCGCTAATTCTGGTGCAATGAAAAAACAGTTAGAGAATTTTGATGAAGGTGAACTAGTTAGAACGCAAGCAATTGTGCAATCAATGACACCAAGTGAGCGGCGCGAACCTAAAATTCTTAATGGTTCCAGAAGGATTCGAATTGCTAATGGCAGTGGACGAAGCGTCAAAGAAGTTAACTCGTTAGTTGATCGCTTCAGCGCTGCCCAAAAGATGATGCGCACCATGCGAAATGGCGGGTCGATCTCGGGACTGCCTGGCCGACTTGGGAATTCAGCTCCGCAATCGGGTGGCATGGGTAAACCCCCGCCAAATAAAAAGAAATCACGCTCCGGAAACCCCGCTAAGCGGGCGCAAACTGAGGGTTAATTGCCAGTTTGGGCTTTCCCGCGCGAGATGGCAAGATTAGCGACCTGTACGAGAGCCCTCTACCTTTCGTCGGATTAAATAAACCCAGAACTGCTTTACTCGCTCGAATACCCACTCGAGTTGAATTTGGCTGGTTCGATTACTTTCAAGGAGAAACCCCTAGTGGGCGTAAAAATTAGATTGATGCGTTTCGGAAAGATTCGCACACCGCATTACCGAATTGTTGTATCAGATTCACGCAAGGCCCGAAATGGTTTATCGATTGAAGAGATCGGTCGTTATTCACCAGGACAAGAACCATCTTTCATCGAAGTTAAATCAGAACGCGCACAACATTGGTTAAAAGTTGGTGCACTTCCAACACCAGCTGTAGAGGCTATTTTAAAAGTTACAGGTGACTGGCAGAAATTTAAAGGTATGCCAGGAACTGAAGGAACGCTAAAAGTTGTTGCTGTGAAACCGCATAAGCGCGAAGCATATGAAGCTGCGGTTAAGAAAGCTATGGATGAACCAAAAGATGGCGCAACCACAATGAAAAAGCGCGCCGCCGAAAAATTAGCAGCGAAGAACGCACCAGCTGAAGTTGTTGCAGAAGCGCCAGCTGAAGTTGTTGCAGAAGCGCCAGCTGAAGTTGTTGCAGAGGCGCCAGCTGAAGTTGTTGCAGAGGCACCAGCTGAAGTTGTTGCAGAGGCACCAGCTGAAACTCCAGCGGAGTAACGATGATTGACGAAGCTTTAGAACATCTCGTAAAGGGAATCGTTGATAATCCTGAAGAGGTCGTTATCACCGAAAAAGATCATCGTCGCGGTACAACTCTTGAAGTTCGAGTTCACCCAGAAGATATCGGCAAGGTAATTGGCCGTAACGGTCGCACTGCGAAAGCGTTGCGAACTGTGGTCTCTGCAATTGCTGGTCGTAGCGTTCGCGTTGATCTCATCGAGGCCGACGAGGGTAGATAGTCGTGCTCCTTGTCGTCGGCCGTATTGGTCGTGCGCATGGTATTCGTGGCGAAGCCACAATCGAGGTACGAACTGATGATCCGGATTCAAGGTTGGCGGTTGGCGCTGTTTTGCAGACTGAACCAGCTAAAAAAGGTCCATTAACTATCGCATCTGGACGGGTTCATAACGGTACGCTCTTACTTTCTTTCGCTGAGATCCCGGATCGAACTGCAGTAGAAAAACTTCGCGATGTATTACTAATAGCAGATGTTGATGTTGCGGCTGAATCTGATGGGGATGATAGCTTCCATATCTCCCAAATAATTGGGTGCGAAGTTTACTTAACCGATGGAATCAAAGTAGGAATTGTGAGCGATGTTCTAAGCTCCTCCGCACAAGATACTTTGGTGGTAACTGCAAATGGAATTCAAAAATTGATTCCATTTGTAGATGAGATTGTGCCTGATGTAGATATTTCAAATCGTAAAATAGTAATTACACCGCCGGAAGGTTTGCTATGAAAATTACGGCCATTACTATTTTTCCAGAGTATTTCGCACCGCTGCAATTATCGCTAATTGGCAAAGCTAGCCAAGGAGGCATGATTGAGTTAAGAATCTTAAATCTCCGCGATTTCACGACCGATAGCCATCACACTGTCGATGACACTCCTTACGGCGGCGGCGCTGGAATGGTAATGAAACCGGAAGTCTGGGGCGATGCGATTGATTCCGTATTAGCAGAGGGACTTGAAATCGCCGATCTAGTAATTCTCACCCCAGCCGGTAAAAAATTCACACAAGCAACGGCTACTCAATTTTCTAAAGCCGGACATCTGATTTTTGCCTGCGGTAGATATGAGGGTATTGATTCTCGAGTTACAACTTTTTATCAAAACCAGAAAAATCTCCGCGTTCACGAAGTGTCAATCGGGGATTATGTTTTAAATGGTGGCGAAGTAGCAGCGTTGGCTATAACTGAAGCGGTGGTTCGGTTGATTCCAGGCGTCATTGGAAATCCAGATTCACTCGTTGAGGAATCGCATAATCAAGCTGGTGTAGTTGAGTATCCGACCTTCACTAAACCGCCAGAATGGCGCGGTTTAAAAGTGCCAGAGATATTGACCTCTGGAAATCATGGTGCCATCGCGAATTGGCGGACGGAACAGGCGGAAATTCGAAGCCGAAACGCTAACCGCGAGCTGGAGTAGCCCTTTAACCTACGGTACCGTAACCTACGCTATCGTAAGTTAACGGAGGAAAAATGGCCGCAATAGACCCAGCAGTTCAATCGCGGCTAATCCGCGACTTAGAACCAATCGTCGGCAAAGAATTAGATCGCCATCTTGCAGTTCAAAAAGATTGGTATCCGCACGAATATGTGCCTTGGAGTGAAGGAAAGAATTTTCCAGGTCCGTTAAATGGTGATGCCTGGGAAGCGAAAGATTCTAAGTTAACTGCGATTGCCCAAGATTCTTTAATTTTAAATTTATTAACCGAAGATAACTTGCCTAGTTACCACACTGAAATTGCGATATCTATGGGGCGCGATGGTGCTTGGGGAACTTGGATCAATCGATGGACCGCTGAGGAAAATCGCCACGGTATTGTATTAAGAGATTATTTGATGGCCACGCGCGGGGTTGACCCAGTTGAACTTGAAGACCTTCGGATGGCTCATATGCAGTTAGGTTTTGAAACATCATATGACAATGACATGTTGCATACCGTTGCTTATGTCAGCTTCCAAGAATTAGCTACTCGAATTTCGCATCGCAATACTGGAAAGATTTCAGATGACCCTATTTGCGAGCAAATGTTGACGCGGGTTTCTTTGGATGAAAACCTACATATGCTTTTCTATCGCAACTTATTAGGTGCAGCCCTCGATATGGAACCAAATGCATCGATGCGCGCCATCGCTGATGTGGTTACTGACTTCAAAATGCCTGGCCATGAGTTGCCTGGATTCGGGCGAAAATCGGTGCAGATAGCGTTAGCTGGAATTTACGATCTGCCACAACATCTTGACGATGTGATTGCGCCAGTTTTGCGCGCTTGGAACATTTATGAGCGAAATGATCTAACTGGAGATGGTTTAAAGGCCCGTGATGAAATTGTAGAATTCTTAGCGAACGCTAAAAAAGATTCAAATCGCTTCGAAGAGAAGCGTGAAGTGCATTTTGAGCGGCTGATTGCTCGAGGGCAAAACCCAATCCGAATTTAAAGCGGAGTCGAGTTCCACAAGGGGGGAATAATCCCGACACGCCGAAGGTTGGTGTGACAGGGAGAGTACTTCTGTGGGAGTGTCCGCCCCGTACCCCCTAAAGGGTTTAGTTGTTTTTGAGCATCAAGTTATAAAGCGATGAAAGCGAGGTGAGAGATCCATGGCAACTGATTACGACACCCCGAGAAAAACGGATGAAGAACTTCATGAAGAATCCCTTGAAGAGTTAAAAGCTCGACGCTCAGATGCGCAATCCGGCCAAGTAGATATTGATGAAGAAGAAGCTGCTGAAAATCTTGAACTTCCTGGCGCTGATTTATCTGGCGAAGAGTTAGCAGTTCGAGTTGTCCCTAAACAGACTGATGAATTTACTTGTTCTGGCTGTTTCTTAGTACAGCACCACACTCAACTCGCTCGCAGTGACGGCGCTAAATCAATCTGCAAGGATTGTGCTTAACTCTTTATGTTTTCGGCTCGAAATTAAAATATATGGTGTCGGATCTAATTCATCTGAAATTTTAATCATTACTCCAGTATGCACCCAAAACCTAACTTCTAAATGTGCGGCCGGATCGCTTTCTATTCCACGGATTAATCGCATCTGGGATTTATTTAAGGGTGTAACTTCCGTAATGTAATTTCGAGATATTTTAAAGTTCCCACTAGTTAGCTCACTCTGGGTTATGCGAATTTCAAGAGGGCTGCTAATCCAAAGTAAAAGTAAAGCCAAGAGTGAAATGGCGAGCGCTAATTGCGTTGGATTATTTCCGAAAGCCGCCCAGATAACGATGTTGATCGAAGCGATTATGAAAGCGAGAAAAAGCCATAACCCTAAGCTCCATCGAAGCTTCTCGGTAAAAATGAGATTGTTATCGCCTGGAATTGGAGCGCTCATGAGTAGGAAGGTACTTGATTGCTGGAGTAATCTTGCGGCATGAGTCGAGTTGCGAGCACAATTCCACCAGAGGGTGCGCAGGTTCCAGAACGCCATCTAAAAGCGCCGCCACCTGGTTCGATAATTCCATCGCACTTTGGTCATTGTTTTGGCTGCGGAGATTTACATCCAACTGGATTGCATTTAGTTGCAACAGCAGGCGAAGTAATGGATCTAACCGCAACTTTCACTGTCACTTTAGATCATCAAGGCGCGCCCGGATTGGCACATGGCGGCTTACTATCTTTGGCATTTGATGAAGCGCTCGGAAAATTAATGTGGCTAATTCGAGCCCCAGCTGTTACTGCGCGGTT
This sequence comes from Actinomycetes bacterium, assembly GCA_014190155.1. Classification (GTDB taxonomy): domain Bacteria; phylum Actinomycetota; class Actinomycetes; order Nanopelagicales; family Nanopelagicaceae; genus UBA7398. The sequence goes on along the minus strand of BJFY01000006.1, from coordinate 70,300 downwards.
AGAAACTGATTTTTTGAAACCAGTACCGATTGGAAGCGTCCTACACATTTCTGCGCGAATTACCGGCCAAGTCAATCGAAAAGTTTATGCGACTGCCGAGGGGCGTTTAAATTCGCCAGATGGTCCAATTGCGGTTACCGCCGCATCTCTATATGTTGTCGTGCCTATGAAGCACTTTTTAAATAACGCGCCAAAAGAGTATTTAGATCATGTAGCAAAACATCCGGAGCTTTTAGCATTTGTAGATCCAGATTTTGAGATAAATCCGTGAAAGTTCTAATCACTCGATTAGATAAAGATTTGCCGCTTCCTAATTATGCTAAAGGTGGCGATGCAGGTGCAGATATTTACGCGCGGATCGATTTCGAATTAGCCCCAGGAGCTCGTGCGTTAATCCCAACCGGAATCGCGATCGCGCTGCCCGATGGATATGTAGCGCTGGTACATCCAAGATCTGGTTTAGCAATTAAATCTGGAATCTCCATAGTTAATACGCCAGGCACAGTTGATGCTGGATATCGCGGGGAACTCCAAGTGATTTTAATCAATCATGATTTAACTGAAATATTTCACGGCAAGCGCGGTGATCGAATCGCTCAACTCGTAATCCAAAAAGTTGAACGTGCAGAATTTGTGGAAGTAGATGGCTTGCCTGGCTCCGGTCGTGGCGATGGTGGTTTTGGATCAACGGGTAAATCTTGAGCGAGAACCACGAAGCCAAAGCAAAGATTTTAGCGGCCTTAGGTGGGGTCAAAGGTTTGATTGACTCTGGGATTCCTGCTCTGATTTTCTTAATAGTTTTCAACATTTCGCATGATTTAAAGAGCGCCGCGACTTATGCGCTCGTACTTTCAGCCTTAATTACCGGCTTTCGATTGGTAAAACGGGAGACGATTCAAAATGCACTCTCTGGAATAGTTGGGGTTGGCATCTGTTATTGGTTCTCTCGGAGCACTGGGAAAGCTGAAGATTTTTACTTACCTGGATTGATTACAAATTTAGTTTATGGTGCTGCGTATACGCTTTCGATTTTGGTTGGTTGGCCAATTATCGGTGTTGTGCTTGGCCCAATTCTTGGCGAAAATTTTCTTTGGCGGAAAGACCCAGCCCGTAAAAGAATGTATGCACAAGCCAGTTGGCTCTGGGTTGGTCTATTTGGGGCAAGATTATTAGTGCAATACCCGCTTTACCGTTCTGGCAATGTAAATCTTTTAGGTTCTGCGCGATTAATTATGGGCTATCCACTATTTTTTGCTACTGGATGGGCAACTTGGTTAATTATTAAAAATGGTCCAAAACTTAAATCGTAATAAAACAATCTTTTAATTGAGATTCTGCGATTGTGTTTGCTACAAATATCAATTCATCTCCAGAGGCAAAAACTTCATGAGGTTGTGGCGTGATAACTTGGCCGTCGCGAACTATTGCAGCAATTGTTGAGCCGATAGGCAGCTCCACTTCGCTAACAGTTTTACCGCAACATTTAGAGTTATCTGGAAGCGTAATTTCTACAAGATTAGCTTTGCCAGCACGTAGTGAAAATAAACGAACTACATCGCCAACGCTAACCGCTTCTTCAACCAAAGCCGCAATAATTCTTGGGGTTGATACTGCAACATCTACGCCCCAAGATGAATCGAAGAGCCACTCATTCTTCGGGTGCTTAATTCGCGCTACCACGCGGGGCACGCCATATTCGGTTTTAGCCAAAAGCGAAGTAACTAGATTAACTTTGTCATCACCGGTTGCGGCTACAAGTACTTGGCAAGAATTCAAATTCGCTTTATCTAGCGATGTGATTTCACAGGAATCAGCGAGCAACCATTCGGCTTCGGGGACACTCTCCATTTTTAAAGCCTTTGGATCTTTATCAATCAATAGTATTTGATGGCCATTATTAATTAGCTCTCGCGCAATCGCGCGGCCAACATTCCCAGCGCCAGCTATAGCAACTCTCATTTGGACTCCGGTGACTTAGAAAGTGCCATCTCGGTTATTTGTACATCCTTTTCAGCGACCATTACATGGACTAGATCGCCTTCTTGTAGAACTGTGTGTTCATTTGGAATCATGCCTTCACCTAGTCGAGTAATGAAAGCGACTCTTGATGGTGTGTTCGCTTCAATTAAAGTTATTGGCCGGCCAAACCACGCTTTATCTAGATGCATTTCACAGAGTTTTACGACACCGGATGCATCACGCCATTCCGATCTAGATCCATCAGGATTTAATCTTCTTAAGATTTGATCAGTTGTCCATAGAACTGTGGCTACTGTTGGAATTCCTAAACGTTGATAAATTTCAGCGCGACCTGGATCATAAATTCGGGCAACTACATTTAAGATTCCATATGTTTCTCGCGCTACTCGAGCCGCAATAATATTCGAGTTATCACCATTTGAAACAGCAGCGAAAGCTTCGGCACGTTCAATTCCAGCATCAATTAAAGTATCGCGATCAAAGCCAACGCCAGCAACGGTCTGGCCTTTAAAATCTGCGCCAAGTCGTCGAAACGCTTCGCGGTCTTGGTCAATAATGGCAACGGTATGGCCAGCGATTTCTAATTCTTTAGCCAAAGTTGAACCAACGCGGCCACATCCCATAATCACAACATGCACACAGGCGAACTTACACCTTTAACGGCGCAAGTATGACATTTACGCGTGACAAGCCATAGGGTCGCCATGTGAATGTGGGAGATCGGATAACCGTTACCGTCGGCGGAATTGCCCACGGCGGCCATTGCGTTGCACGACATGACGGCCGCGTTATTTTTCTCCGTTATGCAATTCCTGGTGAAGAAGTTGTCGCTGAGATTACCGATGTGACTTCGAAATTCGCACGGGGGAATGCGATTGAAATTATTAAAGCTGCGCCAGAAAGAGTTAGCCCACCTTGCGAATTAGCCAAACCAGGCGGTTGTGGTGGTTGTGATTTCCAACATATCGAAATTTCAGCGCAACGTAAATTAAAGAGCGCGATTGTAGAAGAGCAATTCAGTCGAGTTGCGAAAAAGGATGTCGAAGTAACTGTGATCGGCGTAGCTCCGTTAACGGGGCTGGGATGGCGTACCCGCATGGACTTCACGGTAAACCCAGATCGTAAATTAGCGCTTTATGGTGCAAGAAGTCATAACTTAATTCCAGTTGCGAAATGCTTGATTGCTGATGAGCGAATGAATTTAGATTCAATCTACCAAATGAATTTGCCAATTGGCGCAAAAGTAGAAGTTGCAATTTCTGGGAGTGGAAAACAATCGGTAGCAATCGAAGGTAGCGAAAATTTTGACCTTATCGAAGAATCAGTTCTAGAAAATAAGTTTTCGATCTCACCCACTTCATTCTGGCAGAGCCATATACAAGCGCCAGTGGAGTTAGTAAAGCGCGTCTTGGCTGACTTGCAAATTAAACCAGGTGACCATGTTTTTGATCTTTATGGTGGTGTTGGATTGTTCACAGCAGCAGTTGCCACCGAAGTAACCCAAACTGGGCGGGTAACCTTGATTGAACTAGATGCAGGGGCAGTAACTGATGCGCGCCGAAATTTTGCGGAGAATCAAATTGTGGAGATTGTTGAAGGTAAAGTTGAACGTTCGCTTTCAAAATTTAAACGAGCAGATTTGATTCTCTTAGATCCACCAAGATCTGGTGCAGGCAAAGATGTGGTGAGCGCAATGGTAAAGCTTGAACCCCGCACAATTGTTTATGTTTCTTGTGATCCAGCTTCGCTTGCGCGAGATACAACATATTTGGAAGCATCTGGATATAAATTAGATCGCCTGCAAAGTTATGATCTCTTTCCGATGACCCAACACATCGAATGTGTGGCTCGCTTCCGTAAAAATAGCTAAATTGAGGGGCACGCCTATCGCCCTCGGTTGCTCAATTGAGCCAATAAAGCAGCCCTCGATAGGATTAGAGCATGAGTCAAGATTCATTTAAAGCAAAATCCACGCTTGATGTAGCTGGTAAGCAGTATCAAATTTTTGATATCAATCAATTAGATGGTGCCGCAACTCTGCCGTTTAGCTTGAAAATTTTGTTGGAGAACTTGCTCCGCACTGAAGATGGTGCAAATATCACAGCAGCGCAGATTTCGAAGTTAGCAAATTGGAACCCAGCTGCCGAACCAGATACTGAAATTCAGTTCACGCCAGCGCGGGTCATCATGCAAGATTTTACTGGAGTGCCATGCATTGTTGATTTAGCAACAATGCGTGAAGCGATTGTTGAATTAGGTGGCGATCCCGGAAAAGTAAATCCGCTAGCGCCAGTCGAATTGGTGATTGATCACTCGGTTATTGCTGAAGTTTTTGGGACAAAAGATTCGTTCTTGCAAAATACGGATATAGAGTACGAGCGAAATAAAGAGCGTTATCGATTCCTGCGTTGGGGTCAAACCGCATTTGATGAATTCAAAGTCGTGCCACCTGGAACGGGAATTGTCCATCAAGTAAATATTGAATATTTGGCCCGCGTTGTAATGGTTCGTGAAGTTGCTGGCGAAGTGTGTGCATATCCAGACACGGTTGTGGGTACGGATTCACACACCACCATGGTTAACGGTTTAGGCGTTTTGGGCTGGGGAGTAGGCGGCATTGAAGCCGAAGCTGCACTTTTAGGACAACCAGTTTCGATGTTGATTCCGAAAGTTGTTGGATTTAAATTGCATGGCGAGCTACCACTTGGCACAACTGCTACAGATTTAGTTTTAACAATTACTGAAATGCTACGTAAGCATGGCGTTGTCGGAAAATTTGTGGAATTTTATGGCCCAGGTGTGATTTCATTACCGATGGCAAATCGGGCGACGATCGGAAATATGTCACCAGAGTATGGATCTACTTGCGCCATTTTCCCAATCGATGAAGAAACGCTCCGATATTTAAAACTCACTGGAAGAAAAGCGAGCGAAGTAGCTTTAGTAGAGGCTTATGCGAAACGTCAAGGAATTTGGCACGACCCAAGCCTGACGCCAAGATATTCGGAAAAATTAGAATTAGATTTAGCCAGCGTGGTTCCTTCGATTGCAGGACCAAAGCGGCCGCAAGATCGAGTCTCACTTACTGATTCAAAAGATTCTTTTGAAAAAGTTCTGCCAAGTTATCTTTCTGATAAGACCAATAGAAAACCAATAAAGTTTAAGCGCAATGGTAGCAATACTTCAATTTCAAATGGTGCTGTGGTAATTGCATCAATCACTTCTTGCACAAACACTTCCAACCCAAGCGTAATGATTGGCGCTGGACTGCTAGCGAAAAAAGCTGTTGAAAAAGGTCTAACTAGTAAACCTTGGGTAAAAACCACACTAGCGCCTGGATCTAAAGTCGTTACCAATTACTACGATAAATCTGGATTAACCACCTACCTTGAAAAACTTGGTTTCAATTTAGTTGGTTATGGTTGCGTTACTTGTATCGGAAATTCCGGTCCACTCCCAGTTGAAATAAGCAAGGTGATTAGTGAAAATGATTTAGCCGTAACCGCAGTGTTGTCGGGCAATCGAAATTTTGAAGGCCGAATCAGCCCTGATGTAAAGATGAACTATTTAGCTTCACCGCCGCTAGTTGTTGCATATGCGCTAGCTGGAACTATGGACCATAATTTTGATTCGGATTCGCTTGGCAACGACTTAGATGGCAACCCAGTTTTCCTAAAAGATATCTGGCCTTCTCCTTCTGAAATTCAGAGCGTGATTGATTCTTCGATCTCGAGCGATATGTTCACAAAAGATTATGCAAGTGTTTTTGAGGGCGATCATCGATGGAAATCGCTAGCAACTCCAACTGGAAAAGTTTTCGAGTGGGATGCTAAATCCACATATGTACGAAAACCACCATATTTCGATGGAATGCCGCGAAACCCTAAGCCAGTTACTGACATCATCGGCGCAAGAGTTCTTGCGATATTGGGCGATTCGGTAACAACAGACCACATTTCGCCAGCTGGAAATATCAAGGCCGATTCACCGGCTGGAAAGTATTTAGCTGAGCACGGTGTTGAGCGTACTGATTTTAATTCTTATGGTTCCCGTCGGGGTAATCACGAAGTGATGATCCGTGGAACTTTTGCAAATATTCGGTTGAAGAATTTACTTCTCAACGGAGTGGAGGGTGGGTTCACCCGAAACTTCTTAAATGGTGGAGAAGAAGAAACTATTTTCGATGCTGCAAATGCATATCAAAGCGCGGGGGTGCCACTAGTTATTCTTGCTGGAAAAGAATATGGATCTGGGTCATCTCGAGATTGGGCTGCAAAAGGAACTGCGCTACTTGGCGTACGTGCTGTGATAGCCGAATCTTTTGAACGAATTCATCGTTCTAACTTAATTGGAATGGGTGTATTACCACTCCAATTCAATGATGGTGAAACCACTGCTTCACTTGGTCTAACTGGTAGCGAAGTTTTTGCTATTTCAGGAATTGTGGAATTGAATGAAGGTAAGACTCCTACTCAAGTGCGTGTAAGCGCTGGCGGCAAAAGCTTTACCGCGAAAGTACGAATTGATACACCTGGAGAAGCGGAATATTTCCGTCATGGCGGCATCATGCAATATGTATTGCGGTCTTTGTTATGACCTTACTTTCGCAGATTAATTCACCGGATGATCTTTCAAAATTGGATTATCCGCAACTTACTGAGCTAGCTAGCGAAATAAGAGATTTCTTAATTGAAAAAGTATCGAAAAGTGGCGGCCATCTTGGTCCAAATTTAGGTGTAGTGGAATTAACGCTCGCGCTTCATCGAGTATTTGAATCTCCTAAAGATGTATTGCTTTTTGATACTGGACATCAATCTTATGTTCATAAGATGCTAACTGGACGAATCGCTGGTTTTGAAAAATTGCGTCAACGCGGTGGCGTTGCTGGCTACCCGAATCGCAGTGAGAGCAAACACGATGTAATAGAAAATTCGCACGCATCTACTGCGCTTTCATGGGCGGATGGGATTGCCCGAGGTTTTGCAATCAAAGGTGAGCACGATCGAACCGTAGTTGCGGTGGTAGGCGATGGTGCCCTTACGGGTGGCATGTCCTGGGAAGCGTTAAATAATATTGCTGCAACAGCAGATTTGAAATTAGTAATCGTGGTAAACGATAACGCACGTTCTTATTCGCCGACTATTGGCGGGTTAGCTGCCCATCTATCAACGTTACGCGCAACCCAAGGGTATGAAAAATTTTTGGACTGGGGGAAAGGTGTATTAGAAAAAACTCCAGTAGTCGGCCATCCAATTTATGAAACTCTGCATGGCATGAAAAAAGGAATTAAAGACATCATTGCACCGCAAGGAATGTTTGAGGATTTAGGGCTTAAATATCTAGGACCAATTAATGGTCATAACATTGAAGAACTTGAAAGCTCGCTTGAACTGGCTAAGAAATTTGGAGCTCCAGTAATAGTTCACGTAATCACGGAAAAAGGTCGTGGTCACGCACCAGCCGTAAACGATGAAGCCGAGAAATTTCACGCTGTCGGAATTGTTGATCCAGATACTGGCACGCCACTTTCAAAGTCTTCAGCATCTTGGACCAGTGTATTCTCTAAGGCGCTAGTCGAATTAGGACACGAACGAAAAGATTTAGTCGCAATTACTGCGGCAATGCTCGGACCAACTGGCCTAGATGCATTTCAAAAAGTATTTCCAGATCGCACTCTTGATGTTGGCATTGCCGAACAACATGCAACAACCGCAGCGGCGGGAATGGCATTTACCGGGTTACATCCCGTGGTTGCGGTTTACTCAACATTTTTAAATCGTGCCTTCGATCAACTTTTATTAGATGTTGCGTTACACAAAGCGGGAGTCACATTTGTTTTAGATAGATCTGGAATTACTGGTGATGATGGCCCATCGCATAATGGAATCTGGGATTTAGCTTTAACTGGAATTGTGCCAACGCTTTGCGTTGCAGCACCACGCGATGGCACTCGGTTACGCGAAACGCTCCGTGAATCACTTGAAATAAGTGATCGACCATCGCTTATCCGTTTCCCTAAAGGGGCAGTCCAACCAGATATTCCAGCATTTGAACGGCGCGATGGCATTGATGTTTTATACCGCGGCGAAAGCGCTGATGTATTGCTTATTAGCGTAGGTGCGATGGCACAAGTTGCAGTTGAAGCAGCCGGTCAGGCTTATCGCGAAGGCGTTGGCGTAACCGTTATTGATCCACGTTGGGTTAAACCGCTACCAACATCATTAGTAACTATGGCGCAGCGCTATCAGAGCGTAGTTGTGATTGAAGATGGAATAAAGCATGGCGGAATTGGTAGCACCATCTCCGAAATGTTTCGGGAAGTTGGTTTAAATATTCCGATTCATTCAATCGGAATACCGTTACAATTTTTTGAACATGGCAAGCGCAGCCAAATTTTGGAAGAAATCGGCATTACAGCTCAGACCATTACTAGATCATTAGTGGAGTGGAACAGTTCCCTTGTTGAAGTTGAAGAGAGGAACTCGCAAACTAAGCCAGCGAGGCAACTCCGGCCGGATGAAAGCGCTTCCCAGTAACAGATTCGCTCACACCTTCACGATCTAAGTACGGCAATATTCCACCCAGATGCATCGGCCAACCAGCGCCAAGCAGCATACATAAATCAATTTCAGCAGGTGATGAAACCACGCCTTCATCGAGCATCATCCGAGCTTCTTCCGCCAGCGCAGTTAGCGCACGCATTCTTACTTGCTCGGCGGTAGATGGTTTACTCCCCTTTTCGATAAGAGCGAGTGCAGCTGGATTAGCTCCGAAAGTGCCATCATCTTTCTTTATATAGAAAGTTTTTACACCATCTTTAACTAAGCGTTGCATAGTTGGCGAAATTCGGTAACGCGGTCCTAAATTAGTATTCAAAGTTTGCGCGACATGTAGCGCAACTCCTGGTCCAACTAAACCTAATAATTGAAAAGGCGACATCGGAAAACCAAGCGATTTCATTGCGTTATCCGCAACATCTGGAGCCGTGCCTTCATCCATCGCATCGGTGACTTCTCCCATAAATCTAGTTAGCAATCGATTAACCACAAAACCTGGTGCATCTTTGCAGATGATCATGGTCTTTTTTAACTCTTTGCCGACGTTGATTGCAGTAGCAGTTGTGGCATCATCGGTGGTAGAGGTACGGGCTACTTCAAGTAGCGGCATGATTGCCACTGGGTTAAAGAAATGGAATCCGATAACACGTTCTGGATTTTTCAAGCCGATTGTCATCTTCTCAACCGATAGCGAAGAAGTATTGGTAGCAAGAACACATTCAGAGGAAACGATGGTCTCTAACTTTTTAAATAACTCTTGCTTTAATGAGAGCTCTTCAAAAATAGCTTCAATCACAAAATCTGCATTGGCGAAAACGTTTTGATCTACCGAGCCGGTCACCAAAAGCGCTAATCGACGAGCGGACTCGGCGCTCATTCGTTTCTTAGCTACAAGTTTTTCAAGTTCAGCATGCACCCAAGCAACGCCTTTATTAACACGCTCTTGATCTAAATCGGTCATTACGACTGGAACTTTAAGATTTCGAACCATGATCAGAGCGAGTTGGGATGCCATCAAGCCAGCACCGACTACGCCAACTTTTGCAACTTTGCGAGCTAGCGCTGATTTTGGCGCGCCTTCAACTTTCTTCCGTTTCTTCTGAATCAAATTGAAAGCGTACAAGGAGGCCCGAAGTGGATTGCTCATGGTGAGATCAGCGAGCGCTTGGTCTTCTGCGTCGAAACCTGCGCCGAGAGTATTAATTCGAGCTGCTGCAATTAGTTCGAGCGCACGAGCGGGGGATGCTATATCTGCGCCACCGTATTTCTTAGCCACAGCGGCTTTACCGGTTGCGATTGCGGTATTCCAAGCTGCTTCTTCGTTTGTGAAATCTTTGCGTGCGATATTAGTTTTACCAGAGATAATCTTCGCTGCAAACGAAATTGATTTTTCGAGAAAATCGGCGGGCTCATAAACCGCATCAGCAACACCTAACGCCAACGCATCTTTTGCTCGCATCATGGTGTTGTTATTAAGCGCGTTCAAAATTATTACTTGCACTGCATTTTCCGGGCCAATAAGTTTTGGCAATATAGTTGCGCCACCCCATCCTGGAACTAGGCCCAGAAAACATTCTGGCAAAGCAGTGAAGGCAGTAGTTGCTACGGTGCGATAATTACAATGCAAACCAACTTCTAAACCACCACCTAGTGCTAACCCATTAATAAAAGCAAAAGTAGGTTTCTTATTTTCGCCTAGTCTGCGAAAAACATCGTGGCCAAGTTTACCGATTGCGAGGGCGTGGGAACGATCTTGCAAGAATGCCAATCCAGATAAATCGGCACCAGCGGCGAAGATGAACGGCTTTCCAGTAATTGCAATTGCAACTGATGCACTTTTCTCGGCAATAGTGATGGCTTCGTTCAACGCCATCACAGATTTTGGACCAAAAGTATTTGGGCGATTGTGATCTTGCCCGTTATCTAATGTAATTAATGAGAGGGTTCCGGTTGCCCCAAAGGCGCTGAGATCTATTTCTCTAACTAATGCATTCGTTACTACTTCTTCTGGTGCACCTTCAGGAAGAATAATCTCAGCCATTATTTCTTACCCCCATTGAAGTGCGGGTTTTCCCAAATCACAGTGCCACCCATACCAAGTCCTATACACATGGTGGTAATCCCATATTTAACTTCAGGGTGTTCCTTAAATCCTTCAGCCAAATTGAGCATGAGGCGCACACCAGATGAAGCCAGGGGATGGCCGACTGCAATTGCGCCGCCATAAATATTTACCCGCGAATCATCATCGGCTATACCGAAGTGATCTAAGAATGCAATTACTTGGATTGCAAATGCTTCGTTAACTTCAAATAGCCCAATATCTTCAATGGTTAAGCCAGCTTTCGCGAGCGCTTTAATTGTTGCGGGAACTGGGCCATAACCCATAACTTCTGGTTCAACGCCAGCGAATGCGAATGAAACTAATTTTGCTTTAACTGTTAAACCCAATTCTTTTGCTTTTGATTCGCTTGCAAGAAGCGCTGCGGTAGCGCCGTCATTTAAACCCGCTGCATTGCCAGCAGTTACGCGACCAGCTGCGCGGAATGGAGTTTTAAGTGCAGCAAGCGCTTCTAAAGTTGTGCCAGGTCGTGGAGGTTCGTCGACTGTTGCAATGCCCCAACCAAGTTCAGCGCTGCGAGCAGCCATTGGAATTAAATTTGGTTGAATTTTTCCAGCAGCATATGCAGCTGCAGTTTTAACTTGTGAGTTCACGGCGTATTTATCGGCGCGCTCTTTAGTTAAATGTGGAAACCGGTCATGTAATCGTTCCGCAGTATTTCCCATACTCAACGCATCGGTATCAACAATCTTCTCTGCTAAATATCGTGGGTTAGGGTCAATACCTTCGCCCATCGGATGGTTGCCCATATGTTCTACGCCGCCAGCAATTGCGAGATCGTAAAGTCCCATTGCGATTGCGCCCGAAATTGTTGTTACAGCAGTCATCGCTCCGGCGCACCAACGGTCAATCGAATAGCCAGGTACGGTATTTGGCAGCCCCGCTAATAGCGAAGCACTTCGCCCGATATTCATGCCTTGATCACCGGATTGGGTTGCAGCTGCAATAGCAACTTCATCGATTGCTGATAGCGGAATTGATGGATTGCGTTCTAACAAACCGCGAATACAACGAACCATTAAGTCATCAGCGCGCGTACCAGCGTATAAACTGCCGGCTTTTCCAAATGGGGTCCGCACCGCATCGACTAGCACAACGGTGTTCAGTGAATTCGGCGTAGTTGCCATTTATCCCTCGTCTCAGCACTTGCCCCTAGGTTACCTGTCGGTAACCTAAAAGTGAACGCTGAACGGTATGAGGTTAAGCGGCGATTGAGATTTTAGCAGGCTTGATGTAGAGCGGAATCACAAGACCAAGGTAGCCAACCCAGAAGAAGAGTTGGAGCCACGAGGTGGTGGTATCGAACCCGATAGTTCCGGCAAGTAGCGCGCCCGGAATCGAATCTGCGGAAATCCAATTCGTTAAATTCCACGCAAATGCATCTGGGCCGGGGAGGATCCCGAATTCTTGAAGTTCATGAACTCCGTATGAAAGCACCCCGCCTGCAACCACAATTAAACCCACGCCAGTTATTAAGAAGAACTTTGCCAAGTCTAATTTTATGGATTGTTTATAAATTAGAAATCCAAGCGCAATCGCAACTGCGAAACCAATTGTGAGTCCGATCGCCGGTGCGCTATTACTGGCAACCGTTTTAAAGTTAGAGTAAACAAAGAGAGCGGTCTCTAAACCTTCGCGAGCGACTGCGAAAAAGGCAGCGCCAACTACTGCGAATTTACCGATGGATTGTGCTTGATCAATTTTTCCGTGTAAATCATTTTTAAGATTTCGCGCGCTACGTTTCATCCAGAAAACCATCCAAGTAACCATCGCGACCGCAACTAGTGAAGTTATGCCTGCAAAAAGTTCTTCACCGCGCGGTGATAACTCGTTCGATGTAAATGTAAGAAATGCACCAAATCCAAAACTTCCCAAGAGTGCAACCGCGACCCCAGTCCAAAGCGGTGCGAGCTGGTTGCGTCGGTTTGTGCGGACCAAGTAGGCCACCAAAATTCCAACGATGAGCGAGCCTTCCAAGCCCTCGCGGATCGCTATCAAAAAGGTACTTAACATGGGGTTAGCCTATAAGCCAGGTTGGCAATTACGCAACTCAAGTGTTGCGTAATTCCAGTCACACTTAAATCGTGGTTTCGATGCCAGTTTCCGCAGATTCTGACTCAGTTTCGGGCTCCGGCATGACTAACGGTTGGTCATTTGTAAGCCCGGCCGCAACCAATTCCGCAGTTAACTCCGCCTGCCATTGCCGCGCGCCAAAACTAATCATCCGTTCGAAAACTCGATCCGAACTACCGATTAATGCGTTATCACTCTGACTTAACCAAGCAACCCGTCTGATTATTTCTGGCGAAATTAAATTCTCCGTTGGTATTGCTAACGCAACACCTAAGTTTGCAACTGCAGATCGGGCATGGGTTAAACGAGCGTAGGGAAGCGGAAATTTATCCCGCCAAACTTTTATTGGCGGCATCGCATCGGTAAAAATTTTACTTTCTGGCAAATCTGATTCTGGTAACGCTTGCGCTCGCGCTACTGCGGCAAACCAAGTTGGAATAAAACTTTTCTGCACTTCACTTCGCAGGCGATTAGAGATTGCGGGGATGGAAGTTAGCTCCACTAGCGAATTTGGTTTTGCAAGTGCAATCTCAATAATCAGGGCATCATTTAAAACTTTACCTGGCGCTAAATCAATATCTTTTGCAACCCCATCACGCGTTAACCAGAGCTCTTTAATAATTGCTAACTCTCTACGGTTTTTTACTTTGTGCATCCCAGAAGTCCGACGCCATGGATCTTTCCGCGGCGCAGTTGGTGGTGCTGCAAGTATCGCGGCAAAATCTGCGTTAGCCCATTTTAATTTTCCTTGATCACTTAACAATTTTTCTATAGAATTTCTTAAATCCAAGAGCACTTCAACATCTAGCGCTGCGTAATTTAGCCATTCTGGATGTAATGGACGGTATGACCAATCAACCGCGCTATGTTCTTTTGCAAGAGTTAAATCCAAGAGCGCTTCCGTTAGCGGTCCTAAGCCAACTCGTTCGCACCCAGCTAACCGACCGCCTAATTCAGTGTCAAATAGTAGTTTTGGCGTAAATCCGAATTCTCGCAAACACGGTAGATCCTGGGTGCTGGCATGAATTACCCATTCAACATCAGCTAAAGCATTATTAAGTTTTTTGATTTGCGCTTTAGCGATATCCGATTTTGCGAACGGAATTGGATCGATTAAATGAAGCCCGCCACCATTTCGCTTTATTTGAATTAGATATGCACGTTGGCTATACCTATATCCAGATGCGCGCTCAGCATCAATTGCTATTGGACCGTCACCAGAAATAATTGTTGTTACTGCTTCCGCTAAAGCGGAATCTGTTGAGATTATTCGGGGCGTGCCGCCAATAGGCTTTAGTAAAGGTTTAGCCATTATCGAAGATTTTGCCCGAGCGAGCTAACGCCTTCCGGAAGCGGTGCGAGCCCTGATGTGACTGCTAGTAATTCCATCCAGGCTTTTGCGTGGCACATTAATTGCGATGGCTCGGTTGGAGTCCAAGATGCTCGAATTTCGATCTCGGAATCATCGTCAGTACCTACAAGTTGGCCAAAAGATTTGCTCGCAACTCGAGTAACTGTGCCACTGGGCAAACGGAAATCTGCCCCTGCCTTAGATAACGATTCTAAAAACCAAGACCAACCTACTTCGGCCAACATTGGATCGTTTGCCATATCAGAATCAATCGCAGCTCGCACAAAAGTCACGCAGCGAAAATTTCCATCCCAAGCTTCTTGACCTTCTGGATCGAGCAATAACACAAATCGGCCCGTTGCAACATCATCATTCTCATCAAGTGCGACATCGCCAACAACCGCATAAGCACGCGGTGCTAATTTTTGCGGCGCTGGGACTTCTGCTAATTCAATTTCGGGGCGCGGCACAAAGGTTTCCATCTGCATCACAAAGTCATCAAAATACTTATCGTACTTAGTGAATTTGAAAGGTTGGGCCATTAGATAAGGGTAAAAGTACTTACCCACCATTTAAGGGAGGCGCGAGCGGTAGCCTTTGCCCCCATGGGATCGCTATTAGCGTTAGTTTCAAGTGTGCTTTGGGGCACTGCGGATTTCATCGGCGGCAATCTTTCGAAACGCTTCAAATCAATTGCAGTAACTGGAGTTTCACAATCAATCGGATTGCTCTTTGGGATTGCAATAGTTTTGATTTCTGGTTCTTATATTGCACCAACTCTTGATTGGAATGGATATTTTTTACCTGGAATAATCGCGGGCATCGCTGGATTTTTAGGGCTCACATCATTTTATGCAGGACTTGCTACTGGTCGTATGGGAGTTGTTTCGCCGATTAGCTCGCTCGGCGCGTTACTGCCATTTACGATTGCGTTAATTGGTGGCGAACGGCCGATGCGACTGCAATTACTAGGAATGGTGATTGCGTTAATTGGGGGATTCTGCGCAAGTGGGCCCGAGTTAAATAATGGATTACCAGTCAAGCCACTTTTTTATGCACTTGGTGCAACTTTCGGCTTTGGTATTGCTTTAACTT
The DNA here is from genome assembly GCA_014190155.1 of Actinomycetes bacterium. Lineage (GTDB taxonomy): Bacteria > Actinomycetota > Actinomycetes > Nanopelagicales > Nanopelagicaceae > UBA7398. The sequence continues at coordinate 55,122 of BJFY01000006.1, read as the reverse complement.
TCATGGCGAAAGGTTCAGAAACTAGCCCACTACTTACCATGACGATGATGCGTGTAACTTCGGTCTCAATCTGTATTTTAATTGCGCTGCGCTATCGCCAAATAGGTGGTTTCAAATTAAAAGATTTACCAATGTTGGCTTTTATCGGGCTCGCGGATTTCTTAGCAAACTATTTATTAGGTTTAGCAACAACTAAAGGTTTAGTCTCAATCGCAATGGTGCTTGGCTCGCTCTTCCCAATCGTTACTGCAGTATTAGCCTTTAAATTCCTGCACGAACGGCTTCACAAGGTGCAATATCTTGGAATTCTCTTTGCAATAATCGGTGTTGCGATGATTTCGCTAGCTTAATTAATTCTTTTAAATATTTGAAAAATTTCTTCACTTAGCCCTTCCTCACTAATAAGTGCAAACTCTCTCAATAGTTTTGCGAGATCAAGCCTATTCTCACCGCCAGAGATTTTGGTTTGGGTAATTGCGAACTCAGTTATTTTAGGTAGCGCCGCTATCAAGAAATTTGGGCCTCCCTCAATTAAAACTCGGCTCCCAAATTCGGCTAAACATTTCGCAATTGCTGCCGCTGGAGAAATTTGCCACCAATAAAGCATGGGATTAGTAGTTAGCGATTCTGGAATCAGGGGATTGTGCGAGACCACAACCAGGGGAATTGGAGTTTTTTGGTATGGCTCGGTTATGGCGGTTTTGCCACCAATCACAATCACATCAAATTCGGCGCGCATCGCATGAAATCGGTTTCGATCTTTAGCCGAACTCAGACCGGCGGAGCGGCCATTTAGCGTGGTTGCGCCATCGCTTCCGACAACTAAATTGGCTCGAACTCTCACATTCACGAGCCCACCATATCTAGCAAATATCTCTTCATACCTCGTAATAGCTTGTCAGTGGTCGGTCGTACCATTTTCAAATGATCATAGATTGCGATACCTGCACCATGCGAGATATAGCCTGTAATGATTGCGTTATCTCAGTTCTGCTAAATCCACTCCCAAAGAACTTGCCCGAGCTCTCTGAGAGCGAGAGCGCAGCGATTGCGCTCCTATCCTCGCGTGGCATGGTCCCGCCACTACGTTTCGGTGAAAATTCACAGGCAATTTGACGCTCTCGGCTTGAGCTCGAAGGCTCGACCTCGTTAGCCTCTTTGGGTGAGAAGAGCGAAGTTGGTACGGGTTTGGGTTGGGCTGGTCAGTTGCGCCATGATTTTTGTACTCGTACCTAGCGCCAACGCCGCAAATCTCAAAGATGTGCAAGCGAAGGTAGAAGCGCTACAAGAAGAAGCGGCGATGGCAGCCGAAGGAGCACAAGCCGCAAAAGTCGAATTAGCTAAACTCAATAAAACTCTTAAAACCGTGCAAGCGAAAGCTGCGACCCAGCAAGGAAATGTTAGCGATCTACAAAAATCGCTCAGCGCAATTGCAATCGCCCAATACAAATCCGGCGGACTTAGTCAGAGCCTTGAATTACTTTTTTCTTCTAATCCAACTCTATTCTTAACTTCAGCAGGTTCACTCGAGGCCATCACCCGGAAGAAATCAATCCAACTTAGAAAGTTCACTGCTGCGACCCAAAGATTAACCGCAACCACATTGACCGTAAATGACAAATTAGCTTTAGTAAAAGCAACCCAAGCGCGACTGACTGCTCAAATGGAAGCTGCGCAAAGTAAATTAGCTCAGGCAGAGGAGTTACTTGCAAAACTTGAAAAAGTGGACCGGGAACGAATTTTAGCTGCGCAACAAGCTTCCGAAGATGCTGACCAAAAAAGTTCACTGGAAGACGCCGCAACTGCAAATAATATTTCTGGGCGAGCTGGAATTGCGCTCCGTTTTGCACTTAAACAAATCGGCGATCGGTATGTTTTTGGAGCGGCTGGCCCGGTGCGCTGGGATTGTTCTGGCTTAACAATGCGGGCATTCCAAGCCTCGGGCGTATCACTTCCGCACTCCTCTAGGGCACAAGCCAACTATGGAAAATCTATTGCGCGCAATAAATTACTTCCCGGCGATTTAGTTTTCTTTGGCAAACCGATCTCGCACGTTGGTATTTACCTCGGTGGCGGCAAAATGGTGCATGCACCAAGACCAGGAGCTCGGGTCAAAGTTGTAAGTTTTGGAAACAGTTTAGGCTCGAAGCGATATGTAGGAGCACGCCGTCTATAACAATGAGAAAGTTTTACTAGTAACCAACGATTTTGGGCCGCGGGCTGGCGGCATCGAAACTTTTATTATTGGTCTGTTGGAGCGAATTCCAGCTGGATTAACCACTGTTTACACTTCAAATCAGGGCGATACCAAAGAATATGATCAATATTGGCTACGTGAGTACGGCGTAACGGTTATTAGAGATCGGATGAAAGTGCTTTTGCCAACTCGGCGAGTGAATACCGCAGTAAAGCAAATTTTAAAATCCGAGGGAATCGAACGAGTTTGGTTCGGCGCAGCTGCTCCGCTTGCTGTGATGGCGCGAAGTCTACGTAGAGCTGGTGCAAAACATATTGTGGCAATGACACAAGGTCATGAAGTTTGGTGGGCCAAAATTTATCCATTCAAATGGATTCTGCAATTAATCGCTAGAAATGTCGACCACTTAACTTTTTTAACAGATTACACCGGCACCGCAATCGGCAAAGCGCTAGGCAAAAAATCAAAAGCTAAAATGGTAAAAATTCTGCCCGGAATCGATGTCTCACACTTTACACCAAGCGCAAAAGATACGGCCTTAGCTAATGAAATTGGAATTCGGAATCGCCCCACCATTGTTTCAGTAGGTCGACTCGTACATCGCAAAGGGCAAGATCGATTGATTGAAGCGCTCCCAAAAATTCTGGAGAAAGTTCCCAATACCGCGCTATTACTCGTAGGAACTGGACCACATAAAGAAGAAATCAATTCGTTAGTTTCAAAACACAATATGGATGCAAACGTATTTTTTGTCGGGCGAATAGTTCATGACGAACTACCGCGCTATTTCGCATTAGGGGATCTATTTGCGATGCCGGCGCGAAATCGCCTAGCCGGGCTAGAAGTTGAAGGATTGGGAATTGTATATTTAGAAGCAAGTGCTTGCGGAATTCCCGTAATAGTTGGAAATTCTGGTGGCGCACCTGAAGCTTTAGTCGACGGTAAAACTGGTTACTTAGTTGATGGTGAAAGCATTGATGAAATTGCTAACGCTGCTATCCGAATTCTTACTGATCCAGTGCTGCGGCGGGAGATGGGTGCTTTTGGAAATAAATGGGTAAATGATCAATGGAATTGGCAGATTTGGTCAGACCGATTTAACCAAACTCTATTTAAGTAAACCTTTTCGTCGACCCGCATTTATTGCTTGCATCCGATTATTAACGCCGAATTTCCGGTAGATAGCAGCCAGATGTGTCTTAATTGTTGATTCGCTGACAAAGAGATTGACCGCCATATTTGTAACAGTTTCACCGAGTGGTAATAGCTCTAACACCTCAATTTCCCGCCCGGTTAAACCATGACGATCGCGTTTCACCGCTAACACATCTACCAATCTGCGCGTGGTAAATGAAAGTGGCGCTTTATGCGAATGATATATGGCCGCAGTAACTTCGCTAATCGGTGCAATTTTCTCAACGAAAGCGCTTGCTCCGGCATCGAGTGATGCGACTATGTATTCCGGCAAGTCAGACATTGTTAAAACAACAATTCCAATTTTTTTTGAATTACTTCTAGCCCACCTAATGATGTCGAGGCCACTGCCATCTGGTAAATGTAAATCGACTACGATCACATCTGGGTTATGGTGGGCAATCTGCGCGAGCGCCTCGCGCTTCGAGGCCGCTTCACCAACTATTTTTACTTGTGGATCTTGGGTCAACGCACGTTTTAACCCTTCTCGGACGATCGCGTGATCATCAATTACGAGGACGGTTATCATCAATTAGCCGGTATTAATAAAATATAAGTGACTCCGTTAGGTGTATCTACTCTTTCGATACTAGCGCCAAGTTCGAGCGCGCGGATTTCAATACTGCTTAGGCCTAGATGTTTGGGCTTGGAAATTACGCCGCCTTTTCCATTATCTTGCAAAGTAATTTCAATCTCGGAGCCAATTACCTTAAATGTAAGCGAAAATTTTGTGGCATTTGCATGCGTTATGCAGTTATTTACAATCTCTAAAATTAACCTTTTTACTTGGCGATCCATTTTTGATGAGAATTGTGGAAGTGGTTCTGGTAAGTAAAGTTCGATGCCGAACTTTGCTAATTTATCTTTAATCAGAGTTGATATTTCAGGCTGATCATCCATGAGCTCCAGAACTTCATTTCTAAAGGCAGCAGTAATGCGCGAACTTTCCAGGCGGATTTCTCTAAGTTCGGAGCGCAACTCCGGAGTTAGGCGGGGATTACCGATAACCGAATCAATTGCATATCCGAGCGCAGCTAAATCTTGAACGACGCCGTCATGAAGATCATGCGCAATTCTTAATTTTTCGCTGCCGTTAGGCAAATAACTCGTTTATCTCCTTTGCGAACTCTTGTGCAACGACGTGTCGTTTTAACGAGAGTTTTGCGGTTAGGTGGCCAGCAGCTAGTGTGAAATCAATTGGCAAGATAGTGAACTTTCTAATCGATTCAGCTCGACTGACCGCCTTATTAGCTTCGTCGACTGCAGTTTGGACAACCGCATTTAAATCCGGATCTTTAGTTAATTCAGCAAACGAAGCACCAGTCTTCTTATTCGCAGCTGACCAAATTTTAAGTGCATCTTGATCAATTGTTACTAGCGCTGCTATGTAAGGCTGATTGTCACCTACGACCATACATTGACTTACTAATGGGTGCGCGCGAAGCCGATCTTCCAGCACAGCAGGTGCCACATTTTTACCGCCAGAAGTAACAATTAATTCTTTCTTTCTACCTACGATTGAAAGGAAACCATCGTTATCTAATTTTCCTAAATCTCCAGAACGATAGAAACCATCATCTGTGAATGATTCCTGATTAGCAGCATCATTTTGCCAATAACCTTTCATAACGATTGCGCCTTTAATTAAGACTTCACCATCATCATCAATTTTGATTGTGGTGCCAGGGACTGGCTTTCCTACTGAACCTATCCGGAAAGCCGAAGTTAGATTAAGGGTGGCACCAGCAGTAGTTTCGGTTAATCCGTAACCTTCTAAGACCCGAATTCCAGCGCCGCGATAAAAGTGTCCTAACCGCGCACCAAGTGGTGCACCACCCGAGATTGCTGCCTCAACTCGACCACCGAGGGTGGCGCGGATTTTTGAATAGACCAACTTATCGAAGAGCGCATGTTTAATGCGGAGCGCTACCGAGATTTTTCCAGAATCGAGACCTTCGCTAAATGCGACAGCGACAGCTGCGGCTTTACGGAAAATATCGCCTTTACCGCCCGCTTCCGCTTTCGCTTCGGCGCCGTTGTAAACTTTTTCAAAAATTCTAGGAACAGCAAGTACGAATGTTGGCTTAAAAGAATTTAAATCTGGGATCAATTTACCAACTGGATCGCTGCAATGTGCCAAATGTAATCCAGCTCTTATTGCACCGATTTCAACCATTCTGCCGAATACATGCGCAACTGGCAGGAATAACAGAGTAGATCCCCCTGGCTTTAAAAATAAATCACTAGCACCAGCAACTACGTTTCCGCATTCCGATAAGAAATTGCCATGTGTTAATTGAACGCCTTTAGGTTTTCCGGTTGTACCTGATGTGTAAATCAAAGTTGCAAGCGTTTCCGGTGTTAACGCATTTCGGCGCACATCAATTTCAGCATCAGCAACGTTTTCACCAAGTTTTGCTAAATGCGAAAGCACATTGTCAGTCATGGTCCAGATATTTTTTAAAGTTGGTTTGCTAACGGATTCGACAGCTTCTTTATGTGTCGGTGTTTCTACAATAATGGCGACCGAACTTGAGTCAGTTAGAATCCAATCGATTTGTTCTGTCGAAGAAGTTTCGTAAACTGGAACTACGACAGCGCCAGCGTACCAAATTGCAAAATCTAAAATGGTCCACTCATATCGAGTGCGGGCCATGATCGCTACGCGGTCGCCAATCTGAATTCCAGCAGCGATCAAACCTTTGGCGGTAGCCCTAACTTCTTCATCAAATTCTTTGGCGGAAACTTTCTGCCAACCTTCGCCTAATGGACGTGAGAGCATGGTGCGAGTTGGTTCAAAACGCGCTCGATCCGATAATAGATTTGTGAGATTTCCAGTACTTGGAACTGGTTCCATGGTCTTGACTGAGTATGCATTCATGCTCATAAGGTATCGGTCATTTCCGAGAATGGGGAGAGGTAACCTTCTCCCATGAGCGAAGCATCGAAATCTAAGGTAACTATTGAAGTGCCAGCGGCGACCGTCCGAGAGCTGCTATTTGATTTAGCCGGATACCCAAGTTGGACGACCTCCATTAAATCCGTGACTCCAGATGAAACCGGCAGCGATGGCCGCCCAACGAAGGTGACCATGGTGATCGATGCGGGAGTAATGAAGGACCGCGTAACCCTTTCTTACGATTGGAGCAAAGTGCCAGAATCCGTCAGTTTCTCCCTTGAAGAGGCAGACCTGTTAACCGAGATGAGTGGCTCTTATTTGATTTCGGATAATGGCGATGACACAACTGATGTCACTTATGAATTAGTCGTAAAAGTTTCGATGCCAGTTCCAGAGATGATGCGAAAGAAGACCGAGCAATCAACTGTGGACCTCGCACTTTCCCAATTGAAAAAACGCGCAGAAGCTTAAATGTCCGCACTGACTATCGGTGTTGATGTTGGCGGTACGAAAGTGCTTGGCGGAGTGGTTGATTCTTCTGGAAAGATTATTGAACGGAGTCGACGCGATACCCCAATTCAAGGTGGCGCGGATTTAACTCAAGTTATTGCTGATGTAGCTATCGAGCTCTCTAAAAAGCATAATGTTTCTGCAGTTGGAGTTTCGGCTGCTGGCTTTATTTCGGCAGATCGCAAAACATTACTTGCAACTTCAAACATTGCAAATTGGAATAATGTGCCGTTAGTTTCACAACTCGAATCAAAAATTGGTGCAAGAGTGGTTTTGGAAAATGATGCTAACTCCGCGGCATGGGGAGAGTTTAAGTTTGGAGCGGGTAAGGGTGAAGAGAATCTTGCCCTTTTAACTATTGGAACCGGTCTTGGTGGCGGATTTGTTATAAACGGAAAATTAATCACCGGTGCTTTTGGTATTGCTGCAGAGATCGGACATATGCGAGTAGTACCAGAAGGTCACTTATGTGGTTGCGGCGCTCGAGGATGCTTTGAACAATATGCTTCTGGCAATGCATTATTGCGACATGCGCGAGAAGCAATTAACGCTTCACCTGGTTTAGCAAAAAATTTATTATCGTTAGGTGATGGCACTATTGCCGGATTAACTGGACACCACATCACTAAAGCGGCAGAGAAAGGCGACCCGGTTGCCCTTGCTGCATTCAACACCACAGCCCAATGGTTAGGAGCGGGGATCGCAACGCTTTCAGTTTTACTAGATCCATCATGTGTAATTATCGGCGGTGGCGTAATTGAAGCTGGCGAGATATTGCTCGCACCTACGCGTGAATATATGGATCGTTATATGCCATTTAATGGGAAACACCCGTATCCGAGAATTATCGCGGCAACTTTAGGAAACGATGCGGGCTTAGTCGGAGTGGCAGATTTAGCTAGAAACTAAACTTCAAAAGGATATTTAAGCCCGATTTGATTTTTAATAGTTGTTACCGACTTCATGATTTCATAAGTTTCATTGAGAGTTAGAAGTGGCGACTCAGTTAATCCAGCATTTACGCACCTTGCAAATTCAACTGCCTGCTCTCGATGACCTACGCCAATGTAATTGCGCGGATATTCAGTTGTTTCACCTTTTCTAATCACGGTTCTCATCGAAGTGGGAGCGTAAAAAGTTCGGTCAATTTCTAACCAACCCAAAGTGCCAGATACCAATGCCCGGCATGGGGTAGCTGCAAAAAGTGAAGAATTAATGATTGCTTGGGCGCCGTTTGCATAATTGAATATGGCGGACGTTTGTCCGTCTACTCCAGTGAAAGCCGGCAATGATGACGAGATTATCTCTGCCGGAACTCCGAGAACTAAATGCGCAAAAGAGATTGGATAGATTGCCAGATCTAAAAGAGCGCCTCCTGCCAAATTTGGATTGAATAGTCTAAATTCGGGGTCGTTTGCAAACCATTGGCCGTGATCTGCCGAAACTGTTCTAATTTCTCCCAATATTCCAGAACTCAATATCTCCCGTACTTTAGAAATGTGCGGAAGAAACCGAGTCCACATCGCTTCCATCAACATCAAATTCATTTTCCTTGCCAATGAAATCATTTCACTCGCCTGATTGGATGTGATTGCGAAAGGCTTCTCGCAGAGAACTGGCTTTCCAGCATTTAGCGCCATGATCGTGTTAGCGAAATGGAGTTGGTGGGGAGTAGCGATATATACGGCATCAATATCTGGATCATTAACTAGTTCTTTGTAAGACCCATAAGCTTTTGCACCAAATTCATTTCCAAAATTAGTTGCATTTTCAATATTGCGCGAACCAACTGCATGTACCACTTGATCGCTCAAATATTTTAAATCAGTAGCGAAAGTTCGAGCTATTCCGCCAGTGCTAATTACGCCCCATCTAAAAGGTTTATTCACAGAATTGCGCCATCATCACTTTCGTCGATTTCACGATGCTCCATTTGGGTAAATAGCGTTACCCCGCCGCCCATTATCGCTAAGACTCCTGGCCATGTACCGAAACCAAATGGATCAAAATGTGTGATTAGATAACTAATTAGATAAATCGGTCCGGCGATTAAGGCGGCTATTGCGATTCGCTGATTTTTCTTAAATTTTGGTAACCGGTTTGGAGTTGCATACATGTTGCGCTCGATGTGCGATTCTTTTTTCTCGGAGCTATCTAATTCATCTAGATATGTTGTGGGGGCAGATTCGTCGAGAGATAACCCAGAAACGATGGCATCAAATTCAGCATCGATCAACTCGCGCTCATCTTCATCACCATCTTCATCGCCGTCTTCATAACTGCCTCGGGCCAATTCGCCCGTTAAGACATCAAGAATGAATTGATTTGACTCTTCGTTTAATATTTCAGATTCATAATCAAGTGAAACATTGTGAAATGATTTCTCAAAAATAATTTCACGGATATCAACCGACATTACATTATCAATTATAGTATCTGAATTTTCGGGATCGACCACATGATCATTAATCGAGTAACCAATCATTAGCGGCAAATCAATTAAATAAAGATCTCGTTCTGCGATTCGCCAAAATTTTCTAGCAGAGTAAAGTGCGTGCATTGCCGTTGTTCTATAACTGTGTGCCGGTGGATTTGGTTTAGCGATATCTGACGGCCCAGATTTTATAGATGGTCTAAGAAAACGTATTACTGGTATTAACTTCATAAATAATCGGCGGTCATGGATTATCGGGTTTAATAAAATTAAACCTTCAATCTCGGCGCTACGAATTTGGGCGAGCCGAAGTGCGAGTGCACCGCCATTCGAAAAACCCGCTAAAAAAACTCGATCACTTTTACTACGAAGTTCTACGAAACTTCTTTCTACCTCGCTAAACCAATCTGCGGCAGTTGTTAAATTTAAATCTTCCCAATTGGTGCCGTGCCCTGGAAGTCGTGGCACTGAAACGGTGTAGCCTGCTTGGTGAAAAGATTCCGCCCATGGCCGCACCGAAACCGGTGATCCGCCAAAGCCATGAATAACTAAAACCCCAATTTTTCCGCCCGAAAGCTCGAATCCGGCTGAGTTTGGGATATCGCTCACGCTCAGATGGTGTCATATCACTATGGATTAGCCCTAAATTAAGACCCTATGGCGATGCGAAAGAAGCGCAGCTTCCGAAAGAAGCTTGCAGTAGTGCAAGGTGAAAATGTGGCCTATGCACTTTTGAAAGCATTTCTCTCGCCAATCCTGATGGGATTGTTTAGACCTAAAGTTAAAGGGTTAAGAAATGTTCCCCATCTCGGGCCGTTGATTATCGCCTCAAACCATCTTTCGTTTAGCGATTCGATATTTATGCCGCTAGTAGTGCCGCGCAAAGTTACTTTTTTAGCAAAAAGCGAGTACTTCACTTCACCTGGTCTAAAAGGCTTTATCAAGAAAATTACTTTCATCGCTCTAGGACAAGTTCCAGTTGATCGTTCTGGTGGTCGCGCAAGTGAAGCCGCAATTATTACCGGTCTAAGAGTATTAGAGCGTGGCGATTGCATTGGAATTTATCCAGAAGGAACACGTTCGCCCGATGGCCGTCTCTATAAAGGCAGAACTGGAATTGCACGGTTAGCTATTGAATCTGGTGCGCCTGTTATTCCAGTAGCCATGTTCAATACCGCCGAGATCCAACCTACCGGCCAAATAGTGCCGAAAGTTCGTCGAGTGGAGATGATTTTTGGAGAACCGCTCTACTTTGAAAACTATGGTGATCCAACGGACCAAAAAGTATTGCGTGAAGTAACCGATCGAATTATGAATACGATTCAAGCGCTTTCCAGACAAGAGTATGCAGATATTTATGCATCTAAGCGTAAGACCGAGATGAGTGACGAAGTAGAAGAGGATTAAATTATTCGCCGCCGAAAATTTCGCGGCGTCGGGAAACATAACGGCATTGTTCGCAACCAGAATCTCGTTCCGGAGTTGGACCAGAAATAACCGTAATAAATTCAGTTAAGCGACGTTCTAATGATTTTGAGTTGCGTTCAATCGGACGCCAAGAACTCTTCAGTTTTAGTGAGTACCCAGTTGATAAATCGCCCATAGGGGAGATGGGTGACCAAACGAGTAAACCAAGTACTGAAACTTTTTTCGCTGGACCCGATGCGGGATTCTCGAGTGAGTATGCATATGCCTCAAGTTGTGGCGAATAGAAATCGCTTTTATCGCTATCGCGTCCTTGAAATTTGCAATCGATAACGCCCCAAGTCCCATCATCAAATTCCATAAGCAAGTCATATTTTCCGCGCACTGCATAAGGCGAAGCAGAGCCATTTACAACGATCGGCGTTGATTTCACCCATCCACCACGGCTATGAACTTTTCCGCTTGGTAATTCAGGAGTTACGAGAGCGGAAGTAACCGCATCAAAGTGGGCTTCTTGCATTGCGGAGAGTTCGCCAACAAGCGGCATGAAGAGTGGCGCTTTAACGCCGTGGTTGTAATTGAGCCAGAGGCAACGGTGACAACCATCCCAAGAGAAAGTTAAATCGCTAGGGCTGATGAATTCGCGTGCTTTACTTGCCGGTTTATCAAATGATGAAATTGCCATGGCGATAGTCTGCCGTTAGCCACTGACATATTGCGAGCTCGCCACGCTGCTGAGATTTAGGCTTAGAACGCAGTTGAAATTGTAAATAATCCGAGAGCGATCATCACTAAACCACCAAATTTTCGCATTTTAACTAAACGCGCTGGCTTGGTTGAAAGTGATTCCCGAATTGTGCCGGCAATCAAACCCCAAGTGCTATCTGAGAAAAACGCCAAGATCGCGAAAGTTGCACCCATCAAGACTATTTGCGACGTGATGGAATCACTGTCGTGATCGACAAAGCCTGGCAAAATAGCAGCGAAAAATACTAAACCTTTGGGATTTAGCGCTCCTACAAAAAACCCGTCTCGAATTGATTTTAGGATGGTTGGTTTGCCTTCATTCACATTGATCATATCTTCAGCATGAATAACGCTCTTTCTGATTGCATCAATACCGAGGTAAATCAGATAACCACCGCCAGCAATTTGTACAAATAGAAAAGCCGCATCAGAGCGTTGTAATACTGGACCAAGTCCGAATGCAACAGCCAAAGAAAGAACAAACATTCCGAGCGCATTACCGAGAACTGTTGCAACTGCGGCTGCTCGACCCCAAGATATTGCGCGGGCGATGGTGAATAGAACACTTGGGCCAGGTGCCAGCATGATGATGATTGCAGCGATTAAATACTCACCAAATCTAGTTGGAACTTCGAAAACCATTGTTGGAGTGTAGAACACTTATTTAAATTAAAAAACGCACAGAGCCGAAGCCCTGTGCGTTTTTGTAACTCTTAAATTACTGACTTGTACCGCGAGATTTTGCAATTCTGCTAAGTACTCGATATCCAACGACTGCAACCAAGGTTGCATTAATGATGCCGTTGAATGTGAAATTACCGCTAGTCCATGACATATCTGAAATACCGATGATGAGCGCTGATGCTGCGATGATTAAGTTTGTTGGATCGCTGAAATTAACACGTCCTTCAATCCAAATCCGAGCACCAAGCACACCGATCATTCCGAATAGTCCAACGCCAACGCCACCAAGTGCTCCAACTGGAGTTGCACTTAGAACTGCGCCGAATTTAGGACAGATCGAAAGCACGATTGCGCCTAGGCCAGCAATCCAATAAGCAGCTGTTGAATAAACCCGGGTTGCAGCCATTACGCCAATGTTTTCTGCGTAAGTAGTTGTTCCAGATCCGCCACCAGCACCTGCGAGAGTTGTTGCAAGACCATCAGCAAAAAGGGCGTTACCCATTTGATCATCAAGGTTCTTGCCGGTCATTGCTGAAACAGCTTTAATGTGTCCAACGTTCTCGGCAATAAGTACAAGTACTACTGGCAAGAAGAGCACGATTGCACTCATGTTAAATGTTGGAGTTGTGAATGAAGGCATTGCAATCCACTTCGCAGCGGAGATGCCATCAGTCTTTACATCACCCATCAACATCGCAACTACATAACCGACTACAAGTCCAGCGAAGATTGCGATTCGACCAAGGAAGCCTCGGGAGAAGGCTGAGATAAGTGCGATCGATGCGAGTGTAATTACACCAACTACTGGACCAGCAGCAAAATTATTTTTTGCAGCACCAGCAAGGTTTAGGCCAATAACCATAACAATGGTTCCAGTTACAACTGGTGGCAATAACCAATCGATCCAACCAGTTCCAGAAGAGCGAACGATTAAACCAACGACAGCAAGAATTACTCCGGTTGCAACTACGCCGCCAAGAGCTGTGGCCATGTCATCGCTCTTAACCGATGCCGCAATTGGCGCTAAGAACGCAAATGAGGAGCCAAGATAACTTGGAACTTTATTTTGGGTGATGATTAAAAATAGAAGAGTTCCGATACCTGAGAAAAATAGGGTTGTGGTTGGCGGCAGACCCGTAATGATTGGGACGAGGAAGGTTGCGCCGAACATTGCTGCGATGTGCTGTAAGCCAACGCCAATGGTGCGCGGCCAGCTCAATCGTTCATCTGTTGATACGACCTCACCTGATGAGATCGTTTTTCCGGTGCCGTGGATTTTCCATGAGAGAAGACTCATGCGATTTACCCCTGTCTAGAGCGCCACCGTTGGCAAGCTCTAGAAAATGAGGGTAAACCTGTGAATTTGTTACTGGGCCGTAGACGCGCCCAACTCTGAGAATTGGGTAAGAGGTTGCGCTTGCGTAACCTTTCGAGTTCAATGCGCATACGATATATCGACTCGATATAACGTATGCGAGATGGAAGGAAAGTAAATATGCGCTCCCGTAGCCAATCGCTCGAATTCGCGCTTCTTGGATTTTTATTACAAGGCCCCTTGCATGGGTATGAACTACGTAGACGTTTAACTGCAATCTATGGTCCGTTCCGAGCCCTTTCTTTCTCAGTGCTCTATCCACAACTCCGTCGAATGGTTATCGCAGGTTTAATCGAAGAGAAGATTGGAACAGCTAAAGGGCGCTCGCGCCGAGTTCGAATTGTTTATGTAGTAACGGCTAAAGGGGAGAAGCAATTTAATAAGGCCACAGAAATTGCTGGTCCAGATTCTTGGGAAGATGAAGGTTTTGAGGTCCGATTCGCCTTCTTTACTCCAACTCCTGCAGCTAACCGACTGCGAATTTTAGAGGGACGACTTCGCCGGCTACGAGCGAAGTCCGAAGTGCTGCACGAGGAAATCGATTACGGCAGCGTCGGTCTCGATAAATATTTAATTGAATGGCGCCGCCATTCGCTGGAGTCAGTTGATCGTGAAATTACCTGGCTAGAAGAAATGATTACAACCGAGAGGAAAAGTAAGTGAGTAAGCAAACAGACCCGAGAAGTGAAATCCGAGTAGCAATTATTGGGATTGGCAATTGTGCCAATTCACTAATTCAAGGAGTTACCTATTATCAAAACGCCGCAATCGATAAAGAGATTCCGGGTTTAATGCACTCAGTTCTTGGCGGGTACCACATCAATTCCATTAAATTCATCGCAGCTTACGATGTTGATGCTAAAAAAGTTGGCTTAGATATTTCAGAAGCCATGTGGGCAAGTGAAAATAACACCATCAAATTTGCAGATGTTGCGAAAACTGGCGTCGTTGTACAACGGGGTCACACTCTCGATGGCCTCGGTCGCTATTACCGCGAAACCATTGCAGAATCCGGTGCAGCCCCAGTAGACATTGTGGCCGATCTAAAAGCTAAGAAAATCGATGTTTTAATCTGTTATTTGCCGGTAGGTTCAGAAACAGCGGCAAAATTTTATGCTCAATCTGCAATCGATGCTGGTTGTGCATTCGTAAACGCACTTCCAGTCTTCATCGCATCCGATCCAGAATGGGCTGCAAAATTCACGCGAGCTGGATTGCCAATTGTTGGTGACGATATTAAATCTCAAGTAGGCGCGACTATAACGCACCGAATTTTGGCCAAGTTATTCCAAGATCGTGGCGTTCATTTAGAGCGCACTTACCAATTAAATGTCGGTGGAAATATGGATTTCAAGAACATGTTAGAACGTGATCGACTTGAATCTAAGAAAATTTCAAAGACGCAATCGGTAACTTCACAACTAGATTACGATATTGGTAAAAAAAATGTTCACATCGGACCTTCTGATTACATTCAATGGTTAGATGATCGTAAGTGGGCTTATGTTCGTCTTGAAGGCAAAGCTTTTGGTGATGTTCCGCTAAACCTTGAATATAAATTGGAAGTATGGGATTCACCGAATTCTGCTGGCGTAATTATTGATGCGCTCCGTTGCGCAAAAATTGCGCTGGACCGAAAAATAGGTGGACCGCTACTTTCGCCATCTAGCTACTTTATGAAATCACCACCAGAGCAATATTCAGATGAAACCGCAAGAGTTAAAGTCGAAGAGTTTATTGCCGGCACTATTGCTCGTTAATTAACTAATCAAGAAACGGACCTCGGTACATACCCAGGTCTGTTTCTTTATTATTCCGCCACGGAAATTAGAGGGACCTAATGACGGGAACAAATTTGTTCGCCATTTAGCCCAACAACCATATGACTACAAGCTACGTCCAATTTATCAAAAGCTTTGTCGCCAAAATGTGCACGAAAAGCCAGTGCAATCAAAACTCGAATATTTATATCTGGGTCAGATTTCACTCCAAGAGCTTTAGACATTCTTGAAACGGTATTCTCCACAACCTTCTCGGTATGTGCAGTTTCGCGAGCGATGGCTGAGTTTGATAACCCATCGCAAAGGAAGCCAGCTACTAAATACTCGAATGGCGTTAACTCCCTAGTCAATATCGTCATATGTTCCATGGTGGCTCTCCATCGCTTATTAATGAAATTATTTCTGTAATTATGTCGCAAAATCAGATTGTTTTGTTATATCGACTCTATATTTGAATTCGCATTGGCTTGCATTATGATGCGCGCATGAGTGAAATCTTGAGTTCCGTTTCTAATGGAGTGCTAACACTCACTTTTAATCGTCCAGAAAAGCAAAATGCAATAACTCGAACAATGTATACGGTGTTAGCAGATGCGGTTAATGAAGCAGCTGGGGATTTCAATATCCGAGTTTTAATCTTTTCGGCTCAAGGTAAACATTTTACTGCTGGAAACGACATCGGAGATTTTTTTAACGCACCGCCGCTAGAAGAGAACTCACCGGTGATGCAATTTTTATCGGCAGTTCATAATTTCCCAAAACCGATTATTGCTTCGGTTCATGGAAATGCTGTGGGGATCGGAACTACGCTTTTACTTCACTGCGATTTAGTTATTGCTTCAAATGATGCCAATTTTTCCATGCCTTTTGTAACTCTTGGTTTAGTACCGGAGTTCGGCTCTAGTTACCTATTTCCAAAACTTGTGGGACATCAACGCGCATCAAAAGTATTCTTGCTCGGTGAACCATTTGATGCAAAATTCGCGCTAGAGGTTGGCTTAGTAGCCGAAATTTCGGAAACCCCGGATTTAGTTGCAGATCAATATGCAACTGCAATTGCAGACCAGCCACCTAGCGCAGTAATTCAAACTAAGGCGCTATTGAAGAGCGGACACCATGATGCGGTTACCGCTGTAATGCGTGCTGAGGGCGAACTTTTTAAATTGGCTTTGCAATCGGATGAGGCCCAAGCCGCCTTTATGAAATTCTTGGCGAATAAAACAGCGAAAAAATAGGGAGAAATATGGCACTGGCCGGCAAACGAATCTTTATCACTGGGGGATCGCGCGGAATTGGATTGGCAATCGCGCTACGCGCAGCGCAAGATGGCGCTTCGATCGCAATTGCGGCTAAGACTGCCGAACCAAATCCAAAATTACCCGGAACTATTTACTCTGCAGCGAAAGAGATCGAGGCAGCTGGTGGCAAAGCCTTGCCCATCCAATGTGATTTACGCGATGAGGATCAAATTGCCGCAGCAGTTGCGGCGGCTGCCTACCAGTTTGGCGGTTTAGATATCTTGATTAATAACGCTAGCGCGATTAATTTAACCAAAACTGAAATCACGCCTGCAAAACGCTTCGATTTGATGTTTGATGTAAATGTCCGAGGCACCTTTCTAACTTCACAAGCAGTGATCCCACATCTTAGAAAGAGCGCTGCCGAAGGTGGAAATTCCCACATTTTGAATCTTTCGCCACCACTTTCCATGAAACCAATTTGGTTTAAAAATCATGTTGCTTACACGATGGCAAAATATGGAATGAGTATGTGTGTTCTTGGAATGTCAGAAGAATTTAAGCGCGACAAGATTGCCGTGAATGCGCTTTGGCCACGTACTGCAATTGATACTGCAGCGCTGCAAATGATTCCTGGCGTCGATGTGAATGCGTGTAGAAAACCGGAGATTCTCTCCGACTCTGCCTACATTATTCTCAATCGACCAGCGACTGAGTGCACCGGGAATTTCTTTGTTGACGATGAGCTTTTGGCTTCCGAAGGAATCACCGATTTAGATAAGTATGCAGTCGTGCCTGGAACTAAAGATTTCTTGCTCGACTTTTTTCTAGATTAAAACTACTCTGCCAATTTAATACTGGAGTGCTGGTGTTCAGTTTCGGCGATACCAGAGGAGTACCTAGTTTCATATTTGCCGTAGCGCCATATAAGAACTGAGAAGACCCAAGCCAGCACAAAACTACCGACGATAAAGTAACCAACTTTACCCAAATCAATTGCAGCAAAATAAGTAAATGGTTGATAGTTATCAATACTAGTTTTATCAGCTAAAACAGAGGTTAATTGGATGGTACCTATTACTAGCGCCACAAATATAGATAGAGAAGTTGTAGTTAAATTGTAGTAAATCTTCCGAAGTGGTGAAGTAAATGCCCAAGAATATGCTTTTGTCATAAAGATTCCATCGAGTGAATCCATCAAAGACATACCGGCAGCGAAAATCAAAGGTAGCGCAATTATCGCTAATGGTGGCAGTGTGCCACCAACAGTTCCCACGGCGGCAGTTGCGGAGAGCGCGAGTAGAGCAACCTCAGTTGCGGTATCAAATCCAAGTCCGAAGAGAACGCCGATTGGGTAGAGTTGCCAGGAATGATCAAAACCTTTTTTGAATTTTCCACGGAAAATCCGACGCATTAAGCTACGATCATTTAGTAATTCTTCTAGATGCTCGTGCGAAAATTTTCCGCTCTTTGCTTGCTTCCATACCTTTACGACGCCGACCAAGATCACCAAGTTTAAAATTCCAACTAAATAAAGAAAAAAACCAGAAACCGATGCGCCAATAATTCCGCCGGTTTCAGCAAAATTCGCTTGAAATTTTGCTGCTTGTTTTGCGGCAAAAGCGATTGCAATTGCTAACGCAAGCACAATTGTTGAATGGCCTAATGAGAAAAAGAGGCCAACGGCGAGCGGTTTTTTTCCTTTTGCTAACATCAATCGGGTTGTGTCATCGATGGCTGAAATATGATCAGCATCGAAGGCGTGACGTAATCCGAATGAGTAGGCGAGCGCTCCGGCACCCGCGTAGATCAACGCACCTTTACCATCGACAATTGAATGGTATTTCGGGTTTGAGTTGAAATAGATAAATAAACCCCACCCCAGAATATGGAGTAGAAGGACTGTGCCCATCGTTCCGACCAGAGCTGGGATTTCGGATCGTTCAAACCGGAGATGCGCCCGGAGAGAGCGATTTTCTGCGAGCTTTGCGGCCATTAGTGGAGGTTATTGCAAACGGTTCGCATCTGCAACTTGAAAACTGAGGGATTAGGTCTCGTTACCGTTAAATTTAATTCTCATCACGCCAAGATCGCCAAAGTTTTGCATATGCTCCATTAGCTTTCAGTAAATTATCGTGAGAACCCCATTCAGTTATCTCACCATCTTCAATCACCGCAATCAGATCTGCATCATGAGCACTTTGTAAGCGATGCGCAATTGCTATAACAGTCCGCCCTGAGAGCACTGCACCAAGTGAGGCCTCTAAATGTTTGGCAGCTTTTTGATCTAATAGGGAAGTTGCTTCATCCAAAATTAATGTGTGCGGATCGGCTAACACCAATCGCGCTAAAGCTAATTGCTGTGCTTGCGCAGGCAACAATCGATGACCACCTGTGCCCAGAACTGTGGCTAATTCCTCTGGTAAATTTTTGGCCCATTCTGTGGCATCAACTGCGGCTAATGCTCGCCATACTTCCGCATCAGTTGCATTTGGCCGAGCTAACGTAACATTCTCTTTTAATGTTCCAACGAAAACGTGATGCTCTTGTGTTACAAGCGCTACTTCCGTACGCGCTTGTTCGACAGGTAAATATCCAATTTCTGCGCCACCAACTGTAATTTTTCCGTGATTTGGGGGTTGGACACCGGCAAGCAAACGCCCAAGTGTTGATTTGCCAGCACCAGATGGACCAACAATTGCTAATTTTGTGCCGGGTTCAACTAAGAACGAAATATCTTTCAAGACATCGCGACCTTCTCGATATCCATAGGTAACATTTTCTCCAGAAATTTCTTCACCTTTTGGTGTTGCGCTTCGAATTTCACGTTCTTCAATTTCATAAATACCTAAAAGTCGGGAGAGTGAAGCTTTACCAGTTTGCAGTTCGTCAATCCACCAAAGCATTCTTTCAATTGGGTTGGCCAACATTTGGGCGTATAACAGCCCCGAAGTTATTAGCGCTATCGATATTTTATTATCATGATAAAGGTAGGAACCCATCAACAAGACGGTACTAACGGGAATTATGTAATTTGTTTCAACTAAAGGAAACCATCTAGTTCGCAATCTCAAGGTGTATCGCTCCCACTGTAGCCAACGGGAAATAGTGGCATGTGTACGCAAACTTCGTTCTTCACCTAAGCGAAGTGCATCAATTGTTCTACCAGATTCCGCAGTTTCAATTAATACTGAGTTCACGATTGCATAAGATGAAGATTCAACGCGGTAGGCCTGTGGTGATCTTCTCAAATACCAACGGGTTCCGGCAAAAAGAAATGGAATTCCAATAAATATTGCCGCGAAAAAGATGGGCGCTGTAAATGCAATTGCAACTGATATTCCAAGAATCTGTACTAAGCAAATTGTGATAATTGGAACAGCATCTCGGACTGCCCAAGTTACCTTATCAATATCGGTTGTAGTCCTAGTCAGAAGTTCACCAGAGCCAGCCCGTTCGACAACATTTGGTGGTAGTTGGACTGCTCGTTCGATAAATCTTTCGCGCAGGGAGGAGAGTACAAATTCACCAAGTATTGAAGCTCGCACTTTAGTTAGATAGACAAGTAGTGTTTGAATAATTAAAGCTGTAATCACAATTATTATGGTTTTTGATAACACGACATTTTGTGGATCAGTTTTCAGGCGTTCCAACAAATTTCCAAAAGCTCGTGGTGGTATTAGAGCCGCAATAGTGGTGAATAATTGAAAAATCGCCACCCAGATAAAACCATTTTTGTTGGCCAATAAAAGTGACCACATCTCCCTATTTACAGTTCTCTCTGTAGCGATTGGTAATCGATTTGCAGCGCGTTCCATCCCAAAACCTTTTTCGATTCGCGCGGCATCTTCTGGCGGCGGCGGGTATGCACTTGCTGGCAGCCGTTTTTCATCGACTGGTTTTGGGTATTTATGCTTGAAGAATTTCATTCGCCGCGCACCACCAAATCTCGGTAGGTGCCATCGGAAGTAAGTAAATTTTGATGCGTTCCAGTATTTTTTACGTAGCCATTAAGTAAGAGAATTACCCGATCGGTGTGATCGAGAATTAAAGGCGAAGTTGTAAAGATAATTGTAGTCTGATGATTTCTTACTTCTCGTAATCGTGCGGCGATTCGAGCTTCGGTATGCGCATCAACTGCACTGGTTGGATCATCCAAAATGAGAATCGGGGCATCTACATATAATGATCTTGCTAACGACAATCGTTGACGTTGCCCGCCGGAAAGTGTGCGACCGCGTTCTACAACTTCGGCACTGTAACCATCGCCATCTAACGAATCTAAAATATCCATTGCGGATGCGGCTATTAGCGATTCATCAATTGAGAGTCGGTTGGTGGCTGGAACATCAAAATGTGAGTTAATTGTGCCGGATAAAATCGCTGGTTCTTTCTCTTGCGAAAATATTGCGCTCCGAATTGATTCTCGCGTAAACGATTGCAATGGAGCGTTTCCAATGAAAATTTTCTCAGCATCTAGGTAACCACCTAATCGATCACAAATATCATCAGCAGTCAATGCGTCATCGCAAACAATTCCGACGAATTCGCCGGCAGCGATTGAAATCCCGGAAATCGTATCTTTTAGTTCACCCGATATATTAGGAGCTTGCGCGCTGCCCCAAGTATGTAAATTCGCTACGCTCAACAATCTAACAACTCGCCGCGCGGCAACGACCGCAGAAGTAATTCGCTGTGCGGATTCCGTCATAATTTGTAGCGGCACCATTAAAAACGAGCTGTACCCATAAAAAGCTAGAAGTTCTCCTACCTTTAATTCTCCTTGAGCCACTAGAGATCCACCGGCCCAGATAACGCCAACAATCAACGCACCCGGCAAAATTATCTGCATACCTTCAAGGAGCGATCGCATCTTCGCAGTTTGAACTGCCGCAGCTCTTACTTCTTGGGATGCAATGCGAAACCTCGCCAAGAACGATTCTTCGCCACCAATGCCTCTAAGGATTCTTAAACCAGCAACTGTGTCGGAAGCTAGATTTGATGAGCGCGATAATTTCTCTCGTTGAATTGACTCGCGGCTTTGGAGCGGCTTTATGATTGGCGCAATTAGCAAGCTCATTAAGGGTACACCGATGATAACCATGATCCCCAAAGTGGGCGAGGATTTTATTAACAAGATTGCGACAAAAAAGAATGAGACGAAGGCTCCAATTAATCTGGGGATTAAATCAAAAGCGCCTGATACTCGCTCAACATCATTTGAGTTGATCGCCGAAACTTCACCAGTAGAAACCAACCGGGGTAGGTCTGCACCCAGTGAGATCGCTTTATCACTTATCAATTGTTGCAATCGGGTTGCGCACGACATCCAATTCGAAATTGCTCTTCGATGACGCATTATGCCGGTGAATGCTTGGGTACCACCGATAAATAGCGTAACGAGAACCCATTTCTTTAAAGTTTTTTGGTCATCATCAGCTATTGCTTGAATGCCATGACCGAGGACTCCTGGCAAAATTGCAAGGCTCAATAAATTTGCTACACCAAAAAAAGTTCCAGTTGCGAGAACTCGCTTCTGCCCGCGAATTATCCATAAAAGAAAACGCGCCACCGAAGCAAGTTCTGGATTACCAGGATTCTTTAACGGAAGGTGATCAAAGGGCGTGCTATGCATAGGTTTGCGAGCCTACTACTAACCTAAGCTGAGTCTAGATTGACATTTTTCTGCTGTGCCGATTAGGTATTTTTAGAGAAATTCGAGTTCAATGGCGCTGTGCCAAATTCAGCGAGCGCTAATAAATCGAAAGTTTGGCTATCGCTCTGGTCGGTCTACATAATTTGGGGTTCTACTTATTACGGAATTGCGTTGGCAATTGAATCGATGCCGCCGCTTTTAGCAATGGGGACTAGATTTTTAGCGGCAACAACCATTCTTATAGTTGTGCTTGGGGCAAAGAATGGTTGGCGGTCATTAATTATTCCGCGAGCTGAGTTTCTAAACGCTTCGATAATGGGTGGCACGCTTTTAGGAATCGCTATTGGTTCAGTTGCGCTGGGTGAAAGATACGTCCCAACTGGAATCGCGGCTTTAATTATCTCGGCACTTCCATTCTGGATCGCAATATTTAGAACAGTTGATGGTAATCGTCCAAGTAATTTGAGTTGGCTCGGCGTTGTAATTGGATTTGTCGGGGTTGCATTTCTTCTAAAGCCTGGAAGTGTGAATCCGCTTAACGGAGCAAGTACCGGCTTAATGTTCTTCTGGGCGATGGCGATCATGATCGGAAATATTGGCTGGTCTTTTGGTAGTTACATTGCACCTCGTTTTCCGATGCCTAAGAACCCCATGATTTCGACCATGTATCAAATGCTTACTGGCGGGTTATTACTAATTATAACTGGAGTAGCAACTGGTGAAAAATTTTCGGAATTCTTTAGCGCCACAAAGAGTTCTTGGGCGGGGTGGACCTATTTAACTTTGGTCGGCTCCATTGTTGCTTACAGCTCATATGTTTGGTTAATAAGTAACGCGCCAATTGGTTTAATCTCTACCTATGCATATGTAAATCCTGTTATCGCAATTTCACTTGGTGCAATATTCTTACATGAGAAAATATCTATCTCGTACATTTTTGGCGGCGCAATCGTTCTGCTTGGGGTTTTAATGGTTGTAACAAATGAGAGTAGATCGATTTCGAAGAATTGAGGCATAAAAAAAGGCCGCAATAAGCTTGCGGCCTTTTTTAATTTCTCTTAGAGATCGAAGTAAAGCTCGAATTCTGCTGGATGTGGCCGTAAGCGCACGTAATCAACTTCAGATTCGCGTTTGAACTTAATCCAAGTATCAATTAAGTCTTTAGTAAATACTCCGCCACGAGTTAAGAATTCATTGTCGCGTTCTAGATTATCTAGAACTGCATCAAGTGAACCTGGAACTTGTGGAATTGATGCTGCCTCAGCTGCATCCAATTCGTAGAGATCTTTATCAACTGGCTTTGGTGGCTCGATTTTGTTCTGAATACCATCTAATCCAGCCATCAACATTGCAGCGAATGCTAGATATGGATTTGATGATGGATCTGGACAACGGAACTCGATTCGCTTTGCTTTCGGATTTGACCCAGTAATAGGAATACGAATACAAGCAGATCGATTTCTGGCCGAGTAAACCAAGTTAACTGGAGCTTCATATCCTGGTACTAAGCGTCGGTAAGAGTTAACAGTTGGGTTAGTGAAAGCAAGAAGTGAAGGTGCGTGCTTTAGCAAGCCACCCACATACCAACGAGCCATATCTGAAAGGTCGCCGTAACCTTCGCCCCAGAAAAGCGGCTTGCCATCTTTCCAAAGAGATTGGTGCACGTGCATTCCGGAACCGTTATCACCGAAGAGTGGCTTTGGCATAAAGGTTGCAGTTTTGCCACCTTGCCAAGCGGTGTTTTTAACGATGTATTTAAATTTCATTAAATCATCGCCGGCTTGCAAAATATCGCTGAAGCGGTAATTGATTTCCATTTGTCCAGCAGTTCCAACTTCATGGTGTGAACGCTCTACAAGTAGCCCAGATTTTCCTAAGTTCATCACCATCTGGTCGCGCAAATCTGCGTATTGATCGGTTGGAGAAACTGGGAAGTATCCGCCTTTTACTCGCGTGCGGTAGCCGCGGTTAGGAGTTCCATCTGCATCTTTTTCAACTCCGGTATTCCAAGCACCTTCATAAGAATCAATGTGATGAAACGCTTCATTGATTCCAGTTGAGAATCTAACTGCGTCGAAAACATAAAATTCAGCTTCTGGTGCGAAGAAAGCAGTATCGGCAATTCCGGTAGAGCGCATAAACTCAACAGCTTTAGCGACAATGCCACGAGGGTCGCGGCTATATGGGGTGTTATCAATGGGGTTATGGACGGAGAAGTTAATAATTAAAGTTTTCTCTTTACGGAAGGGATCGATAAATGCTGATCCTGGAACTGGGAGCAACTTCATATCCGATTCGTGAATTGCTTGGAAACCACGGATAGATGAACCATCGAACATTAAGCCGTCGGTGAAGACTGCTTCATCGAAAGATTCAACTGGTACGTTGAAGTGATGCTGAATACCTGGAAGATCGATAAATCGAACGTCAACTAATTTAACGTCTTCTTTCTTAATGTAAGCAAAAATTTCTGCAGAATTCTTAAACATGATTCTCCTGTTTTTCCAAAAGCCATGGTTAGCGGATGCTACGGCGCATCAATGAGCCGTAAAGGATGGGGTAAGGCTAATTGGAAAAGATGAAAAAGCCATAACCTGCTTGTTACGGTTGTGTTTCATCGTGGCCGGGGCTGACGTAGGCAGGTGGCGTAAACGGGGGATAACGTGTCCCCGTGAAAGAAACCGCCTCGATTGGCCGCAGATTTTTGGCAATTAGCTTGGATTGGCTGATGAGTTGGGCAGTTGCAGCTTTGATTTTCCAGAGTTTTCTTGGGTTAGGGCAATGGATACTTCTGGTCTTCTTTGCTGAAGTTGTAATTCTAACTTCGCTGCAAGGAGCCTCTGCGGGCCAGCGGATTTTAAAAATACAAGTTTTAACTTGGCCAGATCAAGATTTCGTTAACCCATTCCGAATTTTGTTTCGGACACTCTTAATTTGCTTAGTTATTCCGGCCGTGATTACCGATATGCAATCGCGCGGATTGCATGATCGATTTGCAAAAACAGTTGTTGTAAAAAATTAACGCTTCGGCATCCTCACATTTTTAGGCATTGGACCTTTTGGAATTGGAATGTTCATGCCACCAATAGCTTTCATTCGAGCACGCAACTCTCTAATTTGTACGGTCGAAAGTTTTTTAGGGAATTTTTTCATTCGCTTTTGCAATTTCCGAATTGGAACTTGACCTTCACCTTCACCAACCACTAATTCAAAAATAGGAACGCCAGGAGCGAATCGTTCAACTTTTCGTTTTTCATCAGCCAACATATGTCGGATCGCGTTTGAACCTTCACCAACTAAAACTACGCCAGGTTTACCAACAGCGCGGTGAACCATATCTTGATTCTTTGCTACAGCTACTGCTGGTGTAACGGTCCAACCTTTACGAATTGCCATTAGTACTGATGCACCGGCACCGATTTGGCCTTCGATGGATGCGTATGCCGCGCTTCCAGCTTGGCGAGTGAAAAAGAAAAATGCTGCAAGGAGCGCAATTGGAAATGTTACAAAACCTAAGTAATACGGATGGCCAACGGCAACTCCGATTAGAATACCAACAGCCCAAACTGGCATGAATATCGCTAAGCAGTAAAGCAAAATCAGCGGCTTATCCTTCTTAGTGATCGCGTAAGCATCCCGGATCTCTTTGAAGCGAATTTTCTTTTCTACTGGAGCAGAATCTGCATTTTTTTTCTTGCGTTTGAATAGCGCCATGGCCAGAGTTTAACCTTTCTTTTCTGCAGCAATTTGCGCAAGCGTGGGTGCAGTACCGCCTAATCGAGCCGGCGCCCATCGTTGGCCATCGTGGCTATCGGGGTATTTTGCTTGTACTTTCATTAACATTTCATAGAGTCGATTTTTCAATTCTAATTCTTTGGCATCCACATCGGCATCGCGCGGTACAAAAATGGGTTCACCAATCAAGACTGTTATCGGAACGTGCGATCGCGAGAAATCTCGCTTTACACCTTTAGTCCAAACCCGTTGGCTGCCCCAAATAATTGTTGGCAAGATTGGCGTGCCCGAAGCCATCGCTAATCGAACGGCGCCAGTCTTCATCTCTTTTAATTCGAAACTTCGTGAAATAGTAGCTTCGGGAAAAATTCCAACAATTTCTCCAGATTTTAAAGCACGGAGCGCTGCAACGAAAGAACCTGAACCATTATTTCGATCAACCGAAATATGCTTCATGCCGCGCATTAGCGGTCCAGCAATATTATGATCAAAAATTTCTTTCTTAGCCATAAACCTTACTAATCTATTTGCGGGCAGTACCGCAGTTCCAACAATTGCAAAATCTAAGTAACCAATATGGTTTATTGCTAAAATTGCGCCACCTTTTCGGGGTACATGCGCTTCGCCTTGAAAAGTGAATTGCAGGCCAAGATATTTCCATAGCGATTTAACAAGAAGTATTACTGGGGGATAAACCAGGTCAGCCACTTTATTTAACTTCTCCGGCGTCTGCGCCAATTTTTTGCGCTTGAGCTTGCTTGTATAAACGACCAGCGCGATAACTTGAACGCACTAGCGGACCGCTCATTACACCCAAGAAACCGATCTCAGTAGCAATTTTAGAATGTTCTACAAATTCTTCTGGTTTTACCCATCGCTCTACTGGGTGATGTTTTGCCGATGGCCGTAGATATTGGGTGATGGTGATTAAATCGCAACCAGCGCTACGTAAGTCAAGCAATGCTTGCGTGATTTCTGCAGGCGTTTCACCGAGCCCAAGAATTAAATTAGATTTTGTAATTAGACCAAAGTTGCGAGCTTGCGAAATTACATTTAAGGAACGGTCGTAAGTAAACGCAGGTCGAATCTGCTTAAAAATTCGCGGCACAGTTTCAACGTTATGCGCAAAAACTTCGGGACGAGTTTCGAATACTTGGTTTAGTAAATCCTGATTACCGCTGAAATCCGGGGCTAACATTTCAACACCGCAGCCAGGAACTGTTTCATGAACTTGTTTTATAGTTTCGGCATAAAGCCAAGCGCCTTCATCTTCTAAATCATCCCGAGCAACACCAGTAATCGTGGCGTAACGAAGCCCCATAGTTTTAATTGATTCCGCCACTCTACGTGGTTCATCTCGATCTAGTGGTTCTGGCTTTCCAGTATCGATATTGCAAAAATCGCAACGTCTGGTGCAAGCTTCGCCACCAATTAAGAAAGTTGCTTCCTTATCTTCCCAACATTCAAAAATATTTGGACAAGCAGCTTCTTGGCAGACGGTATGTAAACCTTCACGAGCAACTAGAGATCTTAATTGGGTGTACTCAGGTCCCATGATTGCGCGGGTCTTAATCCATTCAGGTTTGCGTTCGATTGGCACCGATGAATTGCGCGCTTCAATACGAAGCATCTTTCTACCTTCGGGAGCAACCATCATTCCGCGACCTTATCTAGAGCAGAGGTGATATTTCGAGTTAACGATTCTAAAATCTCGACTATCTCGATATTGCGGCCTAATTCAACGCTCAGCGAAGTTACTTCAGCATCTGGAATCCCACAAGGCACGATTTTCTTAAACCAACTCAGATCCGGATTTACATTTAGTGCGAAGCCATGCATGGTCACACCTTTTGCAACCCGAATCCCAATTGCGGCAAGTTTCCGATCACCTTTGGTGTCACGAATCCAAACACCAGTTCGCTCGCAATAGCGTTCGGCGTTAACGCCAAATTCTTGGCAAGTATTAATTAACGCTATTTCAACTTCACGGACAAAACCAACGACATCGCTGCCGTTCTTCAATTTAACAATTGGATATCCAACAATTTGTCCGGGTCCATGCCAAGTAATTTTTCCGCCACGGTCGACGTTGATTACGGGGGTGCCATCGATGGGGCGATCGGACTCTGCCGTTCGACGACCAGCGGTAAAAACTGGTGGATGTTCTAGTAGTAAAAGAGTGTTTGGAATTTCGCCAGCGGCGACGCCAGCTTGAATCTCGCGCTGCTTTTCCCAAGCGTCCTCATAATTGACCAAACCAAGATTTTGAATCGAGATGGTTTGGGTATGAAGAACGGACATGGGTCAAGCCTAACTACCTTCTGCGATTGCGTTGGCGCTCAGGTAAGATTTCGCTCTGTTGCAGTAGCAAAAATCATCAGAGAGATAGCGCCGATGTTGCGTGCTCAGGGAGAGGCTATAAGAGATGAAGCGTGGGTCAATAAAGGGCCGTAAGCCGCTTTGGGTCGCGATTATCGCAATTGTGGCTTGGCTAGGTATTAGCAGCGTAGCGGGACCAACTTTTGGCAAGCTCTCAACAGTTCAAGAGAACGATAACTCTGGCTTTCTTCCCGATAATGCTGAATCTACCAAGACCGCAAAAGTAACTATTAAATTTGCTGATTCCGCTAACGATCAACTTCCAACTCTATTGTTATTTCTTGGCGAAATAGATGTCACAAAATTAGGTGCGATAAATCAGTACCTAGCCACACTTTCAAATAAGAAGATTCCCGGCACCGAGATTTCACTTTCACAATACATAATTCCAGGATCACTTTTAGCTGCATTCCCAGCACAAGATGGTAAAGCTGCGCTCGCTAACATACCGTTAAATTCCACAGTAGCAACTGACAATATTGATGATAAGCCGGCGCTGCCTCAAATTGTTAAATTTATCCGCACCGATCTAATGACAAATTTTGAAAAGCTAGGGATTAGCACAAATGTAACTGGTTTTGGTGGAATTCTTGCCGATTTATTCGGTGCCTTTGGATCGATCGACTCAGCACTTCTATTAACAACGCTAGGGGTAGTTTCAATAATTCTGATTGTGGTTTACCGATCTCCATTTCTTTGGATACTGCCATTATTCAGCGCTGTTACTGCGCTCTCCTTAGCTGGAACTGTAGTTTATTATTTAGCTAAAGCAAATGTAATTGATTTAAATGGGCAATCTCAAGGAATTCTTTCAGTGCTAGTCCTAGGAGCGGCAACCGACTACGCGCTGCTTCTAATTTCAAGATATCGAGAAGAATTACACCATCATGATTCCCGTTTTGAATCAATGAAGATTGCACTTCGTGGTGTAGTTGAACCTATCGTGGCTTCCGGAAGCACAGTTATCGCAGGCCTTCTTGTGCTTTTGCTAAGCGATCTCTCGAGCAACCGTGGTCTTGGACCAGTCGGGGCTATCGGTATTGCAGCATCAATGATTACTGTTCTTACTTTTTTACCAGCCCTGCTTGTGGTTTTTGGACGTTGGATTTTTTGGCCAAAAGTTCCGCGCTTTGATGATGTTAACGAACAACTAACTGGGGTCTGGTCGAAGATTGGAAGTTCGGTTGAGCGCCATCCAAAACGGACTTGGATTTCAACCGCGATTCTCTTAGTAATTCTTGCAGGGTTTTCGTTCACACTTGATGCAAAAGGATTATCGACCACACAGGCATTCTCTGGACATCCAGATTCTGTAATCGGTCAAGAAAAATTATTAGAACATTTCCCTGGCGGGGAAGGTTCACCAGTTCAAATTGTCGTTAAAGAAAAAGATGTTGCATCCGTTACAACTGTACTTAAGAGAAATAAAGATGTTTCGTTTGTTGCCCCGCAACTTACTGGCCCAGTAATTCCGGGTGCACCAGCGCCAATAACCAAAGTTGTTGATGGCTTAGTGTTATTAAATGCGACTCTTGCTATGACCGCAGATTCAGTAGCGGCACGCGATGCAATTCCAGTTATTCGAGCTACAGTTCACGCAATTGATCCGGAAATTTTAGTTGGCGGTGGCACTGCAATTCAATATGACACTGATGTGGCATCGCGACATGATAATAAATTAATCATTCCAGTCGTACTTTTAATAATTGCGATAATTCTCGGATTACTTCTACGGAGTATTTTTGCAGCGTTCTTATTACTTGCAACCGTGATCTTGTCATTCATGGCGACCCTTGGTGTTTGCCAGTTGGTATTTGCTCACATTTTCCACTTCCCAGGCGCTGACACTTCGTTCCCATTATTCGCATTTATCTTCCTGGTGGCGCTTGGCATCGATTACAACATTTTCTTAATGACTCGAGTTCGCGAAGAGGCACAGAAAATAGGAACTCGCAACGGCGTAATTAAGGGTTTAACTGTTACTGGCGGTGTAATCACATCGGCTGGAATTGTGTTAGCAGCAACCTTCGCAGTACTTGGCGTATTGCCACTAGTTTTCTTAGCTGAATTAGGTTTCGCAGTTGCATTTGGTGTACTGCTTGACACCACAATTGTGCGCTCATTGTTGGTACCAGCGCTAGTCCATTCGATTGGTCCAAAAATTTGGTGGCCGTCAAAAATGCAATATGAAAAAATTTCTTAACCCCTAGCTAGCAACTAAATAAGATGTCGAGATTTAATCGAAAAGTTTTAGTAATCGGCGCTGGACTTGCCGGTCTGACCACAGCTCGGGTATTGCAATATGGTGGTGCCGAAGTCAC
Organism: Actinomycetes bacterium; assembly: GCA_014190155.1. Taxonomy (GTDB): domain Bacteria; phylum Actinomycetota; class Actinomycetes; order Nanopelagicales; family Nanopelagicaceae; genus UBA7398. The sequence continues at coordinate 24,547 of BJFY01000006.1, read as the reverse complement.
GTTGCTCGAATCATCCGATCGAGTTGGTGGCCGGATGGCTACTGACATAGTTGATGGATTTCGGTGCGATCGCGGTTTTCAAGTCATAAATCCTAAGTACCCAGAGATAATTAAATCAGGGCTATTACCAACGCTGGATTTCCGTTACTTGCCAAAGCGCATTGATGTTGTCATTGACAGCGAAGTGATGGTAGCTGGAGCGAATCTAAAAACTTTTCTAAATCCAAAACTTGGATCTACTGTTGAGAAGTTCGCGATACTTAAGTATCTAAATTCGAGCAATAAAATTTCTTTTGAAACTGCTGCTTTATCTGCTGGTCTCGGTAATCTTTATTGGAAAATTTTAAAACCATTTCTTACTGGCGTATTTTTAGCTTCACCCGAGCTAATTTCAAATGAACTGGCCAAGATTCTTATTAAATATTTTGCAGTTGGGAGCCCTGGTATTCCGGCGCTAGGGGTCGGCGAATTACCAAATAAACTTGCAATTTCGCTGCATGATCTGCAATTAGGCGTTCAAGTAAATGAAATCGGTGATGGCGTGGTAGAAACTAGCGTTGGAAAAATGAGTGCCGATGTAATTGTAGTGGCTACCGATCCAACAACTTCGGCTCAACTTCTCCAACAAGCTGATGCACCCGTTATGAATTCTGCAACGACTTGGTATCACGCGCTAGATGCCGATACTGAGGTCGGAGCTAATTTAAGAATAGATGGCAGCGGAGCTGGCCCAGTCATTAATTCAGTGGCGATATCCAAAGTTTCGCCATATTACGCACCTGCTGGAAAAACATTAATCTCTTCGACTTCAATCACGGCTGCGTCGGAGTCGGAAATTAGAAGACACTTAAGTTCAATCTGGCAAATGTCTACTAAAAATTGGGATTTGGTCAGTAAGTATGAAATCAAGCAATCTCTGCCACTTCACGGAATTGCTAAACCAATTGAATCTGTCGTAGCGATTAAGCCAAATCTATTTCTAGTTGGCGATCATCGCGAAACTCCGTCACAACAAGGAGCAATGCACTCAGGTCGTAGAGCGGCTGAAATAATATTAAGCTTGGATTAATCAATCAAGGCAATTAGTGCGCTAGCTAAATGTGGATAATCGAAATTAAAGCCAGCGGCTAACAATTTCTCTGGAAGAATCTTCTTAGATCCAAGAACTTCAGTTGAAAATCCACCCATGGCTATTTTCAAAGCAATTGCTGGGGCTGGAAATAGTGCGGGGCGGTGCATTGCACGGGCTAAGGCCGCAGTGAACTCTTGATTTGTAGCTGGATTAGGCGATGTTAAATTAACTGGACCTTCAATTTTATTCTCCAATAAAAATCTAATCGCGCGTAATTGGTCATGCAGAGTGATCCAAGACCACCATTGCTTACCATTTCCTAATTTTCCGCCTAATCCAAATCGAAAGAGCGGCAACATTTTTCCAAGTGCGCCGCCGGTTGGATCCAAAACTAAACCAGTTCGAATTTTTACAGTTCGAACATCGCCAGCTAAATCCGCTGCCGCTTCCCATTCTCGACAAACTGCTGCTAGGAAATCATCACCGCCTCGGTCGTTCTCGGTTACAGCGCGATTACCGGTTTCGCCATACCAACCAATCGCGCTAGCTGAGATGAATACCTCGGGTTTCAATGTTGCTGCCGCATTTGCAATTGCCGTAGTGCCAAGCAAGCGAGAATTTAAAATCGTAGCGCGATATTTCGAGCTCCAACGTTTATCACTAACTCCTGCACCAGCTAAATGAATAATTGCATTAACGCCTTCAAGTGGTGCTAAATCAACGGTGCCAGCCTCTGGATCCCAAGTTACTTCGTCAGGGGATACCACCGGACGACGAACCAATTTTTGCACGGTATGACCTTCAGATTTTAACAATCCAACTAGAGCTGCTCCGATTAAACCGGAAGCGCCAGTTATTGCGATTCGTTGTGGCGGACGCACTAAAGCCCTAGGTCAGATTCAAAACGACCATCTTCAAGTCGCTCTTTCAGTGTGGTTAAAAATCGTGCGGCATCTGCGCCATCTACGATTCGGTGATCATAAGAAAGCGCTAAATAAACCATCGAACGAATCGCAATTGTTTCGCCACCATCTTCGCTTTTCACAACCATTGGCCGTTTTACGACTGCACCAATTCCAAGGATTGCGACTTGTGGTTGATTGATAATTGGTGTGTCAAAAAGCGCACCGCGACTTCCAGTATTTGTAATCGTGAATGTACCGCCACCTAATTCTTCAGGCGAAATTTTGCTATCGCGAGTTCGGGCCGCAACATCCGAAATTTTTCGCGCAATTCCACCCATATTTAAATCGCCAGCATCCCTAATTACTGGGACTAATAATCCGCGTTCAGTATCTACCGCAATTCCCAGGTGCTCGGCACCGTGATAAGTAACAACGTCGCCATCGAGTGAAGAATTAACAACTGGGTGTTGCTTCAGCGCTTCGCAAACTGCAACGGTAAAAAATGGCAAGAAACTTAACTTAACGCCTTCCCGGGCTTCAAAGTTAGCTTTAGAACGATCTCGTAATCGTGCAATTTTTGTGATATCAACTTCAACCACAGTGGTCAATTGGGCGCTGACCTGCAACGACTCAACCATGCGAGCTGCAATAACTTTACGTAAGCGCGACATTTTTGCGCTGGTACCACGAAGTGGAGAAACCGATACTGGAGCCGCGGTACGTGTAGTTGGTGGCACGCTAGTAGCCGATTCTGGCGCAACGGAAGCTGTGGCTGGCCGAGGTGCTGCCGCCATTACATCTTCTTTTCGGATCCGGCCGCCGACTCCGGTTCCTTTAACTCTTGATAGATCGACTCCACTTTCAGTGGCTAATTTTCTAACAATTGGCGTTACATAAGAATCCTCTACTGGCGCTGCAACTACTGGCGCTGCAACTACTGGCGCTGCAACTACTGGCGCTGCAACTACTGGCGCTGCAACTACTGGCGCTGCAACTACTGGCGCTGCAACTACTGGCGCTGCAACCGCGGTCGCGCCCTCTGAAATTAAAGCTAAATCTGTGCCTACAGCGACCGTAGTATCTACTTGAACTAATATTTTTTCTAGGGTACCAGCAGCAGGTGATGGAATTTCAGTATCAACTTTGTCGGTAGAAACTTCTAGGAGTGGTTCGTCTAGTGCAACTTGATCGCCCTCTTTTTTTAACCAACGAGTGACTGTGCCTTCACTTACGCTCTCGCCAAGTGCTGGCATCTTTACTGAAAAACTCATCTCGTTGCTCCTTTAAAAGCTCGTTGCGTTAATGCGAAGGTCGTAATTCTATCCATGGGCATGTAGCGGTTTTCCAGCCAGCGCTAAATGAGCTTCGCCCATCGCCTCGGAGAGGGTTGGGTGAGCGTGAATTAGATTAGCAACATCGGATGCTTGGGCTTCCCAGTTGTAAATTAATTGTGCTTCCGCAATTAATTCGCCAACTCGTGCACCAACTATATGAATTCCAAGTACCGGTCCATTTTTCGCCGCCACTAATTTTACCGATCCTGCAGTTTTCAGAATTTGAGCTTTACCATTTCCAGCAAGGTCGTAATTTAATTCAACCACATCATGTCCAGCCGCTTTAGCTTGGAGTGTGGTTAGCCCAACAGAGGCAACTTCAGGTTCAGAATAAGTGACTCTAGGAACGCCGTTGTAATTAATTGGCCGCGGATTTAATCCAGCAATCTCTTCGGCTACCAATATTCCTTCAGCGAAACCAACGTGTGCTAATTGGAGCGTTGGAATCAAATCGCCAACTGCCCAAACGCCTGGAACGCTGGTGCGGCATTTATCATCAACAATTACGTAACCGCGGTCCATTTTAATTCCTTGCTCTTCGTAACCAATATTTGTAGAAACTGGCCCACGCCCAACTGCAACCAACAAGACTTCTGCAGTAAAAGTTTTACCATCTTCAAGTGTGACTTCAACACCAGTTTTTGATTTGGTAGCGCTTTTAAATTTAATACCAAGTTCAAAATTGATGCCACGTTTTCGGAAAGCGCGCTCTAATTGCTTGCTGGAAGATTCGTCTTCGAGCGCCACTAAGTGCGGAAGCCCTTCGATGATTCTGACTTCAGCTCCGAAAGATTTCCAGACTGATGCAAATTCACAACCAATAACGCCACCACCAAGAACGATTACGCTCTTTGGAACGTGATCTAAATTAATTGCTTCTTCGCTAGTAATGATTACGGTGCCATCTATTTCTAGCCCTGGAAGAGTTTTTGGATATGAACCCGTGGCGAGAATGACATTTTTACCAATGTATTTTTCGCCATTTACTTCGACGGTATTTGCTGCCACTAATTTTCCGTGGCCTTCGATGAAAGTTACATTTCGGGACTTAACTAAACCTTGCAAACCTTTATGTAGGCGCGCCACCACGCCATCTTTATAAGCGTTGACTGCCAACATATCCATCGCGATGAATTCGGCCTTAACGCCATATTCGCCCGCATGTTTTGCGCTATCGGCTATTTCGCCCGCATGTAATAGCGCTTTGGTCGGAATGCAACCGCGATGCAAGCAAGTGCCGCCGAGCTTTCCTTCTTCGATTAGGGCTACTGATAATCCAAGTTGGGAACTTCTTAGCGCTGCCGCATATCCGCCGCTGCCGCCACCAAGAATTACTAAATCAAACTCGGCCACTAGTAGATCCCTCTCTCGTTACTTAATTCAAACCCTATCTTGCCAGTCTTGGAACCAGATTTATAATTCAGATTTACTCTCAGCAAAGGTAACTAGTGCGCGAAGTGAGACTCCAGTGCCACCAACCGAGGTATATCCATGGGCTTTGCCTTCGTTATAAGCCGGACCGGCAATATCTAGATGCAACCATGGCAATTCTGCGGCAACGAATTCTTTTAAAAATAATCCAGCAACTAACATGCCGCCCATTCGATCACCGATATTTGCAATATCTGCGACTGGTGAATCTAGTGATGCACGTAATTCTTCTGGAAGTGGCATTGGCCAAAATTGCTCGCCTGATTTTTCAGCAGCAACTAGAAATTCTTCCCGCAATTTTTCATTATTTGTCATGACTGCACTAGTACGAGTTCCAAGAGCAACAACTTGAGCGCCGGTAAGGGTTGCGACATCGATGATTCCATCTAGCCCGCCAGCTTTTGCGCCAACTTCCGCAGCTTTCATAAGCGCATCCGCTAACACCAGTCGGCCTTCGGCATCTGGATTTAATACTTCGACAGTTTTGCCGCCGTAAATAGTGATGATGTCACTTGGTCGGGTCGCAGTATCGCTTGGCATATTTTCAGCCAACGGCGCCCAAGCATCAATTGCGATTGGTAACTTCAACTCTGCAATTGCGATAGCTGCAGCAATCACAGCGGCCGCACCGCTCATATCGGATTTCATCGCTTCCATACCTTGGGCTGGCTTTAGCGCCAAACCGCCGGTGTCAAAAGTAATTCCCTTACCAATAAATGCGTAACGTTTAATTTTTTTCGCACTGGCGCTCTTTGGGGTATATGAAAGGTGGAGCAATCTTGGTGGGTTTGCGGATCCTTGTCCGACTCCGATGATGCCACCAAAACCTTCTGCTTTAAGTTGGACATCGGTAAATATCTCTACTTTTAACCCAGCTACTCCAATTTTCTTAAATCGAGCACAGAAAGATTCTGGAGTTAAATGGCTGGGTGGTGTGTTAATTAAATCTCGAACAATATGGGTGTTAGTCGCGACGATGCTTGCGCGTTTGATTGCCGCTTTAGATTCGGCGCTATTAGCTGATTTAGCAAAAATTGTTACGGCAGCTAGTACCGCTTTACGTTCTGATTTCGAGGTGCCACGAAATTCATCAAATGCATATGCACCAAGTAGCGCACCTTCAGCGATTGCAGCTAGTTCGCTTTTCGAAGAGTGCGGCAGTGCGAATGTTGCGCTCTTTGCGCCAGCTAACGAACGCGCAGCAGCGCCAGCGGACCGACGGAGCGTTTCAGCTGAATAATTTACGGAAGATTCGCCTAAACCAGATAAGACCAATAATTTGTAAGTAGCGCCGGGCAATTTAATAATCTCATCGGAAGCGCCAGTAGCACCCATATCTTCTAAGGCTGGCAATAGCTCGTTTACATCTAATTTGATATCGCCAGATTCAATCTCTAATTTCTTGCTCTTGGAATTTCGAGCAAGTCCGACTACCAAAATATCGGTTACGACCTTATTTTCAGTAAGTCGAATAGTTGTCATCAAACGCCTCTCGCCAAGATTCGGAAATATATCCCTACGAGCGGTAGGTTATTGGAATGAGCCTCTATTCGCCATTACATCAACGCCATCTCGCGCTTTCTGCAAAATTGGCCGATTTTGGCGGTTGGGATATGCCCATTGAATATCCAGCTACGACTGGGGGCGGGGTTATTGCTGAACATACTGCAGTTCGAGAACGCGTCGGAATTTTTGATGTCTCGCATCTTGGGAAGGCTGAGATTGTTGGTGCCGGCGCACTGGAATTCTTAAATAACTTAATTACAAATGATCTAACAAAAATTACCGATGGCCAAGCGCAATACACCATGCTCTGCGACGATAAATCTGGTGGCGTCATTGATGATTTAATTGTTTATCGAAAGTCTGCAGAAAATCTTTTTTTAATTCCAAATGCATCGAATACCACCGCAGTTGTAGCCGCAATTTCCGCGGTCACACCCGTCGGAATCTCCGTAAAGAATTTACATAAGGATTTCGCGGTAATCGCAATTCAAGGACCGAAAGCGGATGCAGTATTAAAAAACTTGGGTGTAGATATATCACTCGATTACATGGCATTCTCGGAAATCACAATCGCTGAAATTCGGACCATAATTTGTCGAACTGGTTACACCGGAGAACATGGTTATGAATTGCTACCACCATCGCAAGATGCTGAAAAAATTTGGGATCTATTAGCAGAAGGTATTAAATCTTTTGATGGTCGAGTTTGTGGATTGGGAGCTAGAGATACGCTCCGAACCGAAATGGGTTATCCATTACACGGCCATGAACTTTCGCTAGCCATAACGCCGATGCAAGCAAATGCGAGTTGGGCGATTGGGTGGCAGAAGTTAAATTTTTGGGGTAAATCGATTGCTGACCGCGAGAAATTAAGTGGCCCAAATCGAATTCTTAGAGGTTTGAAATCACTTGACCGCGGGATACCGCGTGGTGGCATGAACGTGAAAAGTGGCGCAGCGATAATCGGCGAAACCACTAGCGGAACTTTCTCCCCAACGCTACGGGTGGGAATTGCGCTAGCTTTATTAGACCCAAGGATTTCAATTGGGGATACCGTAACTATCGATGTCCGCGGTCGCGAAAGCAGTGCAGTTGTTACGAAGCCACCGTTTGTGCCATCGCACGTGAAATAGGGTTTAACTTTAAATTTGCCCGGCGGAGTGATCCAAGGACTGGTTTCGCAGTAACGATAATAAGTGCGCTGGTAAATATCGCTCGTGGAATATCCCACGCCATCGCAGTTGCAAAATGAAATACCAAGAATCTATGCAAGTTTGCACTCACTTCACCGCCTGGAATAAAAGACAATTGTGAATCACTGCCAGCAACCCACGGCCAAAGCTGAAGATCCATCGCAACTCCGAAAAATGCTGCAGCAAAAATTGCATATAGAACGAGCGCTGTTAATTCGCTCTTACCGCGAAAACGTTTCGGTAGTAACCCGGCGCCAGCACCAATCCAGGCCGCAGCGATCATTTGAAATGGCAGCCACGGACCGATACCACCGGTGAGCAGTGCAGATAATCCAAGCGAAAGTGCCCCAAGTGAAAATCCAAACCGAGTACCAAATACCCGCGCAGTCAAAATAATTAAAAACCAAATTGGTTCAACCCCGATTGCGCCAGCGCCAATTAGCCTTAGCGCTGCTACCAGCGCCGTTAAAACTCCAAGTAAGGCAACCGATTTGCTATCTAGCAAGCCACGATTAATTTCAATTGCAACTAGTGCGATTGCAGCAGCGGCGATAACCAACGCAAACCACTTAGCGCTTGTTGGGTTTAAGAATGATTGTGAAATTCCAGGAATGGATTGGCTCGAAAAATATAATGGCCAGGTAAAAGCAATTACACCGAAAATACTTGCAAAAGTTAATAATGGAAACCGAATTTTCATATAGCGTTCCGATCGAGGGCAGCGACTACTTCAGAAACTGTTAACCACGCAGCTGGCGCTAATACTTTTGTTACTTGTGGAGCGAATGCTGGTGAGGAAGTGAGAACTTCACGAGTTGGACCATTAGCGACGATTTCGCCTTCAGCTAAGAAAATAACGCGCTCGGCTACTTCAGCCACTAGTTCTACATCGTGCGTGGCGATCACTACACTTTTGCTTTGGTTGGAATCTGCGACTAATTTCTGCAAAATTTTTATCAGTTTATTCTTTGCACCATAATCCAAACCGCGAGTGGGTTCGTCTAGAATTATTAAATCTGGATTGGCGGATAGAATTACGCTAAGTGCTAAACCTAAACGTTGCCCTTCTGATAAATCACGTGGATGCGCATTTAAATTTGGGATCGCCATCAAGTTCTCGTAAATTGTTTGGGTGGTACCGACTGACACGCCGTTATCGTTATCAGCTAATTCACATTCCGCTTTAACGCTTTGCCCATATAACAAATCGCCTGGTTCTTGTGGCACATAGCCAACATGACGGATCAAATTTTTACCACTTAATTTCATGGGATCTATTCCGTTAATTAACACATTTCCAGAAATAATCGGGCTCTGTCCTACCGCGCTACGTAAGAGTGAAGATTTACCGGCGCCATTTCTGCCCATCAACGCGACAACTTCACCGCGTTTAATTTCAAAGGAAATATTTGAGAGCGCATATTTCGTATCGTATTTGACCGAAACTTTATTTAGCGAGAGCAATATTTCGCTCTTACTCTCGGCGATTTTTGTCGGCAACGGCAAATCTTGCAACAACTCTCTGATTGATTCGGTTCGGCGGCGAAGTTCGCGTACCGATAATGAAATGTCTGAAAGATCTAGCGCTTTTGCGAGATTAACTATGGGTGGAGCAATTGGGGAGTCTTCCAAAATTTCGCCAGGTTTTCCGATTGCAACTTCACCATCATCGCCAATTCGCATGATTCGATCTGCAAATTGGATTACGCGCTCTAGCCGATGTTCGGCCAAGATGACTGTTAAACCCAAATCATGAACCAATCTGTGCAGGATTGATAAAACCTCTTCGGCGGCAATCGGATCTAAGGCGCTAGTAGGTTCATCCAGTAGTAGCACTTTTGGGTTTAATACCAGAGCTGCGCCAATTGCTACTCGTTGTTGTTCGCCACCGCTTAGCGTTGCAATCTCGCGATTTCGAAGCGTCGCTAGGCTCAACAAATCTAAAACTTCTTCAACTCGTTTTCGCATAATCTCGGGCGCAATTCCCATAGTTTCTAAACCAAAAGCAATCTCTTCTTCCACAATATCTGTGACAAAACCATTAATCGGATTTTGTCCAACAATCCCAATTACATCGGAAAGTTGTCCGGGTTTCAATTCCCGAGTCGAACGGCCCGCAACCGTAATTTCGCCGGTAAGAATTCCACCGGTGTGATGCGGCACTAAACCATTTATCAACTTGATTAGAGAACTTTTACCCGCACCCGTACGCCCAATCACAAGTACTAATTCACCTTCAGAAACTTCAAAATTTAACGCTTCCAATAGTGTCCGTTGCGCATTTGGATAGATTAAAGAAACATTTTTAAATGTAATCAACGCGGCACGATCACAATCGGAATTGCGACTATTAGAACGGTCGCGGCAAGTAGTAAACTAAAGGTGAAATGCGCTATTAATATCGGGGAGAGCACCAGCAAATAAAGTGCACTTGTAACCATGGCTACATCTACGAGTTGGAATTTTTGAGCGCGATATTTACTGGTTTTCCCATGGTATCCATAGCCCCGAGATTCCATTGCGGTTGCTAAATCTAAAGCGCGTTCTAAGCTCTCTTCGAGTAGCGGTAGCGCAATGCCGCGCCAAGCCCGTAACCCTCGAATATTTTGACCACGCAAACGTTTCGCACTTTGAATTCGCGCGACACTTTTAACGGTTTGCGGCAGAACTGAAGTTGCCACACTTAAAGTTACCCCTAAATTAAACATTGCTTTTGGTAGCGAGCGTATTAATCGGTGCGGGCTGGCTAACGCGCTAGCAGCTCCACATAAGAGAATCAAAGTTGCAATCATTAGCGCTTCGGTAACGGCCGTAGTTAAGCGCTGCGAAGTGACGGGTCCGCCTATTCGGATCCCAACCATCCAACTCGGCAGCGTGATTTCTGGGATTTGAAAGAGAACAGTTCCTGGCATCGGTACTCCGATCAGAATTGCAATACCGATTCTTATTACAATTATGACAACCGCCAATTTCGCGGATAATGCAAAAGCACCGCTCCAATAACTATTACTCTTTAATTTTAAAACTACCAAAGTAAGTGCGCATGCCACTGCGGTAGCAATGAGAGCGTTGTCAGTTTTAATTACAAAAGCTGCTAACAACAACGCCCACAGCCACCAGACCAGTGGATGCACTAACTGCACTATTTTTTGCGTCTACGAATAATGACAAAGATTGAAATTGCTAACCCAATCGCGAGTGCGACCGGAAGAATTTTGCTCTTGTCGGATGCGCCAGTTTCTTCATCATCAAGAGTTGCCATGGTTTGAGGTTCGGCAGTAGCGGTCGGCATATCAATCTCCACGCCACATTCGGTTGCTGGATAGCCACCAATGCCACAAATCAATCCCGATTTATCGGCACGCACCTTTGCAACGCTCTCTAGAACTGCAAGACCATTTGATTTAGCTGGGACTACTGCACAATCTGTAATTACTTCTTTAGGAGTCTCTCCCGCTGGTGCAACCTCCGCACCGCCGAAATCGACCACAATTCCAACTCGAATTTTTCCAGCAACTTCTGCAACACCATCACAGAGCGAAGCGAAATCGGGAGAAGCCATCGGTTCGGTTGCAGGAATGTCATTGCTGCTTGCAGTAAATGTCCAACCTTCGACATCACCATCTTTAAGAATGGTGGTTGGCCCAGTCATTGCAGCAGTCCAATTGGATGCACCAGCAGCAGCTTGGAAATAACCCCAGTAGCGATAACCTTTATCGGCTTGCGCGCTTTGGGGAGTGATGATCGATAGCGCAAGCATTGTTAATACGCTGATTATTGAAAGTGATTTCTTATTTAACTTATTTAACTTATTTAACACTGTGATCTCTCCAATTATTATGGGAGCCTCACGGAAGCGAAAAGTATTAACAATTCCGCCCCGTAAACCTCGACGGGTGGTAGATATATTCGAAACCAGGTAATCCGACTTGGCGATTAAATCGCCTTACGGTTGCGGGTCAGCGTCGGATTTGCACCGACTTCCCCTGAAGCCTCGAACTATTAAGTTGTGTGCGAAGGCAACCATATTGTGCTCACTTTCGCAATTGGGACTCGCAAATTTCGGCGATTCCCTTTAGGCTCGTAAGATGGAACATAGGAAACTTGGTAACTCCGGCCTTTATATCTCCGAAATTTCATACGGAAATTGGATCACGCATGGCTCGCAAGTAGAGCAAGATGCTGCAATTAAATGCGTGCGCGCTGCCATCGATTTAGGAATCACAACATTTGATACCGCAGATGTTTATGCTGCGACCAAAGCTGAAACCATTTTAGGTAAGGCGCTCAAAGGAGTACGCCGAGAATCTTACGAACTTTTCACAAAAGTTTATTGGCCAACTGGCCCTGGAAAAAATGATCGCGGTTTATCCCGTAAGCACATTATGGAATCTTGCAATGCATCATTAAAGCGGTTGAAGACCGATCATATCGATCTATATCAATTACATCGCTTCGATTACGAGACACCGCTCGAAGAAACGTTAAGCGCTTTTGATGACTTAATCCGCCAAGGAAAAGTTAGTTACATTGGTTTTTCGGAGTGGAACGCTTCCCAAATCAGCGCAGCGTTGAAAATCCAAGATGCTCGCGGATACAACCGGTTTGTTTCAAGCCAACCGCAATACTCAGCACTTTGGCGAGTAATTGAAGCCGAAGTTGATCCGCTCTGTGTTAAAGAAGGAATCGGTCACATTGTTTGGTCCCCAATGGCGCAAGGTGCGCTAAGTGGGAAATATTTGCCAGGGAAGAAACTGCCAGCCGGCTCGCGCGCTACCGATAAGAAGAGCGGCGCAAACATGATTAAGCGCTGGATGCGCGATGATGTACTTACTGCAATACAGAATTTAACGCCAATCGCGAAAAGTGTGGATTTATCGTTAGCTCAATTAGCAATCGCCTGGGTACTTCAAAATAAGAATGTATCGAGTGCAATTGTTGGCGCAACTAAGCCATCTCAAATTAAAGAAAACGTGAAGGCTAGTGGCGTGAAATTAGATGGCGAAACTATGAAAAAAATTGATGCCGTGCTTGGCAAATTGCCAGAACGAGATCCAGCTCAAACTATTAGCCCTAACCCAAGAGCTTAATTACTTAGTTAGAACTTATCGCCACGCTTAACTTGTGGTGATGGTGAGCGTAATCTGCGAATTTGAGTTGAGCGTAACCAGCCATACATTCCAATGCCTTTTACGATCTCGTTTGGAAAACGCGCTACAACTTCTTTTTTTAATTTCCGGCTAAGAATGATGCCGTCGATAATTGAAAATATTAGACATGAATACATCAAGATGATTGCAACGAATTGAATGTAGGCGATTGGAATAATTGTAAGAATCAAAACCAACATCACAATTGGCAAGAAGTACTCACCAATCGATCGACGTGAATCAACATAATTTCTAACGAAACGTTTTACTTGGCCACGGTCTCGCGGTGGCATAGCGCTCTCTTCGCCGCGCATGTAAGCAGCACGCGTGCTAACTCGTTGTTGGCGCAATTGTTCGCGTTGTATTTTCTTTCCTTCGCGAGTTGATGCCGGTGCTAAACGATTAGTGACATTAGCTTGCTCAACTACTTTTCTTTTAGGAGTAGGACGACCTTTGCCCGTAGCTGGTTTTTCAGAAGCTGAATCAGATTTTTTAGGGCTCATCTGACTACGGTAAAGCCAACATTCGCTCTAGCGCAACTTTTGCGTTTAATGCGGTCTCGGAATCAACTGAAATTTGATTCACTAAGCGGCCATTGACCAGAGTTTCCATAGCCCAAACTAAGTGGGGGAGATCGATTCGATTCATGGTGGAGCAGTAACAAACAGTTTTATCTAAGAAGAGAATGGTCTTATCTGGGTGGGCATTTGCTAACCGCTGCACGAGATTCAATTCGGTACCAATCGCCCACTTACTTCCGGCGGGGGATTGTTCGACCGTTTTGATTATAGCTTCGGTACTGCCAACCACATCAGCAGCCGAGACCACATCGTTTTGACATTCGGGATGTACTAAAACTTTAACGCCAGGCACCCGTTCTCTAACTTCAGTTACATTTTTGATTGAGAAACGACCATGAACTGAACAATGACCACGCCATAAAATAACTTTTGAGTTTCTAATTTGATCGTCAGTTAATCCGCCTCTTGGTTTCCACGGATTCCAAAGCACACAATCATTGAGCGAAAGCCCCAACGAAAGCACCGCGGTATTTCGACCTAAATGTTGGTCAGGGAGGAAGAGGATTTTTTCGCCTTGTTCAAAGCCCCAACTCATCGCGCGTTTGGCATTTGAAGATGTGCAAACAGTGCCACCATTTTTCCCAGTGAAAGATTTAATAGCGGCGGTAGAATTCATATAAGTTACCGGGATAGTTTTTGTAGCAACACCTAACTCCGTCAACACATCCCAACATTCGTTTACTTGAGATGCCGAAGCCATATCGGCCATGGAACAACCCGCAGCTAAATCTGGCAGAATTACCTTTTGATTTTCGGAAGTCAAAATGTCAGCACTTTCCGCCATAAAATGCACGCCACAGAAAAAAATGAATTCAGCGGTGGTATTAGCTGCCGCGGCTTGCGCTAATTTAAATGAGTCACCAGTGATATCCGCGAATTGAATAACTTCATCGCGTTGATAGTGATGGCCAAGAATCATGGCGCGATCCCCTAGGGCGGCTCGAGCTTTCTTTGCTCGCTCGACTAACGCAGGATCACTAGCGGCCGGCAACTCGCCATCGCATGAAACGCCACGTTCGCTACTTAGATCTGCGCCTTGGCCAAGAAGTAAGAGCTGGGTTAGTGAGACTGACATGAGTTAATAGTATGCCGACGCGGGAACCTTGGTCGAGCCGAATGGCGAAGCGAAAAAAGGCAGGTAGAGTTCGGGTATGACTACTGAAACAACCACCCCAGCTATCACCACAACTTCGATCGCTCTTACCGCAGTTGCAGCCGAAAAAGTTGCAGCGCTCTTAGCGCAAGAAGGTCGCGATGATTTAAGCCTTCGCGTAGCAGTACAACCAGGTGGATGTTCCGGACTTCGTTACCAACTTTATTTTGATGATCGCGCTATGGAAGGCGATACCGTTACTGAATTTGGCGCAGTCAAAGTTGTTACCGACAAAATGAGCACGCCATACTTAATGGGAGCAACCGTTGATTTCGTAGACACAATTCAAAAACAAGGCTTCACGATTGATAACCCAAACGCAGGTAGCTCTTGCGCTTGTGGCGATTCTTTTAATTAAACACTGCTTTCGCGACTAACCTTTCCTTATGAAAATTGCGGTTGCTGGCTCCGTTGGGCGCGACCATTTAATGACTTTCCCGGGCAAGTTCACTGATTCCCTCGTAGCTGGTTCGCTTGAAAAAGTTTCACTTTCATTCTTAGTTGATGGTCTAGATGTTCGCCGTGGTGGTTGTGCCGCAAATATCGCATTCAGCATGGGAATCCTTGGCCTGAATCCAATATTGCTCGCTGCCGTGGGTAAAGATTGGCTAGATTACGAGGCTTGGTTAACCGATCATGGCGTTGTGACATCACACGTTTGGGTTTCGGAAACTTTACACACCGCCCAATTTATGGTTACAACCGATACCGAACTAAACCAAATCGCTTCCTTTTTTCCGGGTGCAATGAGCGAAGCGCGAAATATCGAATTGGGACCGGTCATGGAAAAAACTGGGGTATTTGATTTAGTAGTTATCTCACCGGATGATCCTGAAGCGATGTTGCGACATACCGAAACTTGTCGGGAAGAGCGGATTCCATTTGCCGCTGATCCATCACAACAGATGGCTCGGATGAGCGGCGATGAAATAAAAAAATTAATAGATGGCGCTACATATTTGTTCATGAATGAATACGAGCTAGCACTTGCAATTCAAAAAACTGGCTGGAGTGATGCGCAAATACTGGAGCGAGTAGAAACTCGAATTATCACGCTTGGTTCTGCCGGTGCAAAAGTTGAACGTCGTGGAAATAGCGAAGTTAGAGTTGGTGTCCCGAAGGAGAAAGCCAAAGTAGATCCAACTGGCGTGGGTGATTCCTTCCGTTCTGGATTTATCGCCGGCGTGGCCTGGGGGTTAAACGATGAGCGCTGCGCCCAACTAGGTTCGATGATTGCTACCTATGTTATCGAAACTAAAGGAACCCAAGAATACCGATTTACTAGAACAGAATTTGTTTCTAGGTTTGCCGAGTCTTATGGAAAAAGCGCCGCTTCCGAAATTGAAAAATATATTCCGATGCTGGAAAACGCTTAACGCTTCTTTGTAATTAAGAAATTAGTTTTATCAATTTGTAAGACTTCATTACCACTCATGCGCGCCCATGCCGATAAATCAACCCAAGTCGCTGGGTCATCGCTTTGTAAGGAGATTTGATCACCGGTCACCAAAGTTTTTAGCGCCTTCGCACTTTCAATAATTGGAAGTGGACAGCGCATTCCTAAACAATTTAACGGCAACATTTTCAATCCAAGCGCGCGAGTTCGATTTCGGTTTTCAAGGCGGTTAAGAATTGATCAACGATTGCGATGGTCATATCGGCTCTAAACGTTAGCCGGATATTTCCGTGGGTAAGTATCCCCATCGCAGCGAGAACATGGCTAGGCGCAAGGTCGGCTGCGCTACAAGCTGAACCCGAATCAACTAGATAACCGGATTTTTCTAAATTTCGCAATAACTCTTCGGCTTGGATATAAAGAAATGAAATCGAAAGCTTTCGAGGATCACTATCTTCAATATTGCCAGCGATATCTGCATCTGGAATATTTGCAGCCACAAACCCTCTTACCCGTTTATTCAATTCCAATATTCGAAGCGAATCAGTTTCGAAATCTTTATTTGAATTCTCAAGCGCCACTACGCTAGCCAAAAATAATGGAATCGAAAATCCATTGGAAACCCGTTCCATATCAATATGAGGAAGTGGGTTTACCCAATTCACGCCGTTACGGATTGCTAAGAAAGCAATACCTTTCGGCCCACCCCATGAGGTTGCATCCCAGAGCGCGGTACTCCAATTAACGGGGGGTTCCGACCGAAAATTTGCGAAGGTCATGTCTGCAAAGATTTTCGAGCCGGTTGTGGAAATATTTTCGAGCGCTCTGGTTGCGGATTGCTTAACCCCGGTCTCGCGATTACATGATTGCCAAACAATTACATTCTTATCGGATGGCTTGATAGCGGCATAATCAATTACGCCAGTTAGATCGCAATTGCAAACTTGTACCTCGCCACCATTGTTTTGATGAGCGCGCGCGATTGCAAAAATGTCTTGGCGATCTACCGCGCTATGAATAAGTCTTGAATTTGAATGCAAAAGCCCAGATATTCCTAGGTGGAAACCGAGATTTAAATCAGAGATAACTTCAATTTCATTGGGAGAGATTTTTAGGTGCTTTGCCAAACTCGCTTTTGCATCAGTTATTAAAATTGCTAATTCAGCTGAGGGGAGATGGATCTTTGTCGGGTCGCGCCAACCCCGTTGATAAAGGTCGCCAAGTAGCCCCAGGGCCATCGGATGGACGGGGCTATCACTCTGGAAATCTCCTGTGATACGAACCACCCTTGGAACGGTACTAGGTCAGCGCGAACTCTGCGAAATGGATGGATATCCTTTCCCTATGTCCCGCTTAAAAAAATCTGCAAAAATGGCAGGTGTCGTTTTTTTAAGCATAATTTTCACAACTGGATGTTCAAGCAAAGAAACTATTGGATTTGGCTTCAACCCTGGACTCTCCAGCGTAACTGATATCTCGCTGCCACTTTGGCAAGGAGCTTGGATCGCAGCGCTAGTCGTCGGAGCATTTACCGCTGCGTTGATATTGTGGGCCGCGATATTTCATCGTAAAAAAGATGAAAATTTTCCCAAGCAAACTCGTTATAACATTCCAACCGAAATTGCCTATACGATAATTCCGTTCGTGATTGTTGCAGTACTTTTTGGATACACCGCAGTTGCCGAATCGAGCATCACCAAAATTTCACCGGCGAATTCGACTGCGGTACACGATGTAACCGTAAACGCATTTCAGTGGTCGTGGCAGTTTAGTTACAAAGAGGCAGGCCCAGGTACAACTATTACTGGTACACCTGCGCAGCCAGCGGTTCTGTACATGCCACTTGGGGAACGGGTTCGATTCAAATTAACCTCTAGCGATGTTATCCATGGTTTCTGGATTCCAGCATTTATGATTCAAATGATGAATTTGCCTGGTGTAGAGAATCAACTTGAATTTTCAGCGAATAAATTAGGAACCTTTCCGGGCCGTTGCAACATGCTTTGTGGGCGAAGTCATTCACAAATGTTATTTACGGTAAAAGTTGTAACTCCGGCCGAGTATCAAGGTTATATTGCTGACTTGAAAGTAGGCCAAAAATGACAACTTATGCGACTAAGCCAATGATGGCTGCTTCAGGTCAAAGTAAAATTCAAGGCACAAACAAGGGGAAGTTATTAGTCAAATGGCTCACTTCCACCGATCACAAAACAATTGGCTACCTATATTTGATCACTTCTTTTACTTGGTTTTTGATTGCTGGCCTACTGGCGCTAATTTTACGGAGCGAGCTAGCTAGGCCGGGACTGCAATTTGTGAGCGCAGAGCAATACAATCAAGTTTTCACGATGCATGGCACAATCATGTTGTTACTCTTTGCTACTCCGCTCTTTGTTGGCTTCACAAATGTCCTCATGCCACTTCAAATTGGCGCGGCCGATGTTGCATTTCCAAGATTAAACATGCTTTCTTACTGGTTGTATTTACTTGGCGGAGTGATGGTGTTTGCCGGATTTTTAACGCCAGGTGGCGCGGCTTCATTTGGCTGGACGGCCTATGCGCCACTTTCAAATTCAGAATATTCGCCAGGTATAGGTTCAGATTTGTGGGTGATTGGTTTAGCAATCAGTGGCCTTGGAACAATTATGGGTGGCGTTAATTTTGTAACTACAATTTTCACAATGCGCGCTCCCGGGATGACTATGTTCCGGATGCCGATATTTACATGGAACGCGCTTCTTACATCAATTCTTGTTTTGCTGGCATTTCCGCCATTAGCTGCGGCGCTATTAGGACTTGAGTCTGACCGCATATTTGGATCTCACATATTTGATCCCGCAAATGGTGGCGCCATGCTTTGGCAGCATCTCTTTTGGTTTTTTGGACATCCAGAGGTTTATATCCTCGCGCTTCCCTTCTTTGGAATTGCTACTGAAATTTTGCCAGTTTTTAGTAGGAAACCTATTTTTGGATACAAAGGTTTAATTGCGGCCACAATAGGAATTGCAGCTCTCTCGGTTGCCGTCTGGGCACATCATATGTTTGCCTCAGGGCAAGTTCTATTGCCATTCTTTTCGTTCATGACTTTCTTAATCGGCGTTCCAACTGGAGTGAAATTTTTCAATTGGATTGGCACTATCTGGCGTGGTTCTATAACTTTTGACACACCAATGCTTTGGATCACGGGTTTTCTTATTACTTTCTTATTCGGTGGCTTAACTGGAATTATTTTGGCAAGCCCACCATTAGATTTCAGTGTTTCGGCTTCATATTTCGTGGTAGCGCATTTTCATTACGTCTTATTTGGAACTGTAGTGTTTGCAATGTTTGGCGGCTTTTATTTCTGGTGGCCAAAGATGACTGGGCATATGCTAAACGAACGTTTAGGAAAAATTCATTTCTGGACGCTTTTCTTCGGTTTCCACATTACTTTCTTGGTTCAACACTGGTTGGGTATAAAAGGCTTCCCGCGTCGCTACGCAGATTATCTGGCAACAGATGGATTCACAGAAATGAATATGATTTCTACGACTGGATCTTTTCTACTAGCTTTATCAATGCTTCCCTTCGCTATCAATGTTTGGATATCTCGAAAGAGTCCAAAAGTATTAGTAGATGATCCGTGGGGTTATGGTGGTTCGCTGGAGTGGGCCACTTCCTGCCCACCACCACGTCACAACTTCACATCGATGCCGCGGATCCGAAGCGAACGACCAGCATTTGATTTACATCACCCACATATGGTTAATACTGATGGTGGGCACTAATGCGCGTCGCTTGGAAATTATTTGCAGTGTTGACATTTTTTTATGCTCTGCTAGATGTTGTCTATTTCTTAGTAGGCGGTGAGGAGTTAGGCGTCATAGCGATTGGATTAAGCGCGCTCTTAGCGCTACTAATTGGCTATTACTTATGGTTTATTGATCGACGATCTGGTGGAGTGCTTCCTGAAGATAATGACCTAGGAGAAATAGCAGATTCCGCAGGTGACCTTGGTTTTTACAGCCCACATTCATGGTGGCCATTGCCACTTGGACTTTCGATTTGCACAGTAGGTCTGGGATTGATCATCGGGTGGTGGCTCACAATTATTGGGGTAGGCGCACTTCTGATCAGCGTTATTGGGTTCTCACTTGAATACGAAAAACCAACAGTGAGCACTCATTAATTAATATGTCGCAGTTGTTCCACGTTTCTTAACAAATAGCTGGAGCAGAAATAGTTATTTACTAACTTCATATCGCTTCTAAATTGCAGGCAAGTGCGACTCTCGGCTCGAATCCTTGGCATTCATATTAAAAGACTACTACGCTCAATCTATGGCGCTTAAACAGGAATTTGCCGAATATCTAGCGCTCCGCGAAAAAATGGTGATGCCAGCGCCATGGGAAATGTCCATGGTGGAGTATCGATTCCGCACCCTTCCAAATCCAGATTTCATTGGTAAGCCCGAACCAATATTTAGCGTTGAACATAAAGTTATCTCTGGGCCAAATGGTTATTTACCAATAAGGATTTATCGACCAAGTGATGAACCAAACCTTCCAATCATGCTTTATTTGCATGGCGGCGGCTGGGTTATCGGGAATATGGATGGTTTCGAACCAACAGTTCGCTCGTTGTCAAACAAAGGAAAATTCGTAGTTGTCCAGGTGCAATATCAAAAAGCACCGGAACATCCGTTTCCAACTCCCTTTAATGATTGTTATTCCGCGCTTGAATGGGTAGTTCGTAACGCAGAGCTATTGAAAATCGATGCCACAAAGATTGGCGTTGGTGGGGATAGCGCTGGCGGAAATCTAGCTGCAGCAGTTGCAATCAAAGCTCGCGATACCGGATTAGTAAAACTTGCTTTCCAAATGTTGGTATATCCATGCACCGGTCATGATGGTTCGTTACCAAGTGCGATTAATAATGGCGAAGGTTTTGGTTTAACTTCTCAAGTAATGCGTTGGTTTGAATCACAATATGCGCAGGATGATGCTGACTTAGACAATCCTTACGCTTTTCCGGCCACATCTAAAAACCTATCAAACCTAGCGCCAGCACTTGTAGTTACGGCTGAATACGATCCATTAGCCGATGATGGACGACTCTATGCAGAGGCATTAGAAAAGGCTGGAGTTAAGGTGATCTTCAAAGAATTTCTCGGCGCAATACACGGGTTCAATGCTCTAGCTGGAGTCGCTCCGGAAGTTGCAACGGAAGTGCAGCAATTTTTAGCAGATGGAATTAATTCCTATCTAAAAGGAAGTATCTGAACCCCAGATTGTGCTATAAATCAAAGGTATTGAGTTCCCAGCCTGGGCAAAGTCGCTGTAGAATTAAGACGTTGTTTCCGGGGTCGATGTAATTTCGAACCGGCGGTTATAGTCCGCGACCCGATGCCATCCAGGTATCGGTTGACTCAGTGAAATTCTGAGACCGACGGTTAAAGTCCGGATGAGAGGAAACAAAAGTAGGTGGGCATTTGACTTGCCCTACCGTATTTGTGCCTACATGCACACACCCCGGCGACTCGAATTATGAGTGGGGGTAGATATGGATTACACCGTTGCAATGCAACGTGCCATCGCTCTGTCAGAAAATGGGTTAGGAAAGAGTGCGCCTAATCCAATAGTTGGTGCCGTAATAATTGATGCGACTGGAAATCTCATCGCTGAAGGTTTTCATAATCGCATGAAGAGCAATGATCATGCAGAAATAGTTGCGATTAAAAGTGCGGGTAAAAGTGCTCATGGTGCAACAATGGTTGTGACGCTTGAACCATGTGATCACATAGGAAGTACTACTCCGTGCACGCAGGCAATAATTGATGCCGGAATCGCAACAGTTGTATTTGCTGTTAGTGATCCTAATCCAGTTGCAGCAGGTGGGGCTGAAAAATTACGAACCAGTGGTGTAATCGTTATTGCCGACGTGCTTAAAGAAGTGGCTGCGCATTCAAATCGTGCTTGGTTGACGAAGATAAAGAAAAATCGTCCCTTTTTTACTTGGAAAGTTGCAGCGACTCTTGATGGAAAAAGTGCAGCAACCGATGGATCTTCAAAATGGATAAGCAGTGAAATATCGCGCGCAGATGTTCAAAAGTTGCGTCGCCAATCTGATGCAATTTTAGTTGGAACAAATACAGTTATTACAGATAATCCAAAATTAATTCCACGTGGTGACTTTGTGGGATATTCACACAATCCGATTCGGGTTATTTGTGGGGAACGAGAGTTGCCACATGATGCCGCGATCTTTGATGGCGCAAGCGAGACCGTTGTTGTGAAATCGCAGGATTTGGATCTATTGGTAGAAAAACTCAATGAGTTAGATATTAATCAGGTATTTGTTGAGGCTGGCCCCACGTTGGCAAGCGCCATGGTCAAACACGCTTTGATTGACGAACTTGTCATCTATCAAGCACCTTCTTTATTGGGATCTGGGAAAGCTTTCTATGCTCGTGATTTTGACTCAACAATCGCAGATCAAATGCGCTTGCAGCACATCAGCACCCAAGTTCTAGATGGCGATATTAAATCTGTCTATCGCGTTAGAAACGGTGCATGATGTTTACTGGACTCATATCAGAGCTTGGAACAGTTACCGCAATTAGTAATGGCAATAATTCTGCAATTTTTACAATTGCAGCACCATTGCTTATCGCCGAAATAAAATTGGGAGACTCGATTGCGGTAAATGGTGTCTGTCTAACCGCAAGATCGGTATCTGGGAGAGAATTTACGGCCGATGTAATGGTCCAAACTTTGACACTTACTTCATTGGCGCAAACTATTGTGGGCAGTCACGTGAATTTAGAACTTGCGGCGCAATTGAGTGACCGTATGGGGGGACATATGGTTCAAGGTCATGTTGACGGCACTGCCACAGTTCTTGCATTCACCCCTGGCGATAAATGGGTTCAATTTGATATTAAAGTGCCAGAACATTTGGGTAGATATATTGTGAATCAAGGCTCTATCTGTATTGATGGCGTTTCTTTAACTGTAGGTGAGATAGCTGATGCAACAAATGTAGTAACAGTGTGGTTGATTCGGGAAACTTTAAAACGAACTAATTTGTCAACAAAGAAGCCAGGAGATTTAGTAAATATCGAAGTTGATGTTCTAGCCAAGTATGTTGAGAGACTGCTAGCCAAGGGGGATAAGTCATGAGTAATCTCAAAGACGCTCTCGCAGATTTTAAGAATGGAAAATTTTTGATTGTCACCGATGATTCTGATCGTGAAAATGAGGGCGATTTAATATTGCTGGCCGAAACAGCCACTACGGCACAAATAGGTTTCATGGTACGACATACCTCTGGTGTTATTTGTGGCGCAATTACTAATGAGAACGCCAAACGACTCAAACTTCCGATGATGGTTGCCAAAAGTGAAGATAGCCATGAGACAGCATTTACGGTTTCGGTTGATTTGATTGAGGCGCGAACCACAGGAATTAGTGCAGCGGAGCGGGCAAATACACTGCGCGCGCTAGCCAATCCAGATACAAGCGCCGCAGAGTTCTCGCGCCCTGGCCATATTTTCCCATTAGTAGCAGTTGCCGGCGGCATCCACGAACGAGGTGGGCATACCGAGGCTGGCATTGCCTTATGTGAATTAACTAATTCATATCCAGCGGCAGTGCTTTCAGAGTTGGTTAACGACGATGGATCAATGATGCGCGGGAGTGAACTAGAAGATTTTGCTTCAAAGCATTCCATTAGGAAGATAACTATTGAAGAGATAAAAGCCCAAGTTGTCAGAAAAGAGTTGGATGATAAAATTGATTTTCAATGGGCTAAATTACCTATTGGAGAACATGTTTGGAAGGTCACCACATTCACTTCACGAAGTGGCGTGGAGCATGCGATCTTGGCACTTGGGAATTTGCAAGAAAAAAATCTCTTGAGTCGAATACATTCAGAATGCCTAACGGGCGATGCCTTTGGTTCATTGCGCTGTGATTGTGGACCACAACTAATCCAAGCAATTTACGAAATTGAAAAGCGTGGCTCTGGATTGATTATTTATTTACGTGATCATGAAGGACGAGGAATTGGGCTCGGCGAGAAAATCCGTGCTTACATATTGCAAGATCTTGGGCAAAATACTCTTGAAGCTAATATTTCACTTGGGCATGGTGTTGATGAGAGATCATATGGCGATGCAATCATAATTCTAAAAGCCCTTGAAATTTGCGATATCGAATTACTCACTAATAATCCAGAAAAATTAGCAGTTTTTGAAGGATCTGGAATTAAAATAAAAAAAAGCAGGCTTCTAGTTGGAGTAAATAAATTCAATAAGAAGTATTTAGAAAGTAAGAGAGATTTATTGAGTCACTCGTTAGGAGAGATCTAATGGCTGGAAAATCACCCGAGGTCCAACTCAAGAACGTATCCCACTTAAAAGCGGTCGTTATAAGTGCATCTTGGCACCCAGAAATTTGCCAAGCACTCATTGATGGCGCTCTTAAAGGATTTGAAATATCCGGGCTAACAAATGTCGAAATCCGTAAAGTAGCGGGCTCTTTTGAGCTTCCTCTAGCGGCCCAACTTGCTTTAGATTCCGGTTTCGATGTTGCAGTAGTTCTCGGACTTGTTCTTCGTGGAGACACGCCACATTTTGATTATGTCTGCCAAGGTGTTACTACTGGGATTATGGAGGTTTCACTAAGTCGTTCTAAACCAATTGGATTTGGAGTTTTAATGTGCGACACAATTGAACAGGCCAGGGCTCGCGCTGGATTTACTGAGAGCTTTGAAGATAAGGGATTTGATAGCGCGATTGCTGCGCTAAGTATTTTTAACTAAGCAAGCCATATTTATTGAGAATAA